>JBAXBJ010000096.1:0-18051 GCA_037142075.1 Bacteroidota bacterium
TTTATATAAAGCCTTGATCTTTTGGTCCTTTTGTATCAAGACAAAAGGACAAGAAGATAAATAAAAACTATTTCAAGAGAAAATTGCAAAAAACAATAGCACCTCAAAATAAGAATTAGCCGTTAAAACACCTCAATGCGACTACTTCAGTCAAAGCATGTAGGAATTCAGCTACAGATAAATAGTCCTTATCCTACAATCATTTATCATTTATCCTACAATAAATCCAGCCAATACATCATAAGATTGCATATTAAATCAGGTCAGATATCAAAATCCTGTTAATCAAGCTTATATATTAATAAAAGAGAAGTAAATGTCGGGTACACACAGCCGTTTTCAGATTTCACTGACTTTAAGGCCTGGTTCTGAATTGCCTGTTGAAAATCCGGCAAACAGGCGCATGGATTTAATCTTTCCTTATCGGAGCCTGGAAAATATGTTTTTACACTTTATATCTATTTCGGCTCTCCTGCTGGCCAATCACGGCATGGCGCAAACAAAAACGCAGAGTGTTTTTATCAAAACTTTCATGCTCTGCAGTTCTGCGAAAATACAGGAAGACGCTGCAAAACTGTCGGCCCATAACCGAAATACTGTTTTCATACCAGGCAGCAAGTTTCATCAAACTTTTGCCTTAATCCGTTTGTCGTTTACCCATAATTCCGACAGAGGACCGCCTTAGTACTTTCAACTGAATATAATCTCTTTTTTACCCGATATCATAAATTTTAAAACTAAAAATCATGAATAAAACATTTACTCTGCTCATTGCATTATTGACATTATGCAGTGTTGCCATTTCTGCTAATTATAACGTTACGTTATATAGCACGAACGCCACAACCTGGGGAGGTATTGCAACAAGTTCTCCTTCCCCACAAATCCTTGGCACAGGTTCCTGGAAAAATAACCAGGCCCTCAGTAAGATGGAGTTTTACCTTCCGTTAACCGATTTAGGTACATTCACCATTGACGACATTGCAAGTCTGCAGTTCTCTACGCAAAAAGTGTTACCAACTCCTCCTCCAGCAACTAATGTCGATTTCTACTGGGGCATTTACACTGTTGGGAATGCCCATGGGTGGTATGGCGAACGGCTAACTTCCGAACCTATGTATTATAATGGTTATAATGCTCCTTATAATGTTTGGACAACTTACCAGACTGGTTCAGGGGCCAACCAGATGACATTTTTTGATTCGAATCATTCGCCGGCTGGTTATAGCGGAGCTCCCACACTCGCTGACATACAAGCAAGTCCAATAGACTGGAGTTATAGTAGTCCGTATTGGTCTGCAGGTACCACCTACGATTATGGTGCTCAGACAGTAAAAACTATTTCAATATCAACTGGAAGCGGCTGGAATGCCATCATGTTATCCTACCTTGATAATATTATTATCACCCTTACTAATGGTAAAGTGCTTATCATTGATTTGGAAAACACTTTGCCTAACCCGGTTACAACTATACAATCACCTACTTATGTTACATGTGATACATATGATGTGCCTGTAAGAGTTCAGGATTTCAGGAATATAGGCAATATATCTTTGAAACTCAATTATGATCCACTGATTTTTACATACCAAAGTGTTACCGTTAACCCGGCACTTGCTGCAAACGGATCAGTTATTTCAAGCGGAGCTTCAGCCGGATTATATTCATTATCCTATTATGGAAACGCTTTAGCCCTGGTTGATAATGATGTTTTGTACACTCTCCACTTTAAATTAAAACCTGCTGTTTCAGGGGTGCTTACCAATTTAACATGGAGTACTTCATCAGGTGATTGCGAATATGCATCGTCAGGTTCAGACCCCATAGTATTTGTTAGCAGTTTTGTTGACAAAGCTTGGACTATTCCTGTAAGGCCTGTAAAAAACCTTAATACCGGCCTGGAATATTGTAAGATACAGGATGCAATCAGTGATCCGGCAACGAACAATAATACCGGCGACCATGATGTAATTACGGTTGCTGCCGGTACATATGCCGAAGATATCATTGTTAATAAATCCGTCGACTTATTGGGGCCAAAAGCCACAATCGATGGATGCGACCTTTCGCGTGGTACAGGTGCAGCAATTGTTGTTCCTGCAACTAAAGCAATCAGTTCTGGTGAAATCTTTCACGTAGCAGCATCAAATGTTGCGATCAAAGGGTTTACAATTGATGGAGATAACCCATTACTTACAAGCGGATTTACCAGCACAAATGGTGCTGATATTGATGCAGCTGAGGGTGTAACCGTTTATGAAACAGGGATAAACAATCTGACTGTTGAAAACAATATTTTTAAGAACCTCTCTTATTTTGGAGTTACATTATATGACTATCCTGCCGGGGTCCCCTCGAGCGGACATTTAATTAACAAAAATAAATTCCAGGATTTTGGAACTTATGATGCAGGTTCTGGGGGTGCATTCTGGGGTGGTGGCGTATTGATTTATAACAATCAATACACTGCAATTACCAATAACTGTATGACCAATGTCCGTATTGGTATTCAAACTGGTAATTTCTCACAGGCAAATCCAGGTGCTCCAGCTTTTCAGGTTATTTCAGGAAATACTATTGAGGCCCGCAAACGCGGGATCTTCCATAACCTGGCATATGGCAGTGCTTCTCCTTACACTTTAAGCGGTAATAGTATAAGTGGTCTGGCAAATGCTAATGAGACAACTTTCTGGGATGCCATATTACTAAGTTCCATGAGTGTTGCATCAACTGCTTCAATTAATATTATTGATGGTTCTGCAGTTACCGCTATGCCAACAACAGGTATTGCTGTATGGAATTGCCAGACAGCCCCGCTTATTTCAGGCGGAACAATATCAGGAGTTGGCCTGGGAATTAATGTGAATAACTTCGAAAGTTATCCGACTACCGGATCCAATGCCGGTAATACATCAGCCACAATTGATGGTGTAATCATTAATGGCGCATCAATCGCTGGTGTTAAAGTTCATGATAACCCATTAAATACAAATGGAGCAAAAGCATTTGCTGAAATCAAGAACTTATCAGGTACCGGAAATGCTACGGGTATATTAATGATAGGAGCAGATGCAGGTGCAAATATCCACGACAATAACATTGCAGCAACTGCAATAGGTATCAGTGCTACCGGAACTTCGGCCAGTGCGACTAACAGCCTTGCAATTGTGAACAACACAATTACTCTCAGCAGTCAGCTGGCTGGTTCAAACCCAACTCCGGGTATCTTGTTAAGTAAAATCACAGGTACCGCAGCTGCAACTATCAGCAACAATACAATTAGTGGTGCTTATTACGGTTATCTTGTTTACAACCTCAATACCACACCGGTAACAAATATTACAGGTGGCGGTATAACCGGTGTAATGCAAGGTGTGGCAGCTATCAATATTGACCCGGCCGGGGGAGGCCTTCGTGCACCATCAAACCTGAAAGTAAGCAGCATTACCATGTCAGGTTTTGCAGGTGCTTTTTCAGGAAGTTTCCATGCAGGTGTATATGTTTACACAGGAGGAGCTGTAGCCAATACCTCAATTACCGCTGCGGTTGATAAAGTAAATGTAACCGGAACTGGTAAAATTGCCCAGGATTGTGCAGGTCTTTCATTTGCTGATTTTTCAACTTTGGCAAGTGCCGGTCAAAATATTACGGTTACTGAATGTACTTTAACAGATAACCTTAACCGAGGCATCAATATCAGGGGTTTAAATGCTATAGTTGAAGTAGCTGCTTCTACACTCACCGGAAACGGAAAAGATCCTTATGGACTTGGTGGTAACGATGGTTTCGGTATAATTGTAAGGGAAGGTGCAACAGCTAATGTTCACAATAACTTCATTACAAACCCCGCAAGCGTTGCTGGTGGTTTCCAGGTAAGCGCACTTTGCACCGATATGGGAACTGCTGCAAGCGCAACAATTAACGCTACACACAATTCACTCAGCAAGAATGGTAATGCTGCAAGCTGGTTGGCTTACAACGGTTCAGGTACATTAAATGCAACCTGCAACTGGTGGGGAACAAGCACACCGGCAGGTGTAGCAGCTGCCATCACCGGGACGGTTACTTATATCCAATGGCTTGTAAGTGGTGCTGATCTGTCGGATCCCGGCTTTATGCCTGATCCGCTGAAGTGCTATGGTTCACCAATAGCATTGGTTTGTGCTGAAGATCAAACCGAAGCTTCGTGCCAGACCCAGATTGCTATTGACGCTGCATTTGCTACCTGGCTGGCAACTGCGTCAGCTTCAGGCTGCAATGGTGTATTAACGAATGATAATACAGGTGCGCCTGCCGCATGTGGTGGAAGTAAGGTTGTTACCTTTACTTTTACCAGCGACTGTGGTGTGCTTACCTGCACAAAAACATTTACGGTAACAGCAGCACCGGCAGTTCAGATTACCTGTCCCAATGAGGTCACTGTAGATCAGACCCAGGAAAGGGATCCTTATGCAACTGGTTACGCAATAGCTACCAATTGTATTAATCCATCACCTGTTACATTTGACGATGACAGGAGTAAACTGGACCTTTGCAATTCGACAGGGTATATTACACGTACCTGGTCAGTTACAAATTACTGCAGCTCAACAGCTACATGTCAGCAAAAAATAAATGTTATCGACGTAACTAATCCTGTTTTAGCATGTCCTCCAACCATTACACAGAATACAGATCCAAATCTTTGCTCTGCTGTAGTTACATTTAATCCTACTGCAAAAGATTTTGGATTCTTCCAGGGATTTGAAAATCCGGCATGGTTAAGTGGTAATGCGCCAAATAGTCCTTCGACTGACTGGAATAATTATGGAAGTTCTATTACACGAGTTGTCAGTGGTAGCCTTGCAGCAGACGGACTTGTTTCAAAAACAGGTAATGCACACGCACTGATAAATTCTACAGCAAATATTATCCCCAATACAACAGGAGCATTTGGCCGCCTTGGCGGGTATAACGGCACCTTTGGGCTAGGATTTGTATCGAGTGTAGATGTTTATTTTGATATGACAGACGGGCGTATTGCGACCGGTACTTACGGGTGGGATTTAGACCAGGCTGTAAGCAATTCTTCGGCCGGGTTCTTACGCGATTTCGTTTATCATGTCGGCGGCAATAATACCGGCATATATGTATGCGTTGGCAACAATTCCAATAATGGAATACCTGCATGGAGCCCGGCTTATATTCAAAGCCAAGCTCAATATGCAACAATTACTGCATCAGGATGGTACACCATGGAGTGGGAAGCACGGAATAATGCAGGCTTCCTGTCAATGGATTTCAATATCCGCAATGCCGTAGGCGCCATCGTATGGACAACCACCATTAATACTACCGACGCTATTGCCGGTGTAGGTGGTAACCGTTACATGTGGTTTAACTTTATAGCAGCTGATAAACTGGCAATTGACAATACCAGCTTACAACGTAAACTGGTGGTTACCCCTTCGCAGTCAAGCGGAACTGCATTTAACAAAGGAACAACAACGGTTACCTGCAACACGGCTGATGCCTGCGGAAAAACTGCAAGCTGCAACTTTGATGTGGTTGTTAACGACAACGAAAACCCGACTGTAAGTTGCCCGACCCCGGCTGCATACTATAATACTGACCTGGGTTTATGTACTGCTAAGTTGAGTTTCAGCATAGGTTCAGGCGACAATTGCCCGGGACAGGTAGTAACCTGGTCGGCAATAGGAGCAGTTCCTGCTAGCGGTACAGGCAATTTAACGGATGTTTTATTCCCTAAAGGAACCACAGCTGTTAATGTAACGGTAACAGATGCAAGCTTCCATACTGCAACCTGCAGCTTCAACGTAAAAGTTGAGGATCACCAGGCACCTGTAACAGTTACAAATGGAAGTTCTACCGTTCAGTGTGTAAGTAGCGCAACAGCACCTACCGTACCAACAGCAAGTGATAATTGTAATGGTACTATAAGCGGTGTTTTAGTGAGCACAGTTGATAATCCAGGCTCCCTGACCTGCGAAGGCTCAAGAGTGTATACCTATTCGTATACGGATTTGTCGGCTAACGTATCATATTGGACCTATACTTACACTATCGACCATACAACTCCTCCTTCAGAAATCGGAGGTCCTGTAGCTATTGCAAGCACAGTTGAATGTGAATCAGCTGCAACAGCACCTGTTTTACTGCCAAATGTACAGGATGTATGCGGTAATGTACTGACAACAGGCGCACCAACCAAAAAACTAAGTTTCACTAATAAATTTGATGCTGCTGTAACGTTAGCTGCACTTGAAGCAACCGGAGTATGGTACACTGACAGATACAATCCCAAGGTATTTACCTCACCTGTATCAATTGACGGTGGAAACCGCTTACTGGAATCCATTGATGCCTCAGACTATCAGGGCACCGGTTTCTATAAGACCCAGGGGAGGGCTTATAACGTTGGCGCAGCAACTGATGAAGTGAAGATACAACTCTATGTACCTGCAGCCTGGGAATTCACCAACAGGCGTATGGCCGGATTCTGGGGTGTGGCATTAAACACTTCCAATGCAGTATCCGGATACCCGATTGTTGAGTTTGCAAGTGATGCACCCGGACCTCGTTTCCAGGTATTTGAAGATGCAGGCGGAGTTGGAGCATGGGTTAACATCGGATTACCGGCCGGCTTTGCATACGATAAGTGGGTAACCCTAAAAATCAGGATGTTACCATCTGGAGAATTCCTCATTTCTGCAGGCTCCTTGAATTATGTGACCACTTCATACATCCCGACTGCTTCAGTCAGGTTAAAGAGTGTCATCCTGCAGGGCTATAACTATACGAATGATCCTTTGCTTCCAAATGGGGTTACCTATGATATCTATTGGGATGACTTTACGTATAATGACACATATGCCCCGGTTACCTGCGAAGGCGCAATTTCCTACACATATGATTATGCCGATTGTTCAGGACTTCCTTATTCATGGACGTATACCTATAACATTGACCATACCACTCCGCCGGTAGTTCCGGCAAATGGAGCAATTACGGTTGCATGTCTTTCAGCCGCAGTTCCTCCTTTGGCAGAGCAAACTGTTGACCAGCAGCAAACATCTTTTGGTGGGTGGTTTAATAATAACACAGCCAGTGGACAATCCTTCACTTGTGGAATTAGTGGTAAATTAACTCAAATAGATGTAAGTGTATATGCAATAGCAGGAGTTGCTTCTCCATCTTTTGAAATATACCTTGGAAATGGTCCTTTTGGTACTCCATTGTATAGCGCTCCTTGTTCTTTGCCAGGAACAGGATGGCAAACATTGTCAATTCCTCAAAATGTTGCACCCACTTTGGTGGCTGGCACACAATATACCTTTTGGATAACCGGGTATATAGTAAATTCAGTTCAACTTGGGGCAGGTACAAATACCTCTTATGCTGGTGGTAATGCCTGGGATAATTGTAATGGCTGCACACCTCCTAATTACATAATAGTCCCTTATTATGAGGCTGATTTGATGTTTAAAACCTATATGAACACAGCACCAGTTATTACTGATGTATGCGGAACGGTTATTCCAACGCCAACACCTATTGAGAGTGGTACTTATGATGGATGCGAAGGAACCAAAGTATACACATACAACTATGCTGATTGTTCTGGGTTATCAACTCCTTGGGTTTATACCTATACCATTGATTATTCTGGCGGGCTAACACCTCCTGCAAATGCAACAGCAACAGTATCCTGCCCATCACAGGCAGTTGATCCTGGCCAGCCAGCAGCAATTATGGATGCCTGCGGCAGAACTGTAAATGCCATTCTGGTAACTCCGGCTCCAACACTTCCTGAATGCAATGGCATAGTTATATGGAGATACCGTTACACAGATTGCGATGGTACAACAACTGCCGACTGGACAAAAACCTATACAGTTACTTATTCAGGTGGATTGACACCTCCGACTCCCTCCATAGCAACGGTTTCATGTCCCTCATACGCTACAGATCCAGGTGCCCCTGCATCTATTACTGATGCTTGCGGAAGAACCGTGAACGCCGTGTTTGTAAGTTCTGTCTCATCTCCTGCTTCATTGACATGTAATGGTTCTGTGATCTGGTTATACAGATATGTTGGATGTGATGGAACAACCACAGCGGATTGGGCAAAAACCTACACCGTTCTATATTCCGGTGGCTTAACTCCCCCATCAAATGGCAGTTCAACCGTATCAGGACCAGCCCAGGCTGTTAATCCAGGTGCACCCGCAACTATTACTGATGCTTGCGGACGCAATGTCGTTCCAACCCTGGTTGGTTCAACAACACCTCCGGCTTGCGATGGTACTGTTGTCTGGACATACCGTTACACAGCCTGCGATGGAACCACTACGGCTGACTGGACCTTTACCTACACCATCATTAAGAGTACCCTCAGTGGAAAACTGAAATACAACAACTCAGCCCAGACGCTGATGGACAATGTTGTACTAACTTTAACTCCTGGTGGTGCAACATGTACAACGCATGATGGCGGAAACTTTGAGTTTACTGGTCTTTGTCCAGATACCTATACTATTGCTGTTACCACTAACACAAAAGCAAGAGGCGGTATCAACTCAACCGATGCAGGTGCAGCTAACTATTGGTCTGTAGCTGGAGGATCGATTCAACATGTTAAATTCTTAGCTGGTGATGCGACTAATGATCATGCAGTGAATTCGACTGATGCTTTAAAGATTCAGCGCTATTTTGTTTATAACGAAGACTTCACCAGAACATGGTCATATTGGAAGCAGGATGAGATGATCTCGAACAATTGGGATCCGAATTGTTCTCAAACAATCATTACTGTTCCAGTAAGTGGCAATGTGCTGAATTTCAACATTTATGCCATGTGCACAGGTGATTTTAATGGTAGCTTTAATCCCAGTGTTGCAAAATCGACCAATTCGTCATTGACTCTTACCAATGATGGCATTATGGTAGCAGGTGCAAACCAGGAGATTGAACTGCCGATACGTGCTGCTTCGGCAATGGAAGTAAGTGCTGTTTCCCTGATCCTTGATATTCCGTCCGATATGGTGGAAGTTCAGGATATTAGAGTTAATGGAAGCACTGATCCGGTAACCTGGACAGTAAACGGTAATGAGTTAAGGATAGGCTGGAATTCTACTTTGCCGGTAGCAATACCTGCTAATGGAAACCTGCTTACTCTGACGCTTAAGACTACCAGTGCTTTCACAAACGGTAATTCTATCCTGCTTAATCTTGTTTCGGATCCATTAAATGAACTGGCCGACGCAAATTACGACGTGATTGAAAATGCCGTACTCTTGGTTAACCAGGTTGATAACGGAATGCTCGGTGTTCCTGATCAAACGGGAAGCAAGCAACTGTCGCTGAGCAACTACCCGAATCCTTTCTATAAAACAACTACGGTTACCTACGAAATACCTTACGATGGTAAGGTTACCCTCGAAGTTCATACCATGTTGGGACAAAAGGTTACAACTCTTGTGGATAAAACCCAGGTTGCAGGGAAGTATACCTTACCTGCTGATGGAAGCGAACTGAAACCAGGAATCTATTCCGTTGTTTTAAGGTTAAAAACCAATGATGGAGAGATGGTACGTACAATCAAGTTTATTGTAAATCAATAACAATTTGCGGAAGGAGAGGGGAGCATTCTGCTTCCCTCTTCCTTCCTTTTTTTAATTAACAGTTTTTGTAACACTCAATCATGGCTCTATGAATCCGATCAGGCTTATACTAACAGGGTTTTTATACTTTATGTTTCTGAGTTTATTCTCGCAGAATGCACCTGTTACAGCAGTGCCGCAAATGCTTAATCCTCCTGTTGGTGGAGTAGTTGTTGTGCCGGTTACAGTTAGCAATTTCGAAGATATAGGCAGTGTTTCGCTGATCCTGGACTATGATCCTGCAGTGCTTACCTTTCAGATTGCCTTGCCAAATGCCGCTTTTAATGAATTTGTTGTAAACGGTACCACTCTCCCTGGCCGTATTGTCATCAGTTGGTATGCTTCATACGGAGTTACCCTGCCTAACGGTGCGCACCTGGTTGATATTACATTTTTAAATATCGGGGGAACTGCAACTTTAGCATGGTCATCCACCGATGGCAGTTCCTGCGAATATGCAAAATACAATAACGGGGCCTTCACAGTGCTGAACGATGCCCCTTTCGCTGATTATTACATACAGGGATTGGTCTCCAGCACTTTGGCTCCATTAACATGGGCGCCTATTATTACACATGCTTCGCCGGGAAATCTGGATATCCCGGTTAAAGTGAATGGATTTAACGATATTGGAGCCATATCTCTCACTTTGGAGTACGATCCTTCCGTCCTGGTATACCAGGATATTTACATTTCTAACCCTGAATTATCATCAAAAGGAACATGGCTGATAGGCAGCCGGGATGCTCCCGGAGGTAAAAAATATATCCGGTTCAGCTGGACAAAAAACATGCAGGCACCCCCGCTTTCTCCGGTTAATCTTCCCGACAACAGCACTATTGTTGCGCTGAGGTTTAATTATACCGGAGGAACGACTGATCTGGTGTGGATGGATGACGGCGCTTCCTGCGAATATGCCGATGGGAATATTAATGAATTAAGCGATACCCCTTTATCTGTTTACTATAAGGATGGCCTGGTTACAGGTCAGCAATACGCTCCGCATACCGAATTGCCTTGTGTTACCGGTACCGTTGGCGAAACTGTGGTATTCCCGGTGAAAGTATATGGATTTACAAATATTGGTGCAATTTCCCTTACCCTGAATTATAACCCAGATGTATTAACATATCAAAGTATAAATACTCCAAATGTCCCATCAACATATTCTATTGATGTCAGCGGGGTTTCCGGAAAATTTATTTTCGGAGCGATGGGTGGATCCGGATTCAGCCTGCCCGACGGCGGCATTCTTCTTTATGTCTCTTTTATTTATCACGGTGGAAGTTGCCTGTTAACCTGGAACGATGAGGACCCGGTTTCCTGCGAATATGCTGTTGCTGTAACATTTATTCCACTTTGGGATCAGCCGCGCGAAGATTTTTATTTTGATGGCTGCGTTGGGCCGGCGCCAACTATCAATGGAAAAACATTTCTGGAAGGCCCTTATAAAATCGCTTCTGGTACTATGACGACAGATCTGAACGACCAGGGACTGATTCCTCTTTTACAGCCTTATAGTTCTGCTCCATGGAATTATACAGGCTCAGAGCATGTAACATCAATCCCTGCCGGTATTACCGACTGGGTATTGGTGCAGTTGCGCAGCCTTCCTGCAGTATCGTCAGTTTTGGCTGAGCGTGCAGGTTTTCTTACTAAAAACGGGGCCATTACCGGGCCCGACGGGATAAATCTGTTGACCTTCCCGGGTATTATGCCCGGCTACTATTACCTGGTGGTTTACCAGAGAAATCATATGGCTGTGATGAGTTCACTGCCTGTGAAGATCAATCCATACAGCATCCAGTACGATTTCAGTTCAGGTCCAGCAGCTAATTATGGAGGCACGGCCGGCTTAAAACTGATTGATGCGTCATTGAACCGCTGGGGAATGTTCTCGTCGGATGCCACCAATGACCAGAATGTTTATATCAATGATTACACGGATCATTGGGTTCCTGATTTCGGGCTTAACCCTGTGTATTCGCGAGGCGACTATAATATGGACGGGAAAGTTTATATCGATGATTATACCGATCAATGGGTGCCGAATTTCGGAATAACAAATTCCTTGCATTAGCATAAAAATTCAATTTTTTAGCATTAGCAAATGAAGAAAATATTGATAACAGGCTCAGTACAGCGCTTTCTGCTAGCGGGGATATTTTCATTTATATCCTTTTCCATTCTGGCCGTAAATGCACCAATAACGACAGCTGCAACAATAACAACTGCTATCCCAGGACAGCAGGTAACAGTTCCGGTGACGGTTACAGGGTTTACCAATATTGGTAGCTTATATCTATGCCTTGATTATGAGTATGCCAAACTGCATTATGTTTCGGGAGTTTATAATCCATCATTAGGCGGTGTTTGCAACATTGGTGATATGAATATGGGTAATGGATTTCACCGGCTTATAATCAGTTGGTATGGTTCACAAGGAATGACTTTAACTGATGGTAGCTGGATCGTTAACTATGTTTTTACATACATTTCTGGACCTGCTTCTTTGCAGTGGTTCGACAATGGTGCTTCCTGCTCCTATAGCGATCCTGCTGCTAACACACTGAATGATATCCCTTCATCAACATATTATATCAATGGACTGGTGTCCAACTCAACCCCGGTGAATACAAGAGTATTCCTGGAAGGACCTTTTGCGGGCAAAGTAATGAATACCACACTGAAGGACCTTGGTTTGCTGCCACTACTTCAGCCCTACACTGCAAGCCCATGGAATTACAGCGGTACTGAGCAGGTGGTAAGCATACCGGCTAATGTAACTGATTGGATCCTGGTAGAGTTACGTACGGGGCCATCTGCTTCTACAAAAGTAGCAACACGGGCAGGATTTCTGACCAGCGACGGATATATTACTGACCTGGCGGGTACAGGCAAACTTAATTTTGCAGGACTAAGTGCCGGGAACTATTATATTGTAATCCATCACCGCAACCATATGCCTTTAATGAGTGCGGCTGCTGTTGCACTATCAGCGACAGGGGCACTTTATGATTTCAGCCTGGGGTCAGCACAAGTGTATGGAGGCGCAAATGCCTGCAAAAATATTTTTGCCGCCCTTTCGATATGGGGAATGATATCAGCCGATGCAAGCAACGAAGGAAATATTTTTATTGACGATTACACTGATTACTGGGTGCCTGCCTTTGGGATAACAAACGGATATAGTAAGGCAGATTTTAATATGGATGGAAATGTTTTTATAAACGATTATACAGATTACTGGGTTCCGAATTTCGGGAAGAGTAATGTGTTGCCGTAAAAAGAGTGAACGATGAATAGTGAACGATGAATAGTGAACAATGAATGGTGAACAATGATTAGTGCCCTTTGACTTCGCTCAGCGTGAAAGGGAGTGAAGAGTAAAAAGTTTAAAGTTAAAGTGGATTGGGCGTAAGGGTTGAAGACTAAATTTTGTCAAAATAATAAAAAGAATATTGTGTGCTAAATCTATATTAGAAATGAATCGTAAACTGAAATTAATTTTGTTTGCCAGCCTGGTCATAGTGTCAGGTTTTTGGGGACATGGGGTATTTGCCCAGAATGCACCTGTTACAGCTATAGCCACAGTTACTAATGTTATTGCCGGGCAACAGGTTGTTGTACCGATTACGGTAGTTGGGTTCAATAGCGTTGGATCTTTCTCATTAACAATCGATTATGAATATTCTAAACTTCATTTGGTTTCGGGGATTCAGAATCCTGCCCTTTCGGGTGTTTTTAATATGGGCGATAATAATTTAGGATCAGGCATGCATCGCATTGTGATGGGATGGTTCTCATCTGGTGTTTCTCTGCCTGACGGTAGCTTTATCGTAAACCTTACATTTACTTTTATTTCGGGTTCGCCTGCTCTGGAATGGTTCGAAATGGGCCCTTCCTGTGAATATTCCGATCAATTTGCTAATGTGTTGAATGATTCACCTACATCAACCTATTTTGTTAACGGGAGAGTTTGCGGAATTACAGCCAATCCCGGGCAGGTTAACGGGAGTAATACCATTTGCCAGGGTTCAACAGGTATATCATACAGTATTGCACCTTTAGCCAATGTCACCGGCTATACCTGGTCGGTTCCGGCAGGAGCCACAATATCAGGTGGGGCAAATTCAAATTCAATTACGGTTGATTATTCAGCAAGTGCTGTATCCGGAAATATTTCAGTTTGCGGTATGAATGAATGCGGTAACGGGCCGGTCTCGACCTTGCCGGTTACAGTTAATAACTCACCTCTTGCCAATGCAGGGAACGATACTATTGTCAGTAGCGGAGCCGCTATTCAATTGCATGCTGCTTCGGGTGGAACAGGCAATTATACATATCACTGGACTCCCGCGAACCTGTTGATAAATCCGAATGTACAGAACCCGTTTTCAGTTCCGCTTACAAACTCTGCACTTTTTGTACTGCAGGTTACCAATACTTCCGGGCAATGCCAAACAACCGATGAAATGGCTGTTACAGTGTCGGGCGCAATGTTGACGGCAAGTCCGACAGTAGTACCGGGTGCTATATGTAATGGACAGTCAGCACAACTTTTAGCTAATGTGGGCGGAGGTTCAGGTGTTTATACTTATAACTGGACTTCGGTTCCTCCGGGTACACCGGCATGGAACTCAACCCTGGCCAACCCGTTTGTAAACCCAGGTGAAAACACACAATATCTGTTAGCGGCAAATGATGGTATTATAACCATTAACGGTTCGACCAACCTGCTTGTTCATCAGTTGCCTACCGCCCAGGTTAGCGGAGGCGGTGCATTATGTAACGACGGTTCACAGGCAACGATCAGTATTGATCTTACAGGCATACCGCCATGGTCATTTACATGTACCAACGGAATAAATTCAAATTCTTTCATTGCGATTCATACATCACCTTTTTTATTAGTTACAAATGATCCGGGTATATATTCGGTTACTTCAGTTCAGGATATGAACTGTTCCGGAACTTCAACAGGAAATGCCGAAATATTGGTTTATCCTGTTCCCCCGGCACCGCTAATTAATTATGCGGGTATTTACCTTGCTTCAACTGCTCCAAACGGGAATCAATGGTACTATAACAATCAACTATTACAAGGAGCCACCGGGCAGTTATACACACCTGTTTATAATGGTCAGTATTTCAATATTGTTACCGAAAATGGTTGTAGTTCCGATACTTCCAACATTGTTGATATAATGATAACCGGGACAAAACCCATTGATGAAAATTCGATATCCCTTTTCCCAAATCCTGCTAATGATCATGTAACACTTGTTTTAGTTAGTCATAGGGGAAAAGCATTAAGCCTGACATTACTCACCAGCAATGGTGTCAATATATATGAAAGAAAATATGCAGCAGGTGAAATTGGAAATGAAATAAACATGAATACAGAAGGATTGAATCCGGGTGTTTATTTCCTGAAAATTGAGGTTGATAATTCTGTTCTTTTGAAAAAAATACTTATCCTCAGGGAATGAAAATAATTGTGAAAGTTCAAAGTTGGATGCGCAATAACTTGTTAACCAACGATATAAATCTGAGTTAGATTGAAATATGTTTCTTTTAAAATCCAATCCTATGAAAACGATAATTACTTTCTTCTTTTTTGTCTTTTTTTCTTATAGCCTGGTGGCAGCAGAGAAATTGACTTTCAAGTTTTCGAATCCACGTATCGAGAATTACGCGCCGGATAATTACCTTGTTTTTGATGTCATGGTCAAGGCAAGTGCTAATGGTACATATCTCTATGCATCGCAGGTTATTTGCAATATATCTTTAGCCAATTTCAATACATCAGTTCAACCCTCTGCTGATAAAGGGACGTTCATTACAGGTTCCTATGACCCACCAGGACCACCAATTACTGCGTTTGAGAAATATAGCGTTTCTGCAAATTATAATTCAGGAAATCTGAATATCTCAGTACTCGCAAATGCTAATTTAAATGCCTATAAAATCCCCGGTCATTCTGAAGTCACTACTACGTGGCAAACACTATGTACGGTATATTGCCTTGTATCCAATACAGCAGGAGTGGCAGGTGTTAGTTTCCAGCCGGCTGCAATGAACGGATATCAAAAATTTGCCACAGGCGTAGGTCCTTTATACTCCGATTATTATGCCAGCCCCAATCTGTATGAAGGATATGATTTTGCCGACTTGTATCTTGCCAGGATATACTGTGGTCAGTATGGCTGGACACAGGCAGGAGGAGTAGTCGACTGGGCAGCCTCAGTTAATACTTCAGTGTGGGACACAACTGCAGCAGCAGCATTTGTAGGCGATGTTACACATCCTGATGCATTGGCCAATGGATTGAAGATTTATCCCTTAGGTCGCTTAGCTATAAATCCAAATACAACTCTGACAGTTGCTGGTATACTAAACAATGCTGCCGGAAATTCCGGATTGGTTATCAAGTCGAATTCTTCAAGCACAGGCTCACTGCTCCATAATACGGATGATGTTTCTGCAACCATTCAACGCGACATTTCTCAAAGTTCAAATGAGAGCATTTTTAAATATCATTTCGTTTCGGTGCCTCTTAAACAGACCGAGAACCCTAAGTCTGCACTGTTTCTTGGCTCCTATCTTTTTGGTTATGACGAGGGAAACAATCAATGGATTGCATATGGAGCAGCGACTACAACACCGCTTTCGATTGATAAAGGTTATATGATTAATTATCCGAATACCAGCATTACCTATAGTTTCAGTGGTAAAATAAATAATGGGACCCTTTCGATTCCGGTTTCCTATTCCTCAGTTACACCTAATTCCACTACTGCTGGCTTTAACCTGGTACCAAATCCTTATCCTTCGGCTATCGACTGGCTTGCTGCAGATGGTTGGGTTAAAACAAATATTGACAATGCTATCTATATCTGGCCAGCTCGGGCACCTGCTCCGGCAGAAAATTATGCTTCATTTATTGACGGAGTCAGCCTCAACGGAGGAAGTCGATATATTGCTCAGGGACAATCCTTCATTATTCATGCTAATAATTCCGGTGCAGATTTTCAGATAAAAAATCCTTCACGGGTACATAACCCGGTTATGTTTTTTAAAGATGATGAAATAGTTCCAAATGTGCTAAGAATCGAATCAATTGCTAACCAGGCTACTGACGAAATAGTAGTACGGTTTAAGAGTGAAGCGACTTCCGGTTTTGATGGAAAATATGATGCTTACAAAATGGCGGGAGGTGCTGATGCCCCCCAGCTCAACTCGGTAGCAAGCGATGATTCAAAACTCTGTATTAACGCACTGCCATTTAGTGAGACTGAAACTGTAGTGCCTCTCAATTTTTCGTTCACAGCATCAACCAATGTTACTTTTACCGCCTCAGGAATGGAGACATTTACTGGCACAAGCCCTATTTACCTCGAAGATGGTTTAACAGCTAAGTTGATCAATCTGAGAGAGAATCCTTTATATTCATTCGGTTACGAGCCCGGAAGTGATCAAAATCGCTTTAAACTGCGTTTTGCTAAGGTGGTAGGTATTAAAGAAGTGCAGGAGCCTGCTGTGGGAACTGCATATATCTCGGATATGAAACTATATATTGATGTGCCATCGATGAATGGGCAGAAATCAGAAGTTGGCGTGTATAATTCACTGGGGCAGCGACTCAACCTGAACCGACTTACAATGAACGGGATGATGGAATTGCCATTTACGTTACCCCCGGGAATATATATTGTTCGTGCAACCTCATCAAGCCAGGTATTTACAAGCAAACTTGTTAACAATTAAAAAACGCCGTGATATGAAAAAGATAGTTTTAATACTGATAGTAACTTTTCTTGTAAGTTTGAACCTGGGAGTAATAGCTCAGCCACCTCCTCCGCCGTCTGACCCGGGCGGGATTGGCGGCGGCGGGAACCTTCCAGTTGGAGGGTCAGCTCCCATTGGCAATGGCATTATATTCCTGATTGGCTTTGCCGGACTTTATGCAGGTGAAAAGATTTTTAAAGCGAGAAGAGAATTTGATAAATTTGACAAAGAAGAAGAATAAAATAATCGGTTCCATGTTTTACTGCATTATACTCTGCACTGGATAATTATTCGCAAATAAATCCAGTCCCTTAATCAAAGTTCTGTTTGCGACTATCTAGAAATCAGGGTTTGATATCAGGCTTTGATTGTTGAATCAGTTCAGAATATCCAGGTTATAAGCTCACCAGGTTTGATCCTGGGCGAGTATTCCAAATCTGAACCGTTTACCTATACCGTTACCAAAAAAAATCGCCTGTAAATGTGTTATTTACAGGCGATTAAAAATTATTAGGCGGAGAGACAGGGATTCGAACCCTGGGTACCCGCAAGGGTACAACGGTTTTCGAGACCGCCCCGATCGACCACTCTGGCA
>JBAXBJ010000097.1:0-17761 GCA_037142075.1 Bacteroidota bacterium
AAGACTATGTTTCCGGCGGTCTTCGGTTTTTCGCACACGTTGTACATATCCTTTATCCGACAGGTAATCAATTACCCTGACAATGCTCACTTTATCAGTATCGAGCTTAAGCGCAAGTTCCTGTTGGGTCATGCTACCATCCTGTTTATCAATCAGAACCAATGCATAATAGTTGCGGTCAATATCCAGGTGATGAAGTTTAGCCCTTAGCAGATGCAAATAACCTTTCCCGAGACCGGATAACATTCTGCCTAAAGGTTGTTCAATCTGAGCCATAAAGTAACGAGGGAATACTGTTTTGTGCAAAAGTAGTATAAAATGTAAAAGGTTTACATTGTTAACTATATTTATCAGGTAATTTTTTGAGATAATATGACTTCTTATGCCGGGAATAGTTTAAAAAGGCACTGGAAATTTATAAAAGTTAACCTTACACCTGATTAATATTCATCTTTTCAAACTTTGTTTAACATTACTTGTTAATTTAATTTAAATAACAATAATCACATATGAAGATATGTGAATTAGTTTATTTTCAATCGGGAGGAATTTGAATTGGAATCATTAATTATTGCTAAAAATCAATTGATTACCTATGATAAGAAAGCACAAAAGTGATTTTGTAAATTGGGGTAATATTTTAAATCCAAAAAACCTGCTCCAGATATTTATAGGCAGTGCTATGGCTGTTTTCGCCATGAAAGGATTTATGATTCCCAACCAGTTTATGGATGGGGGTGTTACCGGAATTTCCATACTACTGCATGAAATTTCGCACATCAACATCAGTATTTTCATTTTTGTATTTAACCTTCCATTTATCTATCTGGGGTATAAAAGAATTGGAAAAACGTTTGCTGTACAAACTTCTCTTGCTGTCATCCTGCTCACTATGGGTTTGTTGTTTATTGATCTTCAGCCCGTTACAACCGACAGGCTTTTGATAGCCATATTCGGGGGAATCCTTATAGGCACAGGAGTGGGCCTGGTAATCAGGAGCGGTGGTGTAATTGACGGAGCAGAAGTAATAGCCGTATTTACCCGGAGGAGAATCGGTTTCTCGAACAGTGAGATCATTATGATATTTAACACTTTCATTTTTGCCGGCGCTGCATTTCATTTTGGGATTGAAACCGCAATGTATTCGCTCATCACTTATTATGCTGCCACACGGGCAACCGATTATGTTGTTGATGGTATCGAACAATATACGGCAATAAATATTATTTCATCACAACAGGATAAAATCAAGGATTTGCTGGTAAATGAAATGGGGAAAGGCATCACCGTTTATAAAGGCGAAAGAGGGTATCTGCCGGGAAGTTTCGACATAAAAACCGATTGCGAAATCATAGTAACTATTGTTACCAGATTGGAAATTAGCCAGATAGAGGAAGCTGTTGCAGGGATCGATCCGAAAGCATTTGTTTATAGTCAAAGTATTAATGAAGCTACCGGGGGGATTTTAAAAGCCAAAGGCCATGCAAAATAGAAAGGATATGAAAGACTTTGTAATTGGTTTATTGAGAGATAATCTTCCCGAAAATTATTTATATCATAATCCGGAACACACCCTGTATGTAATCGATAAAGCAATGGAAATTGGCCGCCAGGAAAAATGTACCGTTGAGGAACTCGAATTTATCAGTGTTGCAGCTTTATGGCATGATACAGGCTACACTAAAACCTACACCAATCATGAGGCACAGAGCTGCATTTTAGCGCGGCACTATTTACCAGAGTTCGGTTATACGTATGAATATATTGAAAGAATATGTGACATGATTATGGTCACAAAAATACCTCAGTTACCCAAAAACAAATTAGAGGAAATCCTCGCCGATGCTGATCTTGAATACCTTGGAACTGAAGAATTTGAAATAAAGTCAGATTGTTTGTTTAAGGAACTTCAGTCTGTAAAACTTACCTATACCGAAGCAGAGTGGAACCAGGCACAGATTTCTTTTCTACAGGAACACCATTACTTCACCCCTTACTGTCAGGAAACTAAACAACCCATAAAGACTGAGCATTTATTAAAACTTAAGGCTGGCTTGGGGTAAGTTGAACTGTCAGAGTTCAACCCTGCATTGAAATCTGATTCAGAAAAGCATTGAAAAAAACAGTAATCCTCCGAAAATATAATTGAAGTGGGATACAATCACGCATTAAGAAAGATAAGAAAGACTAGTACACGGGACACAAATCGCAAAACCTTCATTATAACTGAACTTGGAATTGGGCACTTGGGACTTATAATTTGAGACCTGATGAATGCGGAAATTTATCCCTTTTGCTCTATCATACATACCTCATAATGGGGACTTAATTTAAATTCAAAACAAATGAAAATTCTCAGTTTGATCGTCATAATTGTATTTATAACGGCCTGTTCAGAAAACGCAAAAAAAACAAAGGAAAGCCATTTGGCCGGAATGTATAAATTATATATTTCTGAAATTCAGGACTCAACAGGTGCCTGGCACGAAGATTCCTGGACAAAAGGAGGCACGGGATATATCGTTTATGATGGATTAGGCCATGCTGCACTGCAAATCACCCCAAAGGGGTACAAGGACTTTGAATGGATGAATGAGAAAGAATCAATAAATAAGGAAAGAGTACGGCAAAAAACTGACAGTATGTCGGTTACTGAATTAAAATCAGCAGTATTAGAATTTTCTTCCTTTTACGCCTATATGGCCAATTATATGGTCGAAGATACCGCTCAGGTCGTTCAGCATCAGCGTATTTTATCTTCTGTTCCTGCGGTTTGGGGTACTACAGTCAGAAGGTCATTTGCTTTCAGCGGTGATACACTGATTCTTCGCGTTGTGAAGGGAAACCGGCGATTGAAATGGATTAAGCAACCATAGGTACAGCTAATAAAATTCTTCGGGACTAAGATATAAATAGTATGAAAGCAAAATCAATCAAAGGGAATTCACCCGAAGAAATTAAAACGGCATTGTATCAAAGTATGGCCGACGGATATAAACCCACCCTGGCCATCGCTTTTGTATCCATTAAGCAGAACCGTAATGCTATCTGCAAACTGCTGGATGAAGCGGGCATTGATGTATTTGGTACAACCACAAACGGAGAATTTATTGATGAAGTAACAGAAAAGGGCTCAGCTGCCATTCTTTTGCTCGACATCAATAAAAATTATTATCAAATCTATTTTAAAGAGTATCCCGAAAAAAATTACCGGGAAATAACGAATGCGCTTGCCAGAATAGCAAAAGAGAAGTTTCCTACTCCTGCCTTTTTTATTGCCGGCAGCAATATGGAAACCGATGCGGAAGGATTGTTGTTTGGTTTTGAAGATGTTGTGGGTAAGGATGTAAACGTATACGGATGCATGGCAGGCGATGATTTTACATTTTCCGACCAGTTTGTTTTTACAAATGGGCATGAAAGTACGCGGGGTCTGGTGTGTCTTGCTCTCGATGAAGATAAAGTCATGATTAAAGGTGTTGCTACCTGTGGCTGGAGAGCTGTAGGCACGGTACGAACGGTTACTAAAAGCACAGGAAATCACGTATATACAGTTGATGATATTCCTGTTCTGGATATTACAACCAAGTATGGCGGGCTCGAAAATGTATCACCTGACAATGAAGGTTTGCTGCTGGAAATAGCCGCTAATTTTCCCTTGCAGCTGCAGCGGGAAAAGGGTGATCCGGTGATGAGGCCGGGGCTGGTAATCGATTGGAGCGATCATTCTTTTTACTGCAGCGGTTCTGTGGCCCAGGGATCAAAAATTCGTTTCTCCCTTCCTCCCGATTTTGATGTGATGGAGAAAGTAATTAAAGGCGTTGAAAATCTGAAGGAAACTCAAATGCCCGAAGCAGATGCCTTGGTGGTTTTTAGTTGTGCCGGCAGAATTCTTTCGCTGGGGCCGCTAATGACACAGGAAATTGAAGGGATAAAAAATGTGTGGGGAGTGCCGATGCTTGGCATGTTCTCCAATGCAGAATTAGCCCGGGCCACAGGCGGAAACCTTGAAATGCATAACCTTACCACCTGTTGTGTGGCATTAAAAGAGAAATAAATGAATCAGCACTTACAGAAGATCGCAGCCTTTGTTGAAAAAGCAGAAAATATATCTGCTGAAGAAAAAGCTTTACTTGTCATAGCTGTAAAAGATGCTGATAAGGAGCTGACTATAGCGGAATTCAAACTCGAAAGAACAGAAAAAGTAAAACGCACAACCGCCATTTTACTTGAAGAAACCATTGAAGAACTTGAGCAGAAACGTAAAGCGGTCGAAGCCCAAAACCGTGATCTCGAAATTGAATCCTCACTCGAACGCGTAAGAACTGTCGCCATGGGCATGCGGAAACCGGATGATATGCTCGAAGTATGCCGCATCATATCGCAGCAATGCGAAAGCCTGGGGCTCAAAGAAATACGTAATGTACAAACTGCTATTATTTATGAAGATAAAGGTACTTATATCAATTATGAATATTATGCAAAACATGATAAGCTTTTAGTAACAGAAGTCGATTATAAAAACCATGAATTACAGAGTTTGTTTGCCACTCGAATGTTGCAGGGTGCCGAAGAACTGTTTGCGGAGGGATTAAACGGAAAAGAAGTATCAGACTGGTATCAATACCAGAAAACCACCAACCAGTTTGCTGATAGTTATCTGGAGAATGCCCAATCCCTGAATTATTACTTTTATTCATTAGGACCGGTTGCCCTGGGGATGTCCACCTATGCGCCATTGAGCGCAGAAGAAATAAATTTATTTAAACGCTTCCGCAATGTATTTGATTTAGCCTACCGCAGGTTTCTGGATATTGAAATGGCCGAAGCCCAGGCCCAGGAGGCAAAAATCGAAGCTTCACTCGAACGGGTAAGAGCACAGGCCCTGAGTATGCGCAAACCCGATGACCTGCCGGGCATTTGTGAAGTTCTCTTTGCTGAATTAACCACGCTGGGTTTCACCGAAATCAGGAATGCAATGATAAATATTCATGATGATGAAAAGGCTTCTTTTGTGAATTATGATTATTCCGACGAAATCGGTCAGAGCATCAATCACTTAGAATACAATATTCATCCTTTAATTGAAAAACAGGTAAAGCAGGTCCGGAGTGCAGAGGATGCATTTTCGGTTACTTCTTTTGAGAAAAAGGATCTGGAAGATTGGATTGCATTAAGGAAAAAGATCGGTGAAAAGGATGACCCCAGAATTGAAAATACGGATGCCTTGTATTATTATTTCTACTCCATCGGCACCGGTTCCATCGGAATATCAACTTTCAGTTCCATTACGGAAGAAAAACTTGGCGTGCTGAAGCGTTTCCGGAATGTATTCGATTTTGCGTACCGCAGGTATACCGATGTGGCTCAGGCCGAAGCACAGGCCCGGGAATCCCAGATTGAAGCAGCCATTGAACGCGTGAGGGCGCAATCTATGGCCATGCACCATCCTGATGATCTGGATAAAGTAAATAAAGAAATTCTGAACCAACTCACCTGGCTCCAGGTACCAGGTCTCACAGGTGTTACATTTTACCTGGTAGATGAGCATGGATGGGTGAAAGCATGGGATTTCTCAAGCCCGGGAAATCTGGGCGACCCCAATAGTTATACCCTTCAGTTCGACTCCAAAAAGTATGATCTGATTGGTGAACCCTTCAGAATTCTTCTGCAATCAGATCAGGACTACTTCATTTTGGATTATCCTGTTGAAAAACTTGAGAGGGCTGCTAAAGAGTTGGAAGAAATTAATCCTTTTGTCGCCAATGCATTTAAGGAAGCAATGGCAACCGGGAAACTGACCCATCAATGGAATTCCTGTGCCCGACTCTCCGATGGAATACTTGGTATCGATCTGGTCAACCCTCCCTCAGAGGATACCAAAACCATTGTGTTGAAAATGGCTGGTGCGTTTAATATGGCTTATAAACGTTTTCTGGATTTGCAAAAAGCCGAAGCACAGGCAAGGGAAGCACAGATTGAACTTGGTCTTGAAAGAGTTAGGGCCAGGGCAATGGCAATGAGGACATCCGAAGAGCTGGCTGAACTGGTTGATACGGTTTTTAAGGAACTCACCAAACTTCATTTTTTGCTCGACCGGTGTATTATTATGATTTATGATCTCAAAACCAATGGGTCAACCTGGTGGATGGCAAATCCTGAACCCGGCTCTGTTCCTGTTGGCTTATTTATAAAGTATCATAATCACAAACCTTACCAGGAATATATAAAAGCATGGCAGTCAAGGACTTTAAGATGGGAATATCTTTTGGAAGGGAACAGCAAAAAAGAATGGGATAATTATATCTTTTCAGAAACAGAACTTTCACTTTTGCCTGATTTTGTAATTGCCGGGATGAGGTCTGTTGACCGTGTATTTCTAAATGCTTCGTTCACTAATTTCGGAAGTATTACAGCTTCCACCGTCAGCCCTTTGCCTGATGAACAATTTAACATACTTCTGCGCTTTGCAAAAGTTTTTGATATGACCTATACAAGGTTTCACGATCTTAAACAGGCAGAAGCACAGGCAAGAGAAGCACAGATAGAGGCTGCATTGGAAAGGATAAGGTCCCGCGCACTCGCAATGCATAAGAGCTCTGAGGTAGGAGATGTATCGGATTTGCTCTTTTCTGAACTTGAAAAAATGGACATTAACCCAACTGGTTTCAGTATTATGGTTTTTGACAGGGAACAGGACAAATACGAGCTATGGCGCGCAAAAGAAGTCGCCCATCAGGGTGTATATGAGACCTTCTCAATCAGGGAAATGTACGACAAATTGGATCAGTATATCCCGGGATTTACTGAAGAATTGGAGTCGAAATGGAATAGCGGATCCCCATTTTTTATCGCTGAGTTTAGTGGCAGGAAAAGAATTGCTTTTTTAGAGGCAAATCGGGACATGGGCAGCTATACTGAAAATCAATTTAAAAACGTACTGAGAATTTATCCCGATCCGGTTTTTTGGCAACTGATATTTTTTAAACATGGATGGTTAGGGTTAATTCATAACAAACAGCTTCCTGAAGATGATTTACTGGTCATTCGCCGTTTTTCTGATGTTTTTGAATTTGCCCACACACGCTTCCTCGATCTGCAAAAAGCAGAAGCACATGCATTGCGGGCAGAGGAGGACTTAATTGCAATTAAAGTCGCCCGACAAAAAGCCGAAGTGGCCCTCGCCGAACTCAAATCCACCCAATCCCAACTTATCCAATCCGAAAAAATGGCCTCCCTCGGCGAACTCACCGCTGGTATAGCCCATGAAATCCAAAACCCTCTTAACTTCGTCAATAACTTTTCGGAAGTGAGCAATGAGCTCATTGACGAAATGAGGGTAGAATTGGCAGCAGGTAATATGCTGTTGGCTAATGAGATAGCCGATGATATTAAAATGAACCTCGAAAAAATCAACCACCATGGCAAACGTGCTGATGCGATTGTAAAAGGCATGCTGCAACACAGCCGCAGCAGCAGCGGTGTGAAAGAACCAACCGATATCAATGCCCTGGCTGATGAATACTTGCGCCTGGCTTACCACGGTTTGCGGGCAAAGGATAAATCGTTCAATGCAACCCTGAAAACGGATTTTGATGAAACAATAGGCAAAATTGATATTATTCCCCAGGATATTGGCCGGGGAATTCTAAATTTAATTACCAACGCATTTTACGCGGTTGATGAAAAGAAAAAACAAAATCCTGAGGATTACGAACCAACCGTCTCAGTCAGTACAATCCACTCCCACTCCTCCGGAGAGGGCCGGGGTGAGGTTCTTATTTCAATAAAAGACAACGGCCCCGGCATCCCACAAAAAGTCCTCGATAAAATCTTTCAACCCTTTTTTACCACCAAACCCACCGGGCAGGGAACGGGTTTGGGGCTTTCACTCGCTTATGATATTGTAAAAGCGCATGGCGGGGAACTCAGGGTAGAGACTACAGAAGGCCGGGGAAGTGTATTTATAATTGTATTGCCTAATGTACTTAATTAGCCAAATGATTACAACTCTCTGTTTTCCTAAACATTATTTAGCTTTGTTGTCATTCACAAGATTGAAATCAGGACAAGATAAAAGAGTCAGGCTAAATCACACCTTACAATCAGAGTTGTTTCGCATCCGCTTTCTACAATAAGAAAGTGAGTAAAATAAATATAGTGCTAACTTATAAATTGAAGTGCAAACTATCTAAATTTATATGACCGATTTACCCAATAAGCATTTATTATGAAAATCCATTTCCTGTCACTGGCAATTCTTATTTGCGCAAGCCAGTTTTCTGTTGCTCAAAAAAAATCTTCTGCGAAAGACACAAAGAAGATTGTTGCTACCGAAACATACAGCAAACAACTTTATTCCGGTATGAAATGGCGCAGCATCGGTCCATACCAGGGTGGCCGGTCACTTACTGCCAGTGGTGTGATTGGTGCGCCGTTAACTTATTATCTGGGTGCAACCGGTGGTGGAGTCTGGAAAACGGTTGACGGCGGAAATACATGGTTTCCTGTTTCTGATTCAACTTTTCATTCGGCGTCAGTGGGTGCCCTGGCTGTTGCGCCAAATGATCCGAATGTTATTTATGTAGGAATGGGCGAAGCTGCAATCCGTAACACTGCAATTATGGGTGATGGTATTTATAAATCCATGGATGCCGGAAAAACATGGAAGCATGTGTTAACGCTTGATGCATCAGCAACAGGAAGCATAATTATACATCCCCAAAATTCTGAAATCGCTTTTGCTGCTATAACAGGTAAAATGTTTGGCGTCAACAAAGAACGTGGCATATACCGAACCAGGGACGGAGGAAAAACATGGCAGCAGGTTCTTTATAAAAATGACAGTACAGGAGCAATTGATGTTGATTTTGATCCCACTAACCCCAACATCATCTATGCTTCGTTGTGGCAGGTGAACCGGAAACCATGGGCGCTTTCAAGTGGCGGTGCCGGAAGTGGTTTGTATAAAAGCATTGATGGAGGTGACACATGGAATTTGCTTTCGCAAAATCCAGGAATGCCGAAAGGATTGTTAGGTAAAATTTGTGTTGCTGTTTCAGCAACCAACCCGCAGCGGGTTTATGCAATGATCGAAAACAAAGAACATCCCGGTTTATACCGAAGCGATAATGCAGGGAAAACCTGGGACACGGCTTCAGCAAAAAATGATCTTTCGCAGCGCCCCTGGTATTTCTCTGAAATTTTCTGTGACCCGAATAATGAAAATGTTCTTTATGTAAGCAATGTTGAATTCTGGAAATCTATTGATGGAGGAATGTCATTTTCAAAAATTGCACAGGAGCACGGCGATAATCACGATATGTGGATCAATCCCAACAACTCTGAAAATTTTATTATCGCTGATGATGGAAGTGCCGCAGTAACTTATAATTGCGGAAGAACATGGACGAGTGAAGATTTGCCAACTGCCCAGTTTTATCATGTGAATCTCGACAATGATTTCCCATATCATGCATACGGCGGTCAGCAGGATTGGGGCCCAGTCCGGATAGCAACGAGATCATATGGAGAATCCATTGGAAGAAATGACTGGTATTATCCGGCAGGTGGCGAAGCAGGATACATCGTTCCCGATCCTATGGATCCTTCTGTTTCTTATGGTGGCGAATATGATGGCATAATGACTCGTCATGATAAAAAGAATGAGCAGTACCAGAGTGTTTCCGTTTATCCGCTAATTAATGATGGATGGGGCGCAAACCTTTTGAAGAATCGTTTTGCCTGGACGTATCCGATTTCATTTTCTCCCTGGAACAGTAATGTGATGTACTGCACTTCCCAATTTATACATCGCACTAAAAATGGTGGAATGAGTTGGGAAACAATCTCACCCGATCTCACCCGTAATGATCCTTCGAAACAATTACAAAGCGGCGGACTGATTACACCCGACAACACCGGGGCCGAAGTTTTTTGTACAATTTATGCATTCGCCGAATCACCGGTTAAACAAGGCGAACTATGGGCAGGCAGTGATGACGGGCTTATTCACCTGAGTACCGACGATGGAAAAACATGGACTGATGTTACGCCAAAAGATTTGCCGGCATGGACAACGGTAAACATTATTGAACCTTCACATTTTGAAGCGGGTACCTGTTTTCTTGCAGCGCATCGGTATCGGCTCGATGATACACTTCCTTATATTTACCGCACTACCGATTATGGAAAAACATGGACTATGATTACGAATGGTTTGCCTGTTAATGTTTATTCCCGTTGCGTTCGCGAAGATCCCAACAGAAAAAACCTGTTGTATGCAGGAACCGAAACCGGTGCATACATTTCGTTTAACAATGGCGATAACTGGCAATCCATGCAGCTCAATCTCCCGGTTACACCTGTGCATGATATGCAGGTAAAGAAAGATTTAAAGGATCTGGTAATAGCCACTCACGGCCGGGGATTTTGGGTACTGGATAATTTAACTCCGTTTTACCAGATCAACGATTCAGTTTCAAATGCTGATCTCTGGCTGTATCAACCCAATATTGCCATTCGTATGGATGGATATCAGCTGGATGCAGAAAAAGAGGAAACGATAAAAAGACAAGCCGGCACCAATGCCCCAAACGGTGTCATCGTTGATTATTATCTGAAACACAAGCCAAAGGGTGAAATCAAATTGGTCTTTTATTCAGCCAATGGAGATAGCATAATTACATTTTCCAATAAATCAGACAAATATGGCGAACCATTGAAAAAGAAAGGTAATTTTTATGAGGACAATAAGCATAAGGAAGATATACTGCCAGCCGACAGTGGTATGAATCGTTTTGTATGGAATATTAACTACCCTGATGCAAAACATTTTGAGAAAGAATATTGGTCTGCAGGTTCATTGGCCGGACCTAAAGCACTACCTGGAAATTATACGGTAAAGTTAATGAAAGGCGATACGGTGCTGATGAAAAGAAATTTTTCAATCGTTTTAAACCCAAAGGTTAAAACATCCCAGGAAGATTTGAAAACCCAGTTTGATTTAATGATAGCAGTGAATAAGAAGCAAAATGAAATCATTAAAGCAATCCTGCAAATCCGGGGAGTAAAGAGCCAGGTGAATAATTTCGTAAACAGTTTCAGCGACACAACAAAAACTGTGTCACTGCGAAAAATAGCAAAACCGTTGCTTGATTCATTGAAGATCATCGGCGACACACTCATCAACTCCAAGATAGTTGCTAATGAAGATGTGCTTAGATACCCGATGCAATTATTTGAACGCTATTGTTCTTTGCAGGATTTTATCCGCATGGCCGATGCCAGGCCAACTGAGCAGTCGATTAAAGTTTTTGAAGAACTGAATGCGAGATTAGCCCCTGAATTAAAGCGGGTGCAAAATGTTTTTGACATTCAGGTTCCTGAATTCAATAATGCAGTGAAGCAGTTGGACTTAAAGGTTGTTGATCCGGCAAGAGTTCTAAAGGAATAAAACTATACTTAGAGTGGGAAAAAACACATATTAATAAAGGCCCAAGTCTCAAATCTCAGGAACCAAGATTTACTCTATAAGCCCGCTTGCCTGCCCGCTGCAGGCGGGGAATTTGGAGCTTGGATTTTGAGACCTATTCCCACCGATAATGTCCTGGCTGATGAATACCTGCGCCTTGCATACCATGGTTTGCGGGCAAAGGACAAATCATTTAATGTTACCTTGAAAACGGATTTTGATGAAACAATTGGAAAGATTGATATCATCCAGCAGGATATGGGTCGGGTAATTCTGAATCTGATTACCAATGCTTTTTACGCCTGTGCTGAGCCAAGTTGAAGCACGGTAGATGAAAAGAAGAAATTACAACCAGAGGGTTACGAACCAACTGTCCCAGTTAGTACAATCCGCTCCCTCTCCCCCGGAGAGGGCCGGGGAGAGGTCCTAATCTCCGCAAACGATAACGGCCCCGGCATCCCTCAAAAAGTTCTGGATAAAATCTTCCAGTCCTTCTTCACTGCCAAACCCACCGGGCAGGGAACTGGCTTGGGTTTGAGACTGGCATATGATATTGTAAAAGCCCATGGTGGAGAATTGATTGTGGAGACAAAAGAAAACGAAGGCAGTGAGTTCAGAATATTATTACCACTATCAATATAATATCTAATCAAAGTTGCTGATAAATAGAGCAATACATCGTATAAAAACTTAGAAAACTCCTGTGAGATTCCTGCAAAAATAAGAATTTGGATATTCGAAAAGTCAATAAACAATTATTATATATAAATTGTTAAATATATACGTGTACAAACCTTGGAATATAGTTTTGCAGTGTTTCATCAAAATGTAAGTTCTGCTGCTTCTTGGTTTAATCTATATTATACACCTGCTATTGGGCACTACTGATGAGTTGCAATTTATGCTTTTCAGACTAATACAAATTTATACAACCTAAATTATGAGAAAACTCATATTCATTTCCATTATTATGATTCTGTTTGTCAATTTTATAATGGCACAGAAACTTGGAAATCAACGGATTCCGTTAATCGGCACCCCTGCTCCATCGTTTAAATCGCAATCAACAAACGGACCAATATCTTTTCCTGCAGACTTTGGCAATAAATGGAAAATCCTTTTTGCCCATCCGCGCGATTTTACGCCGGTATGTTCGTCGGAAATACTGGAACTCGCTTACCGCCAGGATGAATTTAGCCAATTTAATACGCAGATTGTCATAATTTCTGTCGACAAGTTGGTGTCGCACCAAAGCTGGAAAGCCGACCTGGAACAAATTGATTACAAAGGACATGGCAAGTTAAAAATCAACTTCCCGCTGGTAGTTGACAGTTCTTTTGCTATCTGCGACAGCTATGGCATGCTCGACACAAAATCCGGCCGGGGCAAGAGCGTCAGGGGAGTTTTCTTCATCAATCCTGAAAACGAAATCAGCGCTTTTTATTTCTATCCCATTGAAGTGGGAAGGAATACGGATGAAATAATCAGGACCCTAAAAGCCTTGCAAACCCACTATGACAGCCCTGGCGTTGTGACTCCTGCAAACTGGCAACCGGGCGATGATGTTATGATTCCGTTTCTTACAGTTGAAGACAAGGAAGAACTAAAAAAACCAGATCCCACGGTGCATTACATTAACTGGTATATGATTTATAAAAAGAGTAAGTAAAAACTACCAGCCATTTCTTAAAATCCGAATCCATATGAATATCTCTAAATATATTATTTTCTTGTTTGTCCTGTTTTCGTGGTTTAGTAGCTTTAGCCAGGCGCAGCAGAATGAAACTCAGATAAAAGGCTTTATATACAATCCCGAAAAAACACCGGCTATGTTTTCTACAGCCATTCTGTTAAACCAGGATTCAGTTATCATTAAAGGCATGTTAACCGGGGAAGACGGTGCATTTGTGTTTAATAACATCAATGCCGGTAAGTATTTGGTTAAGGTAACTAACATCGAATTTAAAACCTATATTTCTAAACCGATCCAGATTAAAAAAAACGAGATAATAGTGCTTGACTCAATAATCCTGGCCACCAATTCATTCAAGTTGAATACGGTTGAGATTGTTGGCCGCAAAGCCTTGGTTGAAGTTCACGCCGATAAAATGGTATTTAATGTGGCCAGCAGCGTAAATTCTTCGGGGAACAATGGACTGGAATTGCTCAGCAAAGCTCCGGGTGTAGTTGTCGATATGGATAACAACATTATCCTCCAGGGGAAATCGGGTGTTCAGATTTTCATTGATGGGCGGCCTTCACGGCTTTCGGGAAAAGACCTTACTAACTTCCTTGAAAGCATTCGATCCGACAATATCGAATCAATTGAAATCATCACCAATCCTTCGTCAAAATATGATGCGGAAGGAACGGGGGGAATTATCAATATTAAACTTAAAAAGAATACCAGTTTAGGATTTAATGGAAATGTGATCGGGAGTTATTCGAAAGGCGTTTTTCCCAGGTCAAGTGTTGGCACCACGTTAAATTACAGTGGAAAGAAGGTCAATTTATTCACTACGCTCAATTATTCCGATGATATTTTCCAGACTGACATTGTCGAATCATCCTATCAAAACGGCTACCTGATCGATAAAAATTCAAAGAGCGAATACCACCGAAAATCTTATAACTTTTCAGGTGGTATGGATTACACCATTAATTCAAAACAATCGATCAGCATGGATGGCAGGGCATTTATTAACAAAAGCAATGGAGAGCTAAACAGCAGCACAGGGATTTACGATTCGGTTAATATTGAGGATGGGGAAGTTCTGATGTCGAAGGTTTTGGATGAAAATCCAAGCGAAAATTATAATTATAATTTTAGTTACCGGTACAATATCGACAGTACTTCCAACCTTTCAGCTGACTTTAGCCTGGGCAAATATTCAAGCACTAAAAACACCTATCAACCCAACGATTATTACAATACCAGCGAAGATACCCTGCTGAGATCCGTTAACAACGAATATGATGCAAACACGCAAATCGATCTTTGGTCGGTAATGGTGGATTATGAAAAGAGATTTAAAAAATTCACTTTCTCCTCGGGAGCCAAGTATTCCTATATCTCAACCGGAAACCAACTGGCTTTTTATACCATGGAAGGCGAAATCCCGGTTTCAGACATTAGCAGGAGCAATAAGTTTGATTACCTTGAAAAGGTTGCTGCGCTTTACTTCATATTAAATGCAAAAGTTAATGATAAAATCACTGTCAATGCAGGACTGCGGATGGAAAGCACCTCCTCATTGGGAACCCTGGAAAGTGAAATTGCCACTAAAGACAGCAAAGTAGAGCGGAATTACACGGATTTATTTCCAAATGTCAGCATTGCATACGACGATCAGAACAAAAGTGTGTTAAGTGCGAGTATAGGTCGCCGGATTACTCGGCCCAATTACCAGGATCTGAATCCATTCGAATCCAGGACGAGCGAGATATCGGCATGGAAAGGCAATCCATTTCTGAATCCCAATTACATTACAAATTATCAACTCACTTACTCATTTAAGCGAAAGCTAGTAATATCAAACACCTATAGCGTCACCAAGGATTTTTTTGCCAATGTTTTTGAAATAACTGAGGGAGCAGGAAATATACTTTCTCCCCGCAATTTGCAAAGAGCAATCAATAATGGACTATCAGTAAGTTATCCGCTTAAGGTTACCAAATGGTGGGAGTTTACAACATTCCTTGTTTACAATTATTCATCTTTTAATGGTACTATCGGGAACACTGTTATCGATCTGAAAGCCAATATTTATAATTTAAGGATACAAAACAGCCTGAACTTACCCGGGAAAATTACCGTGGAACTGACAGGTTTTTATTCGAGCCCTTTTATATGGGGAGGCACTGTTAATGTTGAGGGGGGAACTGCGATAAATTTCGGGATCAAAAAAGATTTCTTCAACAAAAAATTACTCCTGCAGATAACAGGCAGCGATATATTCAGAGGACGGAGCGATTATCACTATAAAAGCAATTATGGAGGCAAGCATGTAGATGGCGTTATTACATTTGATACCCAGCGGTTTGGGGTCAATGTGACTTATAATTTCGGCAATCAGAAGGCCAAATCCGCAAAAAAGAGAAAATCGGCAATCGACGATGATATGAAACGGATTTCGAATTAACGGCAAATAATTCTGTGTCATTAAAAAAAGGAAATAGTACAAAGTCAGCCTGGTTAAAACCTAATAATAGTTCAGCCTGATCAAACAATTTACATATTCGGGTTGTTGCATATGTACTTGTAATACACGGCCAAAATCGATTTGGATTTATAGTTAATCAAATCAGTGTAAAAATCATACAAATACCTGGGATACTTCATGTTGGTCTTGATCCTGATATTATTTGCAGGACTTTACAAAACATTCATTGGGCAGATTCCGAATTTTGCTAAAAATACTTCAGGCCCTGCTAAAGACTCAACGTCAATTAATTATGGCCGAAAAATGGCTTCCTCGATAAACTGAACCGGGAACCGGAGTTTAATCCCGGTGATGCGAATTCAATTATTGAGAGTTTTACTTTCAATTCGCCAAATTAAAAACAATTAAACCAAATTTTATGCTACACATTTTACTCTGGTCAGTATTAGTACTTTTCATCGTTTTGTCAATGGCTTTTGTAATCAAATCAAAGAGGTTGAAGAATCGGGCGCTCCGGAAAGTTGCTGCTATGAATACAAAGGCATCTGAAAACTGGACAGTTGATTTTCTGGAGAAAAAACGAAAACTTACTGATGATCTGGCCGACAACACCGTTTCGGAAATTATGGAGAAGAAGGAGGTCGCCCGGATCAATCAATTATTTCAAATGATCACCCGCGACGACAATCATTTGCCTGCTGATGCCCCAGACGAAATCAAAGAGTATTTCCGGAAAACAGCTGTATTACCTGATTGGGCCGACCAGGATTTGATCGATCTGGGCCAGCAGATTTATATTCGTCATGGCATCTGGATAAGCCTGTTACTCTCCAATAAATCGCTTCCCGAATGCTATGCCTGTGCCAAGGGAGCAGAAGTTTTGCACCGCACCGCCCGCCTCGACGAGCAACAAGGTTCAATGGAAACATTTTCGCGGCGCATTGCTGAAACAGCGCAGTTTGTGGTATTCGCTATGTCGCCAGGCGGACTGTCACCCAATGGAAGAGGATTGGTTGCTGCACAAAAGGTCAGGCTGATTCACGCCGTCATCAGGTATCATCTGCGAAAGCAAAACTGGGATCCGGCTCTCTATGATGAGCCAATCAATCAGGAAGACATGGCAGGTACCTTAATGTCTTTTTCGGCTTTGATTCTCCAGGGAATGGAACAGTTGGGTATCGTACTCGAGCCGGTTGAGAAGGAAGCCTATATTCATTGCTGGCGGGTGATCGGGCATGTGATCGGATTGCATGATGATATTATCCCCGAAAATTCTGATGATGCTTTGAAGCTGGGCAACAGTATATTGGATCACCAGATTGCCCGCAGCAAACAGGGTTCGGAATTAATGAAGGCCCTGCTGGAGTTTCAGGACAAGAACGCAAAAGCAATCATGAGTTCCGATACCAATATTGCAATGGTACGACTGATGATGGGTTCAAAAATCTCTGATTTACTTGATGTCCCAGGGATTCAACAAAATAAAATTGACAAGTTGAGCCTGAAAATAAAACGAATAGCGAATGCAATGGAAAAAATGGATCAAAGCATGGTATTTGCCATGCTTCTCCAGTTTATCACGAAGTACATGTCATTGTTTATGATCAACCACATGACTAAATCAAAGATCATTAATTTTTACATTCCACGATCCTTGAGATCGGATTGGATGAGATCCAAAAGTTAAAATCGAATTCTATGAAACACCCCTGGCTCAATCTCGAGACATATACTGTCACCCAGTTAAGCTTCCTGTTTGCAGGTACTTTGTTGTGGAATATTGCTTACTTTATCATCATCCGCAATGCGATCCGCTACAAGAAAATGGAAATGCCATTTCTGGCCGTATCCTCCAATATTGCCTGGGAGTTTGCCTGGGCATTCCTGCTTTATACTGATTTAGGTGCCCTTTTCGAATGGGGGCTACGGATCTGGTTCTTCATGGATGTGGGGATATTCTATTTCACAATTAAATATGGTGCTGGTCAAATGACAAAAGACCTGTTTGGGAAAAAGTTTTTACCCTTTCTTCTCCTGCTTGTAGTATGGTGGATTCCGGTATTTTATTTCTTTGAAACCGAAGGGCTTGACACCAAAATTGGGACAACTTCGGCTTACCTTATAA
>JBAXBJ010000098.1:0-17380 GCA_037142075.1 Bacteroidota bacterium
GAATATTCCGATGGAAACCGTAATAATCATATTTATCTCCTGGCCTCTAATTGTAATCGGGCAGGACTCCCTGAGAATGATACTCTTCATTTGTGTTCACAGCATTTCGACCTTCCTGAAAAGGAAATAAGAGCATCGGTCCGAAGTGCCTACACAAACCATTCGGGTGAATTTGCGAAGTTTGCAAACCCTGCAAACTCTGCAAAGTTGCAAACCTCCGCAACTGTTGCATCAGATGAAATCGCTGAAGATTATCTGAAAAACACCCCCATGCTGCCCGATGAGTTCTTTACGAATCTCCCTTTATTGCTTCAATCGGGTGCCGGAGCTTTCACTGACCGGCGAGAAAGAGATGTATTCTTTACAGGCGCACTCGCCATCCTTAGCGGATGTATGCCGAATGTAAGAGGCCTTTATAAACAACAAAAAGTCTATCCCAACCTCTTTGCCTTTATAATTGCTCCCGCGGCAAGTGGCAAAGGTGCTTTGAAATTCTCAAAGATGCTGGCCGACAAACGGCACGATTTGCTTATCCGGCGTAGCCGCGAACAACAGCAGCAATTTGAAACGGAAATGAATCAATTCAAAACCCGTGAACGCTCTAAAAAGAAAACCGATCCTTCTGAGGAACCACCCGAGCAACCACCTTTTAAAGTTGTTTTTATCCCGGCCAATTCAAGCTATGCAAAGATCCTGACACACCTTCAGCAGAACGAAGGCGAGGGAATCATTTGCGAAACGGAAGCCGATACGATGGGTAATGTGCTAAAACAGGAATGGGGCGGATATTCCGATATGCTTCGCAAAGCTTTCCAGCATGAGCGAATTTCCAGCTCCAAGAAAACCAACAACGAGTATATCGAGGTGAACGAACCTCGCTTATCAGTTGCCATCTCCGGCACTCCTAACCAGGTAACAGGGCTAATTGCTTCAGCCGAAGACGGGCTTTTCAGCAGGTTTATCTTTTATGCATTTAAGGTTGAGCAGCAATGGCTTGATGTTTCGCCCTATGCCAACAGCATAAACCTGACCGACCATTTTACCCAATTATCGCAGGAAACCTTTGACATGATTAATCTGCTCGAACAGTATCCAACCATTGTGGAACTTTCCCGCTGCCAGTGGGACCGGCTTAATGCTACATGCAGCCATTGGTTATATGAGGTGGTTACTTTTACAAGTGATGATGCCGGTAGCATCGTAAAACGTCTTGGATTGATACTTTATCGTATTGCCATGATATTTACAGCCTTGCGGAAAGTGGAAAATGGCGATACCTCCCAATGTGTTGAATGCACTGATGCTGACTTTGATTCTGCTCTTATATTAGCTGACCTCTACTTGCAACACAGCCTGCTAATGTTTCACAATTTACCAAAACAAGGTGATTCAGCAGTCTTTAAATCCGGCGACAACAAACGTAAATTCTTTGAGGCTCTGCCTCATGATTTCAAACGTGCCGAAGCTACCGAACTGGGTAAGAAATTCAACCTTTCAACACGTTCAGTGGATGCTTTATTAAAAGAGTTGAATGGTCGTTACCTGGTGCAACCTCAGTTTGGTTGTTATTCAAAAACATAAAAGAATGTTCGCTGAGTGATGTTTAAAACTTTGCAGATAATTCAAAATAACTTCCCCAGTGTTTTACTAAATTTGCCAATAGTGGCATTCAGAATAAATAACTCTAAAAATGGAAAAAGAAACCATAATAAGGCTCAATAAATCTTTCGAAGAATATGCCTACGTACAGGATGGCATTGAATACTGGCTCGCCCGCGAATTGCAGGAGTTGCTGGGGTATGCCGACTGGCGCAATTTCCTGAACGCGGTTGAAAAAGCAAAAGAAAGTTGCAAAACCACTGGCGAAGTAGTTTCAGACCATTTCGTTGACGTCACCAAAATGGTTAATATTGGCTCTGGTGCAAAACGAGAACAGGATGACATCATGCTCACCCGATATGCCTGTTATCTTATTGCTCAGAACGGCGACCCAAAGAAAGAACAAATAGCGTTTGCACAAAGCTATTTTGCTATACAAACCCGAAAACAGGAGTTGTTGCAGGAGCGTATTCTGCTGATGGAACGTTTGCATGCAAGAGAAAAGTTAGCAGCCACCGAAACTGAATTATCTAAAAACATTTACGAAAGAGGAGTTGACAATAAAGGCTTTGCTAACATTCGCAGCAAAGGCGATGGGGCTTTATTTGGAGGCTACAACACTCTTGCAATGAAACACAAATTGGGTATTGCCGAAAACCGCCCTTTGGCTGATTTTTTGCCAACCATAACTATTACTGCCAAACAATTAGCTACCGAGATCACCAACTTCAACGTAAAGCAAAACGAGCTCAAAGGTGAATTAAGAATCACAAAAGAGCATGTGAAGAATAATGAAGATGTACGCAATTTATTAGGCAAAAGCGGAATCAGGCCCGAACAATTACCTCCCGAAGAAGACATCAAAAAGTTGGAACGCAGGGTAAAATCTGCCGATAAAGATATTGTAAAGAAAAAATTAAAAGGCAAATAAGCCTTAACCTCAACTATTCTGTTCTCAAACTGCAGACTTTGCAAACTTTGCAAACTTTGCAGTTTTCTTTATTTATTGACATTTCTTTTCTTATACTTATTATTGTTTAAATTTGACGTTACAAAGTTAGAATCCATTGATGGAGCCTATTAGGTTAAGAAAGAGATAGAATTGTTACGTCAACTTCATTATTTATAAAAGAAAAAATTATCAACATTTGTCGAATCAGAAAGGAAGTATTGTATAATATCCGGATTAAATAACTCAATCGAAAGGTTGCCAAATATAAAAGGCAACTCTAACCGTTTAAAACTATTTACATGGAACCCAACCACAACTTACAAATCAACATTCTCCCCTTTCCACACCCTATAAAGGAACAGGAATTTGCTTTTTACACTGAGCAACAGGATAGCTTTAGCCCTATTCATAAAAACGAACTAAAAGGGCTGATTGAAGATTTTATTGAGGAAGAAGAATTATCAAAAATCGATTGGCTGTATTCCGATTTTAAACCTGCCAGGAATGGAGCAATAGTTATTAATGTTGACCTTGAAAATAGTATGTTCTTTGCCAACAATTATTACAGGCATCTTATCCGTACCTACTTTAAAGGAGTTGCTGACATCATCCGCCTTAATTTCACAAACGAAATTGAAGTTTGGATTAAAGCCATTCAACAACCTGACCCAAAATACACGATTTACAATCAGTTTACACTGAAAGTTCAACAACAGCGTGTTACTAATGGTCCGGAATTAGTTGTCTCATACGATGGTACTACAAAAGTCTTAAACCGTAGTTTAAAGGACCTTATAAATTTTCCTACCGAAAATCTCAATTGGATGAACTGCAATGGTGAGTTGCACCGCTATAAATATATGCCTCCGCAATTCAAACAAGATGCTGACAAATTGTTCCCTGTAATAAGTAATAAGTTGAAACCACATTTCGGTGTACTCTTCGAAAAGGCCACATTCGCTAACCGATATCCGAAATACAAAAAAATACTCGAAGCATTTTATAATGATTACCTCAACAAGGATGCCTTCCGGAGTATTATTCCAATCTCTGATGAAGGATTTCTAAAGGTTGAACCCGATAATATATTAAAGATCAGTGACGATTCAGCCCAGTTACAATTTGGCAAACAACTCGGAACTGAACCAAAATTTGATTTAGCTAATTACGGACCCTATAAAACAATTGATGAAAACAATGTTCACTTCTTCTTCATATACCACACGCCAGATAAGGATTTAGCTGTTAAAAAGCTCTATAACTATTTTTTGCATGGTTTCCCTGTTAAACGAGGTGATGTGTACGAATATATTTTTCCAAATATGGCTGACTTTATCAAACAGCCATTTCATATCGAAGCTTCCGGAAATATAGGCTTCGATAGTATTGAAACCGCTGTTGAAACTGTCGACGAAGCCATTCGTAATGCAAAGCGTTCCGAAAATATCAGATACCTGGCAATTTTCGTAAGTCCCATTTCAAAACTTGAGAAAGATCCTGAAAAGCTTAAAATCTACTACCGTATCAAAGAAACACTCTTAAAACATGGCATTAGTTCTCAGGTCGTTTACAAAGAAAACATTTACAATAAATCATTCAATTACTACCTTCCGAATATTGAAACTGCCATTTTAGCCAAACTCGGAGGCATCCCCTGGCGATTAAATCGTACAGTATCATCCGAACTTATTGTTGGCATTGGTGCTTTCTACTCTTCTACACGCAAATCACGATTCCTTGGAAGTGCATTTTGTTTCAACAACGAAGGAATCTTTGAGAACTTCGATTGTTTCCTCTCCAATGATACCGATACCCTGGCAGGTTCCATCCGGAAAGCCGTTATGAAATTCCTGATTGATCACGAAAAAGCCGACCGTTTAATAATCCATTTTTATAAGGACATCAGCAAAAAGGAGATGGCACCTATCGTGGATATATTAAATAAGCTCAACCTCGATATTCCGGTTATTATCGTAACAATCAACAAAACCGAAAGCAAAGGATTACTTGCATTTGACCTCGATAGCCAGGATAAATTCATGCCTCTAAGTGGCACTATTGTAAAAGTAGGCCGTTTCGAATATTTACTTTACAACAATACACGCTATACTGCTCATAGTTCCCTGAAAGACAAGGAATATCATTTCCCTATAAAAATTTCCTTTTCATCCTCCAAACCTTTATTGCTCGATAATCCGCAACTCATACAGGAACTCACCGACCAGGTCTATCAGTTCAGCCGCATGTATTGGAAAAGCGTAAGTCAGCAAAGCCTTCCGGTCACTATCTGCTATCCTGAAATGGTTGCCGAAATTTTCCCCCACTTTACAACAGATACAATTCCGCCTTATGGTAGAACGAATCTTTGGTTTTTGTAAAATAAAATTCTCTAAATCCTGGTAATATGTGTGCTCATTGGAACAACAAAGACGTTCCGCAAAAAGGATGGATTTTGATTGATGTAATTGATATTAGAGAAGATGGACAACCGATTGATGAGACAGAGTATGAAAAATGCATGATTTGCGGAAACGAAAGGATACGATATGTTCATATTGTTGAACATATGGAAATTGAAGAACAATATCGTGTAGGTTGCATTTGTGCTGAAGGTATGACCGAAGATTATGTGAATCCTCAAAGACGGGAAAAAGAGCTCAAACGCAAGAGTAATGAACGCATCACTTGGGTTAAGAAAAAATGGAAGATCTCAAAATCCGGTAATCATTATCTAAATATTGAAGGGAACAATCTGGTTGTTTTTGATGACAAGATCTCCGGTAAATACAAATGTAAATTAAACAACAAATTTGGGTCCAATACATACAACGACCTTAGTGCAGCTAAAATAGGCCTGTTCAAAAAGATGGAAGAGCTAAAGCAAAAGGGCAAGTGGCTTAGGCATTCAACTAGTGATTCAGGTTGATAATGTAACTACACCCCCTCCACAATCCCAATCTCCTCCTCCGACAACCCATACAGCTCATACACCATCCTGTCTATTTCCTTATCCGTTTTGTCGATTTCGGATTTTAATTCCAGGGCAGTTTGCTTTTGCTCGTTAAAATAATGCATCCATTCGACTTCAGAAGAAAGACTCAGCTGTACTTTAGCCTTTTTAAGTTCATTTAAAAACTCTCTGAAATCAAGTTCATGCCAGATTTGCAATTTTGTAGTGAGTTTTGGAATATCAAATTTCGCTTTGATTAATTCAGATAACTGATGTTGTACAAATTGAAATTCCTCAATTTTCAACATTAGGATGTTCACCATTTCTTTAAATGGTTGTTGGGCAATAATGGTGATTGGTTTAATTGGTATCTGTCGAATATCAGATAATGTCAGCTGACCAAAGTCGTCCTTTGTTGCATTAGTTGAACCTTTAATCTTTAAAAAAGAAATTAGTTTTGAGTTTATAATTGCCAATAAATATTTTAAATCGAAATTATGATCTTCTGTTTTCAGATTATACAGATCCTTTTTATTTACAAATTCGTCATTTGCAAAAGCAGCCATTACACGAAATTGTCTGTTTATTAAACGCCTGATTAAAATGCGCTCTCCTTGAAAATAACTGTAATCTCTAGGTTTCTCTTTTAAATGTTCGCCATAGTTAACTCCTTCAAAATCTTTACTATAAGTATATCTATATAAACCTCCAACAAAAAATAATTTATCATCCTGCATTTTAGTTTTGTGGACATCATCATCATTCGGTAAAATACCTCTTATCGAATTAGTAATTGTTGCTAAAGGTATCGTTTGATCAAAAACTTTAGGTAATAATTCGTAGAATGCCGGATTAAGTACAATTTTCAGAGAATCTAATTTAAGCCAGTATTCACTAGGTAATTTTTTCATCTGAATCTCTGCATTTATATCTCCATAGAATCTGGATTTAACTGGAAATTCAAAAACTGAAGTAAGGTAAGAATCTGATTTGCTGTTTCTAATAATATAGATTCCAGTATCAACATATGCATCGGCAAAAACATCATAAGGGAGCTTGATTCCAATTTCAAGTATTCCATTCTGTACAAGATACTGTCTTAAACTAAAATAGGTTTCTCCACTTTGCCAGGATACTGGATTAATAAATCCCCAAAAACCATTTTCGCGATTTAATCTAAATGCTAACTGGATAAAAGCACTATAAATATCATAATTCCCTTTAAAACATGAATATTTGGTTATCAATTGATCTTTATCTTTATTACTTAATTCTGCTCCATACGGCGGATTCCCAATCACCACATCAAACCCTCCTTTTGCAAAAACAGTTGGAAATTCATTGTGCCAGTTAAACGCTTTATCGCCTGCCACAGCCGGATCATCAATCAGCGAGTTGCCGCATTTGATATTGTTGTTTAAATCGTTCAGCTTGCGGTTAGGCTGGGCTGTACGCAACCATAAGGATAGTTTGGCTATCTCAACACTTTCCTCGTTTAAATCAACGCCAAACAGGTTGTTTTCAAGAATATTCTTTTCAAAATCACTTAGCACCATCGCATCGCCGAAAAGCTTAGCCTGCAATTCGTCGATATAACGATGCTCATTAATCAGGAAGTCGAGCGCCTGGTTAAGGAACGCTCCCGATCCGCAGGCCGGGTCACAGATGGTAAGTTGTAATAACCAGTTGCGGTAGGTATTAAGTTTATCAAATAAGGGTTGTTTAGTTTTATTGGTGCGTTTCCGGTCGGTGATATACTCTTCTTCTATCAGCCCGATTTCGGCTTTTTTCTCGATACACAGTTTACCAACTGTATTATCGACAATATACTTGGTAATGTATTTGGGAGTATAAAAAACGCCGTCCTTTTTGCGTTTGCTCTTGGCTTTATCCACCTGCTGCCCTGCGAGTTGCGCCTTTATTTCGTCCAGTTCATTCAGGGAGTTTTCAAAAATATGGCCTAAAATATTTACATCCACTTCACTTACAAAATCATAAGTGGAAAGTTTCATGGCGTGCCAGTATAGCAACTCATCTTCAATTTTTAATCCATTTAGCAGTTCATCCGTTTTAAACAACCCACCATTGTATGCAAATACATCATAGCGTTTCCCTTTAAAGCCGGTGTTGAGGTATTCAAAATACTTTTTAAATCTTGAATATAGAGCTACTTCAACATCCCTATCCTGCAAATCGCGCCAATCGTCCAATATGAGTCGGACTGAATTGGGGGGAAGAAGTTGCCTGTCCTCAGCAAAGAAAAGAAACAGAAAACGGTCCAGAAGCTTTTGCGATTTTTTAAATAGCGTTAATGGATCATGATCCGGATTAAGTGCAACCAGGTTCTGATGCAGTTCCCTTTTAAACAGCGAATAATCGTTGTACAGGTTTTTGGTAATTACATCTTCCTGGCTAACCGATTCATCCTTGATGCGTTTGGCAAGGTTTTTCTCAATATTAGTATAGGCAAGGCAAAGCCACAGTAGTTCAAACTCTTTTTCGGTAAGCGTAAACAGGTTGAACTCAATATTCTCAATGGCGTTATCAATATAGAAACGTAGCTTCTCGAAATTGGATGTGATCACATACACGCATTCCGGCTGATTGTTCTTATAACCGAAAGCCTGGGCTTCAATCCGGTTTAAATCAGTGGTTTCAGTTCCTTTAAGTTCAATAACCGCTTTGACCACACCATTGATAAGTATGGCTCCATCTGCCTTTTTACTATCCTTAACATTTTTGTGTTCAGTAGTGATATTGTAATTTGGTGCCGGGTTCTTGATATAGCCCAGTACATTAAAAAAGAGATCGATCAGAAATTCACCCTGGTATTGTTCTTCCTTGCTGTTACGAATATTTTCCTGCACCTCAGGATCATGAAAACGGGCTGTGAACCGGGAGTATGCTGCTTTTATGGCAATGCTGTCCTGCGCTTTCAGGTGCTTGTTAAGTACTGAATTTTGGAAGAATTTCATTAGTATATGTAATTGGGAGAATAGTACTCAGGCAGTATTGCTAAATCCCAACAAATATAAGATACTTCTCTATTCGCATGTAGCTACTTCTTTTCCTAACGAAATAAATTTGTCTCTCCCTCGCTGGCAATTTGCAATCACTGCCTTTTTAATTTTAATATCCCGCACATTAACAAAAATGATAGAGGAAGTATATTGAGGAACGATATGGTCTCTTCAGAAGGCATTTTTTAAAAAATCTATTTTTATTTAGACAGATTTTCTTTTCTCATAATCTGAAAGAAATCATTCATTATTCCATCTTTATCAAAATTTTCCCAAATGGTGATTTTTCTTGTATTTTCAGGTTGCTCAACCCATATTTTCTCAACCATAATTGGACAAGGTATTAACGAAGATTTAGCCCAACCCGGGTTTTTAACAATTGCAACAGCAGCCATATCAAATAATGCACGAGAAGGAGGATCGCCATAATATTGCGCGTTCCCGAAAAGGCTTAAAGAATAATCGCCGAAAGTGTAAAATTCACCACCATGTCTTCCAATTACCGGGGTTGTAATTTTCGGTCCTACACTTGCCATGTTTTTTATTACTTCATCTTTGGTTATACGTACTGCATCGGTACCTGATGGTTTTCCGTAGCGTACGGTAACCATTTCGAAATCGATATTTGTTTTCAAGAGGTAATTCATTGAAGGAATATCGTTATCTAGATTATACTCCCCAGGCTCCGGATAATTAGAACCCAACCAAACCAAACGAATCTTTTCGGCTATTGAAGGCTCTTTTTTTACAGCCAGGGCCACATTTGTTAGTTTACCCACCGCAATAAAAACCAGCTTTTCGATTGTATGTTTTTTCGCTTCTTCGATAATAAAATCAACTGCCTCAAATCCATCGAACTTAGTATTGGTCAAATCATTCTCAATTTCAGTAAACGATCCGTTGGCACCTTTCAAAAGAGGAATTTTGCTTGCAACCTCACAAAGTTTCATTACTCGTTCTGCTTCTGCATAGTGTCCTTCAATATTGCCGCCATTCCGGGTTGCATTTACGGTTATTGCTATAGTGTTAAAAGTATCACTGTTAAAGAACAGGTAAGCCAATGCATGTTGGTCGTCGAGCTCGTTATTTGCATCGGTATCAAAAATTACTGTTAATTTTTGTTTTGTTTGATTATTATTCTGGGACCCTTTATTTGCACATCCACAAAACAATAAAAGACAAAACAGCGCAAGTGATAAAAATAATGATTTTTTCATGTTTAACCTTTAAAATTTACTTATTTAAGGATTTATGAGAAATTCTCCAATTTTTGGAATAGATGGCTGAGCCTCTTTCCGTATTACATAAATGGCTGCGGCTATATTTGCTAAAGAAATAGCTTCAAAACATTTTTTCCGGTTTGACAATAATATTGCCATGTAACCAACAAATATATCACCGGCAGCCATGGTGAAATTGCTTTGATACAAACCTTGACAGCAAAAAACACATGGAGCCATCCGGCACTGCCTGAGCGAAAGTTTTAAGAAGACTCCCCCACCATAGCAGAGAAGTCTTCACACCAACCAACCAACCCTCAACCAAAAAGGGCATTTCAGCTTATTTATAAACGAAGTGCATTATTTATACTAATGCTTATGTATATGCTTTGATTTTTACAAAAAGCATTGCAAAACAGCAATCTGTTACTGAGGTAACCTTAAATATTTGCCAAAACTTACCTGCTTTCTTCTAATTTACTTTTATTGGTAAAGGTTTAACAGGAGTATCTGAATACAAAATTGCATTACTGATATATATTTTAGCATTTTCAAGAAGATTGATTACTTTAACCCTAACCTGATATTTCTGTTTGGGAAGTTGATACTTAAAAAAGATCTCATCTCTCCGCGTATCAAAACTATAAGGTAGCTCAATTGTTTCGGACAATTTATTATTCAGATAAACTTCAATTTTGGCAGCCATTTTATTGTTCAAAACCTTATTCGGATCAATGAGGGTTTTTCCCGAAATTACAATACCTGTTCCCTCAAATGTGATAAGTGTCGAATCTTTGGAAGCCTTGTCAATAGACAGATTGATAGTTTTTTTCTCCGTAGGGTAAAGTCCCTCAAAACTTTTTTCAAACCTAACCGGCTTTATCTCCTGAATTTTAATGGTAACATCCTTATCCGATATCTTGCCTCCATTTCTTTCAATCATCTGGAGTGCATGTTTGAAACCATATTCATATGTTTTATTAAGTGAAATAGTAGTGTACTTGAAATTCATTCCTTCAACTTCTTTCAAGCCTTGTTTCCAGAAGGGAGGAATATGACTGTAACCTATTACCGTCCCTAAAATCCCTCCTGCTGTTGAAGGGTTACAATCTGAATCCTGGCCGCAACGTGTTGCTATATCAACGGTTTTGCCAAAATCACCATCTCCATAAAGCAATCCAATTACTACATATGCAGCATTTACTTTAGCATCAATATTAAATGGGCTATAAACTCCATCAGGACAACCAATATCTTCCGTCCATTTTTTCTGTACTTCGAACCAGGTTTGCTTCCAATCGTTGGGATACTTGTTGTGCCACTTAATCACATCGTTTATACATTGATAAAACTCGCTTTTTTCAGGAATGGTTTTCAGCGCTTCTGTTACAATAAACTCAATGTTACTTTGATAAAATGCCAGAGTATACATGGAAGCAACATACACACCTCCATACCAACCATCGCCGTAATTCATGATATGTCCAATCGAATCACAGATCTGAGTAGCCGAAGCAGTCATTCCAGGCGACATAAGTCCTGCAAAATCCGCCTCAATCTGAAAGTCAATGCAATCGGCATGTGAATTATTCAACCAATAACCAGTCTGCGGTGGTTTTAGACCTTTTAATATATTGTATCTCCCAATCTCATTTGCATGCCAGAGATTATAAGTGGCATGTGCGAAAGCTTGTGCAAATGAATCTACTGGTGCATCAAGTCCGTATTTTTCGTATACATCAACAAAGGTGAGATCCATATAAAGGTCATCATATAAACCTGGTGTTTCGGTATACCATTTTTTCATATAACCATCATACCACGGGATTTGCTGGTAATCCTGAATCATTGATCCAAGGAATCGGAATTCTGTTGGTCCACCATAGGTCACACCGACTGTTTGACCAGCCCAACCGCCCATAATCTTATCCTTTAAAGAATCTTTAGAGATTGTTAGAAAATCTCCCGGTTTGTAGGTCTGAATTTTATCCTTACCAGAATTACTGCAAGAAAGCAGGAATATACTCAGGCAAAATAAAGCAATTACTGTATTTTTCATTTTTCGAATGTTTTAAATATTAAATGAATGTTGACTTTGTTTTAGAAACTCTATTGTTTCATTTCGTGAAGGGGCGGAAGGCTGTGCGCCTAATCTGGTTACAGAGATGGCAGAAGCAGCCGAAGCAAATTTTACAGCTTCAAAAATAGATTTACCTTCAACCAACTCTACTGCCAGGTTTCCACAATAAACATCTCCGGCAGCAGTGGTATCTATTGGTTCAACTTTAAATGCCGGTAAAAATTCATCCTTATCTGAATTTTTCACAAATGCTCCTTTTGCACCCAGGGTAATGACTACATTTTTTGGACCTTTCGCAAGCAATGCGTTGGCCGCTTCCCTGATTTGAGTATCAGTCGTCAATGGTAATCCAGTTAAAAACTCAGCTTCTGACTCATTCAAAACCAAGCTATCTATCATAGCCATGTGTTTATCATCAATCTTTTTGGCTGGTGCTGGATTCATAACTACTTTTTTCCCATGTTTATGAGCCAATTCAATTGCATAAAGCACTGAATCAATAGGAATTTCTAGCTGCAAAAGGATTATTTTGGATTCCTTGATTATTGTTTCTACCTGGGAAATGTGTTCAAGACTGAGAAAATAATTAGCGCCAGGAGCCACTGAAATGCAGTTTTCTCCCTTATTATCAACAAGAATCAAAGCTATTCCTGTGGATACGTTATTCTCAACAAAGACAAATTGAGTATCTATATTATCTTTTTGAAAGTTATTTATCATCGCCGGTGCGAAATCATCACTACCTAGACAAGTAATAAAAACTACGTTTCCCCCTCCACGAGCTGCAGCAACAGCCTGGTTAGCTCCTTTTCCTCCGTTGACTTTTGCAAATATACCATTGCCGACTGTCTCGCCGGGCTTTGGAAGCCATGCGGATTTTATGATCATATCCACATTTGAACTTCCTATAACAACAATTTTATTCATCAAATTATAGTTTAGAAATTATTATTAAACTCAGACCTCCAATAAAAAGCACAAACATGGCAACTAACAATGGATTTGTTCCTTTTGGCGCCTTGGCAAACTCCTTCCAAATAAATACACCCCAGATAGCCGAAACCAATGTAGCTCCTTGTCCCAGGCCATATGCAACCGCTGTACCGGCTGCGCCTGATGCAATAATATTTAACGACATACCTATTCCCCAAATAACACCACCAAGGATACCGATGAGATGCAATTTTGGAGTACCCATTTTAAAGTACATGGAATAGGTAACGGGTTCACCTTTAAAAGGTTTGTACATAAATATTGTGTTCCAGAGAAAATTGGATAAGAGTATTCCTATTGAGAAGATGAATACTGCCGTATATGGCGATAACATTCCCGGCTCAGGGCTGCCCATATCTTTAAACATACTGTCAGCTACAAAGCGATAAAAGAACCCCATTGCAAATCCGGCCATCAGCGAGAGTATAATCCCCTTTTTTGTGGTTCCCATGTTAGCCGAAAGTTTCCGGTAGGCAAGTGCATCCATCACAATGGCAAGTGCTACAAGAGCAACCCCGGAGAAAAGCAAAACCGAATTGCCATGATTGGTTTCCCCCATATAATTAACAATTACTCCCTGAACAAGTGCCAGCCCGATTCCGATCGGAAAAGCAACGGCCAGGCCGGCAATGTCAATCGCGGCAACAAGCAGAAGGTTTGCAATATTGAAAATTACCCCACCAAGCAATGCCAGTGTTATGGCATGCACACTCGCTTGCATCAGATCGGGAATGAAACTACGGCCTGAATTACCTGTGCTTCCAATGGTAAGGCCAAGAATGAGAGAAAGGATCAAAACCCCAAAAGTAAAATCCCAGTAAAATAGCTGGAAGGGCCAGGTTTTAGTGGCTAATTTTTGTGTGTTTCCCCACGATCCCCAACAGAGCATTGTGATGACGGTGAGCAGAATTGCAACAGAGTAAGAAGTTATTGTTATCATAATTTATTTTTTTAGTTTGTATTAATTATATTTCGATAAATTGGTTAATGTCATTATTTTATTTTAACCCCGGAATCGCCTATTCTCAAAATGTCAATGCTGGTTTTTCAAAAGTGTGTTACATTTATGAATTGTTATCTGAGAACCAAAGTTTAGTAAGGAAAGTGCTTTTTATAATCTTTCTTTTGAGTTAAAAACCAGTCAAAGAGCCCCGATTCGTTATACGCAGGTATCCAGGAATAATGATCCATTCCTTTGTAAACGGTAAACTTTATATCTGCTCCTTTGGCTTTAAGTGAGTCAACCATCACCTGAGAATTGTAAAAAGGAACAGCGTTATCCTTATCTCCATGAAATACCCATCCTGGAATATGTGCATACGACGAGACAGCCATTGGATTACCGCCACCACAGATGGGAGCATAAGCAGCGAAATACTTTGAATAGTTTTCCATCATTGTGAAGGTCCCAAATCCTCCCATACTTAAACCAGTAAGATAAATTCGTGAGAGATCAACACGGTATTTTATTATTATTTCATCTAATAGTTCTTTTACCGGCAGTAACAAATTTGTCCATGATTTATCGCTTGGGCATTGGGGCGACAGAACAATAAAAGGAAGATCTTTCTCTTGTACTATCTGCGCCGGCCCCCAGATTCCAACAAATTTTGGATTGTCACCTCGCTCACCGGCTCCATGCAGAAACAGGATCATCGGCCATCTTTTGCTGCTGTTCTGATCGTAATCATTCGGCAGATATAAAAGATAATCCAAATCAACTGACAAGCTAAATTTTCCAGCAGACTGAACTCCTGGTTTAAACTCTGTTTGAGCCAACGTATTGGTGACACTCAGAGCTAACAAAACAGTTGTAATTAATATATGTGATTTTCTCATTTCTAATCTTTAGACAGGATTTTATTTCGATTTCATATAACCCTTTAACCCAAAGTATTCAAAAGCTCCGACATCTGCTGTTTTACCCTGGGGGATATTTACACCGGAAAAATCAATTTTATATCCCAGATCCATTCCCTTATCTATTGCCGGACTAGAGCTGGTAATTGAGAAATCAGCTGCTTGGGTTGCAGTTGAATAAACCGAGAATTTAGGGTCCTCAAAAATTGCTGATTCACCAGGACCTTCCAGACCTAATTTCAATTCACCGGAAACTGCGAAATAAAGATTATGGCTAATTATATTACGAGGCGCTGAATTGCCATGTTGACCTACATTGAAGATAACTACATTTTTTTCGACGACAATAATGTTGTTTCGGATTATATTTTTCGAGTCGTACTGAGTGATATTGAAGACGCCCCAATCATTTACATTGACTTTACGTCGGATAATAGTATTATTTTCTATCCTGCATCCCGTTCCCTGCCATAGGGCAATAAATTGCTGATAATCGTCTGTAACGTTGTGATGGATCAAAAATCCGCTATATGATGGATTTTGAACAACATCCGTCCATGTAACCTCAATAAATCCTTGATTATCTCTTGTATAGTTGTGATGTATTTCTATGTGCGATTTGGGCTCTCTTCCATCATCGATTTCAATCGCTCCTCCATCAGCTCCACTTCCATAACCATCAGGCCCCCAATTGATTCTTGGATCAACAGCACTGTAATTGAAAATCCGGTTGTAGCTAACTTCCTGGTAATCTCCCCCTAACCATATTCCGATTGGCCCCCAACCCCATTCTTTCAATACCCTGTTGCAATCATGTATGTAGTTATTTTCAATGAGTGCATTTTGTCCATAACTTTTTATTCCAACTCCGCAGTCGAACAATTCGTTATTTCGGATAATGCAGTGACTTGCTGATTTATCGATGTAAATAGCTCCCAACTCCCACATTGTCGTGAATCCAATATTGCCGGATAATTCTGCAACTGTATGTTCAAAGTATAAGTCTTCTACAATAATGTAGCTTCCTTTTAAACGAATACAATTTCCATATTGATTGTTATCAGGTTTAAATACACTGTTTGTAAATATTGCAACCTTGTCTTTGGGGCTACCATAGCCTGTCAGCACAATGTATTTATCCTTTTCACCACTATCTTTGATATATAAGGCGGTATTAAAATTTGAACCTCTTTTAAATTTCAGTGTATCTCCCGGTGCTAATTTTGTGTTTTCAATATTAGAAAATGTTTTCCACGCCGATGCCTCCGTTAGGCCATTGTTTGTATCATTCCCTTGATTGGAGTCAACGTAGTATACGTGTGTCAAAATTGCTATTGGATCACTTGAAATATCTGATCTACAGCTTACAGTATTTAATAATAAACAAGTCAATGCTACTAACTTTATTTCAAATAGTTTTCGGAAATGCACCGAAATAATTTGAAAGAAAATTTTAAAATATGATTGGTATACTTTTTCTCTATCCATTTTGAAAATGATTGATAAATATTATTTGCATCAGAATGAAGCATGAATCCAAATCAGTATATAAGATTGCAAAAACGTACCCGAGTTGCTTTATTCAAATACAGCTTTTGCAATCTTAAATACCAATTAAATGCAAAGATTTAATTATAACCTTGGTTTTGTTTCAGATTTGGATTAGCGTTAAGAGCTATGTTAGGAATCGGAAACAATTCTTTATATGCCGGTGATGCGGGTTTAAATTGCCAGGGATCTCCAAACTTGCCAAAGCGGATTAAATCCTGACGTCTATACTCTTCAAATGCCAATTCCCTCCCTCTTTCAGCCAATAATTGATCAAGACTGATTGAAGTGTAATTATGAGAATCGTCACCATAAGCACGTTTTCTAACCTGATTAACCAAATTTAATACGTTTGCATCAGAAGAATTTGAAGTCCCATTTTTTCGCATTATGGACTCTGCTTTCATTAACAAAATATCAGCATATCTGAAGAAAGAAAAATCGTTATCCATAGTTTGCCATCCCGTTAATCCCCTGTTCATTTCCCATTTGAAACAACGAACTCCTTCTCCCTCTGGCGATGCATCGAGGTTGGTGATCTTTTTTGTGAATGTAAGCTGACCACCTTCATAACCCCAAATTGGATCTCCATTATCATAGAACTGAGGTCCAACTAACCAACCTTCTCTTCTGGCATCTGTTGAATCAAATGAATCATACATCTTTTCTGTCATGCATAAACCATTCCAGCACCATGTTCCGGCAAGGTCATATTTTGCAAGTTGTGCCCAGTGCAAAGTGTACATGTGCATTTGAAACCCAAAATCTCCAATAACCCTATCATATGGCATAGCAAATATAACCTCTCTGGAGTTTTCGTTCGCAATTTTAAAATTGTCCGAATAAACGGGTTCTAACATGTAGCTTCCATTTCCGCCTTTAATGATACTATCGCACATCGCCGTAGCCTCGTCATACCTGCGTGTACCGGTCCATTTTTCAGCATTCAGATACATTTTGGCTAAAATTGCGAAGGCAACAGGTCGGATGCATCTTCCATAATACATCTTACTGGGTGATGCTTGTAATAATGGATATGATTCTTTCAATTCCTTTTCAACGATATTAAAGGCCTCAGTACGTGTTAACTGCTTAGGTAATTCCGTATTTTTAAAATCTAATACGATAGGGATATTGCCGAAGAGATCAATAGCTTTA
>JBAXBJ010000099.1:0-17232 GCA_037142075.1 Bacteroidota bacterium
GTCAATTTCAATTTCGGTGTTAATCATCAACTTCCATTTTTCACTAAGAACTTCTTTGTTTTTCTTTTCTGATGCTTTCAATGGAATCAAATAAAATTTTATTCCTGCTTTTTTGCAGAGTGAAAATATTCGGTCAGCAATTTCTTTCTTGTTTAAAATTTCATCTAACACAAAACCCAATCGTTGCAGAGAGGAAACGCTTGCATAGTTTATCAATTCCTCACTTACATCATTTCGTTTTACTGTTTCAAGCAACTCGTTTATTACAGTTGATGCCCTGTTAAGCCCACCTACTTTTTTTTCATAACTAATCAAGTCAATTGCTGTGAGCAACGGATTTGAAATGTTGATATATCCTGTTTCGGTCTTCTTTTTCTCAGTCAGCGTTTCAGGTGGAAGTTGTCTTGTGCTGATGTAATTTATTTTAAGTCCTTTTTTATTAGTTGCCCGCAATACAGGATATTCCGTTACTACAAAATATTCCTGTGGTTGTTGGTGCGATGCACCATGCAATGCTGCTGCATTCAAAAGTGCTACATAGTATTTGCGTTGAAGAAATTTCATCAGCCCGTCAATAAACATTGCTGTCGGTAAAATTCCTTTTGAGGAATATTGCGGTGGAATAATTACATAGTAGCCCTTGAAAATAGAAACTACTTTTTCCTTTTCAGATAATCGGTCAAGAACTCTTTTCAAAGAAGTTTCGCTGTCATTTTCAAAACTTTTTTTTAGTTCGGCCAAACTGAATGCCAACTTCCCTTTTGACTGGCATTCTTCAACCCAATACTCTAAGCGTTTGTAATTACTGTCGGAAACCATGTGAGATAATTTTTGCGAAAGATACCGCTTTTCGGTGCTTTACGCAAAATAATTCTAAATCAATTTTTCAACTTGTTGTGAACGATAACTCTAAGTTCTTGATTTCAAAGCTGTGCGTTGGCTATTTTAGCTACGTAGTTATTTCTGCCATTGCACTTGTAAGTGTAACAGCTTTTGTGTCTTTCGCTTTACTTACAAGCATTTCAGTTGAACAACTGTCAAGCATTTGTTTGGCTTTGTCAGCTTATGCGGGGATGAAGTCCGCTTATACGGAAATGAGTTCAGCTTACTCAAAAATGAAATTTTCACATTTTCAAACGCTCATGTCCTTCTTCTCCGCGCCTACTCCGCGCTTTCTGCGTTTAATTTTTTGATGGCTTTAAGCAAAAATTTCCCCTGCCGAAATAAGTTATCTTTGTAAAAACTTTAAAATATGCTTACAAAGGATAAGGTTAAAAAATCGATCAAAAACCTGCCGGATTCATTTACTATTGATCAACTTATTGACCAGTTGATTTTTATGGAGAAAGTGGAGGAAGGATACCAGCAGTCAGAGGCAGGCAAGGTTATTTCAAATGAAGATGTTAAATTAATGATTGATAAATGGTCAAAATAGTATGGACCGAACCCCACTTAAGTACCCCGGCATAATCTTAAATTTAACTTTTGCATTTTAAACGGTAATAATCAACAATCCAATTTACCTTCGTTCAATTTCAAGTCTGAAATTCAAGACTTAATTTGAGGTGTCCACCAAGACCTTCACGGATTATTCTCATCAGCGTCGAAAGTCGGATATCGCTGGCATTGTTCTCAATCCTTGAAATGTAGTTTTTTGTTGTCCCACATTTTAGGGCAAGTTCCTCCTGTGTCAGGTTTTGTTGTTTCCGGGCTTCCTGAATGAATACACCTATTTTAAAATTTTCAAATTCCTCTTCGTATTTTTCCCTCGCTGGTGTGCCTGTTTTGCCATATTTTTTGTCCAAATGGTCGTCCCAGGAAACAAGACTATTTTCTTGATTTTTCTTCATAATATTTTAGTTTTAAGCGTTCTGCTTTTTCAATTTCATTTTTCGGGGTTTTGTCAGTTTTTTTCTGAAAACCATTCAGCAGGATTATCAAATTTCCTTCGTCGAAGAAGCAGAAAATACGATATGTGTCACTACCTGCTCTGATTCTGATTTCAAAAAGTCCTTCAGTTCCTTCAAGTGCTTAAAAAATTTCCCCGGGATCATCCTTATTGTCCTGACAAGACCAATCACCCAGTCAATTTTGTCTTGTACTTCTGGCTTTAGAGAATAGTAAAAGTCCCAAAATTCATTACCGTCAGCGAAGGGCAATTACTATTTGAATTCGAACATTTGCTCCGCAAATTAAAAGTAAGGGAGATCAATTTATATACTGAACTAAGAGAAACGAAAACCATTCTACCACACCCGATGTTTAAAATCATAAAAGGAACGGTTGAGCGATGGGAAATCGTAAAATAGAATTGAAATCAGATCCCGCTGCGTTTGGTTGCAATTATACTTAAGACAAGGGTAAAGAACAACTGTTATACCGGCGAAGGTCACCTATCCTTTGTTACATAACTGTTCTATCTAAGTATGCCATCAGCAACAACCAGAAAATATACCGAGCGGTTGGGTTTGCATTTTTCGCAAACGCAAATAATCGAAGTATAGCATGAATTTATACCAACAAATATGGGAAGATTCCTATTCTTTTCCCTAATTTGTTGTTTAAGGATACCTTTAATAACAGTTTTTAGACGTGCTCATAATAAATCCCGCCCCATCTATTTACCAATGATTTCTGATAACTTCAAACTCTAAGTGCCCTAAGAAACACAGAATCAAAGCAATCAGCTTCAATTTCAGAAAACCAATCTCATTTCCCTTCAAATTCCAGGTAAAATTGTTGGAGATAAAGAAGCATAAATTCATGCCTGTTTTGAGCCATTATTTTGCCTGCGGAGGTATTCATCCGGTCTTTGAGCAACAGTAGCTTTTCGTAAAAATGATTGATAGTTGGAGCGGAAGTGTTTTTGTATTCATCTTTTGTCATATTCAGTTCAGGGGCAATATCCGGATTGTATAACGGCCTGTTTTTAAATCCCCCATAATTAAAGGCTCGTGCAATTCCAATAGCTCCGATAGCATCAAGCCTATCTGCATCCTGAACAATGTCCAATTCGACAGAAGAAAAAGTCTGCTTAAAATTTCCGCCTTTGAATGAAATGTTTTCAATTATATTTAAAACATGTTCAATGATTAGTTGATCAACATGCATGGACTTTAGGAATTGTCCTGCCTTTGCCGGGCCAATAGTTTCATCGCCGGAATGAAACTTGGAATCGGCAATATCATGCAGAAGCGCTGCCAATTGCACGACAACTAAATCGGCAGTTTCGGTCTTAGCTATTTCTAAGCTTGTCTTCCATACCCGATAAACGTGCCACCAATCGTGGCCACCTTCGGCTTCTGCAAGCTCATATTTAACGAATGCAATTGTTTGGGTAATTATATCAGCAGGGTTCATGGTTGAGTTTGCAGCAAAGTTAAGAGTTGCGATTTTTGAAGTAGCACCACCAGGTAAAAAGATGCCGCAAAGCCAGGCTGTCCTAGTTTCATTGAGTTGTTCTTCGTTTAAATTCAAACGCAGAGATATGCTGGAAATTGCATAAGACGTATCTTTTGGCAGAGATTGGTTTTCAGTCAATCAACGAATTGATAGCAGTTGCCGCAAGGTGTCCGGTGGAACAGGATGCCTGAATATTATATCCCCCGGTGTCGCCATCAATGTCCATTACTTCACCAGCGAAAAAAAGGTTTTTAACCAATTTCGATTCCATCGTTTTGGAATTAATTTCACCAAGAGATACACCTCCTTTGGTGACCATAGCAATTTTAAAACTACCGACTTTTTCAATACTAAACGGATATTCGCAAAAGGCACTTACTATTTTATTGCGCATTTCTTTGGTAACGCTGGCAAGATTTATTTCGGGCGAAATATTCAATTGCTGAAGAACTATTTTCATCAGGCTTTTAGGAAAAGGGTGATTTCTAAAGAAAAGTTGTAAAGTGAGTTTCCCTTTCTTTGTACTTGATTCAATAAAATTCATACGGAAATCTTCAGAACTCTGAGCGATAATATTAATTTTCAGAATATCGTGGTTTTCCATGTATCGCGAGCAATTGAGAATCCCCGGGCCGGATAACCCTCTATGTGTAAAACCAATATCTCCCCGGTATTCGTATATTTTTTTGTTGTTCCGGTAAAGGTACAAAGCAACATCCTGCAATGACACTCCCGCCAGTTCGGCCATGCTGTAATCCTGTATATACACCGGGCTAAGTGCCGGCTTCGGTGGTACGATGGAGTGCCCCAGTTGTTTGGCAAAATGATAGCCGTCACCTGTTGAACCCGTTCCCGGATATGAAAGTCCTCCGGTAGAAATAACAAGTCGTTTGCAGGAATATTCTTTGTCAGCTGTCTTTATCTGGAAACCAAGGCCTTTTTTTTTCACACTCTGTACAGGACTTTCTGTATAAATCGGAATGCCATTTTTTTGGCAAGTTGTAATCAGTATCTGAAGAATATCATCAGCTCTTAATGAGCGGGGAAATACTTTCCCGTTTTTATCAGTGATAGCCTGAAGACCTTTATTGAGAAAAAAATCTATCAGGTCATTATTGGTAAAACTGCGAAGCGCTATCTTAATGAATTTGGAATTATCGCCATAACGATTCAGGAAATCGCTGATATCGCCATTGTGTGTAAAATTGCACTGGCCCGAACCGGAAATCAGGAGTTTTTTTCCGGGGGCGCTGTTTTTCTCAAGCACAATAGTCCCGGGCTTTTTAAGATGAATAGCCGTGAATAATCCTGCAGGCCCTGCACCGATAATTATATTTTCGACTTCTTTCAAATCAGGTGAACATCATAGGTTTATCTGCGAAGGTAGTGTTTTTAGAACTTTTCAATTCATACAAATCTATATTCATTTTGGAAAGCAAAGCAGAAACAAAATTTCCTGAGCCCGAATTGTACTACTTTTAAATGTTCAAAAACTCTCTTTTGTCAGATTGTTCAAAAATCATATTGGCTCCTCTGCATGGCTACACCGAAGCGCCTTTTCGCGAAGCTCTGGCAGAATATTTTAACGGTTTTGATGAAGCGATAGCGCCATTTATTGCTCTTTCGCCTGCCGAACGATTCAATCCGATTCGTCTGCGTGATTTGAAACCTGCGCGAAATACCCGGATGGACGTTGTCCCTCAGATATTGGGAAATGATATAGTATCATTTACTCAGACTGCCAGGGCTCTGTTTGACATGGGATATACCCGCCTGAACTGGAACCTGGGATGCCCTAAACGTGCTATTGCTGCCAAACAGCGGGGATCTGGCTTATTGCCTTATCCTGATAGAATAAATTCTATTCTGGAAAAGGTTATTCCTTTAATTTCACAACAAGTAAGCGTAAAATTGCGTTTGGGGCTCAATCATCCTGATGAGATATTTCCGGTAATGAAAGTGCTTAACAGTTTTCCTCTTGAGGCAGTGATAGTGCATCCCCGCATTGGAGTGGAGATGTATAAAAAAAATGTAGATTTGGAAACTTTTGCAAAAGTGCTTCCATTAATCAAACACCCTGTTATTTATAACGGTGACATTTTTTCAGGAGAAGATTTTCTTCGGTTGAAGTTGCGTTTTCCTTCATTGGCCGGATGGATGATCGGGCGGGGTGCCCTGGCAAATCCTTTTCTGGCTGAGCAGATGAAGGGGTTTGATCTACCTGATTCGATAGTTCAGAAATCAAGGTTCATTGAATTTGTTAATCGTCTAATTGAATTTTACACTGCTGAAAGCCACTCGAAAAATTACCTGCTCAACCGGATGAAAGATAATTGGGGATTTTTTGCTTTTCGTTTTCGCGATATTCAGGACACATATCTGAAACTAATAAGGCAACAGACGTGGGAGGAGTTTCAGGCCATACAATCCTCAATTCTTGCTACTGCGGAATGGATAGATATCCGAAACGACTCTTCTGTTTTTTCAGGCACCAAAGCTGACAATAGCACCCCTGAAGGATAAATCTGGCACCTAATAACCCCTTTCATTTCGTTCCAGGATCGATTTTCCGGCCCAGTGGCCCATCGAAAAACCGGCTTGCAACAAAAAACCACCTGTGGGTGCATCCCAATTAAGCATTTCGCCAATCGCAAATAGTTTTGGGTGCTTCTTAAAGGAGAAATCCGGATTCATTTCTTCAAGGTCAATTCCACCGATTGTTGAAATGGCTTCTTCTATTGGCCTCAATGAATTTACAGGTACTGCCAATTGTTTTAATTCCTTTGCAAATAATTTTGGTGACACATAACACTCTTTGCTGGTATATGATTTTATGACAGCGAGTTGAACACTGTTTAACTTAAATATCGAAGCGTAATCTTTTGGTTTAACCTCCGTATTATTTATTTTATTTAACAGTTGATCCGCTGAATTAAACGGTTTGAAATCAAGTAAAATATTTGCTGATTTATTATTTGAAAGCGCTTTCCTGATTTCAGGAATGATTGGATAAATGGCATTTCCTTCAAGACCGTATTCCGTAATCATTGCTTCACCTTTTTCGTGGGCTTGGTTGATAGAAATGCTAATGTTTTTCAGCGGTTTTCCGGCATGATTTAATTTTATATGCTCCGGCCATGCTATATTTATTCCGCAGTTAGAAGCCTGGAATGGCAAAGTGTGTATTCCGATATCTTCAAAAAGTGTCCGCCAGGTACCAGCCGATCCTGTTACCGGCCATGAAGCACCGCCCAGCGCGAAAATGAAGTAATCAGCATTGAGCATGATTTCCTGATCATTATGTTTAACAAATACATTTTGATCCTCATCAAAACGGACGAATTCATGCTTCAAATGAAATTGAACGTAGTGTGCTTTTAATTTATCAGTTAATTTATTCAGAACATCATTAGCTTTAATTCCTGTTTCAGGGAAAATCCTGCCGCTTGTTCCTGAATATGTAGGAATACCCATCTGCAAAAACCATTGCCGCAAGGCTGAAGTGTCAAAATCACGCAAAGCATCTTTTAAAAAATCTTCGGGTGAATATTTTCGGAATAATTCGTTGTCCTGAGCAATATTGGTAATATTTAAGCCTCCTTTACCGGCAATTAATAATTTCTGACCAACATTTTTTTCTTTGTCATAAATGTGAACATCATGAAAAGGGCTCAACACATCAGCAGCCATCATACCCGCTGGTCCTCCGCCGATAATGATGGTTTTCATTCTAGTCATTTACTAAATGTTAAAATCGAAGATTCATAACAAACGCATCCAGAAGCACAAGTGAAATTAAAAAAACTAAAAACAGAATTATTGCTGTTCTTCTTTCTGTACTATATTCTCTGAGATTATCTTCATGAAGATAGTATCTTTCAGAAATAGTTTCGATTAATACTCCTCTTTTTACGAGTCTGTAAAAAATTATTCTTGGCCTTAAATTCAATTCTTCAAGAGTTTTAGCGTTTTGGGGATTAGTTGTCCCGGTGTTCCTAAACATGCTGATAATATTTTTGAATTTGACCGCTAAAATAATTGGCACTACAATCGGGATTAAGGAAATTCCAGTCATAATTATATTTGTTTCAGAACTGTTTTGGCTTTCAGGGTTTACCCCCATGATTCAATATCTTTATCAGTGGGAGTCAAAAACTATTTCCGACTAAAGTTACATAGTATTTATCAGCTACCACAACTTTTCGCGCAATACCTGCATTTAAATAACAAGTAATCCAATCTCCCTCATTTTGCCAACTGCCGGGCTATTCCAGAATAATGGAAAATCATCCGGAAAATATTGGTTGAACTCCGTCTCTAACTTTTGATAAGTAACTGTTTTCGGGTTCATTATTGAAAATTCCGGAATAATCCTGTAGAGCCATTCACCCCACGCTTTGTTTAAATTAACTTCATAGCGGCATTTTTTGGTGTTAAACAGCAGTCCAGCCATGGGCAAGGATTTTCCTTTTTTCTGTTTATCAAAAAGCTTCAATTCCGGGGAAGGACCTATCCATAAAATTTTAGCATCAGGATTAGGAGTTGCGCATGCCTGTTCTGATAAAGCCTTTCTGATAACCTGCGGGAAGATAGTTGTGGGGGGAACACCGAAATCAAACCATTCATTGAGTTTCAGGTCAAAACCAATGCCATGCATGTAATTGTACAAGGACTTGCGCAGACCATCGCCAAAAGCTGAATGGTCACATCCTGTTTTATCGAAAAAAGCGATTTCATTGTTAGCAAATGTTCCTTTATCCATGGAAATATGCTCCACGCCAAATTGCTGTGGATTCAGTCCGGCCGGGCTATGTACCGTCATGGCAAACTGGTGCCAGAAAGCAGATTGCAGCAATCCATTTCTAAAAAGTTGCCTCACAATTTCAAGTGAATCAATGGTTTCCTGGGCTGTTTGTGTTGGGAAACCATACATCAGATAAGCATGTACCATAATCCCTGCACGGGTGAAATTATTCGCCACATTTGCTACCTGTTCCACAGTTACCCCTTTGTTGATCAATCTTAATAAACGGTCGGATGCCACTTCCAATCCACCACTTACAGCAATACATCCTGATTCCTTAAGCAACCGACACAGGTCGTAAGTAAATTTTTTCTCAAATCGGATGTTTGTCCACCATAGAACAGTTAGATTCCTGCGGATAATTTCCGTGGCCAATTCACGAAGTAAAGTTGGTGGAGCTGCTTCATCAACAAAGTGAAATCCGCAATCCCCGGTTTGCCTGATTATTTCTTCAATACGGTCGCAAATTATACTGGCCGGATTAGGCTCATAGTGTTTGATATAATCGAGGGAAACATCACAGAAAGAGCATTTGCCCCAATAACAGCCGTGCGCCAATGTGAGTTTGTTCCACCGGCCATCACTCCAGAGGCGGTGCATGGGGTTAGCCAGTTCAATAACTGAAATGTATTTATTCAGCGGCAGATCCGAATAATCCGGAGTGCCCACTTCCATCTGCGAAATATCGCTTTCCTTCGAACCATTGTACAATTTAATAATGCCGCTCTCCAACGCGAATGTTCTCTTCAATTCATGGATGGTACGTTGGCCTGCGAAATGTTCGAGCAGGTGCATCAGTGGTGCCTCCCCGTCATCGAGGGTGATAAAATCAACATAGTTAAATACGCGGGAATCGGAGAGCGATCGGAGCTCTGTATTTACGAATCCTCCGCCCATTACAAGTTTTATTTCCGGATGATATTTCTTTATCCATTGGCCGCATTTTAACGCGCTAAAAACTATTCCCGGAAACGGAACCGATAATGCAATAATTGAGGGTTTGAAGAGGTCAATTTTGGCTTTCAGCAATTCCAGTAATAATTTATCGATATGACTTTCTTCTTTATTCAGTGCCTCATCCAATTCATCGAAAGAGGCAGCTGATCGTCCCAGACGCTCGGCATACCTGCTGAATCCAAAGTGTGGATCGATGGTTTCGATGATCAGGTCAGAAATATCTTCGAGATACAGTGTCGCGAGGTGCTTTGCCTTGTCACGTGTTCCCATTGTGCCAAAAGCCCAGTCAAGGTCGGCGGTCTGTCCAAACCGTGAAGCCTCAGGCAGGTAATTTCCTTCACAAATCATCAGGGCAAGCGTTGGATTGTTGTCCTGTAGGAAGCTGATTACGCTGTCGATAGTTTTAATATATTCTTTTCTCAAATCAACAATCCGCGTAGCATTTGCGGACAATGGTGCTTTGAATTTTTCTATCTGGGCGAATAATGCACTAAATCCTCTGGAAGAAAATAGTTCCAGGATTACCTCAAGACCCAGATCGGCTTGATGAGAAATGATATTCCGTGTATTCAGGAAACCTTTCAAATAGGCCGTGGCCGGGTATGGCGTATTCAGCTGGCTGAAAGGAGGCGTTATGAAAAGTATGTTGTTTTTCAAATCAGGATTTTGTATATTTTATCGTTTGATTTTGCATGGAAATGATTCCTCAAATGTCCACAAATTTAGATACAATATACAACAATTGTACTTCCGGAGTAATACCTTTCATTTGAGATAGACAGTTCGGATTGTGTATTTGAACAAAGCAGTGGTTTTAGAGCAAAGTTGAAACAATCCTAAGTAAACTTCTTCTTTTCGGATATCCTGATGGCAGATGACTAACAATGCAGATTGCCTGCATACGCTATTCACTTTTAACACGAATCAATATTTTCCTTTCATTTGTATCTGGAACCTGAAACTTGAAAAATATTTTATGAAAGAAATATCCCCAAAACACGCCAAGCCCGGATTAAAGTCATTCCCGCGCAACTTCTGGACAGTTATTGTGATGGAGTTCTTTGAGCGGGGCTCATATTATGGCGTTATGTCGGTGCTTTCAGTTTACCTGGTAATGCGGACCTCTGATGGCGGGCTGGGTTTTTCCCGCGAAGGAGTTGGTGTAATAAAGAGTACCATTACGCCGCTGCTTTATCTTTTACCTATTCTGGCGGGAGCATTGGCCGATCGCTTTGGCTACCGCCGCACACTTATTATGGCTTTTACCGTGATGAGCACAGGTTATTTTTTTACAAGTCTTTCTACTACCTACAGCATGGTATTCCTGAGCCTGATACTAATGGCAATCGGAGCAGGGTTTTTCAAGCCAATTATTTCAGGAACTATTGCACGCGTAACTGATGAAAGTAATTCATCGCTTGGTTTTGGAATTTATTATTGGTCAATAAACCTTGGGGCGTTTATCTTTCCACTTATCCTGGTGCCATTCCTCAAAGGCTTTGGCTGGAATTATATTTTTGTGATGGCTTCCGCAGCAACTGGTTCAATGTTATTGCTAAACTTATTTGTCTACCGCGAGCCTCCGCGACCCCAGAGCACCAAACCTTTAAGGGAAGTGCTTAAAGGTATTGTGCTTGTGCTTAAGGATTTCCGGTTTGTTCTTATGATCGTGATCTATTCTGGATTCTGGATACTCTATTTTCAGATGTTCGATACGGTACTCTAGTATCTCAAGGATTATATAGATACAGCCCCGGTAGATCATGTGGTTAATTCTTTCCTCAGTTTTTTCGTCCAAAATCCATCCTGGAAGTTCGATGCTGAGCACGTGACTGTCATAAATGCAGGCATCATCATCCTGCTGCAACTGCTTGTTTCATCTTTAGTGCGCACAAAGCCTGCTCTTCCAACCATGATCGCCGGCATTACTATGGGAACTATTGGGATGGGCATTCTTGCCATTTCAACGCATATATGGGTATTTATTGCAGGCATCATTATTTTCTCATTGGGAGAAATGACCGCTCACCCTAAGTTTATATCTTATGTAGGCCTGATTGCCCCGCCGGACAAGAAGGCTCTTTACCTGGGTTATTCCTTTCTTTATGGTGTAATAGGAAGTGGTGTTGGCGGAATATTGGGAGCTACGCTGTATGTGCATTTTGTTGACAAACTTCATCAGCCGGGAATGCTATGGTTCATCTTCAGCCTTATTGGTGTGGCTACTATTATTGGGCTACTGCTTTACAACCGATACCTGGCACCCGGAAAAGAGAATCAGGCAAAACCCGATTTTCTAAAAATTTGAACCATTGACCAGAATATCCTTTAAATAAAGTTCAATGGTTATTGTCGAAACCGGACAAAACCTTTTTGGAATGATACATCACTCCCGCTAAAGTAGAACGGAAATATTTTCAAATTCTCTTATAGCCCTGTATTCTGTTGCATTTGTGGAACAAGGCCATCAGTTTTATAATTGATACTGACTCCACTTCCTATATAAGCATACAGTTTAAAGTAATAAGTGGTGCCGGGGCTAAGGTTAGTAAACCACGCCTGCTGAGTATTATAAGGGATATTTTTATCAACCGGGCCATCGGGTACCGGGGTGCCATCAACAGGATCAGGAATAGCAGCAAAGCTTGTACTGCTCATACGAATAAGATAGCCTGTGGGAATAGCGGGGCCAGTTGCATCAGTCCATTGCAGGAGAATGTTATGGGCTGAAAAATTAGCAGGATAGTTGGTTGGTTCAGGCGAAAGCGCGGTAACTGACCCACTGCATGATACGGTAACCGGTGTAGCTCCGCCTCCTGAATTTGAAATAAGATTATTGCTGTAGCTGCCCGGAGCAAGCCCTGATTTAAGTCGCACATAAATGGTTGTTGCGCTTAATGCCCCAGCGGAGTAATTAATACTGACCGAGCTACTAAAACTTGTGTTATTCGAAGATACTTCGAAGTTGGTGGATCCGGTAACCAAAATACTGCCACTAGCCGGTGACAAAGCTGTTCCGCCAAGGGAATAGCTTTGCGAAGCTGAAGGTCCAAAACCTTCATTATAATTGAAACCGGTAAACGAAGCAGGAGTTGCCGTCAATTGTCCCAGTGCACCAACACCCCATACAGAATAGACATACTCCGGATGATCAATATAGGGGTTGCGGTTATGTTGTATTGCGTAAATGGCATTGTTTCGGTCAATTTCTTTCTGGCTCACAGGGTCGGCGGAGTTCCATTCGCCCAGCATATTGACAAACCAGGTCTCGAAAACCGGAAATGTGTTTGCCTGAAACACAGCTTCAGCATTCGCATCATTTGAATGCCATGAGGATATTACATTTTCATAACGGGTAACCATGTAAAAGTAATTTCGCGCAAAATCTCCTTTATATTCATCAATAGGTTCAAATACAATACCGGTGTATCCGGTATAGCTGCAATTGCCAAGTTTGCAGCCGTTTCCGGATGTATAGGTTGGGCTACCTACTTCGCCAAACGGAACATTTCCTCTCATTCCATTCACTTTCCCATCGGTAGGTACAAGATGGAAGAGGTCAGTGTACATAGGAGTTGCATCATTAAACCAACTTGCCGGCAAGGAGTGCTCGCGGTTATAGCAGTCGCATTCACTACTATAGTTGCCGCATTGGTTTGTTCCAAAAGTAAATGTACAGTTGGAATACATATCCCAAACCTTGCCATCAGGCTTAACATCGGTTGACTGGAATGCAGTCCAAAGTGCATCATAACTTATTGATGTATGACCTTTAATGATATTATATAAATTTGTTTTTAGTGTAGCACCTGTACCGGTAGCTGTATTATAATACCCATCTGGAATTGCCCCGAAGGAAGAAAGCGCTAAGAGGAATACAAGGAATAGTGCGTTGAGTTTTTTCATATTCAAGTCAGCGTTATTTTGAGTAAAATCAATATTTGGGCAGCAAAAATACAATAATTTTAATGCGTTCTTTGTAGAGCAATTTCTCCTTTTAGTGTAGCTGCCGTACAATCTCTTACAACCACATCAAGATAATCACCAGGTTTAAAATCTTTCCGGGGGAAAACCACCATCTTATTCTGACTGTTTCTCCCATTCAGTTGGTTCACTGAACGTTTAGAAGTATTCTCGGCAAGCACCGTAAATGTTTTTCCGATATCGCGTAAGTTGCTCCGCAATGAAAGTTCCTGCTGAAGGTTGATTATTTCCTGTAGCCTTCGGCTTTTAACTGTTTCAGCAACATCGTCGGGATATTTTTTTGCAGCAAGTGTATTTGGCCTTTCAGAATACTTAAACATATAGGCGTAATCATAGGCTGCCCACTCCATTAATGAAAGCGTTTGTTGATGGTCCTCTTCTGTCTCGGTACAAAAACCAGCAATTATATCTGTTGTGACAGCACAGTCCGGCATGAAGCTACGGATTGCTTCGATGCGATCCATATACCATTCGCGGGTATAATTGCGATGCATCATTTTGAGCATTCGCGAACTACCCGATTGCACCGGCAAGTGAATGCTTTTGCAGATATTACTATGCGAAGCCATTACGTTTAGTAATTCGTCGGAGAGATCCTTTGGGTGTGAAGTGGCAAACCGCACCCTTAAAAGCGGATCGACTGAAGCAACTTTATGAACCAGGTGGGCAAAATTGATATTCTCTTCCTCCCAGGAAAATGAATTCACATTCTGCCCCAGGAGTGTGATTTCGCGGTATCCTTGCTGGAATAGGCCTGCTGCTTCATCAACAATTGTTTGAGGGTTGCGGCTGCGTTCCTTGCCCCTTGTGAATGGAACCACACAGTAGGAGCAAAAGTTTTCGCATCCCCGCATAATAGAAATATATGCTAATACACCATTCCCTGTTAATCTTACGGGGTTAATATCAGCGTAGGTTTCTTCAAGAGAAAGCAACACATTAATGGCTTTCTGACCCGATTCCACAGTTTGGATAAGATTCGGGAGATCGCGGTATGCATCCGGGCCTACGATAAGATCAACCATTTTTTCCTCTTCGAGCAACTGATCTTTAAGCCGTTCGGCCATACAGCCCAGTATCCCGATGATCATTCCCGGTTTTTTCTTCTTTAAGGCCCTGAATTCTGTTAAACGCTTTCGTACCCGCTGTTCGGCATTATCGCGTATTGAACATGTATTGATAAAAACAAGGTCAGCTTCGGCAACATTGTTCGTGGAGTCGAATTGATGGTTTTTCAGAATGGAACCTACTATCTCGCTGTCCGAAAAATTCATCTGGCAGCCATAGGTTTCTATATATACTTTTTTCTTCAGTTCTTCCACAGGTTCAATATTCTTCCATAATTGGGGACGACAAAATTACATTAAACTCAAATAGGTCTGACTCGCCCCGGTTTCATGTTTGGGCAAGTAAGCCACACAAAATCAAATTTCATCAAATCTCTCAGGATGCTTTCTACATAGGCTTAAACAAGTTTTTAGGCAAATTTGTTTGATACAATAATAGACGTGTCAGGATATGATTCAGTTAAAATGCGTTACTTTGTGCCCGTTTTTGATTAACTTATTGAGAATTAATACAGTTAGATTATGGCAAAAAATTTGGTAATTGTGGAATCGCCTGCCAAGGCAAAAACTATTGAAGGGTTTCTGGGAAAGGAGTTTTTAGTAAAATCGAGTTTCGGGCATATCCGTGATCTGTCAAAAAAAGAACTCGGCGTTGATATTGGGAAAGGTTTTGTCCCCAACTATGAAATTTCACCTGATAAGATTAAGCTTGTAAAAGAACTCAGGAAACTTGCTGAAGCAGCCGAAATGGTTTCCCGGATGTCGCTGATATTGGCGCTGGGCGAGTTGCAGAAGCAGGCGGGACTGGACATGCGTGTGACGGCGCGGGCTGATATTCTAACCGAATCGAGTCCGCCGGTACTTGGCGTGTGGAAGAGTTGGCACGGCAGCGATCACGAGAGCGGCAGTACGTTTGCCGGCCGGCCTCAGACGCCGGGCAGCAACTACCTTGCGGAGAAAAATAAACGCTTTGTGGCCTGGCTGACGTCTGCCAATCAGACCGATCCGGCCACCCTGCCGGACACCACGAAAACGCCCGGCAAGGCGACCTTGGTTGGCAGCGGCACGCTTGGCAGCGGCAAGGGCCAGGACAAACTTGAAATTCATCTCCCGCCCACCGCCGTGACTCACGGGTACCAGAAGGGGGGCATGGCCTGGTGGATTGGCGGCGAAAACCAGAAAGCCAGGCTGCCCAATCCCTATAAACCCGACACACCCACCTCGTTGGCACGCTGGGCGGTGCAGGCCAAATCCCATGCGGTAGCCGATCCGCTGCCATTCCGGCTGGAGGCGGTTCTCAGCGATGCGACGCTGGCGGACAAGGCTCTCACCTTGAAACAGGCCGATCTGATCGCTACGACGGCAAGCAGCTCTACCTCTCGCGAGTGCTTCTACGACCTCTCGGTGGTTTCGGTCGGGTTGCTGACCAACACGGCCACCGGCGCGTGGCGCAAGGATTTGTCGCTCCTAACGGAAAAATGGAACGCCCAGCCGACCTCGGGCCTGCCCTTGTTCCGACTCACGCCCACGGTGGATATGAAATACACGCGGCCCTCGTCAGCCAGTCCGGTGCCCGCGGCCTCGATGTTCTATCCGTGGGCTGCTTACCGGGGAGGCAGCGGTTCGCCGCCGATCTATCAACACGGCCCGGTCACCAGTTGGGAAAACCTAGTGGACTTCGCCACGGCGTACAAGCGCATCACGGCCAACGCGGACGGCTACATGACTATTCCGATCCAAGCGGTGTCCATCGGTGGCAACCGCTTCACCTTCCTGCACCGGGTTCGCATTTTGCCGGTCATTGCGCGAATGCAGTGGGTGTTTTCGCACAGTGCGGGGGCGCTGGGCGATCCGAGCAAGCTGGAGCCGCGGCTATTGCTGACGCCGGTGATTACAATGTGGAACCCCTACAACATGGAAATCACCTCACCCGCCCTGTCCTTTGGCATCCCCAAGCCGTTGCCCGCCGCGTTGCGCTACACCATCTACGGCGTCACTAACAGCATCTATAATTCTCCGATGGCCGGTTCTAGCAACAACACCCCCTCGCTTTCCGGCTCCGGCTCTCTGAGCTTTCAGATCAATGAATCATTCACCCTCCAACCGGGCGAAACCCGCCTCTTCAGCCCCTCTAACTCCACTCCAGTGCCCGCCGGTACTTCCATCCCGCTTGCCGTCGGTTACCGCAGCGGCAGCGGTCATTACTTTCAAGTCAAGGACGACGCCGGCAACACGCTCGCCTTGGACAGCGGCTCAACCATCAAGGCCGACGCCAAGTTCGATACAACTTACTCCGACTACGCCTCTTCCGGGGTGGCCCAAGGCGTCGGCATCTATCTGGATATGTCGGTCGGCGGCAGCCATGATCTGGCCTATCGGATGGTGTACACCCCGGACGTCGCCAGCGCCGTTTACAAGCCGCTGACGCAAATGGCCGAGGCCACGCTGAGCCAGTGCGTGAGCAACCCGGTGCCGTTTCTATCGACCATTTTTGGGGCTCGGATGGCCAGCCGCACCCATTTGGCCGCCAAGGGGTTTGTGCAATCCAGCCCGTTGGTCGATTACACCGCCATGGGCCTCAAGGACCTGGAGGAGGCCACCATCCTGCGCCATTACGGCGGCACCGGCAACCCCGTCAATTCGCCCTTTGACTACAGCTTCGTCAAGCACCCCGCCGGCGGCGACAGCCTGCTGCCCAACGCCAGCGACAAGACCGGGCGCGGCTACATTGTCACCGGCTTCAACAAGAGCGACGGGCTGTCACGCTGCGTGATTTGCGAGCTGCCGTCGCGGCCGATCATTTCATTAGGCGAACTGGTCAACTGGGACCTGCGCTACGAAAACCCGGTGCCGCCGTTCGCCTACAACCTGATCGGTAACTCGGACGCCACCCCGCTGCTGCCGGCCAACGCGGTGGTCAATCGCGCCGACGCCGACTTGGCGGTCAACCTCCAGTACGATGATTCGTATTGCGCCAACCACCTGTTGTTCGACGATTGGTTTGTCTCCTCGATCACG
>JBAXBJ010000100.1:0-16490 GCA_037142075.1 Bacteroidota bacterium
TTACGATTTTAACGAGTTCGGAACCGGGTTTGAATCGTTTTGGCGGTTTTGGGGGTGACTTCACGTTTTTGGGAAGTTCGGTGCCCGCCCTGGGTCTTTTGGGAGTTGCCATGTTGTGATAATTTTAAATTTGCATACAAAATTATAATAAGAAAATAATTTTAGATTGTAAAAGTTATTAACGAAATAATGACAAAAAAATAAATACGCAGATTTACGCATAACTTTACGCAAAAAAACGCAAATATGGCAAGAAATAGTTTTTTAACAGGAAATTCCGGAAGGCCAAAAGGTGCAATAAACAAAACTACAAGACTGCAAAAAGAACAGATCCTGGAAGCTATTGGATTTTGTGGTGCTACTTTGAAAGAAGATATTGAAAAAATGTCACCAAAAGAAAGGGTTGATGCCTGGATGAATTTACAGGAATTTTTGTTGCCAAAACTGGCCAGAACACAAGTGGAGGTTGAAGGGCAGATTGATCATTTAACTGAAATCACATTCAGAATAATAGGAGCTGATGGAAAAAGAATTGAACGTGTCGGTGGTATTCGAAAAGAATTGCCAGGCCACAACGAAGATAGTAGTGAACCAGGGTTCGAGCAGATCGGGTAAAACTTACTCAATTTTACAAGTTTTGATTTTTGTAAAAGCCATGGAAGAAACCGGCAATGTTTTTACCATTGTACGAAAAACATTTCCAACTTTAAAGTTTTCGGTGATGAGAGATTTTTTTGAAATCCTGATCAATAACGATTTGTATGATCCGAGAAACCACAATAAAAGTGAAAGCACGTATAATCTGAATGGGAATCTTTTTGAATTTATGAGCATGGACCAACCTCAAAAAAAGAGGGGTTCAAAAAGACAATATTTGTTTTTGAATGAAGCCAACGAGTTGAGCCTGGAAGATTGGGTGCAATTGGTAATAAGAACTGAAAAGCAAGTTTTTCTGGACTATAATCCTTCGATGGATGAGCATTGGATTTATGATGTAGTAATCCCCAGGAAGGATTGTACTTTTATTCAATCAACTTACCTTGATAACCTAGATTTTTTGCCGGAAGAAATTATTGAAGAAATTGAAAACCTGAAAGGGTTTGATGATAATTACTGGCGTATTTATGGCCTGGGTTTACCAGGTAAACTAAAGGGAATGATTTTTGAAAATTGGGATATTGTTGATCAAATTCCTGAAGATCCGAAATGGATGGCATATGGATTGGATTTTGGTTTTAGCAATGATCCAACGGCACTTGTGAAAGTGACGTTGTCAGGTGGTGAATTGTGGCTGGAAGAAATGATATACAGCAGGGGAATGACTAACCAGGATATTGCAGAAAAAATGCAAAGCTTTGGGCTGTCCTGGACTGATGATGTGATTGCCGATAACCAGCCAAAATGTATTTTTGAGATCCGGAAAGAGGGTTTCAGTGTGCAGGCTACTTTTAAAGGGAAGGATAGTATTCTGGCAGGTTTGGATATTATGAAGCGATATAAAATTCATATTTTAAACAGTTCGTTGAACCTGATCAGAGAATTTAAAAATTACAAATGGAGGAAGATATGGCCGGGAAGTCAACCAATGTTCCCATTGATAAGTTTAATCATGGGATTGATGCAATAAGATATGTTTGCCTGGCAAAGATTATGAGCAGAAGTAAACGGATGGTTCGTGTAAGCAGAATTCATAGAAATTCAGAATATTAAAACAGGGAAGGCAAAAAAACGGAACGTTTTTTTGTCCTGATGTGAGTGAAGAAAAAAGCCGGGATATACCCGGCTTTGTTTTAATATTTTAAACGATACTTAATACAGAACAACCCTGGTTATTAATTCATAGCACTTCGCTACATGGATCATGTTTTCTGTGCCTTTGCTTTTGCCATCCCAAAAGACCAAACAGAATTGAGCATGTTTAGCCATTTCGATATTTCGGATAATGCCGGCCATTTTCCTATATCTTGGCCAATTGGCTTCAAAAATTTTGCATGGTAAATTATTTTCGTTTGCATATAAAATACCTAAGCGATCAGCGCCTTTTGCATTACCTGAAATTACTGAAAAATTGTAGCCATATTTTGAAGCAAATGAATTGATTTTTTTCATTTCGGATGCAAGCAACTGATAGTCGGAAAAATTCCGACTACCAGCTATAATTAGATTTTTCTCTTTCATGACAGAAAACTTGATTTTTGTGATTGTGAATTATTTACTTCTTCGGATCCCCAAAGGGTGCGGATATCATCGAGGCTGAATTTCTTTTTTGATTTTTTGAAGTATTCGCCACAATGCCAATACCAGCATACTTTATTGTGAGAAAACAAAAAACCGGCATCTTTCAACTGATTTTTTACCGGATACGTGTTGCCCGTTACCCAAATCCATGAGCCCATAATTTCGATCATGATGCCCGGCAGGTTCAAAATTTCGTCAACCTTTACGCGCATTTGTTTCGAAACTTCATGCTCATAGGTTTTACGGGTTTCAGTAAAATGCAAATTGCCATTAATGAGATATTTGCTCAGAGTGTCGTACTCGTTGTTAATCTCCTGCATGGTGGCGGTAACTCCTCCCCGATCCGGATGATTTTCGAAAGCTAATTTTCTGTAAAGCTTTCGCAGATCGTCTAATGTTCTGATGTTGCTAAACCATTTCATGATGTGTAAATTTTGAGGTTAAAAAATGATTAATCTATGACCAGGCGCCATGACGGGAAGCCTAACGAATCGAAAGCGTCTATACTTACCAGCTCCCCGGTAATGGATGGGCAGATACTTTCGACTAATGACTTTTCAATTTCTTCCTGTGTGATCAGGTGGAAGTTACTGAAGTAAGCAGGCAAACGCATGTAAGGAATTGAAAAAGATTCCCCTCCGGATTTAGGTACAACCAAAGCATGTGAAGCGGGTTTTTTCACTGATGGAATTACAATAAATTCTCTGCCTTTTTTATAAAACCTGCCATCTTTCAGTTTTATACTGGCGGTGTTTTCGGTTTTCATTTTCCTGGATTTTTTAAAGGTTTGAATGAAGGCCAGCCGGATTACTCCGGCCGGACCTGGTTAAAAGATTAAAAATTGCCTGTTTCGTGTTCATGCGAAAAATGATAGTTAGTTTCAATCCAATTTACAAACTGCAGCATATTGGATACTGAGAGCTCAAAAAGGAAATCAATAATTGCGGCCGGTGGAATGTGTGAAATTTCATAGTATTTGAATTTCATAATTCCATTGAATTTCTGTTTAAAATGGTTGGCCAAATAAGGATCATCGAAAAAAACCGAATCGATGACATTGGTAAAAATCCCAGGGAAGTTGGCCAGAAAATAAATGAAATTTACCACGGCCATTGTTTTGCTTGTTTTCATGGTTTTTGGATTTGTGGCACCCGGGCGATTAAACCCGGGCACCTGGTTAGAAGATTAAAGACCTGGATATGCATCTGAAAAATCAGAACTTTCGGAATATTCATAATTTGATTGCTCCAGCAGGCAATCAAAACACAAATTGGGTTTCTCAATTTCTCCGGCTACCCAGAGTTTCCATTCGGATGGCGAACAGGAAAAAAGTTGTCCGCAGGACTGACAGCAAAATTTGAACATCTTTGTTTTCATGGCTTTAGGATTTAAGGTTAATTAAGTATTGACATTTATAAATTATTTGATATAGTTACATTTTACGTAAATAATCGTTTTTTACGTAAAAATTTGATTGATTGCCAGACCAGAGTATTTTTCATAATGTGTTGATTTTATGCGACTTTATGTAAGTATTTAAAGAACTGCCTTTTACCGCCCCTTCCACAAGCTTTTTTAGGAAAAAAAGAAAACCGAAAAAAGAAAAAAAGGAATCAATCGGACAAGATTGGCTGAGGCGTAAATCAAGTATGCAGGTCATTTTTTTATGCATAAAAAAACACGCTATGAAGATCAAAGCGTGTTATGCAGAAAAAAATGAATGCACCCGAAGGGCAGACCTGGCAGCGCGCTATTTTTATACAGATAAGAAATTATGATGCTGCCAGGCTGTACTTGAATTGCGCTGAAGCCACCTTATTTTCGATTTCTTTTTTGCGCCTTTTCGGTTTCTTTTCGGGAAAAGAGAAAAGAGAAAAAAGAAAATAGAAAAGAGAAAATAGAAAATAGAAAATGGGGAAATGGAAAATAGGGAAATGGTTGTAGATATAAGGCAGCGGGGGAGCTTAAATGAGGAACGAGTAAAAGCTGAAGTGAGGGCAGCGAGGGAAAATGGAAAATGGATAATGGATAATGGGGAATACTATTTGCTTTATGAAATAGGCCAGCGATAGCAGGCTATTGAATAAACAAACCAGCCCTGCAGAGAAAGGAAAGATAAAACCAAACTGCCTGACGGTAGGAAGGCTTAAGAAATAGTGGAGCGAAGCGGAACACCATTAATTTTTCCGCCTGCCGATAGGCAGGCACAAGAACTTTTTTACCGCACGCCTGTGGCTGGCGCATATGACTGACCGGAGGGAGACGCGCACACGAAAACCGCTTATGCTTGTCAACTAAAAAGCTAATGTTCTCGTCAACGTGGGGAAGTGGGGAGGACTTAGCAGCTTGCCTGGATGGCTGGCCTGGTTATGTGGCGTAGGTTTTCGTGCTTGCTGGTCCATGTGGCGAGGAATGTGCGTGAGCAATGGGCCGGCGAGCCGAAAAGAGGTGTGTAAGCAATAACCTGGCTACCATACCAAGCGTGCTGCTGTGGGGTTGCGAAAGGCGTGGAGTGAGGAATGAAGAAGCGTATTGAAGTGCAATGAACGAAATGAAGGCTGGCTGGTGAAGCCGCTACTTTGCGCGGTTTCTACCAACGGCGCAAAGTAAAAGCTGAGCCGACGTCAGGAGGCTTTGCTTTAGGCGTGGGAGTTATGGAGGGGTCGCCGACGAAGGAGGCGTCCCCGGAGTAACGACCGAACCTGCCAGCCTGAATGCAGTGGAATGGAACGGAAAGGAGCGCATGAATGACGAAAGACACGGCTTGCAGCAACCTGGAAAGTGGGGAGGATTCGAAGATTGCTTGTCGACAGGACTAAAGACTCGTTTCTCGTCAACAGTACTCAAAACTTGTAGAACTGCTTGTGTTGCTTGTCAAACGGCTTGTGATGCTTGTGAACCTGGAAAGTGGGTGGGTTTTAGCAGCTGATGGTTAAGCGTAACGTACTAAACGTAATTTTGCCTGTAAACTAATGCTACCACAGGCATTAACCATTTGCTGCTGTGGGTGCAGCGAAAGGCATGAAATTACGAGGGACGAGTAATGAATGGCTTGCAGCTGCGGGGAAAGTGCGAAGAGTGGGCAGGAAGGGTTGGTGCAGACAGTGGCTACTTGGCTTTAGCCCTTGCACATAATAAAGTTATGAGCTTGACGGATTATGACATTTATGTCTATAAAAAAGCAGGCAAGATCATAACTATTATTATGTGAATGTAGCTTCCGGTGGCGGAGTGTGCTTTTTTCCTGGCGCGCCACGGTGTATTTGCTTTTTTCGGCAAATACCGTGACAGGAAATGCGCCCCGGAAGCCATCCGGCACTGCCTGGGCGTGGGCGCAGGGGAATACCCGAAAAACTTGTAAAACTGCGTTAGGGATTGCAGCGGAAAGCCCGCAGTGAGGAACGAACGAGGACTTGAAGCGGAAAGCCCGACCGAGGCACGGCAGTAAGCCGAGGGAACGCCCAAATGAGAAATGAGAGGTGAGATATGAGTTATGAGTTATGAGAAATGAGAGGTGAGAAATGAGAGGTGAGAAATGAGAGGTGAGTTGTGAAAGAGACAGAATTAAAAAGAAGTGATACCGGAACGAATCAGGAAATAAGACGCGCTACAACAAGGCATACGAAATATAATAGCTGATTTTGCTCATAGGTTTTTTCATTATCTATTTTTTTTGAATTGTAAAGAAGGAATGAGATTGTAAGCGAGTTGCGATGACTGTTTGTGAGGCTTTTATGTATTTAAGAAAACTGGAAGTGGTTTTGTGACCAGAAAATGACATGATGCTTAAAATATCGATACCGGCTAAAAAGGCATTGGTGCAAAAACTACGGCGGGCTGTATGGGTACACATTAACTCGTATTTATTGTAACGGGTTTTGGTTTTGCCGGTAACCAATACCATTGTAATTTCAATTATATCGTTAAAACCGGCTAGTTTACCAATGACTTTTAATTGCTTATTTAGTCGTTGATTGGAAATAGGAGGCGGTAAAATATTATTTCTACGTGTTAAAATTTCCTTAATTACCTGGTGCATAGGTATTATGGTCTGAATATTTGTTTTGAGGCTTCGTTTACTTATAAAATTGTCGGAACTTGATAAGCCGGAAAGCAGGCTGTAATCAGAGAAGCGAAAGCCGGTAAAAGAACCTATTAAAAAGCGATCTTTACAGTCATTTAAGCTCAAAATCATTTTTTCAATACTTCCGAAAACATTGATTGCTTTGGTATCTAATTTATCGAGTATCAAATTTTCATTAATGACCAAATTATGCAGTGTTATTAACTCATCTATTGTCAGATATATATTGTCTGATTCGGCTGAAGGAGCGCGGAAGGCTTTTGGTAAGATCAAATTATGTAATTTCAGATCTTTAGCGCAGGAAAAAAAGTACCTGATTGTGCGTATGATGCCTCCGAAGAAATTCAAGGAATAATTTTTAGAAGCAAAATACTTTTTGAAATTATTATAGAAATTCATGTCAAGATCAGAAAAACACAATTTGCAATTATATAGTTCTTCGTATTCCTTTAGCTTATTAACAGTAGTAACAATTTTTTTGAGTGATTCTTTAGTGCGGTTTAGTGTAGGGTAATATTGTTCAGTAAAAGGCACAAAATACTGATTCGGTTCCGGCTTGGGATTTAAGACTAAATTGACTGCATCAAAAAATTGTGCACTGCTAGGTTTTAAAGCAGAGGATACATAATAAGAAGCAACCGAACTGACTGCAGCTATGATTTTGTCAATCCTGGTATTTACTATGATGGAATCCTCTAAATATAATTTCACTTCTTTGGCTCGTTGCTTATCTTTGTTCCAATAAGTGGTATCTACCGAAATACCTACAGGGAATTTATACCTGGTGCCCGAGATACTAACACTTGCAACCAATGATGTGTTGATATTTTTGTTAGCCGGATTTATATGAACTTTTATCATAAAAGCTTAGGACATTATTTAGGACAAAAAAATGTACATTAATGGCTTATTAAGTACCAAAAATACAATAAAATGAGTAAAAACGGGCGAAATATGGATTAATAAAGCAATAAATGAAAGAAATGGGGTACAGTACGTCCCACGCTATATGCTAAATATCAGGCAATTTTTTAATTATCGCATTATCGCATTATCACATTGACCCATTTTCAAATTTTCAAATTATTTACTTCCCTTCCAATAAAATCCCTGATTGATTTCTACTCATTTCGTTCATATTACCGAATAATCAGAATTTTACGGATCATGCGCTTGTGGTTATTTTCAAAGATTACTGAATAGCTGCCAGCCGGGAATTTTCTCAGGTCGAGGGATCGCTCTGTTGTTCCGTTCACTGCTACTTTCATGTTTACCGGGATCATCATACCGAGGTTATTGCTAATTATGATGGAAAAGGTTTCCCATGTAGGTGAGGTTATAGAAATATTGAATTGCCCGTCGTTCACGACAGGATAAACAACAAATTCCGCAGAAGTTGACTTTTCCGGGTTATCCGGCACTGAGCTTGTGAACGTTTCGTCGCCATACATGACAAACGGCATTCCCTGTGCATAAGTATTATATAGAATATCTGCATAATTAATGCCTCCATCTACAGTCTGAATTGCATTTCCCGTGATATTTTCAGTCGTTACAACCGGCGGAGCCCACGGCCCGGATGACGTTGAACCGCTGCATGCCCACTCAACCCAGTAGTTGCCTTCAGCAAGGGAGAGGTTGGGCGTATTGGCTACAACTTTCATGATCGGACGAGTTGTGCCTCCATTAAGAACCAATACCCTGTATATACCTGTGAATGTTGTACTTGCCATGCGGTTCGTCGTCATATCACCCCATAATATAGCCGAACCGGCTACACCTGGCTTCCCGCTCCAGATGCGAAGATAAATGCCTGTGATCGTAGAAGTATTACCGGAATTAGTCTGATACGAGAAAAAATCCATTGAATCTACCGCCCAGGTCTTTCCGGTGGGTACAATGAAGTCGTCGGCAATGTAAAGACCTGAAGCATACTGACAACCAGAAGCATAGGTCCCTGTTCCGCCCTGGTAATAAATGCTTTCATTTGCACCTCCTGCGCCGGTACCGGCACTGTTGTAGACTGGGCCATTGTTAAATATAGCAGCCAGCGGTATATGGCTGCAGGCAGGTGTATAATTGCAAGGGGCAGGGATAACGCCCGAAGAATCAATATCTGCAGTTTTATCTTGTGATTTAGATTTGGGTACTATACCGAATATCATTGCTGCAATCAGGAATATCCGGAGCATTTTTGTAAAATTTTCCATTTTTCACGTTTTTTATGTAAGATACTAAAACGAAAAATAAAGGGGAAATACAATGCCTGAAAGCCGACAAAGCGTTACGAAAAATAATAGAGTCTTACAAAATTACAATATTTACAGAGTTATATCAAGTATGCGAAAAAGCTTCTTTTTACATTCTTCTTACTTTTGTATACGGACGCTGCAAATCCATTTCGTCATCCTGAACACCCACTTTTCGGGCGAACTTTAATCAACTTATTCCTGGGCTTAAACTGCTTTTGCCCTCCAGGCGCATAGGTTCAATTGATACAGTGCGCTTGCTTTACCCGTAAGAGGTCACGGCTTCGATCTCAAGCCCACCAGGCTTATCTCTTGGGTGCAGTCACATTTTCATATCTGTATTTTCTAAATATCTGTAGAAACAAAAATTCATCATACTATTTCTTTATAAAATCTTTATACCCTCAACGTAATCTTTATAAAACCTTTATAGTTTTCAGCGCAATTTTGCATCGTTCTAAAACAGCAGAAATGAACGTAATATTATTGTTGACAAACCATGTAACAAGCTTATTTTCAAGCTATCTGACAGGTATTATAGTTGCCGCATTTATACTTGGATACCTTATTTACTCCCTTGTTAAACCTGAAAAATTTTAAGCCATGACGACTCAGGATTTCATCCAGATTTTTTTATTCTTTGCCATACTCATTGCTTTAACACCTGTTTTAGGCAATTATATGAGCAAAGTATTCTCAGGTCAAAAGCATTTTATGTTAGCTGCTTTAGGCTGGCTCGAAAAACTAACATACAGGTTCACCGGGGTGGATAAGGATGAAGAAACAAACTGGAAATCTTATACTTTCGGATTGCTGGCCTTCAACCTGATCGGATTCGCTTTTGTATTTCTGGTTCAGTTGCTACAAGCATACCTGCCATTAAATCCGGCACAGCTTCCAAATGTCAGCTGGCATTTAGCCTTTAATACCTCCGTTAGCTTTGTGACCAACACGAACTGGCAAAGCTATGCCGGGGAAACAACCCTCAGCTATTTTGTACAAATGATTGGACTTTCCGTTCAAAACTTTGTGAGCGCGGCAACAGGAATAGCGGTATTGTTAGCCCTTATCCGTGGAATTTCACGAAAAACAACAGATAAAATAGGCAACTTCTGGGTTGATATTACGCGTTCAATTCTGTATGTACTTTTGCCTTTATCCATAATCCTGGCCATCCTCCTGGTTGGACAAGGAGTTATCCAGAATTTTAAACCCAACGAAACGGTTCAAACAATACGAGGCTCACAACAGCTAATTCCCATGGGTCCCGCGGCTTCACAAATTGCTATAAAACAATTGGGTACCAATGGTGGCGGGTTTTTCAATGCAAACAGTGCACACCCTTTCGAAAATCCAACTCCATTCAGCAATTTCCTTGAGATGCTTGCCATCCTTCTTATTCCTGCAGCACTAACCTTCACATATGGCAAGATGGTGGGTTCAACCCGGCAAGGATGGACAATTTTTACGGCAATGTTAATTCTACTGTTCGCTGGCTTGAGTATCTCACTTTATGCCGAGTATTCAACCAATCCGGTTTTTGGCCATTTACCACTCATGGAAGGCAAGGAAACACGTATCGGAATAACGAACAGCATACTTTGGGCAACATCAACCACGGCAGCATCAAACGGCTCTGTGAATGCCATGCACGACAGCCTTTCACCCTTATCAGGTATGGTAGCAATGCTTAACATATTACTCGGCGAAATAGTTTTTGGTGGCGCAGGGGCTGGTTTATATGGCATGGTTATTTTTATCATACTCACTGTTTTCATTGCAGGTCTTATGGTTGGCCGTTCGCCTGAATATCTCGGCAAAAAAATAGAGGCCTTCGAAGTTCAGATGGCCATCGTCGCTATTCTTGCCCCAGGTTTGGTAATACTGATTTTTACTGCATGGGCTTCTGCCAGCAATGTAGGGCTTGCAGGATTGAATAATTCGGGTCCTCATGGTTTTTCCGAAATCCTGTATGCTTTTGGTTCTGCTGCAGGCAACAATGGCAGTGCTTTTGCCGGGCTTAATGCCAATACGATGTTTTATAATTTTACCCTGGGGATGGGAATGATAACAGGCCGTTTTGGCGTTATAATCCCTGTACTGGCCATTGCCGGAAACCTGGCAGGAAAGAAAATAACACCGGTATCAGAGGGTACTTTTCGTACTGGCAATGGGCTTTTTATAGGCTTACTGATCGCAGTAATACTCATTGTAGGTGGTTTGACATTTTTTCCTGCTATTTCCCTTGGTCCGATTACTGAACACCTTTTAATGAATTTGAACTAATTGATTTGAAAACGGATTGATTTAAAAATTTGAAAATGAGACTGTCAAAAACAAGTTTTTAGTATCAACGGAGAATTTTAAAATTAGCTCATTTTCAAATTTTTAAATTTTCAAAGAAAAAAATCATGCGTACAAAACAAGATACAAGTCTTTTCAACCGAAAGATTTTGCTTAATGCGGCGAAAGACAGCGTGCTTAAATTAAACCCGGTTTCTCTGAGTAAAAACCCGGTAATTTTTATTGTGGCAATTGGGTCGGCACTAACAACTGTTGTCGTTATTCGAGAAGTTTTTCAGGGAACTTTTTCCTTATTCAACTTGCAGGTTGCTATCTGGCTCTGGTTCACCGTATTATTTGCCAATTTCTCCGAAGCTATGGCCGAAGGCCGTGGAAAAGCCCAGGCAGACAGCCTCAGGAAAAGCCGAACTCAGGCGCAGGCCCGTAAAATAAGCGGGAATGCAGAAGTCTTAGTTTATGCAACCGACCTTAAAAAAGGAGATGTAGTAGTTTGTGAAACCGGGGATGTTATCCCTTCGGACGGTGAGGTGATTGAAGGTATTGCCAGCGTGGATGAATCCGCCATTACAGGCGAATCTGCCCCGGTGATTCGTGAAAGCGGTGGCGACCGGTCAGCAGTGACCGGCGGCACAAAAGTAATCAGCGACCGGATTTTAATCCGGATTACATCCGATTCTGGTAACACCTTCATGGATAGAATGATTGCGTTGGTTGAAGGCGCAAAGCGCCAGAAAACGCCAAATGAAATTGCTCTTTCTATCCTGCTTTCAGGTTTGTCAATTATTTTTCTGTTAGCGGTGGTCACGCTTCCGGCTTTTTTTGCTTACAGCCTTTCTGCCTCAGGTTTACCGGCTTCGCAAAACCTGAGTATTCCTGTTCTTATTGCTCTCTTGGTTTGCCTCATTCCTACCACCATCGGTGGTTTGCTGAGCGCTATCGGAATAAGCGGGATGGACAGGCTTTTACAGAGGAATGTTATTGCGACAAGTGGAAGGGCAATTGAAGCAGCCGGTGATGTGGATGTGCTCTTACTTGATAAAACCGGAACAATTACCCTGGGCAACCGAATGGCAACCGACTTTATCCCTGCCGAAGGGGTAACTGTTGAAGAACTTGCCGATGCCGCCCAGTTTTCATCTTTATCAGATGAAACTCCCGAAGGTCGTTCTATTGTTGTTTTAGCAAAAGAAAAATTTGGTATACGCGGACGTGAAGTGCATGAATTGAATGCCACTTTTATACCATTTACGGCACAATCCCGAATGAGTGGGGTTAATTTCAAAACAAATGATGGCGAAATTCACCAGATCCGTAAAGGAGCTTCCGAAGCCATAAGTTCTTTTGTACAAAACAATAATGGATTCTATCCACAAAAGGTCCAGGATATTGTTTCCGGATTGGCACGACAGGGAGCAACACCCCTGATAGTAGCCGAAGATAACAAAATACTGGGAGTAATACATCTAAAGGACATTGTAAAAGGAGGAATAAAACAACGCTTTGCCGAATTACGTAAAATGGGCATCAGGACCGTAATGATTACCGGCGATAATCCTTTGACCGCTGCAGCCATAGCTGCCGAGGCCGGTGTTGACGATTTTATGGCTGAAGCTACGCCTGAAGATAAATTACGCCGTATTCGTGAAGAACAGGCTAAGGGTCATTTGGTAGGTATGATTGGCGATGGTACCAATGACGCTCCGGCACTCGCACAAGCTGATATTGGTATCGCTATGAACTCCGGTACCCAGGCAGCCCGTGAAGCCGGTAACATGGTTGACCTCGACAGCAATCCTACCAAATTAATTGAAGTGGTCGAAGTTGGCAAACAACTGCTCATGACACGGGGTTCACTCACCACTTTCAGTATTGCCAACGATGTTGCCAAGTATTTCGCCATTATACCGGCGATTGCCTTATCGCTTTATTCCGGTAAAAATGGGATCGGGCCACTTTCGGCACTGAATATAATGAACCTGGATTCACCCCAAAGTGCCATTCTGAGCGCAGTGATCTTTAATGCAATCATCATTATTCTGCTTGTTCCATTAGCATTAAAGGGTGTCCGCTACCGTCCGGTTTCAGCCAGTACAGCGTTAATCCGGAATCTTTTCATTTTTGGTTTAGGCGGCATCATTGCTCCTTTTGCAGGCATTAAACTCATTGATTTACTGATTAATATGTAAAATAGACACGATGAAGACTCTCCTCATATCATTTAAAATGTTCCTGTTTCTTACCGTTCTTACAGGCATTGTTTACCCCTTGCTGATAACAGGAATAGCACAGGTTGCTTTTCCTTCAAAAGCTAATGGCAGTATTATCAGTAATGACAAAGGAAAGATTGGAAGTGAACTTATTGGTCAGCAATTTGATACGACTATTTACTTTTCTTCACGTCCCTCAGCTGTTTCATATAATGCGTTGTCATCCGGCGGTTCAAACTATTGCCTGACCAATTCGAAGTTGAAGAAGCTTGTTCAGGAACGAAAAAATCACTTTATTTCTTTTAATCAACTTGATAGCCTCACGGAAATCCCTTCAGAAATGCTTTTTGCATCAGCAAGCGGCCTTGATCCGCATATTTCTCCGCAAGCAGCTTTGCAACAAGTCGATCGGATCGCAAAAGCCCGTAATTTTACTACTGTTCAAAAAAATGAATTACTGCACAGAGTTACAGCCCTGACCGAACCACCCCAGTTTTTATGTCTTGGCGAAACGAGGATTAACGTATTATTGCTAAATTTAGAGACTGATAAAATAAAATGAACGGTATCAACGATAACAGGCCCGATCCGGATGAACTCCTTGCTTCCTTAAAAGTTGAAGAAGAAAAGGGCAAACTCGGTAAGCTGAAAATATTTTTCGGTATGTGCGCCGGTGTTGGTAAAACCTATACCATGCTTCAGACGGCTCATTCCGAAAAGATAAAAGGCCGTGATATAATCATAGGCTATGTTGAGACACATAAGCGGAAAGAAACTGCCAGCCTGGTTGAAGGCTTTGAAATGATTCCCCGCCGAAGCTATGATTACAAATCTACCTCCTTGCAGGAGATGGATTTGGATGCCATCATTGCCCGGAAACCAGAAGTTGTCCTGGTAGATGAGCTGGCACATACCAATGCCCCCGGAAGCCGTCACACGAAACGCTACCAGGATGTTCTCGAGATTCTGGAAAATGGCATCAATGTTTACTCGACAGTTAACGTACAGCATCTCGAAAGTCGCTCCGATACTGTCGCTCAGATCACAGGCATTGTAGTACGCGAAACACTGCCCGATGAGATATTTGAGAATGCGGATGAAGTTGAACTGGTTGATCTTACCCCGGTTGAGCTACTTCAACGGCTTTCCGAAGGCAAAGTTTATACGCCCGAACGATCAAAGGAAGCTATTGAGAATTTCTTCAGGAAAGGGAATATCACGGCTCTGCGCGAAATGGCTTTACGCATTGTTGCTGATAGGGTTGACAGGCAGTTACATGACTATATGCAACTCAAGCGCATCCGTGGACCATGGAAATCAGGCTTACACCTGCTGGTGGCAATTGACTATAGTCAGCAGTCAACCAGGTTATTGCGATGGGCGAAGAATTTATCCTATTCGATGGGTGCTGTAATCCAGGCAGTTTATGTCGAAACCATGCATAAGCTTACTCCAAAGGAGAGGGAGCAACTCGATAAAAATATAAACCTCGCAAAGCAACTTGGTATTAAGTTCAGGATCATCACAAATTATGATATAGTAAAAGCAGTTGTTGATTTTGCTCAGAAGGAGAATGTAACGCATATCATTGTTGGAAAGCCCCGGGTCCGTAATTTAATTTCCCTGCTGAGGCTGGGCAACTTTGTTAACCGGCTGATCCGATACAGTGGCAATATTGATGTATATATCCTAGGTTCGGATAGCCAGGCAAAAGACCGCTTTAAAGAAAGGGTTTCGATCCCGTCTTTTACGTCAAATATATGGCAATATCTCATTTCCTCGCTTTTAGTCATTCTTTCGTCTGTTGCCTTTTATTTTATTAAAGATTTTGCCGGCTACCAGGTTGTTTCATTTGGTTTGTTATTCCTTATCTCCATTCTTGCAATCTTTTATGGCACAGGACCTATTTTACTTGCAGCTTCGATGAGTGCGCTTATCTGGGATTATTTTTTTATTCCTCCCCAGTTTACCTTGCATATAGGGGAGTTGGAGGATACAATGATGTTGCTGATGTTTTTTATCATTGCCCTTTTGAATGGGATATTAACTTCCAGAATCAGGAGCCAGGAGAAAAAAATCAGGATCCGCGAGGAGCGCACCCATGCATTATATCAATTAGCAAGAGATTTAACAACCGCTTCAGGCACTCAGGAAGTCTCAAAAATTGCTGTTAAATATGTTCAGAAATATTTCAAGCTCGATTGTGTCATCCTTATAAAGAATGAATTGGATCAACTTGGCACTCAAACAGAGAATAACACTTTAATTCAGCTGACAGAAAATGACTTGAGTGTTGCAGCATGGGTATACAAGCATTCAACAAAAGCGGGTAAATATACGGATACCTTGCCTTCAGGAGATAAGACTTTTTTCCCCCTGGCTGGAAATAGTGGCAATATGGGTGTTATTGCGGTTGAACTTCCAGCTTTTTTTACACAGGGAGAAGAGCAATTCTGGGAAGCGGTTATTTCACAGATTTCAGCTAAATACGAGCGTGAGTTCCTGCGTAACAGCGCCAAACAAGCGTATCTTTTAAATGAATCCGACAAGCTCTATAAAACCCTGTTTAATTCCATTTCGCATGAATTCCGTATCCCGGTATCTACTATTATGGGAGCTTCAGAAACGTTAATGTCGCAGACCTATCCGGAAGAAACCAGGCAAATACTTTATTCCGAAATCAATATTGCTACCGTAAGGCTAAACCGGCTAATCGAAAATCTATTGAATATGTCGCGTCTCGAATCTGGCCGTATTAGTTTACGCCCCGATTGGTGCGATGTTAATGACCTGGCTAATAAAGTTATAGATACTTTGCATCAAGAATTGAAACAATTTAAAATATCGAAAGTAATACCTGCCGATATGCCATTGGTAATGCTGGACTTTGGGCTTATTGAACAGGTTCTGAATAACCTGGTTCTGAATGCAACCCAGAATGCCCCGGAAGGAAGCACCATCCGGATTAAATTCTTTTATGACAACAGCCTGCTTACCATACAGGTAATGGATAGGGGAAAAGGGTTTCCTGAATCGGAGTTGTCGTCCGCCTTTAATAAATTCCATCGCGGTAAAGATGCCAAGGCCGGAGGAACCGGCTTGGGGCTGTCCATTGTAAAAGGATTTGTCGAAGCTCACCAGGGAACTATTACAGCCGAAAACCGCCAGAACGGAGGTGCATTGTTTACAATCAAAATTCCGGTCAAAATAACCAAACTCGACATTCAAAATTCTGATACAGATTAACCGAAAGTCAACTATCAATGTTTGTAATCAGTTTTTATTAAAATCTCATGCTTGTTATTGTAAGTAAAGATGTCAAAATAACTTCCCCAATTCATATTACAAATGCTAACGTAACTAACTCATTACATGCTAATTTCTATCTCGTCCCTGACGGGACTTTGG
>JBAXBJ010000101.1:0-16437 GCA_037142075.1 Bacteroidota bacterium
TATGAAAGATAACGGCCAGATAAGTCTTATTGAAACATTTGAGAATCAAAAAAAAGCCCTGAAAGCCGTGGATGAAATAAATGACAGATGGGGTGAGCTGACTGTTACAAGGGCAAGTCTTATGAACAATAAACTTTATGATAAGACGGGGATGACATCGAGAGAGAGGTTGGTTTAGTGAATAGTGAATGGTGAATGGTGAATAGTGAAAAGTGAATGGTGAATGGTGAATGGTGAATAGTGAATAGTGAATAGTGAATAGTGAATAGGGGGGAATAAAGAAAGCAATGAGAAGATGAAATTGAGATTCATGAATTGCATTTCCGGATTCGGGGGAAGGCACTTCATAATAAGTGATAGACGGAACATGGATGGTAAAGTATGAGTAAAAAAATAAATGATCAGCGATGAACATACCTTGAATATTTTATCTGACAAGAACTCAAAAATTACACGACAAACTACGCTCTCATTATGAAATCAACAGTTTTTGAATACAGCTTGTTTTTTTTTAAAGTCCTTTACCGTCATGCCTGGAAGTCTTTTATTATCCTGGTAGCCGGATTGATATTTACAATTGCCATAGCAATTTATGCAGACAGGGAAGAATCGGCAAAAGACAAAAAAGAATTAACACTGGTATGCAACGAAATAAGGACGAAAATTTCGATCCGCCTGCATTCGTATGCACTTCTTTTACGCTCCGGCACAGCCTTGTTTGCCACAGGCGATACGATAACCCGCCAGGACTGGCAAAAATTTATTGAACGGATTAAAATTCAAAAGAATTTGCCTGGAATACAGGGAGTCGGGTATTCAACAGTTATAGCAGGCAGTCAGCTGAAACAACATATTTCACAAATTCGCCACGAAGGATTTTCGGAATATACAGTAAAACCAGCCGGCAACAGAAGTGTTTATACCTCCATAATTTTCATTGAACCCTTTACAGATCGTAACCTTCGTGCTTTTGGATATGATATGTTTTCAGAACCGGTCAGGCGGAAAGCGATGGAACAAAGCCGCGATTCGGACATGGCTATACTCTCAGGAAAAGTAACCCTGGTGCAGGAAACCAATAAAGATATTCAGTTTGGTGCGCTGATGTATGTACCGGTTTACAGCAATACAATGCCGGTTAATACGATTGAACAACGTCGTGCCGCTATTAAAGGATGGGTTTACAGCCCTTACCGGATAAATGATTTAATGCAAGGTATTTTAGGGCGCTGGGATATGATTCAAATGGATCGCATCCATTTACAGGTTTATGAAGACAGTCTTTCCCAAAAGTCTCTCTTATACAACAGTCAGTACGACGATTCAGTGAAAAACGATAATTCACCTTTACGCACCGTTTCAATGCCTGTTAATTTTAACGGGAAGAAATGGATACTGTATTTCACACAAACCCACGAAAGAGCATCGGTCAGCAATAAAGTCGTTATCATTATGGTAACCGGTATAACAATAAGTTTCTTACTGTTTGTTCTATCGCTTTCCTTGTTTAATCTGCGCGACAAAGTGCATCAAATTGCCGGCCAATTAACGGCTGAACTTCGGGAAAGCGAAGAGCGCTTCCGTATTTTACTCAATTCTACAGCCGAAGGTATTTATGGACTCGATATGAAGGGTAACTGCACCTTTTCGAACAAAGCATGCCTTCAACTCCTTGGGGTTACAAGCCACGACCAGTTGTTTGGTAAAAATATGCACGACCTTATTCACCACTCCCATAGCGATGGAAGTAGTTTTGATGTTAACGACTGCCGTATTTACAAAGCTTTCCTCGAAGGGAATGGCACTCACGTTGACACCGAAGTGCTGTGGCGGCCCGATGGCACGAGTTTCCCGGCTGAATACTGGTCGGTCCCGATTCTTATTAATGAAAAAATTGACGGTGCCGTGGTTACTTTTTTCGACATAACCGAACGAAAGCAATCGATGGAGAAAATTAATGAAGCCCGAAACGAAGCGGAAAAAGCCAATCATGCCAAAACGGAGTTCCTGTCGCGAATGAGCCACGAACTGCGCACACCAATGAATTCAATTCTTGGCTTTGCTCAACTGATTGAAATGGGTGAACTGAACCCGGCTCAGCGGAAAGGGGTTAGTCATATTTTGAAAAGCGGGAAACACCTGCTAGGTCTTATAAATGAAGTACTCGACATATCCCGTATTGAAGCAGGCCAGATATCGCTTTCGATAGAACCGGTAAAGTTAAGTAATGTAATCCTGGAAATTCTTGATATTACACTTCCATTGGCAACCAAACTGAATCTGGATGTTGAGTTTACTGATTCGCCTGCAAACCAGCTTTTTGTTTTAGCCGATAATCAGCGCTTAAAACAGGTTTTACTCAACTTAATTACAAATGCTGTAAAATACAATTGTGAGAATGGTAGAGTTAAAATTATAACTGAAGTACAATCAACAGATTCCCGCGGAATTTCCTGGATAAGAATCTCAGTCGTTGATACGGGAATTGGAATTAAAGCTGAACAAATAAGCAAGCTCTTCTTCCCATTCGAGAGGATAGGAGCTGAAAAAACTGAAACAGAAGGCACCGGTCTCGGGCTGGCCGTGGTGAAAAAGTTAATGGATGTAATGGGCGGGAATATAGGATTGGAAAGTGTTCCAGGAGAAGGAAGCACTTTCTGGATTGAACTGCCACAGGCAGAGAGTGTGCCGCAAAACAATGACCGGATAGAACAGCTAAGCGGGAATAAACCGGATGAACTTAGTGAGCCCGTAATCAGCGGTACCATTTTGTATATCGAGGATAATACTTCCAATATTGAGCTGGTTGAGCAGATAGTTGCTACGCAACGGACAAATATCAGGTTAATTTCCAACAAATATGGCGAACAGGCTGTTTCACTGGCAATTAAATACAATCCGGATTTAATACTGCTGGATCTTGATTTACCCGATATTCATGGAAGCCGGGTATTAGAACTCCTGAAGGGAAATGCAGTTACATGTTCCATGCCGGTTGTAATTATCAGTGCTGATGCCATGCATCACCAGGTTGAAAAGCTGATTGAGGCCGGAGCCAGGAAATATTTAACAAAACCATTGCATGTGATTGATTATCTGAAAGTAATGGATGAATATATTGGTAAATAGGGCACTTGACATACCAGATATAAGTCTCAAAATTTATAAAGTGCAGCATAACAATGCACCATCAAGTATTGATTTAAAGTGCTGTTATAAATAATTTTATGGACTGCAAGATTGCAGTTATTTTCAATCAAACAACCTGGCAAACTTTGCAGGAACGGGAGTTTCGAAGCGTACTGTTTTTCCTGTGACAGGGTGCTGAAAAGCAAGAATTTTTGCATGAAGCCCCATCCGCCCTAAAGGGTTTTGTTTTGATCCATATTTTTCGTCGCCCACCACACAGTGGCCAATATCTTTCATATGCACACGTATCTGGTTTTTCCGGCCTGTTTCAAGTTCAATTTCGAGTAACGAATAGTCATTATTCTGTTTCAGTACTTTATAATGCGTAATTGCCTCATCCCCGTTTTCCGGATCCCGTGTCGAATACATAACCAGTGCCTTGTTTTCTTTTAAAAATGATCTTATTGTGCCTTGTTTGTTTTCCACTTTTCCTTCAACCACAGCAATGTAGGTTCGTTCGGAGACATTCTGGTGCCAGTCTCTTTGCAGTATCGATTGTACATTTTCGCTTTTAGCAAACATCATAACTCCGGAAGTGTCGCGATCGAGCCTGTGAACAATAAAAATTCTTTCGTCCGGGTTTTTACGTTTCACGCGCCTGCTCAATATGCTGTACGCCGTATGAAAGTTCTCCGTATCAGTAGCCATCGTCAGCAGTCCGGCGTCTTTATCGATAACAACAACCGACGAATCCTCATGTAGTATCCGAAATCCCCTGCAATGCACTTCTTCTTCGGCTCTTTCTTTGTTTAACGAAACTTCATCGCCTGGTTTCACTTGAAAATCGAAATGAGTTTCAATATGATTATTTACCGAAACCTGGCGGTATCCCAACAACGATTTGACGTTGTTCCTGCTTTTCCCCGGCATGCATAAGAGCAAGTACTTCAACAGGCCGGATTCTTCAGTTACCTTAAACTGGTTTTGGTGTGTGGATTTCTCGGCTGTATTTTGCGATTTGAATGTCATTATAAATATTTTGGCTTATTAATTCATGTATCTGAATGGGTGGAGATCCGCTGAAAGGAATTGGTTATGGAAAATCAAAAACAAGAATGTAACTAATCAGTCTGATCAAAATACATTTTTGCCACAGATTACACGGATTACACAGATTTTAAACTGTCTTTAGCAGTTTTTTAATTAATTTCAATTAAAACTGATGGATAATTTTCTGCGAAATCTGCGAAATCTGTGGCATATATTTGTTTTTCATTACTTTAGACCAACTGATTAGCTACAAAAGAATAAAAATTCCGACTTCCTGCGTCTTCTCAATATAATTCCATAAACGCTTTTCCTATGTTTGACGAAATATCTCCTGCCGTAAGTGCTTCATAACCTGATTTTTCTGCCGCAATATCACCGGCAAGTCCATGAATATAAACGCCAAGTATGCAGGCTTCTGTCGGGTTATACCCTTGCGCCAACAAACCGGTGAGTAATCCGGTAAGTACATCGCCACTGCCACCGGTTGCCATTCCGGGATTTCCTGTGGGATTAAAGTAACAGTTTCCCAAAGGCGAGCAAATTACCGTATTTGCTCCTTTTAATACTATATTTAAACCGAACTTTATACAGAGTGATCGTAAAATTTCGAGGCGGTCGAAACTGTTTGAAGTTTTTCCTGTCAAACGGGCAAACTCTCCGGGATGAGGTGTCAGCACCGTGCCTTTGGGCAAAAACGCCATCCAGGTAGGGTTATCGGATAAAATATTCAGTGCATCGGCATCTATAACAAGAGGTACTGTAGATTCCTGGATGATGCGTTTCAATAAGGAGGCAGTATTTTTTCCCGTTCCCAGTCCTGGGCCAACACCGATGGATGAATAAGGATCAAGCTTAGGCAATTGTGTGCATTCAATATCATCAGCATCAACTGAAACCATTGCTTCGGGCACCGCCGTCTGAATTATCTGGTAGCCGCAACCCGGCACATGTGCTGTGACGAGTCCTGCGCCAGAATGCAAACAGGATTTACTCATCAGCACCGAAGCGCCAATTTTTCCTTTGCTGCCGCCAATCAGTAAGGCATGTCCAAAGGTGCCCTTATGCGAAAAACGGGCACGGGGTTTCAATAAACCCTTCACATCTTCATATTCAATCAAGTAATTTTTACAGGCTTCACTTTTGGTAAAATCGGGGTGAAGCCCAATGGGTAAAATATGCAAGTTGCCTGTAAAATATTCATTTTCAGGAAAAAGGAATGCGAGTTTAGGGAACTGGAAACTCAGGGTATAATCGGCTTTTATTATTGCATCGTTTGCTGTATTGGCGGGCTTATCGGCATATAAGCCCGAAGGAATATCTATGGATATTTTGATGCCATTACTCTTATTTATCATTTCAACGATTTCCCTGTATTCACCTTCCAGCGGTTTTGACAGGCCGGATCCAAACAAGGAATCAACAATGATTAGGTTTTCAGGTATTAATGCAGTGCGGAAGGATTGATATAATTTTATGTCTAATCCCAGAATTTCAGCTCGTTTCAGATTTACTGAAAAATCTTCGGAGTACTTTGTCGGCAAATCAGGGATATATACAATAACCGGAACCAGTTTTTCGTGAAGCAGGCGTGCAATTGCTAAGCCGTCGCCTCCATTATTTCCCGGACCACAAAATACGAACACGTTTTTACTGCTCATTTCCGTAAAATCGTTCATCCAATCAACACAGGCACTGGCGGCACGCTCCATCAAATCAATGGACGAAACAGGTTCATTCTGAATGGTATATGCGTCAGTCCGTCTGACTTGTTCCGATGAAAATATTTTTATCATACAGTGTAAAATTCTGCCCAAAGTTACGAAAGCAATGGTTTGAAAAGGCAGATTCTTTTCAGATTTAGCGATTAGAGGGAAATGCAAAATTGATGTTCCGGCTATCTTATCCCTAAATTCATTCGTTGTACCTTTGCAGTCGGTAGGTTAAAAGTTAATAGTTAATAGAAAATGGTTAATCGTTAATGGAAAATCGTTAATCGTTAATGGAAAATCGTAAATCGTAAATCGTAAATCCGCAATCCGCAATCCGCAATCCGCAATCCACAATCCGCAATCCACAATCCGCAATCCGCAATCCACAAACTAAAATCCCTCATATGCCCCGTCACCAATTGCCTTTTTTTGAAAATGTTACCATTCTTGATGCCGGAGCCGAAGGCAAAGCTGTGGCACGTGTAAACGACCTTGTTGTTTTTGTCCCTTTCTGCGTGCCGGGCGATGTGGTTGATATACAGGTGATTTCGAAGCGAAAGAGTTACTGCGAAGGGAAAGTCGTAAAATTTCATCATTACAGCGAACTGAGGGTAGAGCCTTTTTGCGAACACTTCGGAACCTGTGGCGGGTGCCGCTGGCAAAACATTTCGTATGAACAGCAGCTGAAATACAAGCAAAAACAGATAGACGATCATTTTACGCGAATAGGCAAATTTAGTTTCCCTGAAATTTTGCCTATTTTGGCTTCACCACTCGAAACCGGGTACAGGAATAAACTGGAATATACATTTTCCGACCGAAGATGGCTGAATGCTGATGACATGGCTTTGCCTGACGATGAGCGGCAGTCCAATGGCCTGGGTTTTCATATTCCAACGCTTTTCGATCGTGTACTTGATATAAAACATTGTTACCATCAGCCGGAACCTTCCAATGCCATTCGCCTGGCCGTGCGCGATTTTACTTTACAAAAAGGCTGGAGTTTCTACAATCCACGCAGCCACGAAGGATTTATGCGCAACCTGCTGATCAGGAATACCCTTGCCGGCGATTGGATGGTCATCGTGGTTTTTGCTTACAATGCCAGGGAGGAGATCACCCAGTTAATGACGTTTATAGCTGAAAGTTTCCCACAGATCACTTCGTTGATTTATGTGGTAAACACCAAGCAGAATGATGTTATTACCGACCAGGAAATGCTGATATGGAAAGGCGAGCCTTTTATTACCGAGGCTATGGACGCTCCTGTGCCAGGAGGTAAAAAACTGCAATTCCGAATCGGGCCGGTTTCATTTTACCAGACCAACCCGCTGCAAGCGTATTATTTATACAAAACAGCTTTTAAACTGGCCGATTTTAAGGGTGATGAACTTGTTTACGATTTGTATTGCGGCACAGGGACTATCACCAATTTTGTAGCTCCTTATGTTAAAAAATCAGTAGGAGTGGAGTATGTTCCGTCAGCCATTGATGATGCACATACTAATTCGGAATTGAACCAGATAGAGAATACAACCTTTTTTGCCGGCGACCTGGCCAAAGTTTTAAATGCTGATTTCGTGCTTCAAAATGGCCGCCCGGATGTAATTATTACCGATCCTCCGCGCAGCGGAATGCACGAAAATGTGGTAAAACAAATACTTCAGATCGAACCGGAAAAGGTAGTGTATGTGAGTTGCAATACAGCTACCCAGGCCCGCGATATTGCCCTGATGACTGAAAAATACGAGGTTACAGCCGTGCAACCAGTTGACATGTTTCCACACACCCACCATGTTGAAAACGTGGTCTTACTTACAAGACGGAAATAGTACCGGTATAATTCAGGATTAAGTTCTTCACTTCCGCAATATCAGGTTTTGCGGCATCAATAGTAATTTTTGCCTGTTTGTAAAACACCAGACGACTTTCGAGATGCTGTGAAAGGTTCTGCAGGGAATGTTTCCCTTTCATTTGCTGAAAAAGCGGTCTTTTCCTTGACAAAGGTTTAATTCTGGACAGGAGTAAATCGGGAGTTGCTTCCAGGTAGATGGTCAGGCCGTTTTGGTTCATAAAATCCATACTGCCGAAAAAGCAAGGTGTTCCTCCTCCTGTTGACACAATAATTTTGGACATTAAAGAGATGTCTTTCAACAATTTATGCTCCAGTTCCCTGAATGCGGGTTCACCATATTTGGCAAAAAAATCGGGAATGCTGATCTTGTATTTTAGCTCAAATTCAGTATCCAGGTCAACCCACGAAAACCCCGTTGCTTTAGCAAGATCACACCCCAGAGTGCTTTTGCCGCTCCCCATATATCCTACCAGGTAGATTTTCATTCAGCAAAGTTAGTTCTCTTTGCGAATTATAAACATTAGTCTGAGCTTTTTGATGTTTTACACTAATTTTGGAAGCGCAATAAATCCTGCTACTGTTAAATTAGATAGATACACTGCCTACTAATTTCCTATCAAACTATTAACTAATTTCCAATGATATCCTCACCACACAAAATATTAAAGGAGTATTGGGGATTCGATTCGTTTCGGCCTCTTCAGGAGGATATCATCAATTCCGTTTTGCAGGGAAACGATACGCTGGCTTTGTTGCCGACAGGCGGCGGAAAATCGATTTGTTTTCAGGTTCCGGCTCTGTGTAAAGATGGCCTATGCCTTGTTGTTACGCCACTCATTGCATTGATGACCGACCAGGTTGAGAACCTGAAGAAGCATGGAATCGTGGCAGTTGAAATGCATTCGGGCATGCACCCCCGCGAAATTGAAATGGCCTTCGAAAAATGTGCCGATGGCAGGGCGAAATTCCTTTACCTGTCGCCTGAGCGCCTCGAAACAAGGAAATTCAGGGAAATGCTTAGGGGAATAAATGTTACGCTGATTGCTGTGGATGAAGCGCACTGCATATCGCAGTGGGGTTACGATTTCCGCCCGCCTTACCTGAGAATTGCCGATGTAAAGGATATTTTTCCTGATATTCCCATTCTTGCGCTTACGGCCACTGCCGTGCCGAGGGTAGTTGATGATATTCAACTGAAACTGGAATTTCGAAAGAATAATGTTTTCAGCAAAAGCTTTGTCCGTTCAAACCTGGCGTATGTGGTTTCGAGAGAAGATGATAAAATTAAGAAACTGCTCAGGATTTGCAATGGCGTAAAGGGTTGCGGGATTATATATGTCAGGAATCGCCGTCTTACCAAAGAAATTGCTGAATTATTAACTTTTAACGGTATACCTGCCAATTTTTACCATGCAGGACTTGAACCTGCCATCCGGCTTGCACGGCAGCACGATTGGATGCAGAACCGCACCCGTATCATTGTGGCAACCAATGCTTTTGGAATGGGAATTGATAAACCCGATGTCCGACTGGTGATTCACCTCGATCTGCCGGATACCCTCGAAGCCTATTACCAGGAAGCCGGCAGGGTGGGGCGGGATGGCGAAAAATCGTACGCGGTAATGCTTTTTAATAATCATGATATTGTCAATAGCCGGCATCATTTGGAATTGGCCTGGCCCGAGCCCGAAACGATCAGGCAGGTGTACCAGGCATTGGGGAATTTCCTGCAACTTCCGGTGGGAGCAGGCAAAGACGTTTCTTTCGATTTCGACTTCGAAAAATTCAGCAGTTCGTATAGCATGAAACCGGTTACTGTTTTCAGTGCATTTAAAATTCTAGAACGAGACGGCTACATCACGCTCAACGATGCCTGGGACAGCCCTTCCCGGATTTTTTTTATTTGTTCAAAAGAGGACTTATACCGGTACCAGCTTGAAAACGGGGAGGCAGATAAAATCCTGAGAATAGTTCTACGATCATACAGCGGGGTGTTCACCGATTTTACCCGCATCAGCGAAAACGAAATTGCACGCCGGTCGGGCATAGATTCGCCAAAAGTGAAGGAAATACTTTTAAAAATGCAGAAAAGGGGTCTTCTCGAATACCTGCCTTCTAAAAATACACCTCAATTGATTTTCAATACCGAGCGTTTGAATCACGAGGATATTTCCCTTTCGAAAACCTTTTATTCGCAACGCAAAAAAGAAGCGTTTTCCATGCTGGAGAGCACAATCCGGTATGCAACATCCGAAACAGAATGCCGCAGCCGTATGCTTGTTTCCTATTTTGGCGAAAAAACCCCGGTGAATTGCGAAGTATGTGATGTTTGCCTGGAAAGAAGAAGAAGAGCTTTAAACCAGGCACAACTTAAAGAAATTGAAGAAATGATCTGTAGTTTTTTAACCGATGGTGTGCATACAATCACCGCATTAGTAAGCAAACTGGCTCGATATAAAGAGAACGATGTACTTGCTGTTTTACGCTGGCTGATTGAAGAAGGCCAGGTTCAGAGTGAAGGTGATACTGTGAAGAAACTGTAACCGGTTGTTTTTTTTCTCCCGGTAATTCTTATGTACAGGTCAGGATTATAAGTTGTAAATTTGTATTCTTTTATAATGACCAGCAATCATTACTAAAATTGGTCTACCGGGTTTTTCCCGGATGGTGCCGGTTAAAGATCGCTGAGATTTATCGAAAAATGAAAAATGAAATTCAGATCGATATACATACTATTATTTTTATACTTGCTTGCAAGCTACAAAACTGTTCTCGCCGAAGGATCAACCCAACTTGTTCCTCTTTCGAAGCGGCCGGATGCAAGTGGTGGCTTGTATTTATCGCATTTTAACGATCCAACGCAACAGAATTCGTATTCCAAATTCGGACAGTTAAATGCCGACACGTCATACCGGCTTATGTTTACGGTTAATTCGTTAAACGAAAAAGTGTATTTTGGTCTCAATTGTGTTGATGTAACTTCCACCAATCAATCAACCTATCTGTATTATATCCGTAAGCCTAACGGTGTGCTTATGGGCCCTTTCCCTTTCCCGATTACAGGGAATACCGGTTACATTGCCAGTTATACAAAAGCTGATTACGGGCCAAATACCATAAATCCCTCAGGTTATGTTCCAATTACGGTTGACCCGGCCAGCATGGGTGGAATTGGAAATTATTCCATTGAGTTTACTTTCCCTTCCACTGAACAGAGTATGATTATACAATATTTTGATATCACTGTTGCAGAGCCTTCAGGAAGCTCATACCAGCCTATTCCGGGCAGGGTTTGGTCCAGGTCGTGGCAGGTGAATATCGATTTCAGTACACGAAGTTTTTATGGGAGCTTTTACATCTATTCTGATGAGCACATTATTACAAAATTCGAAGCAGATGCCATGAAAACGGGCACGTTCAGCATTTACAGCAATAAAACAGGTTGCGGCAATACCGGGAATTGGGTGAATGACAGAAAATCAGTAAGTTACAGGGTTGATGCTTTGCCGAAATATAAAATATTCATCAATGAACCGGATGCTATTTATCCCATAGGGGAACTCGGGAAGATTTTAAGTGCCACTCAACAATTGCCTGCAAGCTGCGACGGCTCAGTTATTTTTAATGTGGTTGTCGATAAACCCGGTATGATAACCCTGCGTTTGGATTGTCCGCCATTGGGCTCTGATGCAGGTGAAGATATAACATTCAACAGGGACGTAATTGCAAATGTGAATAACCAGATAAACTGGAATGGCAGTAATAACTTTGGAGATACAATCGGCAATGGCAGGAATATTATTGTGGATATAGATTACCTCAACAGCCTTACCAATCTTCCTCTGTACGATGTTGAAGGCAACGATAAAGGGTTTAAAGTTGATGTGGTTAGTCCCCCGCCAAACCCAATGCCGCCTGACGGAACAAAACTGAAGATATTTTGGGATGATACAAATTTATCTACCTGGGGTGGATACAATAATTCAACAAACGGTTGTCTCTATCCGGCAAATCCGCCTGCGGTTACTGGATGTCACAACTGGACATTTGCGTCATCAAATGGTGGCGCCTCTGCCAATCTTGGGAATTGGCATACCGTAAATTCCTGGTGGTATTATTTGTCACAAGGTACTGTGCCTATTTCGGTTGTGATTAACCGTAACCCCGGCGACGCACTGGCAATTACAGGACCGGGGCAGGTTTGCCAGGGACTGAGTGCTACTTATACCGTGCCTGCTATTCCTTCGGCTACCGGGTATGTATGGGCTCTCCCTGATGGATCATCACAAACTACATCCACGAATCAGATAACACTAACATTCCCGGTGGTGGTTACCGGGAATTTGTCGGTCCATGGAACAAATGCACAATGCGATCCAGGTGCAGAATCTCCCTTGAAAAGCATTGAGGTTTTTGCTACACCAACTCCAACCTTATCAGGAAACGGAAACGTGTGTGTTGGAAGTACAGGGAATATTTATACCACACAGCCAGGTATGACTGACTATATATGGACTGTTTCGGCAGGTGGTACAATAACTAACGGTGGAACGTCAGGCAGTAATACCGTTACAGTTACCTGGACAACAACCGGTTCGAAGACAGTGAGTGTAAAATACAGTGGTCCGCAACCTTTGTACTGTTCATCAGGAATTGCCGCAATTGTTAACGTTGTTGTAAACCCCTTGCCTGTACCCGTCATTTCAGGTTTATCAACGGCTTGCGTTAATTTGCCCGGCAATGTCTACTCCACTGCAAATAGTATGACAGCTTATGTCTGGACTGTTCCTGCGGAGGGAATTATTACTGCAGGTGGTAATTCTACAAGCAATTCAGTTACTATAACCTGGACTACTACAGGTGTAAAAACAATAAAAGTAAATTATACCAATGCTCTTGGTTGCACTGCCAGTTCTGCAGCCGAGTTTCAGGTAACGGTGAATGATGTTTCTGTACCAACCCTTGCCGGGCCATCAAGCGTTTGCTTAAATTCGACAGGGAATACGTATAAAACCGAAAGTGGTTTTGCAAATTATTCCTGGACAGTTTCATCCGGCGGTACAATTACAGCAGGAGGAACAGGTACCAGCGATTCGGTTACTGTTACCTGGACAACAATAGGCGTAAAAACAGTGAGCGTAAACTATTCAGGGCCAAACTCCTGTGCTGCCGGAACACCAACAATCAAAAGTATTACAGTCAATCCTTTGCCAACACCCACCATTTCAGGGACTTCGTCAGTCTGTGAAGGTGCCGCCGGAAATATTTATTCCACACAGGCCGGACAAGCCAGTTATATATGGTCGGTTTCTGCAGGTGGCACCATCACGGCGGGCGGTACATCGACAAGCAATACTGTTACAGTCACCTGGAATGCAGCCGGTTCAAAAACAGTGAGTGTTAATTATTCAAGTGTAAATGGATGTGCTGCAATAAGTCCCTTCGTTTATATTGTTACAGTAAATTCTTTACCCGTACCATCCGTTTCGGGGCCGGCATCGGTTTGCGCTAATACAACCGGCAATATTTATACAACACAAGCCGGGTTTAGCAATTATACCTGGAGTATTTCTACCGGTGGAACCATCACGTCAGGTGCCGGAACGAATTCAATTTCAGTAAGCTGGACTACTCCCGGATCAAGGAATGTAAGCGTAAATTACTCGAATTCATTTGGCTGTGCTGCAGTTGCAGCAACTGTGTATCCGGTAACTGTAAATTCATTGGCTGCTCCAACTATCGAAGGGCCCTCATCAGTTTGCGCCAATTCGGCTAACAGTGTTTATACGACCGAAATTGGCAATATTAATTATGCCTGGAGTTATTCGGCAGGTGGAACATTAATTTCGGGCGGGACCTCAACCAGCAATACAATCACAATTATGTGGAATACTCCCGGTGCAAAGACGGTGAGTGTAAATTACACGAATGCAAGTGCCTGTGCAGCCAGTTCGGCAACAGTTTTCAATGTTACAGTTAACCCTTTGCCAACCCCAACTATAAGCGGTGCAACAGTCCTCTGTGCAAATACATCCAATGTTTCCTATACTACCCAAGCCGGAAATACAAATTATTCATGGGTTGTTTCTTCGGGAGGTATAATTACTTCCGGTAACGGAACAAGTTCAATATTAGTGAAATGGAACACTGCCGGGGCGCAGAATGTGAGCGTAAACTACACAAATTCATCTCAATGTTCTGCCGTTTCTCCTACTGTTTATAATGTGACGGTAAATCCTTTGCCTGTTCCGGTTATAACGGGCCCAACCTATGTTTGCAACAATACTGATAATAATTATATAACCCAACCCGGAAATAACACATATACCTGGAATGTTTCAACCGGCGGAACAATAACATCTGGAGGAAGTGGCAATGATTTTACAAATGTTACATGGATCGCAACTGGAATAAAAGCAATTAGTGTAAACTATAAAAATAGTTTTAACTGTTCTGCTATAGCACCTTATGTTTTATCAGTGCAGGTTTCGCCTGAACCCTCTGTTTCTGCAGGTACGGGTTCGACCATCTGTGCTTCCAATACTTATACGCTCAACGGTTCCAAGCAATTCTGCGACAGCATCAGGTGGACGACTTCCGGAAACGGAATATTCAGTAATCCCACCATTGTGAATCCAGTTTATACACCGGGTACAAATGATATAACGCTTGGAACTGTATCTCTTAAACTAACCGGTTATGGTTCAGCCGCCTGTTCGGGAAACATCGTCGAAAAAACCATTTTGCTTAAAATTGATCCTATGCCTACAGCAGATGCAGGCCCGGATGGGAATTATTGCGTAAATGCTCCTGTATTTGTGGGTGGTGCCGACACAACTCACGCTACCGTTCTACTTTGGTCAGCAGGAGATGGTGTTTTTAATAACAGGGCAATCTTAGAACCAACCTATTTGCCTGGAAATATTGATTTTGCAAATGATTCAGTGGTGCTTACGCTCAAAGTTAAAGGAACCTTAACCTGCTCAAATAAATATGTAAGCGATAGCAGGATTTTCAGAATAACGCCTTATCCATCGATCAACGCGGGTCCCGATGATTACATTTGCAGTAAAGAAACGCAGTTTCAATTGATGGGCCTTGGAACAAATTATTTACCGGAAAATGTTCGCTGGAGTCTTACGGGTGGTGATGGAATGCTAAATGATTCAACCCTGATCAGGCCAGTTTATTATACAGGCGCCCTTGATTCAACAACTGTCGACCGGACCATTCTGTTCAACCTCAGGCTTCATGGAATTGGTTATTGCAGTGATGTTACTTTGAATGACCAGGTTGAACTCAAAATTGATCCCCGGCCTGTCAGCAACGCCGGTGTGGATGATAATACCTGCGGACAGCGCCCCTACCAGTTAAGTGCAACTGCACAGTATCACAGCGCAATTCAGTGGATTACGCGTGGTGATGGCAGTTTTAGTAACCGTACCATACTTAACCCAACTTATACACCGGGTCCGCTGGATGTGAGCAGTAATGTTAAACTTATCCTGGGCCTTGTAGGTTGCAGCGGTCTGGTTGGATCTGATTCTTTGCTGCTTACAGTCCATCCCGATCCTTCCGCAACAATCAGTGGTTCAACCACTGAATGTGAGGGGGTTCCTGTTCCTTTACGATTTGATTTTGCCGGGTCACCCCCCTGGAATGTGACCTATACAAATGGTGTAAGCCCTGTTACAGTTAACGGTATATTAAATTCTCCTGCTGTTTTTTACGAAAGCCCTGATGTAAGTACCCTGTTTTGGATTCAGACCTCCAATGATAAATATTGTAACACACCTGCGGATTCAGTGCATGGAATCGCCTATATTGAAATAAATCAATTGCCGGATTTATTTTCGGTTACAGCTTCAAATAATGGTTTTTACTGCGAAGGAGATACCGGAATAGCTATCGGTATAAATAATTCACAGGTTGGAATGACATATGAATTGTTACGGAATGGAATTTCTACAGGGATTTCATTAAATGGTACCGGGAATCCTTTGCAATTTGGTATATTTTCCGACATAGGCCGGTATGAAGTCCAGGGAACCAATCCGACAGGAAATTGCCAGGCAATGATGGGCGATACAGTTACCGTTGTGATGAACCCCACACCGGTAACGGATTTCAAAACCAACAGTGCCTGCTCTGGCGATAGTACCTTTTTTACCGTTTTCGGCGATTTTATCGATCAGGTAAGCACATGGCAATGGAATTTTGCAGATGGTACATCCGAATTATATAATACTCCGGTCAGCCCGGTACACGTTTTTCCTACCTATGGAATTTATAATGTTACTCTGAATGTTATTGATACAAACGGATGCCATTATACAGTTTCACATCCTGTTGAAGTCATCCCTCTTCCAACAGCATTTTTTAGTTATGAAACTCCTAATTGCCTGAACAACGATACGAAATTTAAGGATTTAAGCAGTAACCCATTAGGCTTCGGATACATTAAGAAATGGATTTGGACATTTGGAGATGGATCACCGTCTGATACGATTAGTTTTCCTGATAATCCGGATGTTGTTCACAAATATGACACCTCAGGTGCATATACCGTTATTCTTACTTTGATCAATAGCAAGGGTTGTATGGTGCAGGGTCATTCGGTTGTGGCGGTAAGTATTCCGCCTCTCGCCGCCTTCACCTTCTGGAGTCACTGCCAGAACCAGGTGGCAACTTTTA
>JBAXBJ010000102.1:0-16226 GCA_037142075.1 Bacteroidota bacterium
CATAATGGGCTTATGGGCTTTCTACCAAGACCATAAGAGCCTATTATGTAAAGTACGCGCACCGGTGGTGGAGTGTGCTTTTTTCCTGGCGCGCCTCGGTGTATTTGCTTTTTCTGCAAATACCGTGACAGGAAAAAGCACATGAAGCCATCCGGCACTGGCTGGGTGTGTGGGCGTGGGAAATTTATAAATTCAAATTCGAGATTGAATTTGTTTTATAGGGATATTGGAGCTGGTTTTATATTCTCAGGTAAGATATTGAACTGATTTACCAGAACATTCAATTTTTTTAAATGTTTCTTAGGATTGAAAAATCATACCTCTGAAGTTGAGAAAAAGTAATATCGGCTTTTAAAATTTTTAAGCACGTGAACCTTCTTATAAAAGTCCATGTTCCTTAAGATCAAAGACTAATTCCGGAATATTTGCCTTTCCTGTTTTATGAAGAATGTTCCGGCGATGTGTTTTGATAGTATTTGGACTTAGAAATAATGTTTCAGCAATGTGTTCGGTAGTATACCCCTTTTCAAGCAACTGAAGGATATCAAATTCACGTTTTGAGAAAACATGGCCCTGGCTCAACAATTCATCATCAGGAAATCTGAAATTTGATAAATCTTCACCCATATAAATATGATGGCCATAATTATGTTTTTTAAACCAATCAATATTGGTGTGGAGTATAAATACAAAAACAGATTTATAGGGTTTCTCACTGTAATAAATAAAAAACTGTGATAATAAATTAAAATATTTTCCTTTGGCATTCTTTACCAGGAAATTGGTTGATACTAACTTATGACCTTTCCCTGCCAAAAACAGGTTATGCGCGCTTTTTATTAACAGATTCTTTACCAGGATGTCCCTCTTCAACTCGTCAGGGTGTAATGCCTGGTAGAAGGTTAAAGGACTCATCAGGGCAGGTTCAACGCCAAGCATATCCATGCTTCTTTTGCTGGTATACAAGATTTGAAAGAGAATAAGATCACCGAAATAAAAAAACTGATCATTCTTATCCATGATTGCTTCAGCCTCAGACATCAGGGGATCATTCGGATCAATCCCGGCAAATCCTTCGGCTCCATATGCTTCTATGAGTTTAAAATATATGCTATAATCTGAAGTGTCCTCTTTCATTTGCGGATTCATGTACTTAATGAGATGGTAAATCTATATATAATGTTTAAGATATTCTCGCCCGATTACAATATAGTAAAACAGTATAGCAAATAAGTTGTTTGATTTAACATAATAATATATTGCTTAATAGAAAATAGTTAAAGGAAAATGGTTAATCGTTGTGGGTTAATCGTTTTTTGTTGGGTGGATGTAATAGGGCTTTAGCGGGAATAACGTTTTTTCCGATAGGCAATATGAAATACCTATATCACGGAAAAAACTTATGAAGCGGATGCCCGGTGCGCGATAATGGTAAGCAGAAATACCAAGAGCGCAATTACCCAATTAGCAAAATTAATAGCATTAATCAGAAAATGACATGAGGGCGATTGAAGGTAAAAAGTAAGATTTGCTGATTCGGTTTTACTTAACTCGCCACCATTCCCGTCATAAACGTTTTAACAAAGTCCACAACCTCATCAATTACCCGTTTAACAATTGCCCTACGTTCGAGAAGTTTGGGCTTTACTTGCAGGATATTTACTATTTCGTCGGGGAGCGGCAGGCGGTCGGTGAAAATGTAATCTCCGATTATAGCCTGTAGTTTTATGGGATCTAACTGTTCTCTGGCACAAATAACCTCAAAAGCCTTTTGCTGCTCCACGGTCCAATAATTTTCAAACTCGGAGGGGATATCATCAACATCCCCGATATGGGGCAGATTCTCTTCGATAAATTTTTCGATAAGCTCGCGTTTGCTACGCAAAGTGGTTTCTCCGGAAAGGAGATCGACAATGGCTTTTTTCTGTTTGATGTTTTCTTCGCCGGTAGCATCTTTGAGTTTAGCCAGGAGCCGGAGGATATAAGCCACGTTAATCTCGTCGCGGTGGATAAGTTCCAATTCAAAATCGACATCATTCAGGATGGACACTTTTTCCTTCAGGTTGTTGGTTTTTACTTTGTCGAATAAATCCAGGTATTTGCTTTTGTAGTCGTTGAAGCGTTGCTCGGCCATGGCAAGGTCGTCCCAGGTGAAATCGGCAAAGGTGGCAAGCACATTGCGCAGACGCATAATTTCGCGGAATGCTTTGATAAAGGCCATTTCATCGTCTTCACTCTTTAATTCATCAATGCTTTTGAGGTTGGGAGCTATCGTTAATAGCTCAGCATAAGCAGCACTGAATTTGCGAACATATACTTCATAAGGTTCAATGAGAATGGTGTCCTTGGCATCTTTGTTTGAGAACAAGGCTATGGCATCATCTGTGGCCTGCTTCAGGTTGCGGAAACAAACTATATTGCCCTGCGATTTCTGATCGTTCAATATCCTGTTGGTACGTGAAAAAGCCTGAACCAAACCATGATATACCAGGTTTTTATCTACATACAATGTATTCAGCGGCTTGCTATCAAATCCGGTTAAATACATGTTTACAACCAGCAATATATCTATTTCGCAGTTCTTTACCCGTTTGGCAATATCATTGTAATAGTTGTAATAGGTTTGACTGTCCCTGGTTGAGTAACTGGTAGTGAACATTTTATTATAGTCGGCAATAAACTCATCCAGTTTTTCGCGGCTGTGCATGGTTGCATACGATGGGATGTTTTGACCAGTGCCGTATGGAATTCCGTTATCTGCAGCAAGATGGGTAAGATCATCCTGCATAAAACCATTGGCATCTTTATCGTCCTCGTTGGCGATGTAGCTGAAAATGGTTGCTATTTTAAGGTTGTGCGCTCCTTCGTTTTTCCGTTTCCTTAAATATTCATAGTAAAGTATCAGATTTTCGATACTACTGACACAAAATAATGCTGTGAATTTACGGCTGTGTGTTTTGCGATCGTGATTTGCAAGAATGAAATCGGTTATTTTATTCAGGCGCTTGGGGGAGTTAAGCAGTTCATCCGTATCAATTCCTTCAACTTCAATATCAATCTCGGTTTTAGCTCCTTCTTTTTGTTTGTATTTTCCGATGTATTCGACTGAAAATTTCAATACGTTTTCGTCTTTGATAGCATCGGTAATCACGTATTTGTGCAAACATTCTTCAAAAAGTTCCTTCGTAGTACGTTTACCCAATTCATTTTTCACTGCATTTTCGGCAAAGATAGGAGTGCCGGTAAATCCGAACAGTTGAGCTTTATTGAAAAAAGCACGTATCCGTTTATGCGTTTCGCCAAACTGTGAGCGGTGGCACTCATCGAAAATGAAAACAATCCGCTGATCCTTCAACTGGTTCATGCTGCTGCTGAAGTAGTTTTTAGTGATGGCAGAATTGAGTTTTTGTATGGTTGTGACAATTAGTTTGGTGTCGTCGGAAAACTGGCGTACGAGTGCAGAGGTATTGTCGGTGCCATCAATACTACCTTCGGAGAAACTGTTAAATTCCTTTGCTGTCTGGTAATCGAGATCCTTACGATCAACAACAAACACCACTTTATGTACTTTGGGCAGTTGTGTAAGTATCTGGCTTGCTTTAAACGATGTGAGCGTTTTTCCTGATCCGGTTGTATGCCAGATATACCCGTTTTTATGGCTGGTTTTTACCCTTTCAATTATGGCTTCTGTAGCATAATACTGGTAAGGCCGGAATACCATCAGAATTTTGTCGGATTCGTGCAACACGATGTACTTGGTAATCATTTTGGACATGTGGCACGGTTCCAGAAATTCCCTTGTAAAGTCCGAAAGCTGACGGATAGGCTGATTTAGCGGATCGGACCAGTAAAAGGTTTGCTTGAAGGACTGGAAGCGGTTGTTGGCGTAATACTTGGTATTGACACCGTTTGAAATTACAAATATCTGAATGTACTGGAACAGGCCGTTTGAAGCCCAGAAGGAATGCCTTTGATAGCGGTTAATCTGGTTAAATGCCTCCTTCAATTCAAGGCCTCGTTTTTTTAATTCAATCTGAACCAATGGCAAACCGTTCACCAGAATGGTTACATCGAAGCGGTTTTTATAAGTGCCATCGAGCGTAACCTGGCGTGTTACCTGGTACTGGTTCTGGCACCAATGTTCCTGCTGGATAAATTCGATGTAAACGGTTGAAACCAAACCCGACTTATCGGCACGGACCAACGGCAGTTTGTCCCTGAGTATTTTTGCCCGATCGAAAACGTTGCCCTTGTTGAGATGGTTAAGTATTAGTTTAAACTCTGTGTCGGAAAGGGTGACTTTGTTATGCTTTTCGAGTTGTGATTTGAAGTTGGCAAAGAGGTCATTTTCATCTTTAATGGCAATATAGGTATAACCCAGTTCAACGAGTTGAGCGATAAGGTTGTCCTCAAGGATTTGTTCGGGCTGGGTTGTCATTATATTTTACTTATTTGAGAAAAGGTAATACTTTTTCGTAATTATTATTCAAATACTCAATAGACTCATTAACAATATGTTCTATAAAGCCTATTTGAAAATCAATATCAGAATTAAGTTTCTGTAGCGTTCTGGAATCGCTCAATTTTACATTGTAATCTTTGAAATTTGAAAATTGATGAATGTTAGTCCACCACGGGCTGTTCTTTTCTCCTAAAACTGCATATTCTGGTAAATATCTGCCTTCAAAAACAAAAATGCCGATATATAAATCAGATATAAAATCATCTGGTCTGACTGCAAAACTTTGAATACCAAAGAAAATTTTTTCCTCCTCCTTTCCATTGATTTTAATCCAAATATTTGAGTATTGTTTGTCAATGCCATTTCCAAGCATAACATTGTACCTATTATTGTAGCTATTATTCAGTCTTTCTATTAGCTGCAAGAACACAGTTTGTCTGATCTTTTCTAAAAGATTCCCAACTGCAGATGTAAAATTAGCAGCAATTATTGAAGATTCTTCATGATGTCTTAAAATAATATCAAATAGTTCTTTCTCTTCAGAATGACTCATTGTAAAGGTTATTTTTTTGATGAGCAGTAAATATTGTTTGATGGTTTCTCTTAAAATCGGAATATCGACGGCTTCTTTCATACAAAGTTGCAACCATTCTGCAATATGCTTTTTATATGAAATGATAAAGAAATCGGACTCTGATTTAAGATCGCCTTTACTTGCCGGGCTTGGTTCTGTCCCATATCGAGTAAGATAAAATACTTTATTCCTGGCTTTGTTATGATTGACATATCTTTGTACCTGAAATGGTTGATCACCAGCATAAATTTTATTTTCGATAGAAATGCAATTGCCAAATTTATCCCAGATGTAAATATCAATTCTCCCACCAGTTTTATCCACATCGTTCCTTGGACCAATATAATGTTCTGTTTTTACTTTGACTGATGACAGATCAACGCCTTTATTGCCTATTGTCTGAAGAAAGAGCTCAAGAAAAACATTTCCTTTTAAATGAGTACCGATCGGGTTTAATAATTCGCAAAGAAATGCTGAGTGGGTGGCATTTTCTTTGCTTTCCATCCGCAAGATGGTAAACACATTGAATTTTTCACCTTTAAGAATCTCTTTTTCTTTCTGGTGAGCAACAATGCGACTGGTTTCATTTAAAAGTTGTTCGACACGCGAAATATTCATCAGAGTAGTTTTGTGCAAATCGTTTTAATAAATCTGACCTTTATTATGGTCAAACACTTCTAATACTTTTGAAAGATTATTCAGGATACAAAAATCATGTATGCTTTTCCATGAAACAAAATAATACGGGCAGCTATATTTAAAGTGCTTACCCAGGAATGCATGGATTTCAAGGTCGGTAGCCGGAATTATTCCAATATAGAATTTATCTGTAGCATCACTGAACTGGGAGAATGCTTTATGAACTATATCATTTTTACCGATTTTACGCACCTTGTTATATTTATCGATAGCACTTTTTTGAACAGGATCGTAATCTTCCATTAATAGTCTTTTTAAATAAAGTTGAGAAAACAAATTGGATGTATTTCCTTTTTTTACCGGCAAGTAATTGTAGGATTCAAAATGCTTATCCAGACTCCATTTACCTTGAATGGTTTTTACTTTAGCTTCTAAAAACAAAACTGTTTTTCGCTTCGAACTGTTGTATGTAAAGATGATAATTAAATCACAATCACCAAAGCGAGAGAGAGATTGTTCCAAAAGGATAGTGTAATCATCCGGATCTCCAATATCTATTTTGTTTGGAAAAGATATTAAATTAACCAAGTCCTTTACCAGATGAATTTTATCGCCTATATTAAATATGATTGAGTTGATTATACCACGTTCAGAGTATCCCAGGATTTTCATAATTTTTGGCTATTAATTATACAAATTTGTAATCATTGATTTTATCATTATTGATCTATTTTAATTTCAGAGAACTAAATAGTTTCAAAAATTCCACAGTGGTAAAAAATGATGATTAGTGGATATTTTTAGCCATTATTTCCATAAAGGTTCTTCTTTCCAATTCATTATCACGCCCTCAATATCCGAAGGAATTCCGATGAACTGTATTGGAATGCCAGGATATTTAGAGAAAAGTTTGTCGAGCTTCACAGTGAGGTGATTATTGGGATTGGCTGACATTAGCAGATATTTTAAAATGCATAAGAAATAAAATGTACGTTGATTGTTGTTGTATGATTTATGAATCCAATTACGTTCCGGATATAATAGTACTTCCGGCTTTATGGCAAAAACTCTATTCCACAAACGGGCGTGATGCGCACAAACATTTCGCACATAAGTAAGCGTGTGCAACCAGGATGTAAACACGGTATGGTGCAAGCCGAAGAAAGCGGCAATTTCCTGTTTATCGCTATTTTTTCTTAAGCCCATATAAAGCCTGGAAAGATCACCAATTGTTAATAATTCCAAGCACATCCATGAAGGTGGGTTTTTAGGAGTGTGATAATTTTCCTTATAATGCTTAATAAAGACTTCGGGATTATTTGCTGAGCAGCTGGCATTAATAATTTTCTGTAATTCACTAAAAGGGTCAATTAGGACACCAAGTCCATTGTTATATGGTACCTTGAAAACATTTGGATTGTCCTGCCAATGTGAACTTTTATAGTTGTGGGCTAGAATATGAATCATTTGAGCACGGATGGTAATTTCAATGCGCTCAATGCAATCGAATACAAGTATCCTTAATTCGCGGTCAAATCTATAAGTATCAAGAATGTTATCAAACTCAACACCCTCATTAAACTTGTCTTTAACCTGTTGGTAAGGCAAAAAGTAGGCACTTAACCGATAATAGCTGATTTGCTGAAAATACCTGAGAGCTTTCGGTTCGTCTGGAATAGTCAGGCCCCGATCTCTTAACAGTTTAATCTGCTGATCGTAAGTTGTGGGTGTTTTGTTGAATATTTTTCTAGGCATAGGATAAAATCAAATAAAAAAACCCCCCAAGTGTGCATCAAAGAGAGGCATGGGAGGTGTATTATCTTTAGTTGTATGAACTGTCTGTGAAAATGACCCAGAAGCAATTATATCGTTATGCAATATGGGTGATATGGGCACAAAAGTAATACTAAAAGTATCATTTGCAACATTCTTAACAAAATTTTTATTTTCTCTCATACTAATTCAACTAATATGTTATGTTACAGAACCTCAATTATCTAACAAAACATCTTTTGCAGCAACCCCTTTTTATATAGCACCGTTTTCTCTAACTGTAACTGGCACTGGTTTATTTTTTCATCGAGGGCAGTAAGGAAATTGGCAATTTTAATTTGCTCAGGAAGTGATGGGAAAAAGACTTCCATTTTTGAAATCATTTCCATTCGAATTGAATCAACAGAGTTTTTAGCACTTAATCTAATCACTCGATCATAAAATTTTTCGGAAAAGACATAGAAAATAAATTTCCCGAAATACTCTGCTCTAAATTTGTGCAAACAATATTCTCGTTGATGATAATCGAATTTCCCATTTATATAGTGGAAATTTCTTCCAACACCAACTCCATCTCCAGATGTCAAAATAGCTTCTCCATCATAAGAGTAAGTATCAATTCTTTCTATGTTATCTGATCGGACAAAAAACGGATATAATCCTAAATCATTTTTATTTTGAGTATCTTTTTTCCCGGTATTAATTGTACAAATTTCGCCCAATTTCATTTCAATCCATTTCGGATAATCCTTCCCATTCTCATCTTTAAACCGGATTTCCTGGGAGAATATTTTTTGCATTATGCCTTTTTTGTATTGCTCCAGGAGGGCTTTTTTTTGTTTGAGTTGGGTGAGTTTGGCGTCAACAGCGGTGAGGAAGGAAGCGATTTTTTGTTGTTCGGGAAGATGTGGGTAGCAAATCTTAAATTTCGAAATTTCGCCAACAGTTAATTGAGGTTGGGCACTCCCAAAAGATATTTTTGAAATTTCATTTTGTAATTGATTTGAATTGAAATATTTGTACAAATAATCAGGATTTATTGAACTGCCATTTGTTCTAATCAAAACCATTCCAGAATTGATCCTTAAATGCTTAAATGAGATATTGTTGTTATAATAGGCTATATGCCCAACAGAACCTCTTGTTGTAAGCACAATATCAAATATTTGCAATTTACCTTTTCTTAAAATTTCATCCTTTGCTTCTGTAATAAATGAATTTTCAATAAATACAAAACCATTTTTTGTCACATTCTTTGCGTTCAAAAAAAGGCAATAACCATGATTAGAAAAATCATCTCCATTAGGATAGTTTGTTCCTCTATCTCCATCAATAATATTTATGCCGATTTCACCTACTTTTTTTCGTTCCCATGCTCCATCAAATTCGGGAAACCGCAATTCCGGTATATTCTTTTGCTTTTCCATAGCTTAAAAAGGAGTCGAGATAGTTAATTGTTGGCAAAAGCCAGCAATGGTTTTATCGGTTTCAATCATCTGTTTGTCGAGTTCAACAAGTTCATAAGCCAATTTTTCAATGTCAATTTCTGTCTCTTTTTCAAAAGTATCAACATACCTCGGGATATTCAGGTTATAATCGTTTTCAATTACCTCGGAAAGCGGGGCCACATAACTATACTTATCTTCAGTTTTTCGGTCGTGATACGCAGATACTATTTTATCTATATCCTGCGGCCGGAGGAAGTTCTGGTTTTTAACTTTCTCGAAATGCTGGCTTGCATCAATGAACATTATGTTTTCAGGATTTTCGCGGCACTTTTTGAAAACAAGAATGCATGTTGGAATTGATGTGCCGTAAAAGATATTAGCCGGTAAACCAATAACGGCATCGAGGTAGTTGCGGTCTTCAATGAGGTATTTGCGGATATGACCTTCGGCAGCTCCGCGAAACAATACGCCATGCGGTAACACTACTGCCATGGTACCGTTATCGGCCAGGTGATAAATCATGTGCTGCACAAAGGCAAAGTCGGCTTTGGAAGCAGGGGCAAGTTTACCATATTGGCTAAAGCGGTCGTCGCTCATATGCAAGGGGCTTGCGCTCCACTGTGCAGAAAAAGGCGGATTGGCAACCACGGCTTCGAACTGCATCCCCAAGTGCTGAGGATGTTCAAGAGTGTCTTCCTGCTTTAAATCGAACTGTCGGTAATGTACTCCATGAAGGATCATATTCATGCGGGCCAGGTTATAGGTAGTGCGGTTAAGCTCCTGACCGTAAAAATTAGAAACTTCGTCAACTTCCTTTTTTATGCGCAAAAGCAGAGAACCGGAACCGTGTGTAGGATCGTAAACTGATTTCAGTTTTTTCTTGCCCATGGTTACGATACGGGCCAGTACAGTTGAAATTTGCTGCGGTGTATAAAATTCACCGGCTTTTTTACCGGCCCCACTGGCAAACTGGCCAATTAGATACTCGTAAGCATCGCCCAGCACATCGGAATCGGTATCTTCCAGTTTAAAGTCGATTTTATCAAGATGGCCTAAAACTTTGGCAATCAATTCGTTTTTAGCGGATTCGGTTTTACCAAGTTTGGAAGAAGTTAAATCGAGGTCTTCGAATAGTTTGTTGAAATCATCTTCGCTATCCGTACCCATGGTGCTTTGCTCGATGTGGTTCAGTATTTGGGTAAGATCCTGAAGGATAAAGGTACTTTCATTTTCTGCTTTACCATTGGAATTGCCTTTTTTAGCAATTTCGCTGAATAGCTCAGAGGGTTTAAGGAAATACCCTAATTTCAGAAGGGATTCTTCCCTGATGGCTTCGAGGTATTCTTCACCATCGGTAGTGTTTTCTTTGATATCTTCATATTTGATGTCGTCCTCTTTAAGTATCTCATTGGCATAGAGGTGCATCCTTTCGGAGAGGTATTTATAAAAAATAAATCCCAGGATATAATCGCGGAATTCATCGGCACCCATCTTGCCGCGAAGGGTATTGGCAATGTTCCAGAGTTGTTGTTCGAGTTGTTTTTTTTGATCGTCGGACATGGTAAGAATTAAAATATGTTGTGATTTTAAGTTTTTAAAGTGGTAGTTTAGCTAAAAGCGGCAAGCAAGTAAGGTGTTATTTGCAAAAGTACCCCTCTGTCCTTCGGACATCTCCCCTTGAAAAAAGGGGAGAACCTAAAAAAATATTTTGTGATTTGAAGGGAATCCTATTTAAGGGACATTATTTGTTTGGAAAGTAAGGTTATATATAATTAGATTTTTTTGAGAATTGGTTTGAAGTACTTTGTGAATTTTTCAAGGTTTTCTTTAAACCAGGCAAACTGATTAGGCCAGTCATGCTTATTTGTAAAATCGCCTAATGTATTCAAATAAACACTGCACATTTTTTTGTTCTCCATCTTATCCCAAATAATATCTTCAGATATTTCAGTGAGGGAATTCTGGTAAGCCAGTTCATAAAGTTTATCAAAGTTTGTTTTAGCGAGGTCACCATATATGCTAAACCATAGACTTAATTTATTTTCTCTGGAATTAATTAAAAGGGATAAGTCGAAATTACTTTTACCGATAGCGACATTAGTCCAATGATGGGCTGAAGGGTTTTGCATTTTTATCTGGCTTTTATTGTCTTCCATATATTTTTTGAGAGCCTGCCAGTATTCCTGCTGTAATAACTTTAAGTTGGTGACATTTTGAGATGATGCTGATTTTCGTACAGATTTTGCCCAATCGTTCGGATTAGAAACAAGATTAAATTTTGGGGCGGGGACAGAATCTCCGATTTTATATAATTCAATTTCGATACCGAAGAAATTAAAAGTATCATCTGTAATGCGATTGAGCCAGTCAAGTGCTGCCCTGTGCTCTTCTGTAAAAGTTTGAGCAATCCAAATAATTGTAACAGCATCTAAACCAGCAGCATAGGTCATAAGTTGACCCAGGTGCGTATGATCAGTTCTTTCGAGTTGGTTTTCGATTAAAACGAAGTGATCAGAAATCGTGTCTTTACAAAGGATGTCTGCCCTAAAAGGACCCACATTTTCTTCCTGTCGGAGAACAAGCAATTCAATACCGATTGTTTCACTCAATAGCTGAATATTTTCTTCCTGAGCAAGCCAGGGAGTGAACTCGGTATCTTCTTTTTTCCAGTAGGAACGAAGGTCAACTTTAGTAAGCCTTCCGAGAGGCAGAACGGAATCTGACATAAGATTTCAAATTAGATGAAAATTTAAATATTCGAGTAGGAGTATTTGAGCCAAAGGTAGGGAAGAAAAGGGATTGAAGGGTGATCAAATTGGATAATTTTAAAAATGTTAGTTTATCAGAGATTTGAATGGTTAATAATTTGTTTAACATAAATCAGGTAAGCCGGGGTGATGTGTATAGAGGAGGCCATCGGGGCCGAAGTAATCGTGTTTGAGGTCGGGGGGAGGTGGGGGTGGGATGATTTGGAAATGTGATAATGTGTTAATGTGCTGATGCGATAATGGGGGGAGGGGCGATTGCACGATGGCAGGACTGCACGGAGGCACGATGGCAGGAAGGGGTGATTGGGAGACTTGGGGATTGGGTGTTGGTTGGGGCGGACCTGTGCAATTGAGTTTGTAGTAGGTAAACTCGTTGTCGAGGATTGAACTGAAAATGTTTAGTGCCTGTTGCTGGTCGGATTGCTTTACTATAACTTCGTCGTGGACAGTGAGAAATGGGATGCCGGCAAGGATAAGGCTGTGCCAGACTTTGCGCATTACTGCGACTTCGGTTGATTGAAGGAGCCATGCCAGATTATTGTGCAGCTTGCCTTTGTTGTGGGTGTTGCGGGGTTCGACCCGGCTTTTGTACTCATTAATCCATGTGATCCAGTTGGCATTGCCAAATAAGTTTGCCAGGTTGTTGTTAGGCCAGCCAAATGTTATTTTGAAAAAGTAGCTTTTTGCTTCTTTTCGCGTGAGAAGACAGGCTTTTTGCTGAAAGATGAGGTATATGTCCTGGCCTGAATCGATCCAGGTGGAATATTCATTTGGGCCGATTGACTGCGTTAATGCTTTACCCAACAATAGTGGCTGCATGGTGGCTACATCGATACCGATTGTTGGCTGACCATCTATTAGCAGGTGATCGCGGATGATGCCTCTCAGGCTTGTAACTGGTGAATGAACACGACCTGAAAAGTCATCGACGTTAAAAAACAAATCCATATAGTTATGCCGGTATTTTAAGAATGCGGCAAAGTACATTGGTATCTCTGGGTTCTCTGGTGATAATGAAACATATTTCAGATTTTCAATTATTTGCAATATGTCAGGATCGTAACCTGAAATTTTTGGTTTGATCAATTTTATATCCATGGCTCCAGGCAGAAGCACTTCGTATAAAAACATTTTGTGGCCTGATTTTGGGCTGATGCTTTCGGAGATTTGCAATTTTCCGGAATCAATAAGACTTTGAAGTTCTTTTGTGCGGTGGTATTTTGGAAATGGAAAAAATCGTTCTTCAATCTCATGTTGCGAAATATACACCCCTTCAGTTTCATCAAGGTTGCGAAGTCTCAATTTCATAAACTGAAGGGTGCGGACGTAAATAAGGAAGAGTTCGGAGGGTGTCATGATGGAATTGTAAAAGCATGTTGATGGCCAACAATTGATGTTTGCAATTGCAAAGGCATATATAGGGGTTTGCAAACTTGCAAACGTGAACGGATGTTTGCAGTTAACGTTTACAAACGTATTTTGCAAACATGCAAACGGCTGATATTAAGCAGTATCGAGAGGTGTAAGCTTATAGTAAACTGTTTTTTCAAGGATTTCTTTGGAAAGTTTGCATGATTCCCCTTTTTCGTTGAAAATTTCAAGTTCTGATTCCATTATGTCTTTTACACGGGTTTCGATAGTGCGTTGTGATGCTCTATACTCCTTGCATAGTTTATCCAGGAAATCGATCCTTGACATCGAAGAGCCATCGCCTAAATTCAATTCAATTGCGTCGATCATATCTTCGTCGCTGGCTTTGTGCTTGCGGCTATTGATCACAGCGGAAACATCGGCATTATCGGCTAATACCAAGCCTTTGGTTTCGTCGCTGTATCTCATATAAAACGGCTTATGCCGTGCCGTGCTGCGGCATTTGAGGTATTTGACACGGATAATGGCTGTTTCGTTTTGGGCAGCATCTTTTTCATAACCAACCTGGATAACGGTACTTGCCTTGTTCATAAGCTCAGTGCCGAAATGTCCCCGCCCTTTGATGCTATTCGGATTTTCGTGAATAAGGCAAAGGAAAATTACGTTGTGTTCGTTGATAGCCATATTCATGGAATCGATTAACTCCATACTCTTGTCAACTTTATTAAAGTCCTCGATGCAGTCGGTTGAAACATCAAGCACAATAAACAGAGGGTTGGTAGTGGTAAGTTTGATGTGGGCGAGGTATTCGTTGAGTGCTGTAAATCGCTCCTTTCGGTTAATCTCCAAAAGGCTTATGTATTCAAAGTTTATTGGATGATCTATTTTATCGTACCCAGCTTTTACCTGAATAGATTGCAAAGCATAAGGTAATTGCTCAGTAAGATTGCGCTCGGTATCGACATAGACTACGGTATGGATTGCTTCAAAATTAAGGCGAGTGAATTGCAATAACTCATCGGTGCAACTATGCCGTTTTAATAATGCAGCACAAATACACTCAGCCAAACGGCTTTTGTGAACACCAGCCTGTCCTTGTATTACATTGATGGTGTGAGGGAAGATTACAGCGTTTTCGGCCTGTTTAAGCACCGGGGCAGAAAATTTGATGTCGGTAGCTTTTATCAATTTCAGTTTTTCGCGGGTTGCAAGCACCTTTGAAAGGTTTGCCGATATTTCGGGTTGACCGGATGGTTGTGTGTTTTCATCGTCAACGAAATGAGAGTTGTTTAGGATGTCGTTACTCATGGGGTTGCACTTTCTGATTTGATAAAATGGAATGAATGATGTTTTTAAGCCCGAAATGTTGCCGGATTATGCGAAAACCTGCTTGCTTTTTAGCAGATGGTTGAGTATCTTTGCCTTGTAGAAATGAATGATTGAGAATGGGGCTGATACTCTTGCAGGAGGATACAGCCCTCTGTGTTTTGTGGCTCATTTTTTACCCTTTCTTTTGTTATAGTTAGACATGGCTTCGCGGACCTTTTCGGGATCGAAAAGGACGAGACGTTCGTTTTGGAAAAATGGGATAATTCCTTCGTTCTTTAATTTCTGTGCTTTTGAGACAGAAATTCCGAGGAATTTGGCGAGCTGGTGGGTGCCTTTGATGTGGGGCTGGGGAGGAGAAGACGTTGTGATTGGTTTATGAGATAACCTACTCTCAACTTCATTTGCTATCATATCTACAAGGTCGGAGATAGCTACCGGTGATAAAACAATATTTTGCATAGTTGATTGAATTTAAAATCAACTACAAAAGAATGTAATAAAAAAAGAAGATATTTTACAGGTATTTATACCTGCTGCATCTTATTGATATACAAATAAATAAAAAATAATATGGGTAAAATACCCGATTATTTGGGTTGTTTATTTACCCAAGAAATAACATCAGCATCATTACCTGATAACTCAATAATTATAGATTTCCATTTTTTGCGATCCTTAGGAAGCATAGACTTGATATATGCTGTCATATTGTTTAAATCAATATTTTTAATCTCCCGGTAAAAGCCCTGACCGGTGCCATATTTTTTTGTGCCAACATCAATTATTCCCTTTTTTGTGTTATCAAGAAATTGGTTCTCGTTAGATAAGTTTATCAAGATCATGTGAAGAAAAGCGTACCATTTTTCAGGATATTGTTTTTTAATATCTGTCGTCTCTGACGCTGGAGGGTTTGAAACTGAATGAGATTCAACCTTGCTTTTTTGAGCTAAAGAAAACTTATCAATAAATGCTATCAAACCTTCACAAAATTGGGCAAATAGAAAATTATAACTCATGTAATGAAATGAGTAATTCTTATATATTTTGCCTTTATTAAACTCAATATCCTTGCATCCTAAATAAATTTCACCCAGGTGATAATCACAAACGGTAACGACTGCACTATGAAAATCAGACAAGTCAGCGCTTTCCTCAAAAGGAAGCTTATCTCTATTTTCATTATACTCCCTAATAAGGGGATTATTAACGGTTAGGTTTTCATTAAAATAATCTCTTACAACAATTGCCTTTTCCCGGATCTCAAATAATTGGATGAATAATAACTCATGATTAGTGGTATTTTCGTAACGGTCGGTAAATACTTGCTTATAAAAATGCAGGTTTAGTAATTCAACATTGGAGATAATATCAAACATTTCTAAGTACCTCCCATCTATTCCACTAATTCCCTTTGCATTTAAAATATAAGGATATACATTGCTATCATAAACAAAAAATTGCGCTTTATAGATTGCCTGTATTAAATTTAATTCTAATAAAATCCTGTCGGGTATGGTAACAGTGGGTATAGTATCGTTATGTATGGAATCCAATTTCTGATCTAATGGTTGAGTTTGAATAAAAGAAGGCTTTGACGCGATCAAAGAGCGAATTATTTCCGCTTTCTCTATTTCTTGTTTAATTTGTGGTATCCCAATATTCTCTGGATTTGATTGTGGATTAGCTTGTTTCAGATCAACTATAAATCTACGTTGTTCATGAATATATTTATCAATGAAATCCAAAATATCCTCAGAGATATACCTAAAACCACCTTCAATTATTTCATTCAACATAATTGAAGGATTCTTTGCCTTCATCAACTTGAAAAATACTTCACTGTAATGACGGTATGAAACCTC
>JBAXBJ010000103.1:0-16197 GCA_037142075.1 Bacteroidota bacterium
GGGAAAGTGAAGCCGCCGACCAGAAAAGCTCGCCGTTTTTCTTTTTATTATGAAATTCCCCACGCCATTCTTTTCCCGATTTCAGGTTATCCCAGAGGATTTGATATTCTTCTCTTGCCTTTTCACCCGAACTGAAGATGCGCGGGTTTTTGCCGATCATTTCCTGCAGGGCATAACCGGTTAATTCCTCTGTTTTTGGGTTTGCGTATTGAATATTCCCGACCAGGTCGGTGATACAAACCATTTCAGTGCTTTGTTCAACGGCTTTCGATAGTTTTATTAATTCTTCTTCATTGCCTTTGCGTTCGGTAATATCGCGGATGGTAACCAAAGTGCCAAGTTGTGGTCCAGCTTGGAATTTTGAGCCGTTAAGCTCACCGATAAAAGTACTGCCATCGTCACGTTTCATGCGGAATTCGGCATTTTTTATGCTGCTGTCATCCTTCAAACAGCCACCGAAAGCCTGAATGGCCCTGGTAATATCGGTTTCGGCTACAAAGCTGTTGAAGCTGCGGCCTGTCATCTCATTGGGCGAGATGTGAAAAATAGATTCAGCGGCAGCAGAGGCATACGTTATTATGCCGTTTTCATCGGCAATAGCGATAAGGTCGCTGGTTTGCTCGGTTATTGAACGGAATTTTTCTTCGCTCAGCCTGATCTGGTTTTCTGTTACTTTACGGTCAGTTATATCGCGGTATTTCCATAAATGGCCACTATACTTGTTTTCTATATAAGTTGGTATATAATCCCTCTCGAAATACCTTCCGTCAGCAAGTTTAAGTTCGAAGTCGAGTATTATTTTTTTATCGGCAAGTATTTTATTGATGTCTGCAACGAAACTGTCAGGATTTTGGAACAGCATTTTGCTTTGTTCGGCTGAGCCTGAGCCGTCAGCACCAATAAGAGCTGCAGGTGGGGCCGGGATGGCAAACATATTGCAGAACAACTGGTTTGTCATTAAAATTTTCCGGTTTGCACTTTCGAGCAGTATCCCTTCTTCCAGATTGATAATGAGGTTGGTAAGGAGGGCTGTTTTATCTTTTATTTCATCCTGCGCCAGCTTTTGATCGGTAACGTCGTGAAATACGCCATAAGCACCCGTATAATTGCCGTTTTCATCCAATCGGGGCGAAGAACTGACGCTGATATATTTATCATTTCCATTGGGCGTCTTTATCCAGAGTTCATAATTATTCGAAATTCCGTTCTGCCTCGAATGGGTTTGCTGGTTTATTCGTTCTTTTTCGCCTGGCGATAAGAAATCAAACAAGGAAACTCCGATCAGTTGATCGGTTTCAAAAATCTTTGAGGCTGCCAGGTTAGCAAAATCAAAAACTTCGTGCTCGTTCACAACGCCAATGCCTTCGGATTGTGATTGGATAATTGCCTGGAATTTTTTCTCGCTTTCCTTTATAATTTGTTCGGCTTTTAAGCGTTCGCTAACATCACGGACTACAAAAACCATTCTTGTTGGCGTTCCGTCAATATCCCTAATCAACTCGCCATTTACTTCAATATCGAATATTGTTTTATCGGAATGTATAGCCTTATAGTTAGCCGGGCCGGTTAAAATGCCCTGGTGCATTTTAATGATTTCGGATGTGGCACGTTCCCTGTCTCCGGCATCAATAAACTCGTTCAGATTATGACCTATCAGTTGCTCCATACTCTCATAGCCAAACATGAGCAGGGCTTTTGGGGAAGAGAGAAGTATAAAACCGGATAAATCGGTAATTGTTATGTTGTCGGGCGAAGTATTGATTATTGTTTTGTAAAGCAACTCGCTTTCGCGTAGGGCTTCTTCAGCTTGTTTGCGTTCGGAAATATCGCGCATAGTACCGATTATTCTTTCGGGCTTTCCGCCTGCATCAAAGGAAAGAGATGAAGAAATGGCAATAGGTACAAAAGAACCGTCCTTATTTATAAACGTCAGTTCGTAATCAGTTACATATCCATGTTTTTGTAATTCTGCGTAAAAGGAATTCCTTGCTTCGGGATCAGAATAAAACCTGACAAGTGACTGTCCTATCAGTTCAGCGCGGGTATATTGCCCTTTCGTGATAATTTCGATCGAGGGGCTTACATCCAGGATGATACCTTCAAGGCTTGCCTCGTAATAAGCATCGCGCACACTTTCGAAAATAGTTCGGTATTTTTCTTCACTTAACCGCAGGTTTTCGTTTGCTTTTTTGCTGACTGTAATATCGTCGATACTCGATAAAATATGTGGTTTGTTACCTATATGGATGATTTGGGCTGCCAGCAGGCCAACAATAGTTTTTTTGTATTTTGTAATAAACAGGAATTCTGTGGCAGGAAATTCCTTGCCTTCTGTAAGTACAGCTACCACTTCCTGGCGGTTGTCGGGGTTTGCCCACAGGTTCAGCCCGATGGTCGAGTCGTAAAGAGCCTCATTTCTGCTGTAACCCGATAATGTTGTAAAAGCTTTGTTTACCTCGATGATCCTTCCATCAGAAGCATCAGTAACCATGATTGCATAGGGGGATGTATCGAATAATTTTGAATATTTTTCTGTATTCTCGAAAAGTGAAACCTCTGCCAGTTTACGGGCGGTTATGTCTGTAACCGTACCTGCTCCCCCTACGATAATACCATTTTCAACAACAGCATTTGTTGACGACCGAACCCACCGAATATCACCTGCTTTATTTATATATCTGTATTCGAGAAAGTTATAATCCTTCAGTTTCAGAGATGACAAGCGACCGGCTATCATCCGGCGATCGTCGGGGTGAATAAAATCAAGTATGTTTTTACCAATTACTTCTTCCGGTGAGTACCCTAAAACGTGTATTGAGGATCGACTTACATAGTTGATGATGCCTGTGCTGGAAATTTCGTAAACCACATCGTTTATCGATTCAACCAGGTTACGGTATTTTTCTTCGCTTCTCCGTAGTTTTTCTTCCGAGGTTTTCCTCTCGGTAATATCGTGTATAATGGAATACAGCATAGTGGAATTGCCAACTAAAACTGGACTTGAGTATACTTCCACATCGCGAAGTTCTCCATTTGCCAGGCGGTGTTCAAAAAAGAAATGATTCCGATTTTCTTGTTTGGCCTTTTGCATTTCTGCCCTGATTTCAGCTTCTGAAATCGGATTTATTTCTGAGATATTTTTGCTACACATTTCCGGATTCGTCCAGCCATAAAAATTGCAGGCCGCTATATTTGCATCTCTGATTTCACCGCTTTCAGGATGAATGAGCAACATGATGGAGTGATTTGCCTGGAACAAGGATTTGTTCAATTCCTTATTTTGTTTTTTTGCCAGCTCCAGTTCATCTATCTTCATTTCAAGTTCTATCTGCCTGATTTCCAGTTCATTTATCAGTTTTAGGGCATCGGCTCCCGTGCGGATGACAGCTTGATCCATGGAAGGGTTAATGGATTTCTCTTTTAGCAAATCTTCAACCTTATAGCGAAGCTCTGCCTGATCGTCCAGGTTTTTCTTTTGTTTTTTCATTAAGATATCCGTTAAATCGCCTGATATTCCCGGCGGTTGACAATGATTTTTACCTTTGGTTTTGGCCTTGGTGCTTACAAATTACGCGGCTGTGGTTTCTCTCAGAATCAAACCATACCCTTGTTATTTACCCCAAAGTATAGGCTAAAGATAATACTTTTTACATTGCTGATAAAATAATTTACTGCATTTTTCATATCAATGACATCGGAATTGTTAGATGTTCAATATTAAATACAGAAAAAAAGCAATTGTTAAGTCTGCTGGTTGAATGTTGTAAAAACATTTTACACTCAACCGGATTACCGAATTGACATCGCCCTGTTTAATTTACAAAAGCAAGCAGACATTTCGGGTGCGTTACCCTGAATACGGATACTGATGTGAATGCTGTAAAAAAAAGGAAATTCCTGTTGTATAATCCCGAAATAGGCTTATACCAGTTGCATGCACCCGTTCTGAATTCGCAGGACTCTTCCTGCGCGGTAAAATTCCTGACAAACATTCTGTTTTGTAGGAAAGCAAAGGAATAGAGAATAATAATTTTACATATTATTCTCAATCAAACACTTATAACGGACTTAGTGTCCCCTTTTTCATATTCCCGGCAGCCCTTTCCACCTGCATCAGGAATGTCTCGAGCCGCGCTTCAATAATTTGAGGAAAACCCATTCCATCACATTCAATGGTCAAAAAAGGGATATCCGTTTTCTCGTTCAAATGTGGTGGAATCTGGTAGTGAGTTCCCAGGTTTTGCTTGACCGATTTTTTGCTCCCCAGGTTCATTTCAGGTCCTGTAATGGCTTCGCCTATACGGGTTTGAAGGCAGCCGAACGGGCCTATATTTATAATGCCGCAATACTCCTCATACCCTTGTGCCAGAGCGGTTCCCAGGGTAAGAGCCGGCTCGCCGGTGGATTCGAGCGGCAACACATGAAGGCTGTGTTTTACAACGTTTACTATATTGGTTTTATGAATCTTACAATAACCGGTTTCAGACAGGATTTTCTGTACCCTTGCCTCAGCCAGTGTAATGTATTGCTCGCGTATCAGCCTGTTCAGTATATCCCCCGGTGAGAAATCAGGACGGTCCACTCCTTTTCGCCAGGCGTAGTCGAGGTATTTTACCCATTCCGATATATAGGCATCTTTCAAAATAAAACCGTGTTTGCCAAAATAGTGGTTCAGCTGTTTGTGGGCAAACTGGTTGTGGCGCACAAAAATTTCGCCTGTCAGTGCTATGTATTTTGATTCAGATACGGGTATGCGATAAGGAACATGTTCGCCTATGTATTTGCTGAATCGTTTCAGTTCCCTGAAAAGCATATTATAATTGTTGCTGAAAACATCCACGAGCTTCTCAAACTGCGTGTAGAAAATTTGCAGCCCGTTTTCAGGATCTTTCGCATTCGCCAGTATTCCCGAACGGACATCTTCCAGTACATCATTTATAATGATCGCCTCCATCGAGCGTTTCAGGAAACCTTTTGTGAGCCCCAGGTATCCTTCCTGGCTCATAAGCGTAAACATTGCAACATCTTTGATTTGCTGTGAATTAACGAGGTTGGTCAGGAAAACAGGATACTGGGCGACCCGGCATGCACTGGTGCCGCCTATATTGAAGAATGCCGATTTTTTACCTTCGTGTCCATTGTTGTTCACGTAATTCATCAGCGTACCCGTTAGCAGAATAAGGGGCAGGCACTCCTTGCCCGATGTGTACCGCAGGCCGGTTGCCACGATTTCGTGATCCATTTCGGGCATGGCCACCGCGTGGTAGCCCAGGCTGCGGAGGCTGGCTGCAAACAAGGCGGCTGCCATATCGCCGATACAGGGAATAACTATCTGAACATCAGGATGCTTAAGATCAAACTTGTTCCCGTTTGAATCAATAAAGAAGGATTGCTTTCTCTCCGTCACAATTTTTGCAGGTTTAAAATGCCCGTTTCCGGGAGAAAGTTCCCCGTGTTCTGATTTCCGGTAATTACGCACTACATCCAGGAAAGCATCAATCCGTGTGTTAATGCCTGCATCGGCCGTATGCTGGTCGAGTTCGAGCGTGAGCGAAGGCTTGCCGCCCATAATGCCGCGGAAAAGCGGCACCAGTATCGAATCGGGGCCACAAGAATAATTGGAAATATAAGTTGCAAAAAGCTGGGGATGTTTCCGGATGGTTTTGGCAACACGGAGTATCTTTTTACCTGCTTCCCACGACTGGTAACTGCTGATGTCCTCATCAATACTGTTGAGGATATCATAGGGAACGACCGTTAATCCTAGGGAAGCGAATTTTTGAGGAATTCCCTTGTTGGCGATGCCGGAGAAGGCATTATAGTCTCTGCCAACCAGCACTATGGCGACCGCAGAAGGATCAGCTTCGAGAGCTGCCAGAAAATCTTCACCCGATTTTAAAATATCACTGTCGGCAGCTTCCTGCTGTTTTATCGCGTGTTCGAAAGCAGAAACAGCTTTCTTTTTACTTTTTACACCAAGTTGTTTTGCGATGTCAATAAAGCTCTGCTGAGCTGGGCGGTATCCCTTTGCAAAATTCAGGTAGGGGTGGAGAAGCTTATTCCCAATGTCATTTTTTTTAAATGCCTGGCCCAGGTAATTGGCTTCTTTACTGATAAATACGCAGGTGGCATTCGAATCCTTGGGATGATGCTCGCATCCCGGTACATGCATTTCGTAAAGTTCGGGAATGAAAATGTAGTCCGGATCTTTTGTCACCAGGTTGTAAAACAGGCCGTGAGCTAATTCGACAGGGTAGCAAAACGAAGAATGCTGGTTCTCGAAACCATTTGCATCCACATAATCGGGCAATAGTACTTTGAATCCCAAAGAGTTAAAAAAGGCCTGGTAAAGCGGGAACAAACGGTTTACGGTAAAAGTCAGGTTTAATCCGATGGTTTTAGCCTGGTCAGGTAGGCAAGGGAATTCATTTTGTGCAAATATTCTGTCCATCCGCCGGGTAACAAAGTCATTTTTCTGCCAGTTGGCTTCGGTGTGCGTTACTTTGTCGTAATATTTGTTGCAGGCTCCGCCGAACGAAAACTTCCTGCCATCAATGGCAAACGTGCTGATTTCACATTTTCGGTCACAGCCATTTGATTTATCCCTGCAAATGAAGGACTTGCCTGACGAAAATTCCCTGTCAATCAGTTGATTCAAACTAAAAAGTCCTTTTTCGAGCGAACCGGTTTCTATTTCTTCTTTTATCTTTAGCGCTGTCCCAAAAGCGCCCATCAATCCCGGGTAAGGAGGCACAACGATTTCTTTGCCTGTAATAGCAGCCATGGCAATAGGTATGGCCTTGTTATAACAAACACCACCCTGCATTAATATTTTTTTTCCGACGGGTCGCTTGCCTTTAACGCGGTTCACATAATTCATGCAAATGGAATAGACCAGGCCCGCCAGGATATCTTCCTTGGTGAAATTCTCCTGCAAGGCTGAATTTATATCCGAACCGATCAATGCCGCACATTGATCCCTGAAATTCAGCGGCCTGCCTGATTTCATGGCCAGCGGTTCAATTTCATCGAGCTTTATTTTCACCGATTCGAAAGCAGCTTCTTCAATAAATGACCCGGTGCCGGCCGAACAGGCTTCGTTCATGGCATAATCGGCGGGCACTTTGTTGTTGAGAAAGGTATATTTTGCATCCTGTCCCCCGATTTCGAAAATTGTATCCACGTCGGGATCAAAAAACACGGAAGCCCGCGCATGTGCCGATATTTCGTTAATGATCCCCCTGGTTCCCGCATGCAGGGCGGTCAGATGCCTTCCAGACCCTGTAACTCCAAGCCCGGTAATTTTAATGTCATTGCTTACCTGTTTGAGAAGTGATTCATAAACCAGTTTCGATGCTTTTATCGGATTACCAAGGGTATAGATGTATTCAGCCGCGACGATGCGGCAATCGGAATTGCGGATTATCACGCCTTTTGTGGTGGTTGAACCTACATCAATTCCAAGTATGCAATCCTGGCCCTGGTCGGGCACCATCTCTTCCCTGGGCCTGAAATGCACCATATGCGCATATTCGGAGAGTGGTTTGTGAAAGGTAAACAGGCTGCTGCGTTCAATAAAAATTTCGTTTGTTGGTTGAAAGAGGGGTATATTATGACTGATGCCATAAATGGCAGCACCGAATGCTTCAAAATAAGGGGCTTGTTCAGGTATATAAATATCAGGATGTTTCTTCCCCAGGAATTCAACAACTGCTTTATTCTGAGATACTCCACCTACGATCATGATATGATCGCCGGGAATTTTTTTAAGCAATTCCTCCGCCTTTTCAGCAATCATGAGTGCCAGGCCCGAGGCTACCTGGTCCTTTGGGATTCCTTTGTTGAGGGCATGGGTGCAGTCGGATTTGCAGAATACCGAACACCTGCCCGAGACCCTGAATGGCTTAGAATTAAGTGAAATATTCACAGCTTCATCGACCGATAAATTCATCCTGCCGATTTGCTGCATGAAAAAGTCGCCTGTTCCCGAAGCACATTGGTTTTTCGAAATCAGTTTCCTGATTTTTCCTTGTTCATCAAGTGCATACGCAACGAAAATTTCGGCTCCCAGGCTTGCCACTGCCGAAAACTTCCTGCCGCGATCCATAAACATGCTGACAGCGTATTCGGTGGCTTCCGATTCGGAAATACTGTTAAGTTTAACTAAATTCCTGAATTTCCGCCCGGTTACCACAACCGGTATCCCGGCTCCGGCCATATTTCTCAGGTTCTCGAGGAAAACAGTTTTCGGATTACCCTGGTGGCGAATGGATAAGGAATCAATAATTTCGATGGAATTCTGATTCTTTAGACGAAGTTTAACAAACGAAACAGTAGAAGCTCCCAGGCAGATACCGAGCGCTTCCTGGTTTGTATATGATCCGGGCTCAGACTTAAAAATAGTTGGGTTGGTTTCGCTGATATGAATCTGGATAGTCGAATTTACAGATAGCATCTGATTCGAAATTTAACAATTAGTACCTATAAGTTGAAAGTGGAATATAGGGTTGAGAGTCGTATATCGAGCTATCGCAAAGATAAACTGTAAATAAGTGGATTCGTAATCAGATCGGTTTTTTTTTTGATAAAACGGGGCCGAAAGAATTTTATGAAGCACTTAAGATATTGAAATACAGCGAAATAAAATAATTTTAGTGGGGATCAATCTTCGGAATATTCTCAAATGATGCCTATGGGGTCAACGTTGGCTGTAAAAAAAAACTTTGAGGTTAAATCTTATTATCAACTAGCTTAATATCAAAGGTATGCAGGTAGGTATAATGTGATTTCTTTTGTCAGGATGAATTATTTTTTAAAAAATGTTAATATTTTTCAATTATTTGTGAGGAAATGTATTTTGAATATAATTTAATGTATCTTTGCAAAAAAAATCACAATAAAATAAAAAACATCATGAGTAAAGGAACAGTAAAATTTTTCAATGATTCCAAAGGATTTGGATTTATCAAAGATGACGCAACGGACAAAGAATACTTTGTACACGTTACAGGTTTGATCGACGAGATCAGAGAAAATGACCAAGTGTCTTTTGACCTTCAAGAAGGTAAAAAAGGATTAAATGCAGTAAATGTTAAAGTAATTTAATATATATACATTATTCTTGGAAGCCCTGCTTGCAGGGCTTTTTTTATGCCCTGTCGCGACCTTATTATTCATATAATTCATTTTCTGTGTTTTATAATTCATTTTCAGTGTTTTATATTTCATTTCACAGGCTGTTATAATATTTTGTGTTTGATAGAGTAGAGAAAGTCATGTTTTTTCTGCCAGGAATAGTTTTCGAAGAATATATTGTAATTTTACTTTACTATTCGGAGAACTCATTTATTGTTAGCTTTTTCATAACCAGGATTTCTATTGGAATAAAAGTAACTTTTTAGCTGTATCTGTCATGATACCGATTAAAAAAATATCAGCCATATTTCTGATTTTCAGACTTTATACATTTAGTGTAATGGCTCAGGAAATCTTTAAAAATGACATAATTTGCAATGAGTTTTATTGTTCTGATTCAATTCTCTTCTTTCGCGAAATTAAACCGGGAGATTGTTCTGCATATGAAAAGGAGGACAGTGCCAGCCTGCAAAGCCTGTTTATCAATAAATCCTCTTCGGTGAGTGCCGATCTGCTTTCTGCCCTATGTTACTACCCCGAATTGGCTCATGTGCGGATCTGGGTTAGCTGTAAATCGATAAAAAAAACAATGAATTCAAGGCCCACGCCACTTAATATCTTCAGAAAAAGGTCGAATCGGGTTTATCATATTATCGTTAATAGCAACGAAGGGAAGAACAAAGGATTGTCATACAGTGAGTTATCTTTCAATATTAAGACTGGCTGGTTCGGGCATGAACTGGCACATATATGCGCCTATGAAAAAATGAGTACTTTGCAGACTATTCTCTTTGCTATAAAATACATAGGATCAAAAAAGTATATCAGGATGGTTGAGCGAAATACCGACCTTGCGACCATCGAACATGGACTGGCTTACCCACTTTATGATGGAACTGAATATTTATTACGGAATAAGTTTATTAGTGAAAAATACAAGGAGTATTCTGTTATCAATGGCTTGTCGCCCAATGAAATAAAGTGTTTCTGGTGTAAAGCCAGAAATAGCAAATAGTATAATTAGCAAAAAAAATGTTAAGAAGTATAGCCCAATTTAATGTAGCTTATTTTATTTTGCTTCATTCCTGGCAGAGATGGATCAGATGCCCAGGCTGTAAGTAAGTTGTTTCAGTTCTATTTCAGCAACTTTTGCAGAATAAAGCAGATTTACCAACAGGTAAGCGGCAGTTTCGAAACTTGTCTGGGCGGCCCTCACATCAAGTATGGTAGCCTGGCTCACATGAAATTGCTGCATCACTACATCAACCAGTTGTTTGGTCATTTCGAAGTTTTTTCGCTGTGCATCAATTTGTTGCAAGGTTGTGGAATATGTTCTGTATAATTTGGTTGCCTGGGTTTTGAGTGAATTCTGCAGGCTTTCCATTTCCAGTTTTGAGTTAGTGACATTGATTTTAGCAACATCCTTCTGTGTTTTATAAATGTTGCCGTTAAAAATCGGGATCTGCATATTCACGCCTGCCGTTGGGCCGTAATTCTGGTTCAGGGTTATGGTTCCTTTATTGAGACTGGCATGGTAGAAATCGTAGCCTGCATTCAGTTTTATGGAAGGGTAGCGTTGTGAAGAAACCTCTTTAACTATTTGTTCGTTTATCAGAATTTTTTGTTCAGCACTCAGGTATTGCGGGTTATGATTCAGATAGCTGATAATTGAATCCAATTGCAGGGATTGATCAATGATTATAGTATCGGTAACTGAGTACTGCATTTGCTTTTTCGCATTGATAAGCAGCAACAGGTCTGATTTGTTTTGTTCGATTATGGTCTTTTGTATTACCAGCAATTGTTCAGCACTGTTCACGTCAGTCTGAGCCTGGAGCATTTCAACGGCATCAGTCATTCCGACATTTTTTTTCACATTAATGATATCCATTTTCTGTTTTGAAACAGCCAGTGTATTCTGAATTATTTTCAGGTAATTATTTTGCCTGATAATATCAAAATAGGTTATCATGATATCGGCAATGGTATTCTGAATTTGTTGGTTGAGCTGGATTTCGCTCAGGTTTTGCAGGCGGCTTAGTCTTTCCTTGGTGGCAGTTATTTTGAAGCCGTTAAATAATACAATTCCTGCCGATACGCCTGCATTTACAGCATTTTCGCCTTTATTCGAAACATTGGCTTCGGTTCCGTCACTGAAATTCTGGTTTAGTGTAGTTATCGATCCGTTATCGCCGGCAACAGCCGATACATAAGGCAATCCCCCTGCCACACCATAGGTGTTGTTCATGGTTGCAATTTTGACATAGTTTTTAGAAATCTGTATATCAAAATTATTCCTGAGTGCCGTGTCAACTGCATTCCTTAATGTGAGTTGCTGCTGAGCTTTCCCAACAAAAGGGATAGTCAGTACAATAAACAAGAGAAAGGTTTTTATATTGAAATTCATTTTGTTCGGTTATTGGTGAATCGTTACTGGTTATTGGTGAATCGTTATTGGTTATTGGTGAATCGTTACTGGTTATTGGTGAATCGTTACTGGTGAATCGTTATTGGTTAATCGTCAATCGTTATTGATTATCAGTTATCTGTTAAACCTTGACCTTTGACCTTTGACCTTTGAATTTTGAATTTTGAATTTTAAACCCTCTCCGGTCAGATCACCTCTTCTTCAACATGCTCTTCCACTTCCTTTTTTCCTGAAACATAAGTGTATACCGCCGGAATTACGAACAAGGTGAGAATAAGTGAGAACATAATACCGCCAACAACCACTATCCCTAATGGAATCCGGCTGGTTGCTGCCGCTCCAAGGCTTAATGCGATAGGCAAAGCACCAAGGGATGTTGCCAGGCTGGTCATTAAAATGGGTCTTAATCGTAAAGTAGCACCTTCAATAACCGCCTGATGCTTGGATAAACCAGCCTCACGCTGCTTGTTTGCAAATTCTACGATCAGAATTCCGTTTTTAGTAACTAGCCCGATGAGCATAATCATCCCGATTTCGGAGAAGATATTCAGTGTTTGATTAAAAACCCATAAACTCAGCACGGCTCCTGCAATGGCTAAGGGAACTGTAATCATAATGATAAGCGGGTCTCTGAAGCTTTCGAACTGTGCGGCAAGCACCAGGAAAATCAAAACAAGTGCGAGGATAAAGGCGAAAGCTGTATTGGAAGAGCTCTCGGCGTAGTCGCGCGATGGACCGCTGAGCGCTGTCTGGAAGCTTTCATCCAGCAATTTATCGGAAATTGCCTGCATGGCTTTCACTCCATCTCCTATTGTTTTTCCTTCAGCCAGCGATGCCGAAATGGTTGCTGCCTTGTAACGGTTAAAATGGTACAATGATGGGGGCATAGCGTTTGGCACTATGCTGGTTACTGCGGCAAGCGAAATATTTTCTCCTTTGTTGTTACGAACATAGAGGTTAGAAATATCGGCAGGTGCCTGCCGGTTTTTCAGGCCAACCTGGCTGATAACCTGGTACTGTTTTCCATTCATAATAAAATACGCCATGCGTTGACCGCTGAATGCGCTTTGAAGCACACTGGCAATATCGGTGACGGTAAGGCCGAATTCGCGTGCTTTGATTCTATCAATAGTGATGTCGACTTCAGGTTTGTTGAATTTCAGGTTCACATCAACGTTCTGAAAAGTCTTATCATCTTTGGCTATATCCATGAATTTAGGAACAACTGTTCTAAGTTTTTCGAAATCCAGGTTCTGAATTACAAATTGCACCGGCAGTGAACCTCTTGAACCCAGCCCCACCGAAATGGTCTGTTCCTCAATAGGGAAAATCTTTACATCGTTGAAGCGACCCATTTTTTTTCCAAGGTCTTTGGCAATATCACTTTGCGAACGTTGCCGTTCATTTACCGGTAAAAGCCCGATACGCCCGCTACCACCGTTTACACCTGAGCCGCCGAATCCGGGAATCGAAACAAATGAAAAGTCAACTTCGGGAATTGAGTCGACCAGGTAATCAGCCAGTTTATCGCCCGTTTCCATCATGTACGGGAAACTGGCCCCCTCCGGACCGATGATCTGTAAACGTACACTTCCTTTATCTTCGAGAGGCGCAATTTCGCTCTGAAGGTTTTTACCTACCAGGAAAACGATGACAAAACAAGCAATGACGATTGCCCAGGCAGTCCATCTGTATTTTATGAAGCGAGTCAGTAGATTTCTATAACCACTTTCCATTCCTGCAAAAAATGGCTCCGTTTTGTTATAGAAATTGCCATGCTGCGCACCTCTGCGGTTAAGCAAAACATTCAGAACCGGGGTGATGGTAAGTGAAACAAAAGCCGATACCAATACCGCCGTGGCAAGTACCACCCCGAATTCGCGGAACAAGCTGCCCACAAAACCCTGTAGAAACAGTACCGGGAGGAATACAATTGCCAGCGTGATAGAAGTAGCTATAACAACAAAGAAAATTTCCTTGCTGCCATCAATGGCTGCTTTTCGCACAGGAATACCTTTTTCAATCTTACGAAAGATATTTTCTGTCACTACAATCCCATCATCTACCACCAGCCCGGTTGCAAGGATAATAGCTAAAAGTGTGAGTATGTTTACCGAAAATCCAAATGCATACATGATGAAGAAGGTGAATATCAGCGAAATAGGGATATCGATAAGCGGGCGCAATGCGATGAGCCAGTTGCGGAAGAAGAAAAATATGACAAGGATTACCAATATGATAGCAATCGCAAGTGTTTCTCCTACTTCTTTCAGTGAGCGGCGGACATTTACAGTGTTATCAATCAAGGTAGTGAAAGTGATATCGCCTTTCTGTGAATTTTTGATTTCTTCGAGCCTTTTATTGAATTCGTCCGAAATATTCACGTAATTGGCTCCCGGCTGAGGTGTAAGGGCAATGCCTACGGCACTTACTCCATTTAATTTCCAGCTTCTCTCGTAATTGTCGGGGGCAAGTTCAACCTGGGCAATATCACCAAGCCGTACGATCCCATTTGCATCGCCTCGGATTATCAGGTCGCGGAAATCCTTTTCGGTTGTCAGTTTCCCTAACGCCCTAATAGTGAGTTCGGTTTTATTGCCGTAGATTTTTCCCGATGGTATTTCAACATTTTCTTTATTGAGCACCGTACTGATATCATTAAATGCCAGGCCATACGCATTCATTTTGTCGGGGTCAATCCAGATGCGCATGGCAGGACGTTTCTGCCCTATAATATTCACAGCGCTTACCTCAGGAATGGTCTGGAACTTGTTCTGAAGCACATTCTCGGCATAATCACTCAATTCGAGCAGACCTTTGGTTGGACTCTGAACTGCAAGCAGTACAATAAAGTCGCTGTTGGCATCCGATTTGGTAACAACCGGAGGTGCATCAATATCCTGCGGCAAATTCCTCACAGCCTGGCTAACCTTGTCGCGCACATCATTAGCTGCTGCTTCGAGGTTGGCTTCAATATTGAATTCAACATTTATATTACTTCGGCCGACAGCGCTGGTCGAAGTTATAGTCCGAATGCCGGGGATCCCGTTAATGGATTTTTCCAGGGGTTCGGTTATCTGGCTTTCGATGATATCAGAATTTGCACCGGTATACGAAGTGCTCACAGTGATCATCGGGGGGTCAATAGCCGGGTACTCCCTGACTCCAAGATAGGTATAGCCAATAATTCCGAACAGGATGAGGAACAGGTTCATCACGGTCGCAAGTATGGGTCTTTTAATTGATAATTCAGATATATTCATAGGGATAAATTGGCAGAAGTGAAAATGTATTTATTCAATTAATTGTCAACCCAACAGTTCGGAGACTATTGACAGCCGGTTAACCGGAATCAGCTTTTCCGTATTTTTTTTATCTTTACATTTCCACCCGATCGTACATATAAAACGCCACTCACAACAATCGTATCACCAATTTTAAGTCCATCGGTTATTTCAACAACATCACTGTTCCTGATGCCCGTTTCCACGTTCTGAAAAAGAGCTTTGCCCCCCTTTACCAACACCACCTGGTTCGAGAGCGCATCAGGAATAATAGCATTGGTAGGAACTACAATGCCTTTTAATTTTTCGTTAAGCAGCACTTTAACAAAGGCGCCGGGGCTTATACGGCCCTTATTTAGCCTTGCCCGAACTTTAATATTTCGGGTTGATGTATTTATTTGCGGTTCAATGGCACTTATTGTGGCCGTAAATTCTTCCTTCGAAGCATTCGTCTGAATACTTATGGTCTTTCCGATTTTTACCAGGTTTACATACGATTCCGGTACCGAAAAGTCGATCTTGATCTTATCAGTTTCCTGCAAAGTGCCTATGGCAGTCGCCGTTGAAACATAAGCTCCTTCGCTAACCAGCCTGAGCCCGAGTTGTCCAGCAAATGGTGCTTTTAACACAGTTTTATCAATTTGCGCCTTCAGAACATTTATATTGGCATCGTATAAATTCACCTGGCTTAGTGCGGCATCATAGGTAGCCTGGTCGACTCCGTTCACCGCCAGGAGTTTATTCAGCCTTTGTTCTGTTTTTTGCGCAAGCTCGAGCTGAACTTTTTGTTGCTGAAGTTGAGCCTGCAAATCAGCATCGTTGATCTTTGCCAGAACAGTTCCGGCCGAAACCCTGGCGCCGTCAGGAATATTAAGGTAGGTAAGGCGGCCGCCAACTTCAGGATGAAGTTCCACCATTTCTTCGGATAAAACGGTGCCATTCACTTCGATATCAGAAGCGAAATCACTATTGCCAGCTATAATAACGTCAACTGAAACTGGTGGTTTTTCTTTTGAGGCGGTCTTGTCTTTTGCTTCGCTTTTGCACGAAACTATTGTAGCCAGCAGCAGCGGCATTCCTATTAATAGCTTTAAATTCATAAGGCCTCTGTATTTTCTTTCAGGTTGCTTTTTATTTTTTTTAAGGATTCAGCTAATTCTGAAACCTGGGCATTACTAAGTCCATTCATTGCAATTTTATTTATTTCGGACATTTCGCACGGATGGCTGTACGTATGAACAATAACAATTGCTTTAGTTTTTGGAGTAATTTTCTTTTTAATATCAGCAGGGTCAATTTGCCAAGTATCTTCCAAAATATCTGCAAATACAGGCGTTGCACCGGTGTACA
>JBAXBJ010000104.1:0-16166 GCA_037142075.1 Bacteroidota bacterium
CTTAATATTCTTTATCGGCGTATTTTAGAACAGCCACTCTGGTACCTTGAAGCTGTCGAATTGCATCCTGATACATTACCAGTTGAAGACAAATTATTTGAAAGAGCCAAGTCCGTTTTCTACAGAATCGAACACGTACAGGATAAATTTAATGAAGTTATTGTTTCTGTTAAACATCAGTTGCGCGACCTTGTTAAGAATGACAAAGACTCTGCCGTAAAATTATTTAACGAAATTTTGTTCATTATGGATTCACTGATTTTATCTGTAGGACGCTACGGCTTTGATGATTGGTATTTCGATTATAAAAAATCACCTTTATTTGTTTTTCTAATGGAGTTTATTCAGGAGATTAAAAATCGTGCCGGCAATTCGGCAGAATACTACCCTGAAGTTGAAGCCTATCTTAGTAACATCAACCTTTACAAAGAGCAATTTAAAGAAGTCTCAACGCCTGATAACCTGATTCAAAAACCTCAACCAATTGCCAATAATCAAAATGGCAATATCGATAATTTTGAAAATTTCATTCAGGAAGAAATTTTATTTTGGTCAAATAGCGACCCTGTTTGGAAGAACTTTTTTGAGATAAAAGTGATAAAAACTTCTATTACTGTAAGTACACTTATCTTAAAAAATAATCCAAAGAGGTTCAAATTAATGTCCGACTTCGTTAAAGGGTTTGCATTATTTCCATTATGGTATAAATCTAAGAATGAGCAATATGGTCTGGAATTTGACAGCTTAACGAAACCTGTGATGGATTTACAAATCCAATATTTCCGATCTGAAAATTGGCAAAGAGCGAAAATTGGAAAAGAAGTCACAGGTCAGGATACTTTGCAGGTAAACGATGTAACAATACCAATAACCCAGGAAGCCCTCTTATTGCATATTCAAAGAACAAACACATTGATATTAACAACAGAATCTGTCATTAAACTTGAGAGAGATTGGCGAAACTATATTCGCGCGAAATATCAGGACGAAGACACAAATACTGATAACGGCATCAATGCTAATTATACTCCTGCGCAGCTATCCATAATATTTGATAAATTGCTAAAATTGCGTTTCGTCAAGGTAACTGATAAGAAAAATTTTATTGCAGTATTTCAGGATCAACCACTTCCTATAGGATGGAAAAAAATAACCTGGTGTGGCAGCAGATCAAGGAAAAAATTCCATTATTTCTATTGCCAAATTACTGGAGTTAGTGAACCATCTGCTATGAATCAATATTTTGTTCACACATCTAATAAGGCTTTTGATTCAAACGACAAACCTGTAGCGGGGTATTCCGAAATAGATTCGTTATTGCAAACTTCAAAAGCAATGAAATAATAATTTTTGCGACCCTCTCCTTATAGCCTGAAACTATTGTTATCAGGCTTTTTTATGCTACTTCGCGACCCTTTGCGACCCTTTGCGACGCCTATAAGGTCGCATTAAAACACTATGTATCATGTACTTATGTATTATTTCCTATATTATATTTGCAAACAAAAAACAAAAATATGGAAGAACTCACAATTATTCAGGTAGGCCGGGAGGAGTTTGACAGGATTGTGCAAAAGGCAGTTCGTGATGCTATTTCAAGCCAAATTGCTCCAGTGGAGGCCAGGCAACCCCACCACATCAAAGGCACACATCAACTCGCCAAATTCCTTGGAATTTCTGTCTCAAAAGCACAGAAATTAAAGAACGAAGGAATCATCCCATTTTTCCAAAACGAGCGCCTCGTCCTTTTCGATCCCGATAAAGTCCGCGAAGCAATGTCAAACTATAACAAAAGAAAGGGTAAAAAATGAACCACAAAACACACAGGGCTGTGAACTCCGGCAAGAGTTACAGCCCTATAAACGATCAATTATTCCTACAAGGCAAAGATAATCAATCCTTTGTCAAAAAGCAAGCTGATTATCATATAATCCGCAATCATTTCGGTATTCAATCCATCCTCCATTCTTATATATCAAACAAAAATATAGGAGGACGCGAAATATGACTCAGCTAAACCCAATCTTCGACGACGATTCCAATATCACCGCCAGCGACCTGCAATCCATTCCCGGCTTACTCTCTGAGCACGAGGAAACAGCAAATCCATTTCCTGTTCATGTCTTTCCATCGCCTTTTCGCGAACTCATTATCGAAACCAAAAAAGCGCTCAATTTCCCTGCCGACTACACAGGCACTGCAATTTTAGCCGCCGTTTCAGTTGCAATTGGCAAAAGTGCCAAGGTCCGGGTTAAGAACGGTTGGTTCGAATCATCCGCCCTCTATGCCGCTTTGGTTGGCAATCCGGGTGCAGCTAAAAGCCATCCTATCGAAATGTGTTTTAAGGTTTTCAGGGAAATGGATCGTGTAGCAGCTAAGGAAGCAGAAATTCTCTTTCAGGCATATGATCTTTATATGGATTTGCCCAAAAACGAAAAGAAGAATATTCCCAAACCGGAGAAACCCGTAATTATAAAAACTGTACTCGATAATTTCACTCCCGAAATCCTCCACCAGCGCCTGGCCGACAACAACCGCGGCTGTGCCGTTGTCACCGACGAGTTAGCTACTTTCCTCGACCTTATGAACAACTATTCCAAGGGCGATCAGTCAAGCATATACCTGTCTTTTTGGAGCAACAAGCCAACATCCATCGATCGGGTTTCAAAACCGATACCCCTCTTCATTTCTCACCCTTTTCTAGTTATCCTGGGCAGTCTGCAGCCACGCCTTTTACGCAGACTATTCCCGCCTACAAAGTCCGACAGCGGATTCCTGCAAAGGTTTCTGTTTGCCATGATACTTAACTCATTGAAGATGCCAATCACTGAAAATGAAATTGAACCTGTCGTAATCGATAATTACAACGAATGGTTACGTCACTACATCCGCGACAATCCGGCCGGTTTAAATCCCGAAAATAACGCTCCTGACTCCAAACTTTACTATTGGTCTCCCGAAGCAAAAGCATTTTTTTACGATTGGCAGGGCAAAAATACAGTGGAAGTCAACCAGAACCAGGACACCCTGGTAGGCGAAATGCTCAACAAATACGACATTCATTTTATCCGCCTTGCAATAATCATGCAGGTAATGGAAGACTACAATACAAATCAGATTTCCCTCACAGCCGCCACATCAGCAGCCTTGCTCTGCGATTATTTTATTGCAAACGCAATGCAGGTGATTGATATAATTCAGAAACCAGCTACAATGGATCAACTACCCGCTGACAAACAGAAATTCTACGATGCCCTTCCCAAAATCTTCACAACCGCCGAAGCCCTCGAAATAGGTTTCAGTTGTGAACTCAGGGAAACAGCCATCAACAGCTTTATTTCACGTACTGATCTTTTCATAAGAGTATCCCATGGCAAGTACGCAAAAAAATAAATTTCCACTCTTACCCACCAAACTTTCCGCACTTCCCGAACTTTCAACCCAATAAAGTCTCGGTTTTACCATCCAAAGTGCGGAAAGTTCGGATAATTTGCCCCTAATAAGCGTAAAAAGTAATAGGGTAAAGTCTTACAGTAACAAATCCGGTAATTACCTCAAATCCAAATGCTACTTTTCTCGTACTATCGAAAAATTAAATACATGGTAAAACTATCGTCCTTCTCCAAAAAAGCAAAAAGTCCTCTTCCCTTCTCCTTCCTTCAAGGAGAAGGTGCCCGAAGGGCGGATGAGGTCTGAGAAGGATAAGAGGAAGAGGTACCCAAAAAAACAACAACCATGCAACCCTACCGTTACACCCTGGAAAAATCCAGTCGCAAGCACATCTGCCCAAACTGCAATAAGCGGAGGTTTGTCCGTTACGTCGATGCTGAAACAAAGCAATACCTCCCTGACCAGTACGGACGCTGCGACCGCGAAGCCGAATGCGCCTATCACCTCAATCCCTATACCTCTGGATATGCACAAAGCATCTCTGACAATAGTTTCAAATCTGAAATGCATTTCACAAAGTTCACTTCACCTATCCCCCAAAAACCAAAACCAGTAATATTCATTCCTCGGGACGTCTTAAAAAAAACCCGTCAGGGATGGGATCAAAACACTTTCCTACAGAACCTACTGACTCGCATTCCTTATCCTTTCATCGCTTCCGATATCGAAAAAATCATAGTACAGTATCAGTTAGGCACAGTCCTCAAAGGGTACATGACCGGTGCCGTTACTTTCCCATACATCGACGAAGCAAACAACATCCGGGCAATTCAAGTCAAACAGTTCGATCAATCCAACCACACCACAAGCAATACATTCCTTCATTCCATCATCGAACAGAACTTGGCCGAAATCAAAAGCCCAATTCCGGAATGGATTACTCAATACAACCAGAACGAATTAAAAGTATCATGCCTCTTTGGAGTTCATTTACTTCCCAAATATCCACAAAACCCGATTGCCCTTGTCGAAGCCCCGAAGTCTGCAATAATAGGTACGCTTTATTACGGTTTCCCTTATACCCCGAAGCAACTTTTGTGGCTGGCCGTTTACAACCTCAGCAGCCTCACCCTCGAAAAATGCAAAGTGCTCAAAGGCCGCACCGTAAAACTCTTCCCCGATTTATCTAAACAAGGCACTGCCTTTCATCTCTGGTCCGAAAAAGCAAAATCGCTCGAAAAACAAATACCCGGCACGCGCTTCATTGTTAGCGATTTACTCGAACAAAAATCCGGTTCTCAGGCCAAATCCAAAGGCCTCGATCTTGCCGACTTTCTTATACATTTCGACTGGCGTACCTTCCGCAATCCCACAGCCGTCCCTTCGTGCAGTCCTGCCATCGTGCCTTCGTGCAGCCGTGAAGTCGTCCCTTCGTGCAGTCCTGCCATCGTGCCTTCGTGCAGCCGTGAAGTCGCCCCTTCGTGCCATCCAGCCATTGTGCTTTCGTGCAGTCCCTCAGTCGCCCCAACGCCCCCATCCTCACATCCCCAAATCCCCCCATTACCGCATCAGCACATTACCGCATTATCACATTTTCCAATTCCGCCACCCCCCGACCTCAGGCGCGATTACTTCGGCCCCGATGGCCTTCTTCACATTCATTACCCCGGTTTACCGGAACTCCTTTAACCCCAATCCATTCAATATAAACACCAAGTCAATAATCACAAACTTAACCTTAAACCCAAAAACAACATGAAAAACGTAACACTACACACAATCAATTTAAACTCGTGGATTAAAACGAGAAACGAACTAACCTCGCTCGATGGCGAATTTACACCTTCCGCGATAAAAGGCGAAGGCCTGGAGTTTAGCTTCATGATGGCCAATCACGAAGACCCTGAGCAGATAAAAGAGGCACTCCTCCAAATTGTACAGGATCTGCACGATAGTATTCCCGGGTATGCTTTGCAAATAAGCAAGGAAAATAAATTGGTGAAATTCATGCAAAATGGCGACTATCAAACTCACGAGGTAGTATCTGTCCTTCAAGGATTACCAGGTCAGGTTTTCAATATCGACCTGAAAGAGAAACTTTAAGCAGTAAGAGCCGGGTAATAAAAGCCCGGCTTTTTTAATGTTACCTTAGAAGCATTTTTGATTGTATTTTCTTTCTATCTTTGACTAATATTTTGTTCGATTTAGCTCTTTAAATTTTGCATGGATTCAATTTTTTAAATCTTTTCAATCATATCATTGAGCGTAATTCTTGCAAAAATAAAATGTCCACCCTTATCGCTTAATTTCTCATAATGCTCTCAAAAGAAAAACTAAACAACAAAGCCGACGAAATCTGGAAATCAGCCATCAAGCTGAGAGGAAAGTTTAAAGCGTACGAATATCAGAATGTAATCCTTCCTATGATCATGCTTCGCAGGATTGAATGCGATTTGGAAGATAAAAGAGCAATAACCAAAGCTCAGTTACTGTTAGGGTACCCCGAATTTCAAATCAAAGATGATGATTCCGTCGAAGTTAAAAAAGAGAAATTCGATAATTTGGAGCAGTTAAGCAAGGGTATTGAAGTTGAAGAGTATTCATATTTCAACAAAACCCCTTGGACTATCCAAAAAGTTGTTGACGACAACAGTTCCCGCCTCGAAACAAATTTCCGAGAATATATAAATGGGTTCTCTCCTAATGTGGAAGAGATTTTCGAAAAATATGGCTTCGCTTCAACCATAGGAGAAATGGAACAAAACGATGCATTAGAACCTATCCTTCAGCAATACGCAAACGAACCTTTCGGCCCCAACGATTTTACTAACCTCGAAATGGGGTATGTATATGAAGAGTTGCTCCGTAAATTTTCCGAGCAAAGTGGCGAGGAAGCAGGGGAACATTTCACTCCCCGCGAAGTGATCCGCCTCATGGTGGAATTGCTAAATATTCAACTGAACGGAAAAGACCATAACAAAGCAATAAGCATCTACGACCCTGCCTGTGGCACAGGCGGCATGTTATCAGTTGCAAAGGAATACTTACTCGACAAAACTCCCACCGAAAATGAGCGTAAACTGATTCAGGATGTTGTTCAGCTTTTCGGCCAGGAAAAGCAACCCAAAAACTACGCAATCTGTAAAGCCGATATGCTTATTAAAGGCGAAGATGCCAACCGTATCACACAGGGTAATTCTCTTGTGCCGGACGAAGAAGGCTATAAAGAACATGGCGATTTACATGCCGAACGCCAATTCGATTTCATGCTGAGCAACCCGCCTTTTGGGGTAAATTGGGGCGAATATGCTGCAAGGGTAAAAAAACTCTCGTATTCGCGTTACAAAGGGAATTTCCCCACTTCAAAGGATGGCGCTTTGCTTTTCCTGATGAGCATGGTCGAAAAAATGAAAACCCCTGATGAGGGCGGTAGTAAAATTGCCATAATCTTCAACGGCTCTCCATTAAGCAATGGCGATGCATTAAGCGGCGAAAGCGAAATTCGTAAATACATCCTCGAAAAAGATTTGCTCGAATGCATCATAATGCTTCCCGACCAACTCTTTTATAACACAGGTATTTATACTTATATCTGGATCTTAACCAACAACAAAATTGCTGACCGTAAAGAGAAAGTCCTTATAGTTAATGCCCGTAATCAATTTAGCGATGAACCTAAAAGCATGGGTTCCAAGCGGCACCGTCTCGAAGAGCATCATCGCCAATGGATCGAAAATAAATACAATAATTGGCAGGAAACTGAAAATAGTAAAATATTCTCCTTTCATGATTTTGCTTTTCACAAAGTGCAGGTAGTGTTCTGGCAAACTGACGAATTCGACCATCCAACTATGATTACCGAACGGTTCGCTACCAAACTGAACAATAAAAATGTAAACGAAAAAGTTGCCTTCTTTGGCGGTCACGCCGATTTCGAATTTACTGTTCACACTCTTGATTCCATTGCTCAATCCGAAATAAACTTTACTTTCAGTCTTACTGTAGATGATAAGTTCGAAACCGTTTTTGCCAAGCACCTTAAATTGCACTTCGCCGATAAACTAAAAGAGTTATCTGCCGCCGATATTTTTAAATGGTGGCAAAACAGTCTTGTCGATAAAACGGATTGCTTTTATACACACCGTCACTATATTTCCGATTACGAATACATTCCTTGGGCCGATGACATAAATACATTTGTTCACCGCGAAATTGATAAACCCATTATTTTTATCGATCCCAAACCAAGTGTTGGGTACGAAATTCTGCCTAATAAATACTTCTTTATATACTCCCCACCACCGGCAGCACAGGATGTAATTGCTGAATTCTGGAATTTGGAAGCTAAAGCTGTTGATATTCTAAAACAAATAGAAGGGAATAACAATGCAACAGTATAGTAGCTATAAGCCAAGTGGCATAGAATGGTTGGGCGATATACCAGTCCACTGGAAAGTTGACAAGCTTAAAAATTATTGTGAAATTTTTGCCAGTAACGTCGACAAAAAATATGACAGTGACGAAATTGAGGTTTCACTTTGCAACTATGTTGACGTATACAAGAACCAAGCAATTACAAAAAATATTGAATTTATGATAGCTGGAGCGACTGTTTCAGAGATTGTAAAATTTCAATTGCAATTGAATGATATATTACTGACAAAAGATTCAGAATCCCCTGATGATATTGCAGTACCCTCAATTGTTAAAGAAGTATTTGATAAATTCCTATGTGGCTATCACTTATCAATTATTAGATGCTTAAAGAAATTAGAACCAGATTTTCTGATTTGGGTATTAAGGGATTTATCAATAGCTACACAATTCCATAGAGAGGCGGTCGGGATTACCAGATTTGGTTTAGCTTCACGACATTTTAAGAATGGAGTGATTGCTTTTGCAGAACGTTTTGAACAATTGGCTATTGCCGACTATCTTAATAAGGCCTCCTCAAACATTGATACTGTTATAGCCACGAAGCAACATCAGTTAGAAAAATTAGAGTTATACAAAAAAGCAACCATCCACCAGGCTGTTACAAAAGGATTGGATAAGACAGCTATACTTAAACCAAGTGGTATTGAATGGATTGGGGATGTTCCGGTAAAATGGAAAATTGAAAGGCTTAAAGATATTTGTATTAATATTACTAGCGGCGGCACTCCAAAAACCAACATCGATGATTTTTGGGATAATGGTACCATTATCTGGTTATCGCCTACTGATTTTCAGGATTTTGAGGGTTCTGACTATATTGATAATTCACGCAATAAAATAACACTTGAGGGACTTAATAATTGCTCAGCTTCAATATTGCCGATAGGTACTGTTATAATGCAGAGTAGGGCATCAATTGGTGCTGCAAAAATTTCATCGAAAGAGTTGTCTACAAATCAAGGATTTATAAACTTTATTCCTGGTAAACTTCTCAACAATAAATATCTATTTTATCTTATTAAAGTATTCCTTGGTGATTATTTTCAAAATATAGCCTCAGGGACAACTTTCATGGAAATTAGTAGATCTAAAGCTAAGCAGGAAAAAATACCTCTTCCAACATTTACAGCACAAACTGAGATAGTTAGTTATTTGGACAATTTTTGCAATAATATCTCAAGTGAAAAAACAATTATCAACCAACAGATAGCCGCCTTACAACAATACCGCAAAAGCCTTATTCACGACTGTGTTACGGGTAAACGAAAAGTTATATGACTGAAGAAGATTTTCATATTCACATTTGCAGTTATCTCGGGCGCGAATTCAGGTATCGTACCCTGTCCGCAGCCGATATGTACGATAACGAGTATCATTTTATCGAAAATCAATTAGTTGAGTTTGTCCTCAAAACCCAGCCCGAAACCTGGGAATACTTACACGAAACCCATTTTGGCAGCGATACGGGTCATCAGATAATAAAATGTATTAAGGACGATTTACGCGTAAGCCCACTTTGGTTTATTATCCGTAATGGCATACAGCTAAAAGGAAAGAAAATCTATCTCTATACTCCCAGGCCACGTAACAACAATAGCCCGGAACAAACCAAAGCGTACAAAGCCAATATTTTTGCCTTTAAAAAAGAGTTCTATTTTGCCGGCGATACCGCCGAAGCCATAGACCTGGTACTTTACCTCAATGGCTTGCCCATCATAACGGCAGAATTAAAACATCAGGGAGCCACTGGCGAAGCCAAAACCTACATTGATGCTATTAATCAGTACGTGGATAGGCGGCACGATATTTCAAAAATATTCTCATTGCCCTTTGCTCATTTTGCTGCCGATACCGATGAAGTAAAAGTTGCCACCAACCCAACCGATGCCGCATTTTTTCAGCCATTCAATACAGGCTTAACAAACACCGAAAACCCCGAAATTCCAAAAGGAGAATATCCCATCTGGCATTTGTATGCACAGGCTTTCTCCCCCGAATACATTTGCGACTTTATCGAGTATTTTCTTATCCATGTTCCGGCAATTCCGGCACAACAGCAAACAGCATTTACCATTATGCCGCGCTTTCACCAGCTGCGCAGTACTCGGAATCTGACAGCCGATGTATTAACTCATGCCGAAAAGAACGATATATTAGGTAAAAAATACCTTATACACCACAGTCCTGGTTCCGGCAAAACCCTTACCATCAGTTGGATGGCCGAACGGCTGAATAGCCTTTACAAATCCACAACCAACGAAAAGGTTATCGATATTGTTTTCATTCTTACCGACCGCAAAAGCCTCGATACCAACGTAAAAGATGATTTGAAAAAATTTGTCCACCTGCAACGCCAGATTGTTTTTACCGATAAATCGCACCAGATAAAAACACATATCAAAAAAAAGACAAATATCATTGTTACCACACTACAAAAATTCAACAATGTTCAGAAAGATCTGGCATCGGACGAATCGCTTAAAAACCTGAAAGTTGCTTTCCTCATTGACGAAGCACACCGTAGTCAGAATGGCAAGATGGGTAAAAATGTCAGGCGTACTTTCAAAAACGCCTCTTCTCAAAACGCTGCTGCCAACGAAACCGAAATCGAAGAACCTACATTCGAGGACCAACTGGAACAATCATTTAAAAAACTCGACATAAGCCGTCAGGTCTATGTTGCCTTCACAGCTACACCAATCGATAAAACTATTGCTTTATTTGGTAAACCGTTCGATGTATATACCGAAGATGAAGCAATCAAGGAAGGCTACATTTTGGATGTGGCTGATAATATCATTTCATATAGAACACTCTACCATCTCAATACTACTTGGGCAAAACCTGATAACAAACTATACCCTGAAGGATTATTGGTCAAACATTTAAGGGATATCGCTTTCGAAGATGAAATTATTATCCAGTACAAATCAACGGTAATAATCGAACACTTCGACAAAGAAGTAAGCCAGTTAATAAATTGCAAGGCCAAAGTAATGGTGGTTACATCCTCCCGTCAGGCAGGCTATAATTACTTCCTGGCACTCAATACAATTATCGCAAAAAAAGGCCTGCCGTATAAAATACTATATGCTTTTACGAACTTCACCGAAAAGGTGGGCAAAAAAGCATTAACTGAGTCAAATGTAAATAACCTCGAAATCACAGCCGATACACCCATCGAAACATTTTTTGCAAACGATGAGTACCGTATTCTTATAGTGGCATCCAAGTTCCAGCAAGGTTTTGATGAACCTTTACTAAGCGCCATGTATCTCGATAAATTTGTAAAAGGGGTAAATGCGGTGCAAACTATTTCACGTTTAAACAGGAAGTGTCCGGGAAAAACAGGAACAACCGTTATCGACTTTACTGACAACTCCAAAGAAATTTTCAAAGCATTCAGCAAATACCGCAAAGGGGTAAAAGTCAGGGAAACAGAACCCGATCCGCGCGAATTGCAGGATTTGTATGTCGAAATTATGGCCTATGGAGTTTTTAATCAGGACATGATCGATCAGTATATTGAGACGGCAGAAGAAGACAATGATCCTGTTTTCGCCACCATGTCGAAGATAATCCGTGAATTTTTCGAGAAGACAATCACTGACCTTGACGAAAGAAAAACATTCGTAAACCTCCTTTGGAAATATGTAAAGAAATTCAACTTCTTTGCACAGTTTTTTCAAATTGACGAACATCTTATTCAGTTTGCATTCTTCGCCGACTTGGTAGCCGGAAAACTGATAAAAATAGGTACCGAAAGCTCATTGAAAAAATCACTGAAAAATATAACGGTCGAAAAAGCATCTATCAAATATTTGGGTGGTAAAAAGAATCCTGGTGGAGTCAATACACCTGCAGGCGGAAACCCTGGCACACCTTCCGTTCCGCCAAAAGTTACAATTGAAGATGCACTTCTTACTATTCGTGAAAAATTCAACATCGAGGATGGGGACGAAATCATCATTAAGGAGATTTATGCATCCGTAATGGATGACAAAGAGATTAAGGCACTGATTTTTGCAAATCCCGATGACAATATTTTCTTACAATCAACGGTTGCAAAACGAATCAAAGAACTTATCCTCAAAACCTACCGAGACAAAGGTCTAATCCGCAAAACCCTCGAACCTAAATACAAAAATAAAGGTGGTATTTTTGATTTACTGGTCCAGAATATTATCCGGCATGGAGTTCAGAAAGCAAAGCCAAATTAAATCTAATCATTACTAATTATCCGTTCTCATATCCTCTTTTAAAAACATAAAAATGGAAAATGGATCATCCGCCGACGACAAATTCACAATCGATGCCCTTCTAAAACAAAGCTGGCAGTATAAAGGATCTGCACAGTTTTACAAATTCTTCGATTTTATTGCAAAGTTTCATCATTATTCCCATTTCAATTCTATGATGGTGTATCTGCAAAATCCGGATATTACATTTTTCGGTAGTAAATCTTTCTGGAAAAATAAATTTGGACGAGGGATCAAACAGGATGATGATGTTCGTGCATACGTAATCCTTGCCCCAATGGGCCCTATAATGGTTGTCTATGATGTAATGGATACCACCGGAAAGGATTCTCCCGAAGAATTTTTAAAGAATGGACTTGGTAACGAACCCTTTCAGGTTACAGGTCTGATTAATCCTCAAATTGTTACTAATGTTATAGATGAAGCCGTTAAATGGGGTATAAAGATTAAAACCAAACCATTTTCGTATTTCAAAGGAGGTCATATAACAACATTACATAAAGGCTATCTCGAGATCTGCTTAAAAAAAGACATGAAGCCTGAGGAAAATTTTTCTGTTTTAATTCATGAATTAGCACACCTTTTTTTGGGTCACACGGGTCACAAGCAAATCTCAAAGAAGAATAGTAAGACTCCAATGAAATTACTTGAAAGAAAACTAACCTTTACAGCTGAAGAATTGGAAGCAGAAGCAGTCAGCTACTTAATCTGTCGCAAGCTCGGCTTATTCACAAACTCTGCTCAATACATGGCTGGATATATTAAAAAAGAAGATGACCTCATTAAATTCAGTTATGAAACAGTAATCAAAGTAGCCGATAAAATTGAAAGTATGTTTATTAAAAATACGCCAAGAAGCATTCCTAATCTTTTTAGTCAACCGAGTATATCTGACGATATTTTTGAAAAATAGAATAACCGTTTTACCTACTCATTCTTTTTTTGCAATCATTTGAAAAATCTTTAGTCAAAACCATAAAAAAGAAAAACAGATGCTAATAGACAATAAGACAGTAATATTAAAAGACGTTTTAAAAGTATGGATTGAGAAATCTGACGAAGTATTGATATGCTCGCCATTTATTAGTTATAATGATGTATTGTTTGAACTAATTGAGCAAAAATATAAAATGACTTTGATTTGTAGATTGTCATATCCTGCAAGTCCTGAATTATTTACGAAACTTTACAACTTAATAAATAGAAATCAATCTATTTATGTATATGATGACAGTTCATTACATTCAAAATTATATTATTTCAAAAAAGCTGGAAAAGGTCTAATGGCAATAATTGGTTCTTCAAATTTCACTGGCAGCGGAATCTACAGCAATAAAGAATATAATATAACAACAACAAAAGAATTAGACAGAATTGAAGCCTACTTTAATGATTTAAAGAAAGAATCATATGGTAAGCTTAGCACAAATATTATTGAATACTATAAAACATTTTATAAAAAACCTAATAAAGATGAACGATATAAAAATGCAAAAATATCAAACAAGCTAACAGAAGATTATGCCAAGTCTCTTGAAAAATATTATTTAGTTAAAGGCATTTTAGAACGTGAAAGCAATTCCAAGCTTCCATTTACATATGTATTTGATTCATTTTGCCACTTCTTCAAGACAGAAATAAAATCTGATTATGCAATTAAAGAACCTGACGTTTTCGACAAAGATATATTAAGGAAGTACTTTAAAATATTTCTAAATAAATATCTCCAAAAAGATGAAGTATGGAGATTCGAAAGGTATAATCTATCTAAAGACATTGCTGAAAACTTGCAAACAATTTCAAGTACGGAAATTAAAAAATTCTTTCTTGGTATTCATAGTATCTCTTCTGGTTCTGGCTCAGGTATTCGGAAACAAAATATAAAAAATATTGATGATGAAACTTTGAAAAATCTTCTTGAATTTCTTTTAGAATCCAACCTGGATATGCCACAAAAGTATTCAGTAGCTTTAACAAGTATTGAGAAAAATGGTCTTAGAATCCCTTTTATTGGAGAATCAAGTATAGGAGAAATTCCCGGTTGGCTGATACCTGACAAATATCCAATTAAAAATGGTAAGCTTCATTACATTTTCGATTTTTTTAAAATATAGTTAGTAAATGGCAGCTCCGTCCCCGCGCTGGACCAGTTTTGTAATCCATTCCGGTATAATTTGCAAATCTCCGATGGCGCGCATTCGTAACTCGTTACGTTTCAGAACGATCAATACCGATTATGTTTGCTCACACATATCATCCTACAACCCAAAACTGAACAATAATAAAAAGGTCAAAAATTTTTGTTAATAACAAAACCAAATAAAAGTATATGTCATTCCATTTAAGAGTTTACGACAGCTTCCATTATTCTGACGAATCCGAAGCAGATGATATCGGTCATTTCGAAACGTATGCCGAAGCCCTCGCTGAAGCAAAAGCAATCGTTGATAAATTTTTACAATCAAATTGGAAAAGTGGAATCACTCCGGAAAAGTTATTTGCACAGTATGATGATTTCGGCGACGATCCTTCCATAATCCCCGATGATCCGAAAGAACAGAATAGTAACCAGCACTTCTCTGCCCGCAAGTATGCAATCAGCAGAGTAGGCCCTATTTGCGTAGAATTTGAAAAAACTAAAATAGAAATACAAGCACTCTACCAGAAAGCAATCAATTTTGCAACAGAGAAACATGTTTTAATGGATCAGAATGTACCGGGCACAATCCTGCCTTATGTCGTTCATTTAAGCAACGTCGCCATGGAAATACTCACTGCCGCGTCAAATACACCCAGCTTAGATACCTCATTTGCCGTTCAGGTAGCCCTGCTTCACGACACCCTCGAAGACACATCAACCACATTCGAAGAATTAGAAAGCAAATTTGGAATTGAGATAGCCAATGCTGTTTCTGCCTTATCAAAAAACCTTGATCTCCCGAAAGACCAGCAAATGCAGGATAGTCTTAACCGCATAAAAACACTGCCATTCGAAGTATGGGCTGTAAAACTTGCCGATCGTATTACCAATCTGCAGCCACCCCCATCCCATTGGACAAACGATAAAAAGTATGCGTATAAGCAGGAGGCACAACAAATTCTCAACGAACTTCACAAAGCAAATGACTACCTTGCCAAAAGATTAGAGCAAAAGATTAATGAGTATGATAATCTCATATAAGATCTTTGAATGCCTTTGCCATAATCCAAACAGAAAAAATATATTCTCAAATTTGAAATATACAAATAGAAATAATCAAACAAGGCAGATCAATATTAAAAAAGTAAGCGATGGACGATACAAATGAATCACCGGAACCGAAAAAAGTAGCATATCATCCAATGCCGACACCGGAGCAGCTGAAAAAGGATCAGGAGTTAATAGACCAGATGTTGAAAGCAGCCAACCAGAAGGTAAAAGAGAAGGGCTGGTGCAATGAGGGCAATATTCCAAATTCAGATAATAACATGCAGGATATTCAAAATCAGTCTTCTCATGCCAAAAACGTACCCGCCTCTGAAGCAAAGCAAGTAAAGTTGCTGCTTGCAGGTTTTAAAATTATTGACTCTTCCATAAATATGGGGATTTATAAGTTTGGTGATATTGTTTCTAAAATAAATCAAATTGGAGTACCTGTTAATGATGACCTGCTTATTGCTTTAAAACGTGTCTATGGCTCCTACCTCGCAGATCACGACAACCCTTTACTCGACGATATTAATACTCTACGTTCATTCAAGTTACCAAAAACTGCAGAAAATGATCAATCACCGGAACCGAAAAAAGTACCGTATCATCCAATGCCAACACCGGAGGAATTGAAGCAACTGGACGAGGAACTGGCAGCGATGGTGAAAGCAGCCAACGAGTACACGAAAGCGCAGGGCTGGCAGGATTAAGTCTCACTTTGCGCCCTCATCTTATTTCCTGATCTATCCTGTTAAAAAACTCACTAATTTCCAATCTTATCATATTAATGCATAGGGTAATTGCGCTCTTGGTATTCTTGCTTACTATTATCGCGCACCGGGCATCCGCTTCATAAGTTTTTTCCGTGTTAAAGGTATTTCTTATTGCCT
>JBAXBJ010000105.1:0-16061 GCA_037142075.1 Bacteroidota bacterium
GGTACCCGCAAGGGTACAACGGTTTTCGAGACCGCCCCGATCGACCACTCTGGCATCTCTCCATTGTGTGGTAAAGGGGTGCAAAGGTAGAAATTAACATCTGATATTCAAATCAAATGTGAAATTATATACGTGCTTATTAATCCTCCGTTTTGTTAGGCTCATATGTCCTATGCTTCAGGAAGAAATACATGCTTAGTAGTGCAAAGAAACCATAAATGAGGCCGGCAGAAATAATTGCTGTTCGCAGACTGTATCTGTCTGTCATCCAGCCCCATAAAGGTCCGGTAATGGCAAATATCAGCCGGATAAGAAAATTTCGGACCGACAATACAGTGGCCCTGACTTCTGAAGTTGTTATGATGTTTATGTAATTGCGCAGGGTAGGAGTGGCCAGTCCACGGGCCAGGTAGAATACCAAAAGTATTGCAAGTCCTGTATATCCGGGCATAAAAGGTAACAATATGTATGAACTGAAAATCGCTAAAGTAAACACTATTACGGTAAGTGAAGCTCCAAATTTTTTCTCAAACCTCCAGGCATATACTGCTGCTATCCCGACACTCAGGTTTAAAACGGCCCATAATACTCCATACATTGGTATAGGTATTTTGATTTGTCCGAAGTAAGGTTGTGCAAACCAAGCCATGGTAAGTGTTGCAGCACCTGTAATGGCTGAGAAAAATGTATTCCATTTGAGTTTTACATTGCCATGAAGAACACTAAAAATAATGGAACGGATTTCACTTAAGCGCGGCTTTATTTTAATTGATTTGCCAGGTGGCTCAGCTAACATAATAGCAGCAGGAATAGCTATTAGTGCAACACAAGTCTGCACATAGAAAGGAGTCCGCAAGGATGAAACTGCTAGTAATCCGCCTATTATACCAGCAAAAGCTTCCCCGAAATTTCCGATTGAGGTAACTCTGCCTTCCAATTGTGTGTATCTGTCTTTTTGTTTCGAAGCGGTTAATGTATCATAAAGCATGGCAGAATCAGCACCGGAAACCAGGCTCTGACTAACTCCAAGAATGACTTCAGCAATCACAAATTGCCAGAATCCAAACGAAAAACTGTATGCCAGGTAACCTGCAAATCCGAGTGTTGCTCCAATCAGAATGCTGGTTTTTCGCCCGGCCCGGTCGGCAAAGTAGCCGGTAGGGATTTCGAGCGTCATTAAAGTGAGAGAATAAACGCTCTGCAACAGGAAGATGTCCTTCATGGTGAGCCCGTTTGATTTGTAAAATAATACAATCACAGGCATGACGAGATTCATCCACTTGGCAATTTTAACCAGGTAGAGGGCCGTCAGATTTCGATTAACTGAGAATGTCATTTTATTCCTGAACAAGATTGCAAAAGTACCTTTTATGAAAGTAAAACAAAAACAGGTTTAACCTTAAAGACAAGATAGTAAGAATTTATAATTGAAGAGTTTTTGATAGTACTAACTGGTTGTCTATTCTCAGCGTTCAGAAAATACGAAGTGTGAAAACGGGTTTATTTTACTAATCGGGATTAATCCTCAATTCTCAAAGTTGAATTATATCAATACTCCGTTAATTTTTGTTTTACCGCAAGGACGCAAAGTTTTAAATCGCAGAATATCAACACTTTAGGCCGCAAAGATTTCATTTTGTATCTTGTTGATATTCAAGTATTTGAGAATTATTAACGGACTATTGTTATATACAGGAGATTCAAATAAAAAGGGCTGTCCCAAAATTGGAACAGCCCCAGATGAAATCAAAAATTTAATTTTTAACTATCGTACAATGCGGTGTACCAGACAGATACAATGTTATTGTGTAGTTGCCTGCAGCAGCAATTGAAATATCAGCTCCATTCACGGTGAGTGCAGCAATATCACCGCCCAGGTTTAGTGCCCAATCGTCATTTGCCCTGAATTTAATTTTTCCAACGGTTAAATTAAGGGTGACTTTTAAGGCTTGACTCGTTGCATCCCAGGTCATATTTTCATCTGAAGTCCAACCTCCCGGCGTGGCATCACCAATCAAACCCCACATGTTAGCACTATAAGTATACTCGTTAGGATGGCTCAAATCCAGTGTGAAGAAATAATCAGCTTCAAGCGCAACCGGTATATCACTGCCGTTAAAATCAAGGGTAGAATTTGCGGCGGTGCTGCCGTAATTGTAATCCCAGGAATGATTGGCCCTGAATTTGAATTTGTTAGCTTTTAAATGCATTCCACCCGTCCAGGTCTGTGTTGATGGAATGAAAGTTAAGGCCGTTTCATCATTCCATCCAAGTGGAGTAGCGTCACCGATCACACCCCAGGCCGTAGCAACGGCAGTATAAGTTAAGGCTGTGGCATCAGCGTTTAGTTTGTAGTACCCGGCAGTTGAACTGATATCGCCCCCGGCTGCATCTAAGGTTCCGGCAGTTGCACCGGCACCGTAATTTGGTCCATCCCAATTGGGTTTTGTAGCAAATTTCCAGTGATTCGTTGCATTTGCCATGTAAACGTAACCTTCGAGTTTCGTAGGAGCAGTTGATGTACTCTTTACCTGTGGGGAAGTAGCAGGATCCCAATCTTTCATGGTTGTACCCGGATAGCTGGCTACAACATAATCACCCGGAACATACCATGTCATGACGGCGAGGTAAGTGGTAACAGTTAAGGTTTTAACGTTCGAATAAAGCGGGTTTGCAAAGTTGTCACCCTGGTAGGCCATTACCCGGATAACCAGGTCGCCGCTTGCTGCTGGTGCAATGCCGGCATTAATTGCTGCGTTATTCAGATCATTTACAGTTATACTGCCAGTTAGGGCGGCACCATACTTAATTACGGTCGGAGTTGCCCAGGTGCTGCCGGATTTATCAATCTGTACTGCATAATTGAGTGGTACATTCCCGAACTGTGTGGCATTCCAATGGAAAACAACCGCGGTTTTTATGGCATCACCCACAACAAGGGTCAAAGGACCTACAGGTGCCAACGTTAATGTAACCGGAATTATGTAGGGAGTCACAACGACATTCGTTGAATTGGAAGTGTACTGTTCGTTGTTGTTGGCGTAAGATGAAACCACCCTCATTTCCAAGGTATAAGGGGCTTTTATGCCTCCAAAACCAAAAACAATTTCATTCAGTTCTTTAGCAGTAAACGAAGTACTGGTAACTCCTTTCACTGTTCTGGTAACCGGTTTTACAAACTTATGACCCGCAGAATCTATCTGAACAATAAACTTTTGATTAATTGAATCGGTAGCATAATTGGGCCATGTCCAGTTCACGATAAGTGCTGTTTTATTTGAATCGGCAACAACTGCGGTAACTGAAGGAACATTGGTTGACACCACGGTTCCGTTTCCTGCCAGGTAAAAAGGCAAATCCCCTTCTTTATTGCAAGCCGTGAAAACCAGCGCGCTAACAATTGTTACAAGTAGAAATTTTACTATATTTTTCATAATTATGTTTTTTAAGGACGAAAAAATGTGTTTACGCTGGTTCTACGAAGTATTTACCGCGCTGGAAATCAACAGTAATTTTATATTTACCCGAAGCGGCCGGTGAAGGGAATTGAGGATCGGAGTTCTTTTTTTCGAAATCACCACCTGTTACAACCTTACCATCAATGGCATGATATTGTTGTTCCCAATCTCCATTAATCTGGATTAACTTATACCCGTTAGCACCGCCAATCAAATCGATTGTTAATTCGTAGAGAGTTTCCGATTTCCTGGTAAATTTCTGTGTTACGTCATAAGGTGCAGGAAGCGGATTGGTCCAGGCTGAAGCTACTGCGCTTCCAATAATCCATAAATTGCCCGAAGCCGGAGGTGTAACTTTTGGAGGAATAGAATAAGGGGTAACGGTATATTTAAGGACATTGGAATATAAAGGCACAGAACTGTTGACAAGCGTAGATTTTACTCTAATTTCCAAATTATGAGCCATACCTGGTTTCAATGCCATGCCGTTCAGCAGGTAATCGTTGAATACGCTGTCCACAATTAAAACGCTTAAATCCTGGCTTATACCAAGCTCTTTCTTGTTTGGATTTGTAAAGTTAGATCCTGTTGTATCAATCTGTAACACATAACTTACGTTTTGTGAACTAATACCAGTTGTAAACTGGTAATTTGGATTGGTCCAGGAAAAGGTCACAGCTTCGGCAGCTTTAGTCAAAAATGACACGCTTATATTAGTTTTATTAGCTGTTAAAACAGGGGCTGTCCCTCCTTCAAAATAGACCTGTTTTTCATCTTTACTGCACGACCATATTAACAAGGTCAGTAAAAACGATAAGATCACGAATTTAGATATGTTTTTCATAGTGAGTTCTTTTGTTAAGTTTGAGATTAATATCCAATGTTCTGAGTCAGGTTAGGATTAGCCGATATATTGGCTGCAGGAACAGGGAATATGTTATATTTACTGTCAACTGCTGTACCTGAAGCGATTCCGCCTTTCCATGGCCACAAATAGGTTGAAGTCGTCAACATACCGTAACGTATCAAGTCAGTACGGCGATGGCCTTCCCAAAACAGTTCACGGGCGCGCTCGTCGAGTAAATTCTGGAGCGTTAGGTTGGGTGAACCGAAAGGTGCAGCACCGGCCCTGGTCCTGATGATGTTTACATAGGTGAGAGCATTTCCCGCATCACCGGTAGTAGCGCCACGGAGAACTGCTTCTGCATAAATGAGGTACATCTCAGATAAACGGAAAACCGGGAAATCAATATCAGAATAGGTTTTCGTCGGATCGGTGACGCTGCCGCCGTCGGACCGCTTGTTAACATATTTCTTGATATGATATCCTGTTGCAAAGTTGCTGACATCGGCTTCTGTGAGAATTTTACCCTGGGTAGGAGTACCACTGAATTTTGATGTATAAAAGGCCTTACCCCTCAAATCTGCAACTGAATCAATATTTCCTGAACCATCTTTAGGGAATTTATCACCAAATGTGCTTGTTGCCCTGTACCCGTTCCATCCTCCTGTAACGCCATAATCAGCAGCATCATCGCCGGCAGGAGCATGGATTAAGAAAGTTGTATTTCCATAAGCCTGCCCCTTCATTCCATCGCAGTTTATTGCCCATATTATTTCATTTTTGGATTTGTCGTTATCGGCCATGAATAATTTGAAATATGCGTTTTGTCCGGTTTGTAATGCATACCCGGCATCGATTACTTTTTTCGCATAGGTGGCAGCGTCATTATAACGTGTGGTTCCTGTATATACCTGGGCATTCAGATACATACGTGCCAGCAAGGACCAGTCAGTAGCTTTATCCACATGTCCGTATTCAGTACTTTTAGGCGTAGCTAAATCCCCGTCAATTGCTTTTAGCTCACTTTCAATATACAGGAATAAGCTGTCTCGCTGTATCTCACGTGGCAGAAAGGTACCGATACCATCAGCTTCAGTAATAAAGGTTGATTTGCCAAACAGATCCATCATGACCCAATAGTTGAAAGCCCGTAGGAAACGCACTTCTGCCCTCGACTGTTTTATTTCAGTGGCTGCAGTTCCTGTTATACCTCTGCCGGCTACCTTGTCATCCGTTGATTCGCGCAGGTACTCATTTATAAGCGTGATGTTATAAATGGGACGGGCATACATACCTTTCAGGAAAGGATCGCTGCTTGTCCATTTCAGGTTATGAAAATCGTGTATGGTTTGGTCGTTCCAGGCAACAATTGCTTCATCAGTAGGAAGTTCCTGGCAATTGTAGAACATGCGGATAAAAGCTATTTGTGAACCTTCATCCAGGCCCTGGATATCTGGTGTGCCGGCTGGTCCTGTGTTACCGGTGACTGATAATCCGCCATAAGCTTTTGCCAGGACACTCTTATAACCCTCAGGTGTAGAATAGGCTTTATCCTGTGTAAGATCGTTTTGTGGAAACAAATCCAGGTTTTTTTTGCAGGATGTTGCAATAAAAACAGCGACACATGCAAAGATTAGTATTATTAATCTATTTTTCATAAAGTTCGTTTGTTAAGATTAAAAATCAAGGTTAAATCCTACAGTGTATATCCTTGGCCGGGGATAGATGACATTATCAACACCTACCTTGGTGAGATCCGATGGGGAATACTCCGGGTCTAAACCAGAATATTTTGTTATGACAAAAACGTTCTGAACGCTAGCTGTAATGCGCAATTGCACCGTATTCTTGAAGAATTTACCTGCATCGTACCCGATGTTGATATTATCAAGACGGAAGAAAGATGCATTCTCGACGTAATAATCCGACAGATACTGCATGTTTACGAAGTTGGTTTTCAGGTAATCTGCCGAAACAGTTTTCGTGAAAAGAAGTGGATCCTTCATGCCCAATAGTGTACCATGCTCCGAATTATAGTTATTATACAAATAGTTGCCAACCATTGCATGACCAACTATTCCCATGCTCCATTTCATATAGGTTAAAGAAGTGCTGGCTCCAAACATGAAATCAGGCGCAGGTTTCTTGTAATAATATCTATCGGCATCCGTAATTTGTCCATCCCTGTTGAGGTCCTCATACAACCCTTCAATAGGCTTTCCGGTAGTTTTGTCGTATATTTGTTTGTAAACATAAAAAGTATTCGGGGCATACCCAACGGCATGCTTTTCAATTTGATTACCTGTTCCTCCGCTGATGTTACCAACATCTATTCCTGTATAACCGGGAATATTGTTCTTCAGCAGGTTCGTAATTTTAGTCTCATTATAAGTTACATTAAAACCAAGGGACCATGAAAATTTATCATTTTGAACGGGAATGGTATTTATTGCAAATTCAACACCTTTGTTTTCCATATTCCCGACATTGGTCAATAATTGAATGTCAAAATTGGCGCCGGGAGCTATTGGTACTATACTCAGGAGATCTTTGGTCTTTTTCTGGTAAATATCAATATTTCCTGATATCCTGCCACTGAAAAATCCGAAGTCAAACCCGATGTTGCTGGTGGTGGTGGTTTCCCATTTAATGTTAGCATCATATGCTCCTGGTCGCAGGAAACTATAGAAACTATTGCCAAATTGGTATTGTGCTGTTGGCTGGCTCTGACTATATTTTGCCATGTAAGGATAATAATTTGAAAGATCCTGCTGACCGGTAATGCCCCAGCCTAAGCGTAGTTTTAAGTCAGTAACAACTTTGCTGTTTTTGAAAAATTCCTGGTTCATTTTCCAGGCTAATGCAACAGCAGGGAAGTAACCAACGCGATTGTCAGGCGAAAATTTCGAACTTGCATCGCGACGTACCGAAGCCGTCAACAGGTATTTCTCGTTGTAAGTGTAGTTAACCCGGCCCAGGTACGATTCAAGGCGATACTCAGGTTTGTCGGTTGTGAAAGTTGGAATCGTTGTTGAATCAACTTCACCTGCCTCGTTGTATTTAGGATAATTATATATATCCGTATAAAAATCCTGGTAGCTGTGCCCGGCCAGGACGTCTAATTTGCTTTTTGCGCTTGGTATTTCTTTTGAATAGAACAATGAAACATCCGTCAGGTAATTGCTTTTCCCTTGTTTGTAATAGGAATAAATTCCACCCTTGTATGCGGCAGTTGCCATTGTCGAAGGCTGGTTATCGTTTCCGCTTCCTTTTCCTTTGTCAAGACCCAGGTTAACCAATACATGTAAATCGGGAAAGAAATGTAGTTTGTAATCCAGTTGTATATTCCCGATAATTCTGTTAACCGTGGAAGTATTGTCTCTCTGCTCGAGTAAGCTTAAAGGATTTGGTGCAACAGCCCCGCCATTCGTGTTAATTGGTTCACCACGGGAATTTAGCCACTCCCAATATCCGCCGTAAACACTTGTAGCATCCATTACCTGTTGAGTAGGGTCAAAATTTACTGCCGCACCAATTGCTCCGCCTTCATCGGCAAAGCGGTTTTGAGTCATGCTGTATTTCAAATTCAGATTTACTGCCAAATGATCATCAAAATATTTTGGCGAAAGGTTCAAGCCCCCCGTAAAACGGCTGAAGTGGTTTGTTTTAAGAACGCCATCCTGCGTTAAAGCACCGACTGAAACACGAAACGGAAGATTTTTTATACTTCCGCTTGCGCTGAAATTGTTATCAAAACCGAAAGCAGACTGATAAATTTCTTTTTGCCAATCGGTATTTTCGTTTCCTAAAAGCTTCACATAAGTTTGATTGCCGGTAGTTGCTGCATCCGCATTAATAATACTTCTTACTTCATCAGCACTGAGATTATCCTTATAATTCGAAACCTGTCCAATCGAAGCCTGTGTGTTAAAGTTGAATATTACAGCACCTTTAGCACCTTTTTTTGTGGTGATAATAAGAACGCCGTTTGATGCCCTTGACCCGTAAAGTGCAGTTGCCGAAGCATCTTTAAGTACACTTATTGATTCGATGTCATTCGGGTTAATTGTGTTCAGCAGGTTGGCCGAACCGGAGAGTGAATTGCCCTCAACCGGTACCCCGTCAATAACGATCAACGGATCGTTGCTTGCATTTAGGGATGCTCCGCCACGAATACGTATTGTGCTTCCCGCACCTGCGGCTCCTCCGCTGGAGGTAATCTGCAGCCCGGTAACCTTGCCCATAAGGAGTTGTTCGGAGGAAGCAATATTCCCCTTTTGAAATTCTTTGGCTGTTACCGATGTAATAGTACCGGTAAGGTCCGATTTTTTCTTTGTACCATAAGCCACCACTACAATCTGATCAAGCATGGTTGATGCTTGTTGCAAAGAAACGTTAAGTGTGTTCTGGTTTGTGACAGCAACTTCCTGTGGATTGTACCCGATAAAAGAGAACGACAGGACAGCCCCTGACTTCACTTTAAGCGTGTACTTCCCATCCAGGTCAGTAAGCACGCCCGTTGTGGTACCTTTTACCTGTACCGTTGCCCCGGGTAGCGAACTGCCATCTTTAGCATCTGTAACTTTTCCTGAAACCTGGATTTCCTGTGCAAATGCCTGAAAGGCAAATGTCAGGGAAATAAACAGTAGCAGGATCCTGAAAGAGATTAAATTTTTCTTCATAGATCTGACTTTCATGTGATTAAACAATTGGTTTATAATTTGTTGAGTTGATGAATCTGAAAAATGAAATGGTCGAAAAAAATAGTTTCAGCCCCCGTTATAGACATAGTACGCTATTTAATGCAAATCTTTAAAGCAAGTTAACACCAGCTAAAATTTAGAAACATCTCTACTGCCTTTTTTGCGAAAAAATCAGGATAGGTAGCTACTATTTTTACGCAAAGCTAAAAAAAGAATTTTACGAATTTACGCATCATTTAGCCTTTTTTTACTCATTGTGGAAAATATTTGCCGAAATCGTTTTCGAATATGTTTGCAGAAACCATACAAAGTAAATATTCTCAATTAATGAAGTATTTTATTAAAAAATAGTTTGTATAAATTAATGATTACCAGTATTCTATATAATAATATTGATAAAAAACATAAGATTCACCAAATCAATTATACAGAATGTAAAATTTGCTTTTTTTAAATTTTTAGCCGGGCAATCCGAAAAATCATCTCTTTTTTACCTTTTTTTCTCTTCGGTTATTCCATAAAGTTCGTGTTTATTAGTTTTATAATTTTTCGGGCAGTTTTTTCAGTAAGGAATTAAAAAAATGGTTCTACCACGAATTTAGTGGAATTGGTTTTAAAAGGCCAGAAGACCGAAGTTAGAAGAAAGTGCTGATTTGAAATTTATTCCTACTAAAGAGAAGCGATTTGAATAAAAATAATTGACCAGAAAGCTCCACTTTCATAGGATAAAAGAAGTTATCAGGAGAACTTCTGACTTCCGTCTTCTGCCATCCGGCATTTTCAATTCACCCATTAAATTTACAGTAGATCCCTTTCATTTAACCACCTCACCGCAGGATTACGACAAATCCGAATGACCAACAGGCACAGTAAAATAGAAAGTGCTTCCTTTTCCTACTTCGCTCTCTGCCCATATTTTGCCATCGTGTTTCTCGATAAAATCTTTACAAAGCAGTAAGCCCAGCCCTGTACTTGGTTCACCGTCAGTGCCTTTGCGGCTTATGCTTGTATCGAGTTTAAACATATTGGCCAGTATTTTCGTGTCCATGCCAATACCTGTGTCTTTCACGGTGATTACGACATGATTGTCAGGGCCGTAATTGGCTGAAATACTTACCGAACCTCCGGTTCGTGTATATTTTACGGCATTGCTTACTAAGTTGCGGATGGTGGAAGCCAGCATTTTTTCGTCGGCAAACACATAAATGTTTTCAGGAATATGTATGTTTAATGCAATCCCCTTTTTACTGGAGGAATCCATCATCAGTTGCAAGGTTGAGGTTGCAAAAGGATGCAACGACACGGATTTAGGTTCAAAGCTTGTGGCGCCCTGCTGCATGCGCGACCATTCCAACAGGTTGTTAAGCAGGTTATAAAGGTTGTTTGCCGATACATTCAAGCCTGACGAAATATCCTGAAGTTCTTTCAGCGTAAGCGAACTGATTTCTTCCGACATTAGTTGCGTCAGGCCTAAAAATCCATTAAAAGGTCCGCGCAGGTCGTGGGCAATGATGGAGAAAAACTTGTCCTTCTCGGAATTGATTTTTTCAAGTTCCAGGTTTTTGCGTTTACTTTCCTCTTCCGCCTTTTTGCGCCTGGTAATATCCTGCCCCTGGGCAATGGTGGCAAGCGGGGTTTTCCCGTCAGGTGCAAACAGTGTGGCCGAATTCCATAATACCGTACGGGAAGTTTTATCGCGATGCTGAATTTCGATCTCCACGGTTTCCCAGCGCTCGCCGGTAAGGGTTTTGCGGATGAGCGACATCGATTTTCCAGCAAGTACGGAAGGAAATAGTATTTCCAGCGATTGGCCTAAAACTTCTGCTTCGGTGCGCCCGGTAAGGGCTTCGAAAGCATGATTAAACCGGGTGATACGGAATTGCGGATCCCAGACTATAATAGGCGCATTGGCATAATTGATCAGGTTCTCGAGGTACAAATTTGTTTCGAGCAGTTTCTTTTCGGCTTGCTTGCGCTCGGTAATATCCTGGAAAAGCCCAAAGATTCTCCGATTCTTTAAATCTGCCTTGCCTATTGATTTAACCGACCGGCGATTCCCTTTGGCAGTAATAATTTCCGAATCAACTTCAAACGACTCACCATACTCGAAAGCACGCTGTATGGCTTTATCAATTGCAGGTAAGGATTCAGGGGTATAAAAACCGGACCGGTAGTCCACCCCTGGCTTAAAGCTTAAATCAACTTCGTGAATGGCATACATCTCCCGGGTCCATTTCAGTTCCCTGGTATCAATATTAAATTCCCAACCACCTATTTTCCCAATACTCTGGGAATCTTCAAGTAATTTTTGAGTTCGTTCATTTTCGGTTTCTGCCAGCTTGCGTTCCGAAATATCAATAAATGTGCAAATCACATGATTCACAGTTCCATCGTCATTTAACTGGGGCAAGGCATCAACCAACAACCAGGCACGATCGCCGGTCGAAGGCCGGTAAACTCCCATGATCACGCTTTGCATAGGTAATCGTGTGGCAATAGCCTGTGGAACCGGATGCGTATTTCCGGGAAAGGGCGAACCGTCCTCATGAATAACATTCCAACTGGGGTCGAAAGAGGTTCTTCCCAACAATTGGTCTTCGGTGATTCCGAGTAGTTCGAGAGCTTTGGTATTGCTTAAAATCATTTCGGCATCAGGTCCTTGTAAAAGAACTCCCACCGGCATATTCATAACCAGGTTTTTAAACTTATCTTCGCTGATACGGAGCGCTTCCTCTGCTTTTTTACGCTCGGAAATGTTTTCGAATACAGTGGCAAAACTTCCCGGGTAGGGGCGGTAAACCGAAATGGAAAAATATTTATCCAGGGGAGCAAAATAGGTCTCGAAAACCTCAGGTTTCCCTGTAAGTGTAACCCTCGTATATGCATCGAAGTAAGGTGGATCGGCTACACCATAAGCTGCTTTGCTTGTCTTGTTGATCACACTTTCCCTGGCGATACCAAGCTGGATTTCAAAAGCAGGATTAACTTCAACGATAAGATAATCTTCGGGAACGCCCTTTTCGTTGTAAACGAGATTATGAAGGGCAGCACCTTCAGCCATGTATGTATAAAGGGAGCGGAATTTCTTTTCGCTCTGGATTAAGGCTGTCTCTGCATTTTTTCGTTCGGATATATTTTGCAGCATGGCCACAAAGTAATCCACACTCCGGTCGGGTCGGCGCACGCAGCCCGCCGAAAGATAGGTCCAGACTATATCGCCATTTTTACAGATAAACCGTTTTTCGAGGAAATATGTATCCTGCCGATCCGCCAACACCAGATTAAATTGTTCCAGGTCAGCCTCCAGATCATCAGGGTGGGTAAGCTCAGCCCAGCTTAGGCCGGCCAATTCATCCATCGAATATCCTAACAAGGACTTCAGGCTTTCGTTGACTTCGATCCAGCCTTTTTCGGGCGAGGTAATGGCGATACCGATGAGTGGCAAATCGAAATAGCTGCGTAACCGTAATTCGCTCTGGTGCAGCATTTCCTCTGCATGCCTGCGATCGGTTATGTCGCGCCAACTCGACCTGCTCTCCGTGATATTCCCTTCAGTATTCCTTACAGATGTCGCATTGAGGGAAACAAATAGTTTGCTGCCGTCTTTCCGGAGCACCTGTAGCTCCTTGTCCGATACTTTTCCTGTACTCTTAAATACCCGGAATGCTTCCCTGGCATCCTCCATACAATCAGGATGGTACATTTCAAAAACAGTCTTACCAATAACCTCCTGTTTTTCAAAGCCGGTCTTTTTGAGCATAGTACTGTTGCACCTCACTATCCTGCCTGTCGATGCGTCAACAGAGAGGTACATGTCGGGGGCATTTTCGTATAAATCGAAATATTGATTTTGTGAATTTAGCAAATCCACTTCTGCTTGTTTACGTGCAGAAATATTAACGGCCGTTACCAGGCATGTTTTTTGGCTTTCTGTTATAATGCCTGTGATAAACACATCGGATAGCACATTGTCATTTGCACATAACACCACCTCGCAGGATTCGGTTGTTATTCCATTAAAAACATTGTTTAAAAACTGGTTGAAGGTTGGTATTGATTTCTTCGAAACGAAATCGGCAAGCTTACAATTTTGCAACTGGCTTCTTACTTTACCGAGCAAAGCTGCCCCGCTGAGGTTTAACCTGATGACTTCGCCAGTCTGGGTAAGCGTGAAATAAGCCATTGGTGCAAAATCGTATAATTCAATAGCGTCGAGTGCAGCAGAATTGGCCCGTTGCATTTCTTCGGCCTGCATTTCCAGCTCAATCTGGTGTACCTGCAATTCGTGTATGAGTTTTGCCGCCTCAGCCTGATCTAGATTATCGTCAGGTTTTAGTTGTTTCTGCTTATGCAAGTATTCTGCTTTTTGGCGAAGTGCTGCCAAATTTGAAGCATCGTCGCTCCGAGGGTTGAAAGCCCGGCTTGGAGTGTTTTCAGGATTTTTTTCGGTGGTTCGTTTTAAAGCCAGGTTTTCCTTTTGCAGTTTCAATACCTCTGCCAGGAGTTCTTCTTTGGTTTTGTCCTGAAAATTCATGACATAAAGGTTTTGATTGTATCCGGGTTAATTGCAGGTTATGAATTTGCCGAAGCTAAAGTAAAGTAAAAAGAGCTTCCTTTTCCCACTTCGCTTTCGACCCAGATTTTTCCGCGGTGTTTTTCGATAAAATCTTTACACAGTATCAGCCCCAGGCCGGCACTTGCTTCACCTGCGGTACCTTCGCGGCCCGTGCGGGCATCAATCCGGAACAAATTGTTTATTATATCTGCATTCATGCCAATACCGGAATCGGCTATGGATATTTCGGTGTAATTTGTATCAACCATCTTCGCCGAAACCCTGACTTTTCCGCCGGCGGGTGTAAATTTCACGGCATTCGAAACCAGATTCCGCAGTATGGTCTTCAGCATATTGCTGTCAGCATAAGCCAATACATCGTCCGGAATGGAGTAAGATATATCAATCCCTTTAAAGCGAGCCGTTTCCGTCAGCATGGTTACACTGTCGTCAACAAGTGTGTTTACTCTCACTATTTCAGGATTGAAAGGAATTAGCCTTTGCTCCATGGATGCCCATTCGAGCAGGTTTTCGAGCAGCCTGTAAAGGTTAACAGCAGAGTCTTTCATGGCTGATGCCATTACTTGCACCTCGTCGGGCGGCATTGTCGCGATATCGTCGGCCATCAATTGCGTTAAACCCAGAAAACCGCTCAAAGGACTGCGTAAATCGTGGGAAATGATGGAGAAAAATTTGTCTTTTTCTCTGTTGCTTTGTTCAAGTTGGCGGTTGGTCTTTCTTAATTCGTCCTTCGATAAAAGCAGTTCGTGATACATTTGTTTAATTTCATTGCGGGCATGGTACAAATTGAGGTGGTTTACCACTCTCACCCTCATTTCGGTAGGATTGAAAGGCTTGGTAATGTAGTCAACGGCACCGAGATCGAATCCTTTGATTATATCATCAATATCCGTTTTTGCTGTTAAAAAAATGATGGGAATGTCTTTGGTTTTCTCATTTGCTTTAATTCTTCTGCAAACCTCATATCCATCCATATCGGGCATCATAATATCGAGAAGTATCAGGTCGGGAAGTCCATTCTCCAGCATTTTCAAGGCATTCGTCCCATTATTGGCTATGCTGAGTGAATAGTCGATGCCTAAGACACTGGCTATCACTTTCAGGTTCATAGGTTGATCGTCAACTACTAGAATTACATCTTTTGCTTCCATCTATTTCCAGATTATTTGTATAATTATTCTTTATCAATAAACATTTCACCAATTGATTTTAGGCTGCCCTGTATTCTTTCGAAATCAAATGCCTCGATATAGCCATTCAGTTCATCGCATTTCGTTTTTAGCTGCATGATTTTATGCTGAGTGGCAAACGATTCTATTTTTTTTACCAGCTCGATTAAATTGTCGATGATAACAAAATCGGCCTGGCTTTTAATTTTGGCTGCAAATTCGCGGTTAAACAATCCTTTTAACTCCCCGGGAATCTCCATGGATTCATTTTTCGTTAAATGCACGGAAGCGTCGGCATCCAAAGGCTGAAAGGGTTCGCTCATATTGTATGGCAAATACTTTATCATCTCGTTGATAAGTGCTTTCTTTTGCACCGGTTTTCGCAAATAGCCATCAAATAATTTCTTCACTTTGTCGATTTCGCTTTGCATGGTCGACGCGGTAAGAGCAATTACTGGGATATTGGCTGTTTTTTCGTCGTTTTTGATAAGTTCGGTTGCTTCAAAGCCATCCATGCCGGGCATCCTGATATCCATAAAGATAAGATCGGGAAGCTGCTCCCTGGCTATCTGAACGGCCGTTTCCCCGTTTTCGGCTGCGAGCAATATAAGGTCGTATCCTTCGAAGAACGCAAGCAACAGGTTCCGGTTGTGCGGAACATCATCGACAACCAGGATTTTTGAGCCTTTAAAAACAATGTTTTTCCCTTCCCACACATATTGGCCATCCGGTTCAGCAAGGTCATCGGAGTATTTGATATTGCTGAAAGCAATAGTGAAACGGCTTCCCTCTCCGGGTGCACTTTGCAGATCGATTGTACCATGTAAAAGTTCGGTAAGCCGTTTGCTGATCGAAAGCCCTAACCCGGTGCCCCCGTATTTGCGATTATCCTGGCCCGATTTCTGGTTGAACGATTCGAAAATAAACAGCTGGTCTTCCTGGGGAATGCCGATTCCGCTGTCGATCACATCTATCTCGAAATTAACGGTAGTGCTTTTTTCGCCCACCATCCTGATTGCAATTTTTACGAATCCCTGGTGTGTGAATTTCACGGCATTTCCTACTAGGTTGAGTAAAATCTGGCGAAGACGCACTTCATCAATCATAATAGTCAGGGGCAGGCGATCATCAATTTGGAAGATTAAGTCAAGATTTTTTTCCTGTGTTTTATGTTTAAAAAGACGATTTATTTCATCGGCCAGCACCCTTAAATTCACAGGTTCGGGCGATATTTCCATGCGGCCAGCCTCAATTTTTGATAAATCAAGAATGTCGTCGATCAGGGAAAGCAGGATTCTGCCACTGTCTAAT
>JBAXBJ010000106.1:0-15381 GCA_037142075.1 Bacteroidota bacterium
GATTGTTGATTAAGGACCTCACCCCCGGCCCTTCTCCAGAAATGGGAGAGGGGTGACTCTCCGATGGAGGTTTGTGCGTGGATTGTTGACTGCGAAACTGATTGTTGATTAAGGACCTCACCCCCGGCCCTTCTCCAGAAATGGGAGAGGGGTGCCTCCCTGAAATGACCAGAACTGAAGCAATCTTTTAGAACAATGGAATTCTTTAAGAAAGATGGTTTTGACATGTGTTATCATGCCATTATAAAGCCGATCATTTAATAAGGACCTTCCTCTATTTTGGTACAGCTATAATCTTCTCCTTGAACCTGTAAAACACCACTTCATCATCACCTACGTTTTTGTCGAGTACCATGCCTGCCATGATTTTATTTCTGTTACCAACTTTAATATAAGGTATTGTTGCGCTGTTTATTCCAAATAAGTTCTCGTCACCAACTTCTGTAAAACCAGTGAAGCTTACATTTGGACTGATAAAATTAAATTTACCAATTTTTGTATCGTGACCCATGCCACAGCGGGCATTAATCAATGTAAAATCACCTACGACTACATTGGGCCCGATGTTGGCTAACGGGCTTATAATAACTCCAATTCCGAGCTGAGCACTATCTGAAATAAAAGCAGTTTCGTGAATAATGGAGACGAATTGAGCCCCGTCGCTCATGTATCGATCAACAAACAACTTTCGGTACTGTAAGTTTGCAATTCCCATAAGGTATAAGCTATCATGACGTACAACATGATCACGGACGCCACCTATTAGTGGTGCTCCAAACTTGTAATTCGCATAATTTGCAGGGTTATCATCAAGAAAACCAATTATGTCGAATTCTTTTACGCCTGTTATTTTTTCATTATACGTAATGTAGTCATTTAGTTCCGCTCCATGACCTCCTGATCCTACTATGATAAGTTTTTGCATCTTTCTTTTTAAATTTATCGGGCGGTATAGCCACCATCTACTACTAAGTTTGTACCTGTCACCCATCTGGAAGCATCAGACAATAAATATGCACATGCATTTGCAACATCCTCAGGAAGACCTAACCCAAGTGGGTGTAATGCCGTGACTTTATTCAATGATTCTTCATCGCGGCTGTATGCAGCTTTCTGTGACATTGGTGTCACTACTACACCGGGTGAAATTGTATTTACTCTTATTTTTTTACCTGCAAGTTCAAGCGCTAATGATTTGGCGCCTGCAATCAAAGCTCCTTTGGTCAGGCTATACATTGTTTTACCTACTTCGCCTACCATACCCATTACTGATGAAATAAAGATGACGCTTGCTCCTTCCTCAGGTAAATATGAAAGTTTTGAGAATAATTTTGTCATATTAATGCTTGCATGAACATTGGTATGGAAGTAAGTGTCTAATTTTTCAGTTGTCAGAAGTTTAAGTGGTAAAGTTGTAGAGATACCTGCCGCATTTACTAAACCATGAAATTTACTCATAACAGCGGCAGCATCTTTTATTACTACTTCCAAAGCTGAGTAATCGGTTATGTCGACAGGGAAATAAATATGTTTCTCCGGATGACATAGAGATGATACAGTTTCAAGAAGACGTTCTTCATTGCGACCAATCAGAATAATTCGTGCTCCTAATTCAGAACAGGTTATGGCTGTTTGTCTTCCTAACCCGGAAGAGGCTCCTGTTACTATAATGTTTTTACCTTCCAAAGAAAATGGATTCATAAAGTAAGGATTAAGAGAAGTTTACAAATGTTTTTTAAAGATACTGAGGGTGCGAAGGGTGACAAGGAGAGTGGCGAATGTAAGTAATATAAAATGAATTGTGAGCTTCAATTAAGACTTTTACCATCCGTGGACTTCCCTTCCGACCTTTCCGCTACTGGAGTATAGGTTTGGTAAATTTAAAGCGTGTGTAAGTTAATGATTATTCAATTTCAATGAGTTCGGGACAGACAATTTTATCTAACTCAAAATAGGCACTTGCCAGCGATAGACCACTGCCAAACCCGGAAGCTATTAAGTTAAGATGCTGGTTCCTCACTTGTTCATTAAGTTCACTAACAATTGTAAGTGGAATAGACGAACAGGAAGTATTGCCGAATTTTGAGAGTGTACCCGGAACTTTCTCTGCCGGGAATTTTAATTTTCCTGCAATTTTGTCAACTATCATTTTATTAGCCTGATGCAATAATAAGTAGTCAACCTTATCTTTATCAATTTCGAAGCTATCAATGAGTTTGTTAATGCTTTTAGGCACTTTTGTAATTGTAAATGTAAACACCTGTGCACCATCCATTATGTATTGCAGACGGTTTCGGGTAACACCGGGTTCAACTTCTATCATTTCAAGTGATTCCAATGTGGTCTGATTACGAAAGCCTCCATCGGGAATGTAAATTGATTTTTGTTTCGATCCATCTGTGCCGGAATGCATCTTTATTGATGGGCTGTCCGGTGAATACTCTAAGAGTGTTGCAGTGCCAGCATCTCCAAACAGAGGATAAGTGCTCTTATCTGTTTTTGATTTTGTTTTGGATGTTGTTTCTCCAACAAGTAACAGGCCTTTTTTCAAAAACCCAGCGGATAATAATGATCCGATGATCGATAATCCATAAACCCATGCCGAACATCCTAAAGTAACATCGAATGAATGACATTCCTCGGATAAACCAAGCCGATGTTGTAAACCACATGATGTTGCCGGAACAATATAATCGGGAGTCTGGGTGATGAAAATAAGGCAGTCGATCTCACTTTTATCCCATCCGATTTCACTGATAAGCTTTTCGGCGGCATGGTAGCATAGGTCGGATGAACAAATAGCATCAGTCGCTATCCGCCTTTCAACAACTCCTGTATTGTCAATAAAACGTTGGGCATCTTCAGGTTTTTCGAATAAATGGGAGTTAGTATTACTCTCAATATATTTGGGGACACATGCCGAAATCCCACTGATTTTTACATTGGATATGGATTGAATAGCCATGTTAATTGGGGTTAAAAATCAAAAAAAGCAACCTGAAAAAATGATACTTTTTCAGGTTGCAATGCTTATTTTGAAAGGTTTTTGATTGCCTCAAGCATATCACCAACGGTTAACAATTTTTTAAAATCAGCAGTTTCGATAACTACGTCAAATTCTTCATCAATCATGGCAATAACTGATAAATATGCCAAGGAATCCCACTCTTTGTACTCCCTGAATTTATCTTCAAGATTGATTTCTCTATCCTCTATTTCAAGGATTTCTTTTAATTGTTCAATTAATTTGTTTTCCATATCAATGATTTTTAAAAATTAATTTAAGCAGTATGTGTTTTAGTATTGTTTTCAGATTTTAGATAGAAGAGTTTAATAAACTCTTTAAACTCATTTTCAGTAGTATTATTTTTATACTGTTTGTAAGATCAAAGTAAAATAATATCCGGAATAACCAGATTGTCAGTCTTGAAAAACAACGAACCCCAGGATAAACCAACCCCAAAACCACATGCAAGAATTTCGATTTCCTTCGAGGAAGATAATTGCTTATTCAATCGTGTAACTATAGTCAGAGGAATGGATGAACTGGATGTATTCCCATACTCTTCGAGGCAATAAGGTACTTTTTCGACCGGAATTTTTAATTTGGATCGAATTTTATCTACCAGCAATTTGTTTGCCTGGTGAAAAACAACATAATCGATGGAATCCATTTCGATTTGAAAATGTTCCACAAGTGCTTTTACACTGCGGGGTGCCCTAGTAATACCAAAAGTAAAAACGGCTGGGCCATCCAGTATAGTATCGAGCCTTGTACGAATAATTCCATCCTCGAATTCCTCTTCAACCGTTGAGTTTTCGTTATAGAAATTTCTAAAACCTCCGTCAGGAATAATAATTGCTTTGTGACCCTTACCATCAGTAGAAGTATGTACCTTAATACCTTCGGCTTCTTCAGAAAACTCAAGGGCGGTTGCGGTTCCGGCATCGCCAAACAGAGGAAATGTGCTTTTATCTTTTGATGATTTAGTGACAGTTGATGTATCACCTGTTAACAGAAGGCCTTTTTTAAACCCGCCATTTTGCAATAGTGCGCCCATCGTCGCCATGCCATGTATCCAGCCGGAACAACCGAGAGATATATCCAGTGCAAAGCAATTAGTTGATAAACCCAGTCTATCCTGCAAAATGCAGGAAGTGGCAGGTAAAATATAATCAGGTGTCTGGCTTACAAAAATCAGGCAATCAATATCTTCCCTGTTCCAGTTCAATTGTGTTAAAAGTTTATCGCCTGCCGAAAAAGCCATATCAGAAGCACACAGGTTGCGACCATTTATCGTATGTCGGGTTTCAACTCCTGTTGATGCAATGTATTTTTCTATTTGTTCGTCATCGCCAAGATTTTTTGAATTACGATTATCTTCAATATGTTCGGGGACACATGCTGCAATTCCACGAATCATGATATTTTTTATATGCTGTAAAGCCATTTTATTTTAATTTTCGAGATTACAAAGGCGCATTATTTGTTTTGCTGAATTAAGTCAAAATCAGTGTAGCATTTTGGAACCTGACACCAAATGTTAACGACAGTAAAAGTATATATATTAGGTAAATAACATTCAGTACTTCATTGATTTTTTTATTACCACAGGGAAGTTTTTATGCAAACGGTATTTTCAGTTGCCCATAAATGGTTTCATTGTGGCCACGTCTGCTGCATTTATATTCTCACGTTTTATTACTTTCAATAAGGTTAGCCAGATTATTTTCAGATCAAGGCAAAAACTAAGGTTTTCGACATAAAAGACATCTAATTCAAATTTTTGCTCCCAAGAAATAGAGTTGCGGCCATTTACCTGCGTCCAGCCAGTGATGCCGGGTCGCACCTGATGCCTTAGGGCCTGCCGCTTATTATAAAGAGGAAGGTATTTTACTAATAATGGCCGGGGTCCTACGAGGCTCATTTCACCTTTCAGTACATTTATCAATTGAGGTAATTCATCCAAAGAAGTGGAACGGATGAACCTTCCTATCCGAGTTAAACGATCTTCATCTGGTAGAAGTTTTCCATTGATATCCAGACAATCGTTCATTGTTTTAAACTTAAGAATGTTAAATATTTTACCATTTAATCCCGGACGCTTCTGAATAAAGAAGGGATTTTTTTTGTTTATTGACAATATTATAACAGTTAAAAATAGCAGAATAGGAGAAGTTAAAATTATTCCTGTTAAAGAAATTAATATATCAAAAAATCTTTTAATGTATTTATACATTTCCTATAACTTTCAATAAATCACTATTTAGCTTATTGTAAATTTTTTCTTTAGATAAAACGTCATTTATTAGTTTATTACACTTGTCACGCTGAGATGACCTAATAGAATTCCAATTATCGATACAGTTTAATAATAATTCTCCTAATTGTTGGTTTTGACCTGATAAATTTTCACCGACTTGAAATTGATCTATCAATTCTGCCGTTTCACCTTTTAAATTATTTATTACATATAAACCTGATACGATATAATCATTAAATTTATAGCTTTGGATCACGGTCGAAGTCTCAGCGAAGATGTTGAACCCAATATCACATTGGCTCAAATAGCATAGGTAATCTTTGTATTCGATGTTTCCTGTTATTAAATAGTTTATTCCAGTTTCCTGAAGTTTATTTTCCAGTTCCAGTTTTTTATCACCACCTCCAACTATAATGAATTTCAATCTATATCCTTTAACGTGCATGCTAACAAAACTAATTGCTGATATCATTGAATCAAAATCATAACTTGCTCCCAGATTGCCTGCATATGCAATCCAAAGTTCATTTTTATCTTTGACTAACTTTAATTCAGATTTGTTTAATAAAGAATGGCTTTTTTGGGGATCAATTCCTAATGGATAATAGTCAGTAAAGGCGTGTTTATTATATTGTGACGCTAATAGCTGGTATGAACGAGTTGCAGCAATAATTACATCTGCGCTTTTAAAAGCAAGAATTGAAATCCATTTCCAAGGTAAAAATAATGGCGAAATCCACTTGTATTTTTTGCTCAAAGGAATCAATCCTTCGGGCCAGATATCTATTATATCAATTGCTAAACATTTATGCCTGGTTATTAATTTGTATATACCACAAATTAATGCTGATGAAGGAGTAGGTGAAATACAATAAATTATTTCATGCTTTTTTCCGTTTTTGATTAAGTAGATAAGCAGTCTTAATGCAAATGTCCAATGACTCAAAATACGATTTACAGATAAATTCTTTTTGTAAGGCGTAACGTGAAGGTAATCTACATTGCGCACTGAATTTTTGGCTCGATATTGCTTGTCACGATGAGAAAAATCTGTTGTTACAATTTTTACATTAAACTGCAAGTAATCATGCAAACTATTTACACGGTCGTTAGTATCAAAATTGACTCGTCCAAATACAGAGACAAGTAAGAGATTATGCATAATTCTCAATTATTTTCAAATATTCTCTTGCCCGCTGATTTGCACTACCAAAAGTTAAAAGTCGATCTTGTCCTGCATTAATAAGAGATTCCTGCAAATTATAATTATTCTTCAATTTGATTATCGCATCAGCAATAGATTTTGGATCAAGCGGATCAAAATATAATGCTGCCTCACCACAAACGCCTGTTGCAAAATCATAATTACTGGTTAATATAGGTTTTTTCATGTGCATGGCCTCCGGATAAGAGGCTGAAAATCCCTCCAACAAAGTAGGTAAAAACATTCCATCAACCTTTTCGTAGGCAAGCGGGCAAACATCTGGATGTAAGGGCCCAAGGTTGATGACGTTTTTCAAATAATCAGGAGGGATTAGCTCCTTAAACTTTACTTCAGGTAAAGTCAAATAGAAACATATATTATCTTCTTTTCTTTTTCTAAGTTCATCAATTACTTCCGGGATTATTTCGATATTCTTATGTCGTTTATATGATGACAAAGTCAGAAGCCTGAAAACTTCCGATTCCTTGCTAACTGAAGATGAGCCTCTCCCATTAAAGGAAGCAGAACAAGTGTTGGGGACTACATAAGTTAGCAGGTGAGGAATTTTGTGTAATAATCTTTTTTGCATAACACTTGTTTCAAGAATTACTGCATCTGATTCATATTTTATTAAGAATAATTGAATTATACGATGGTATTTCCATCGGATTCGCTGTTTTAACGGTATTAACTGAAAAAAAGAGGATTCCGGATACAGGACTTGTGGAGTAGCAAACCCTTGAATATGTTTGGCTTTTGGTTTCCAATAGGAAGGACCAAACACTGAAAAAACAGCATCAGGTACTACTTCTTTTTCAATTTGATGAAGCAACCGTCGAACTTTTATAAAATTGAAGATACCTGAAACAATTCTGTGTTTAGTAAAATAGAATTTGAAATTCGCAGGGTAGTTATTGATATCTATCACATTTGCAAATGATGGACCTACTATTACATGATATTCATAAGGAAAATTGATGCACTCATTGATAAATGACAAAGCAACCTGGTTCGGGCCAGAACTGTTAATAGTTGAGCAATTGATCAATAATTTTTTCATAGTATAAAATCCAGATAAGATTCTGCTATTATTTCGGGAGCGAATCTAAGCATACCAGTTTTTGTATTAGATGCTAGTTTTGCTCTGTAGCTATCATCTTGTATTAATTTGCGAAGTCCAACTTCGAAAGCATCAAAATCAAATAGTTTTATTAAGAGTCCATTAACATCGTGACTAATCAAATCTGACGGACCTGCTATACAATCGAAGGCAATGACAGGCAAACCGGTAGATAAGGCTTCGCCAACCGCATTTGGAAATCCTTCGGAGCTGCTAGTGAAGGCAAATATCTTACTCTTCTGATAAAAGTGATCTACATCCTCGCGGGAGCCGGTAAGTAAAACTTTATCCTCAGCATGTAATTCATTTACAAGTGCCTGAAGCCGTTCAAGATTTTTTTGCTTTAATGCATTTCCGCCAACAATCACCAACTTCCAGCCAGGTTCATTGATTTTTACAAATAACCGAATCAGTTCATCGTGATGTTTGGTTTTGATCAAACGGCCAACAGATAAAACAATGTTTTCAGTGATTGTTGATTCTTTTTTATCAATCCCCCTGATTGGATTACCTATTGTATGCAGAAGTGCACCGGGTAATTTTTCCAGATAGATTTCTTTGGCTATTGCAGTTTGTACAATTACTCCTTTGGCCCGGGGATATAGAAACCTTCTCAATGTATCGTGCAACTTCCCCAGGCTTTTATCGGGCTGGCACCTATCAGAAACAAATATTTTGAACTTGGTGCCAAATAAAGCTATTAATACAAAACTGTTCCAGTATTCACCAAAGCTTAAAATCGAATCCGGGCTCAGTAGTTTGATTTCTTTTCGCAGGTAGAAAAGAGTCTTTATTGTAAACCAGGTTCTGAATTTGTTATTAAAAACAAAGGCAGGCTTGTGAATAAAGATGTTGGAAGGAACAGCATAAAATAACTCAGGCTTTATACCATACATAACAAGATGCACCTCTAATCCTGGTTTTAATGAGAAATACTCTGCCAACTCACTCATTACGCGCTCCATGCCGCCCGCATGAAGAGAAGGAATAACAAGACAAAGTTTTTTTTTATCAGACATTTTTAAGAGAGGAGCGATTTTCAGAATTCATGCTTTTGTTGAGTTGTATTCTTTTGGTTGCCAACTATATCATCCACATTTCGAACCACATCTGAAACATCAATAGTCTCCAAATTAATGGCTTATAATGAAATTTATTAGCCCTAAACAGTTCAACCTGTTGGTTTACAAAGTTATAGTTGAATAATCCTGATTTTTTTATTGCGTTTTCTGACAAGTGTTTATCAATCAAATAGCTCAGGTCATTATTTAGCCATTTGTATATTGGCGGATCAAAACCATCTTTCGGGCGATCTAATAATTTTTTAGGAATAAACTCATGAGCAATATCCTTTAATATCCGTTTATCAGTCGTATGGTTATATTTATATTCCAATGGCAATTGTGCAGCCAATTCAACCAATCTGTGGTCCAGGAAAGGTTCACGGCCTTCGAGAGAAACGGACATAGTAGCACGGTCAACTTTGGTTAAAATGCAGTCCTGAAGATACATTTTGTAGTCAATTGCCATGGCTATTTCAATTTCGTTATGGAAGCCGACGAAACTACTATTATATGTGGTAGGAGGGCTTGCGGAGTCAAAATTTAAAAGATTATCCATGAAATGATTTGGTAAACTTTTTGCAATCCGCAATAACGATGTTGTTTGATTATACCTGTTCCTGTTTAAGGATTTAGAAACTGCAAATAATTTCTGATTCGCTTGATACTTGTTTGATGGAACAAGAATTGAAGCCATATCAAGTAACTGGCTGGTAATACTCTTTAACCCACCTGGTATATGATTCATTAATTTGAGGTATTTTTCAAATTCGCGATAAACGGTATAGCCAGCAAAAATCTCATCGCCGGCATCTGCTGAAAGTGCAACGGTAACTTGCTTACGAGCCAATTGACTAACCAGAATGGTGGGAATTGCGGAAATGTCGGCAAAAGGCTCATCGTAAAAAAAAGGAAGATCAGGAATAATTGATTGCGCATCACTTGGAGAGCAGATATATTCAGTATGATCAGTACCTATAATATTTGCCACTTCCTTTGCATATGGAGTTTCGTTGAGTCCATTCTGAAAGCCAATAGTAAAGGTTTTTAATTTTGCGGTCCTGTCCCTTTGAAGAATTGCTGTCATTGTGCTGCTGTCGTAACCTCCGCTTAAGAATATTCCAACCGGAACATCTGCAACCATTCGGTAGTTGCATGCCGAGATAAGAAGATCGCGAACCTGAACTTTAGCATCGTGATAACTAATATTTAGTTTAGGTTTAACATAGTAGTCATCAATATTCCAATAAGTTTCAATTGTGATTTTTTTTTCTGTCAGATCGAGTTCAAGAATTTTCCCCGGCTCAAGTTTGAAACAGTTTTTAAATATTGAGTATGGAGACGGGATGTAACCATGGGCAAAGAATAATTCAACTGCTTGCTTATCTATTTCCTTTATAAAACCAGAATGAACATGAAATGATTTTAATTCAGAGGCAAAAAGGAATAATCCATCCTGCCAGTAACAATGAACCGGTTTTACCCCCGCCCTGTCGCGTAAAATCAGTATTTTCTGTTTATCTTTATTATAGACAACAATAACGAACATACCAATCAGCCGGTGCACAAATTCTTTACCCCATTGCTCATAGGCATGAAGAATAACTTCAGTATCTGAATTAGAAATGAAGACATGGCCTAATTCTATAAGAATAATTTTGATTTCTTTATAATTATAGATTTCGCCATTAAATACAATACTCAGATTTTTATAATGCATAGGTTGATGGCCGGCATAACTTAAATCAATAATTGAAAGCCGGGCCTGCCCAAGACCTATATCAGCAGTATTTGTATTATATATTTCGGCACCATTGTCATCCGGTCCACGATGGTTCAACACCTGAACCATCTTTTCGATAGTACCCTTTGACGTATTCTTATTAAAATCGACATACCCTGCAATACCACACATAGGATTAAGATTAATTAGTCAAGAAAAAAATAGAAATTAGAATTGTTGTGATCTTATCAGGCATTATTAAAATATAATATTACGTAAATGCCTGTTTTTCAATTAATGCTGTATTAGTATTTAAAAACTGAGTCTCCACCGACAAACTCAGGAAAAAGAAAACCACTGAGACACAGAGAACGCAGGGGAACACAAAGCATTTTAATCAGCATTATAAACATTGATGCTTTGTACCTTTATTGCAAAATAAATCTTTTCGGAGTGGACTGAAATTTTACTCATTACTACTTTAATCTTTCAATGTAGGGTTGCTGAGCATCATAGAGAGGGGCGATGGGCGGAAAAATACCAAGAATTGTGATCTTCAATTGAAGATTCCCCAGTCTTCCGACTATTACGCTTTCGGAGTGAAAATTTAGCAAATTTAATTTAGTATCAAAGTATAATTTGTCAGATGTGTTTAATAATCTGTTTAATATTAATGTGGGAGATTTCTTTTGCCGGTACACCTCCTATTAATGTGTTTTCATTTACAAAAGACTTATTTACTGCCGCATTAGCAGCAATTGCAGTATTATTTGGTATATTAATTTCACCATAAATTTTCACACCCGGAGCAATATAAACATTATCGCCAATTGTAGGCGACCCTTTGATGCCACCTGATTGACCTATAACGGTACAAGCCTGAATCCGGCAGTTTGAACCAACCCGGGCTTCAGCATTTACGATAATCGTGCCATAATGAATAATTGCTAAACCCGGGCCAAAAACATTTTCGGGAATGGTGAACCCAAGTTTCAGTGAAAGTTTCTTGAATTTTAGTTTTAGATAAATATAGAATATCTGATTCAGGAAGGAAACTGATTTGACATTTTTATAGTATTCACATTTGCGCAGCAGACGTTGGAACCTCCAGATATAATCCGGATCCAATTTATCGAGTATATTATATTTAATAGTTCTTTTTTTCTTTTTGAGTGCTATTCTATCTGATTCAAGATAATGCAGGTAATCGTTGTGTGATAAGATCATGGCAAAGGTTTTATTGTTGATTCATTGTTTCCAATAATTCAGCACTTGACATAAATTCAACATCAGGCCATGAAGTGAGTATGGCTTTTAAAACCCTGTCGAACTTATTCAAGTTAACTTTCCTGTTCTGTTCTGAGAGTGAACCTATGAAATTCAATCGATGTGAGCTGATTATAACAGGTTTCTTCCAGAAAAAACTTATTTTAATTCTATCAATTATTTCTTTTGTATAATCAGTTAATGGGTAATGAGTTGGTTCGAAAAATGCATTACGGACTAAATATCTTTGGCCATACTTATTTTTTTCGCCATTGAAATGCAATGTTTTTTTTAAGAAAGTCCTGTCCGGAACGGGTATATGTTGATAACTAATTCCTTGCAGGCCAAATATCCCTTTATCAACCAACACTGGTTCAATCTCTTTTGGCCACGTATAGCAGGGTGCCATTAATGTAGATGATCTGAAATGGAAAATAGTTTCAAACAGATCAAGACCCTCTTTAATGATGTCAATAATTTCGATTAAATGTGTTCTATCCTGGTAATCGAACGCAGCCATATAATTGCCACGCATATTGATTTTAGATAGAACAGGTATTCCGAAAACACCTTCGTTGAATGCCAATGATACTTCCCTGTTTCCTTTCTGCAAGGCTTCCATCCATAATTTTACATTAAGATGTTCGCGTCCATGAAATTGTGGCATAAAGATTTTGTCTTTTATACCCTGTTCCCATAGTTTGAATGAGTTACTGTGTTTAAGGCTGCGTTTTAATGTATCAGTGAATAATTCGTAATGATAATCACTGAAATTGCAGGCTTTAATTTTTTCAAAGTCGGGATTGGCAACGATAGTATTTGCTGTAATAACCGGATGATTTCCATTTTTATCTTTATGTTTTTTTAAAGTTTCGAATAAGGCTGTTAAATCATCTTCACTTGCTAAAGTATCATACTGGCAGTATAGATCTTTATTTACAGGAATTCCGTCATTAAGAAGTTTTTCATAAGCTTTTCGAGATGGCATCCTTATGCTACCCCAGTCGTCGCTTTCGATCACAACAATCTTACGGTTGGTCGTCCAGCCAAGAATACTTAAAAGATTACGGGTTAATAATTGCCTAATCAATTGATGCATTGATTCTTTCGTATTAATTAACAGTGCAGTGAAAACAGGTGCGCCAAATAATTGAACAATATGCTAATAAATTTTTCAATTTTAGCTATATTACATCGTAAAGTACAAAATGAAAGGCAGTTAATGCCAGGTTCAACCATTTGTAATAGTATCGCCCAACTGAGAAGATGACATAAATTCGACATCCGGATAGCGCTGTTTGATTTTATCCAGAAGCTCTTTAAATAACCTAAGGCCATTATCACGGTTTGACGGATTGAGCGCCCCTATAAAATTTACCCTGTGCGAACTTATGACAGCCGGTTTATGCCATTTAAAAGCGATAGAAATGTCATCAATACAACTGCTTACCCAGTCTCTGCCTTTTTGACTAGGTTCAAAGAAGCAATTACGCATCAAATAATGTTGCCCCAGTTTATTTTTCTGCCCCAGATAATGAAACTTATTTTTAAACTTACCATATCCCTGAGGTTCGTGGTGAATTTTAGTCGAATACATATACCTGATACCTCCGGTAAATGCAGTTTCTTCTAATATTTCGTTGAAAGGCCCATTAGGAGGGACAAAGAAGGAAGCTTTATAGCCATGCAATTTTTCGAACAGTTTGAGTCCTGAAGCAATGACTTCCTTTTGATAATCTATTTCGGAAGGATTATACAGATCAAAAGCAGCCTGGTAGGATATATTTTTTGGATTTAGGCTATTAAAACCCCATAGCTCACTTTCAAAAGCAATTCGTGTATGAGGATCGTTGTTCTGCAATGCTTTTAACCATACTTGCACATTGAGATGTTCGCGACCATGAAACTGGGGTATAAATATATTGTGTTTAACACCTTCCGTCCATAAGGAAAAAGAGTTTTCGCAACCCGGATATCGTTTTAGTGTTTCGGTAAATGGCTCGTAATAGTATTCCTTAAAATTCCCGGCTTTAATTTTTTCGAAATCAGGGTTGGCGACTAAACTGAGGGGCGTAAAAATGCATGAGTTGCCATTTTTATCTTTCGCTGCGGCAAGAATGTCGAAAAGCAAGGAAAGATCGTCAACAGTCGCAAGTGTATCAAACAGATTGTAGCGTGAAATATCGCCGGAAGTTATATCAACACCCTTGTCCTGTAAAGATTTGAAAACTTTGACAGAGGGCATGCGAATGCTACCCCAATCATCCGATTCGATGACAATAATTTTACGATTGGTACGCCAACCTGGGATGTTGGCTATTTCGCGTGTAATAATTTTTATAAACTTACTTAACATAAGGGAAACTTTCGAAATAACTTCCCCAAAAACGTTCAAGGATAAAAAATGGAATTTCGAGTTTAAGCAAAGATAGATATTCACAACCGCCTATTGATAAAAACACAATTAAGAGTTGAAAATCTTATCATTAAGTATGTTTCTTTGCACTCTATGATAGATGGATTTCCAGAAAAGTCCTTAATGCTGATGCAATTGCATTACAGCCGATTATCAGAAAAAGGCCGAAGGCAATATGCAGCGTTAGAATCTCTAAAGTTAGGTAGAGGAGGTACTACCTATATTAGTAAAGTGCTTGGGGTTGATAGAAAAACTATCCTGCAAGGAATCAAGGAATTAAAAGAGGAATTGCTGGTTTTCACCCCATCAGATAGGCAACGTAAAAAGGGCGGTGGCAGAAAAAAAAACGGAAGTAATTCCGGAGATAAAAGAGTTGCTGACCGCATTAATTGAAAACCATAAAGCGGGCAGCCCAACTGAGAGCGGGGTTTATTGGGTAAGTTTAAAGCCCTATTCTATAGTTAAACTCTTCGAAGACCAACACCATATCAAAGTCAGCAATGGTTTGGTAAAGCGATTGCTTAAAGAATTGGGATATGGGTATCGTAAGCAAACAAAACAAGTGGCTTTAGGAAGCTATGCTAATCGGGATAAACAGTTTCAAATTATTTGCACTTTGGTATTGATAATGAGTTTAGATAGTCCTGTATTGAGCATAGATTGCAAGAAAAAAGAGCGGTTGGGTAATCTTTACCGTGACGGAAAATGCTTTTGCACAAAGGCCATCAAAGTATTTGACCATGATTATGAATATTTATCCGAAGGCAAGGTTATTCCACATGGAATTTATGATTTGCAGGCCAATAAAGGCTATATCTCTATTGGAGGCACCAGTGAAACAGCTGATTTCATCGTGGATAATTTGCTTTGGTGGTGGTCGGAATACGGGATCCATCAATACCCTGATGCTAAAAACATCCTGATTTTATGTGATGCAGGTGGGGCGAATTCTTACCGTCATCATATATTCAAACACCGGCTCATGGAATTTGCATCTCAAACTGGTTTAAATGTAATCGTAAGTCATTATCCACCTTATTGTTCCAAATGGAATCCGATCGAACACCGTTTATTCAGTCAGGTACACAAAGCGATGGAAGGCGTTGTTTTTACAGATTATCAAACTGTACAAAAACTAATTGAACAAACATCGACTAAAACTGGATTGAGTGTTGTGGTTCGATTAAACTTAAAAGACTATCAAAAAGGCATTAAAATACAGATAGCAGATTTAACCGAAAATCGAATTAGTCATCACCCAGAAATTCCGGAATTAAACTATAGAATTTATGCTTAGTTTTGGGGAACTTAATTTTAACGATTCACT
>JBAXBJ010000107.1:0-15325 GCA_037142075.1 Bacteroidota bacterium
GTTCCGGCTATAAAAGGCATTCTTCATTCGGCCCCGGTTGAAAAAGAGGATTATAAGATTTATATCCGGGCCAACGACGAAAATTACGTTGTTAACAGCGTTTGGCTTAAAGCCTATAAGTGGAAAAACCTGAAAACGGGTACATTTATCAGGTTCACAGACAGCGAAAAATTCCTGTTGAATTTCCTTGAAACGGAGCCTTCAATCACCCAGTCGAGGTATTGCAAACTAGCTAAAATTAACAGCAAAACAGCCGAAAATATCATTGCAGGGTTCGTCGCAATCGGTATGATGAGCATTGTTTTTACCAAGCATGGCGTGGTTTATAAACTGAGCGATCAATACACCAAACTTACTCCAGAGCAACGTCTAAAGGAAATCACCATTCATGTGGCCAAATAGCAGGAAGTATGATTGCAATTATTTCGCCGTCTAAATCGCTCGATTTTCAAACTGTTTCACCTTTCGAAAATACCGGTATAGCTCCTTTTCAGAAAGAGGCAGATTACCTTGCTGCAAAGCTGGGTAAACTTTCGCCTTCGCAGCTTGGCTCGCTTCTGGAAATATCGCCAAAACTGGCACAACTAAATGCCGACCGGTATGCAAACTGGAAAAATGCAGATGCAAAACAAGCCATATTTGCCTATAATGGAGACGTTTACGACGGTTTGGATGCCAAGACACTAACTAATCAAGAAATAGAATTTGCACAAAACCACCTTCGGATTTTATCCGGATTGTATGGTTTACTGTGTCCGCTTGATTCAATTAAGCCATATCGCATTGATATGGGCACCAACTTTGCGACTCCCAAAGGTCCAACTCTGTATAAATTCTGGGGCGACAAAATTACGGATCAATTAAAGAAAAACATCAGGGAATCAGGAAATAACATACTGATCAATCTGGCTTCTCAGGAGTATTTTGCCGCTATTAACACAAAGAAACTGAATGCCCGAATTATCACACCGGCCTTTTTGGACAGAAGCAATGATGCCTATGCTATGATTTCCTTTTTTGCCAAAAAAGCACGAGGCATGATGAGCCGCTTTATAATTCAGAATGCGATTACGGATTATGAAATGCTGGTTGGTTTCGATTCGGGTGGTTATCATTTTAATCATGGCCTGTCGAAAGGTGATAAGTGGGTTTTTACGAGGGGATGACGGGAAAGGGTTATTGGTTAATGGAAAACAGAAAATGGTTGGTGGCATTTCGTTATTCGAAATTCGTTAATTGTTCACGATTTAGAGAAGAATGAAAATTATATCAGGGGGAACGTATTGTGCTAAATAAAACGACTAAATTAATTCCAATTTATTGATTATCTAAACCTTCAATTTGAAATCGTTTCTGAAAAGTTTTAATAATGCGATTCGTGGAATAAAATTCCTGATCAGGAGCCAGCAAAATTCACGTATTGAGCTGCTTATTGCCGCCATCGTGATTGTTGCAGGTTTTTTATTCAGAATCAGCAGTACTGAATGGCTCGCTGTATTGCTCTGTATCGCCCTGGTGCTGAGTTTGGAAGGGATTAACACAGCTATTGAAATTTTTGCAGATAAGCTTCATCCAGGTTTTGACAAGGAAATTGGTAATGTAAAAGATGTAGCCGCAGGAGCAGTGCTTATAGGTGCTGCAGTTGCTGCTTTTATTGGATTTATTGTTTTTGCACCCCGGCTGTGGACTTTATTGAATCAATAATTCCGGGTACAACTGAAAAGAGAAAATAGAAAATGGAAAAATAGAAAATAGGAGGAGGGAATTTAGTAATAGCTTTTACCATTAACTATTTCCCCATTTTCCATTAACTATTTTCCATTTACTAAATAACCAACAAACATTAACCAAACCTAACATGATACTAATTGCCGACGGTGGCTCTACCAAAACAGACTGGCGCCTGATAAAAGAAGGAAGAGAATACAAACAGATTCAAACACCGGGATTTAACCCTTACCTGCTTGGAAGTGCTGAAATTGAAGAAATTCTCTGGAAAGAACTCCAGCCTTATATCGATACGAATTCGGTGAACGCTGTATATTATTATGGAGCTGGGTGTTCGACCCCGGTCAAGAACATGATTGTGGAAACGGCTTTTGAGAAAATTTTTCCGAATGCCACTTTATATGTAAGTCACGATCTGCTCGCAGCCTCACATGCTTTGTGTGGTGATGAAGAAGGCATTGCTGCTATTCTTGGAACTGGCTCTAATTCCTGTTATTACGACGGAAAAGATATTAAAGACAACATTTTTTCGTCAGGATATTTTTTTGGAGACGAGGGCAGCGGAGCCTACCTGGGCAAACAATTGCTATCTGCCTACCTGCACAAAGAATTACCTGCCGATATCGAAGAAAAATTTGTTGAAATGTACCCCATGAGCCTCGAAAGTATCCTTGACTCTGTTTATACAAAACCCGCTCCAAGCCGTTTTTTGGCCTCTTTCAGTAATTTTATCAGCGATAACCGCGACCACCCTTATATTTATTACCTGATTGCAGAGGCTTTCAGAGCCTTTTACAAGTACCAGGTTTGTTGTTATGCCAGGCATAAAGAAATTCCGGTACATTTTGTGGGCTCGGTAGCTTATCATTACAGGGATATTCTTTCAGAGGTTGGGTCAGAATTCGGGGTAAAAATCGGTAAATTTATAAAAGCTCCTATCGATGGGCTGGTGGAATATCATCGAGATAACAAATAATTCACATATAGCAATTATAATCAGATAGATATTTTTTATAAAGATATTTATCCCGCATTTTTATTACAAAAGGCACAGAAGATTTAATAATCTACTGTGCCTTTTACATTTTACTTTTATTCTCTTACAACATGTTAATCAGGGTAATACATCAGTCGTCATCTTCATCCTCGTTGTCAACTTTCTGCTCTGTCTTTTCGCTTTTAACTGCAATTTTTTGGTTTATCAGTGAGTAAGGAAATACGAGCAATGCGGCAATTATCCCAACGGTAGCAATTATTTTCTGAGCTGAATTTAATTTTATGCTTTCACCTTCCATATTTTTATACCCGGTAAACATGGATTGCAGTGTGCCGGCTTTTTTGTTGAAAATAAAATCAACCAAATTGCCAAGTAAATGAAGTACCACCAGGCAAATAACAATGTAAACACATATTTCATGGATTTCTTTCAATGAATCCGAATTCATGCCAATGGTAAACGAACTAAAAAAACCCTGGCCTTTGGATGCCAGCAGTAAGGTGCCTGAAACAGTAATCATCAGAGTGAACAGGATAATAGCAAGCATGACTACCGAAGCCCCGGGATTGTGCCCTATGGATTTACTTTTACTGCCTTTCATATCACTAAAAAAAGCCTTGATATTGGTGATCCCTAACGGAAAATCGCTGAACCGGGAATATTTCGGCCCGGCAAAACCCCATAAAATTCTGAAAAATATCAGTATTCCAACCATATATCCCACGGCAGAATGGAAATTCAGCAGTTCTTCTTCTTCTCCTAAAAGATAAGCGGCTACCATTCCGATTACCAAAAGCCAATGGAAAATTCGTGTTGGCCAACTCCAGATGTACGTTTTCATAGTTTTTTTTAATTCTTGTTTGTTTATTTTATTGAACCGTTATTTTTTTGTTTACTACTTTTTTATTCACATCAGTTATCTGAACAAGATAAGTTCCCGGCTTCAGATTCCCTCTATCGATGTATAATTGTTTGCCCGAAAAGTGTATGCTTTTTAATTCCCGTCCGGTGAAGTCCATTATTACTATGTTTGTGTTCTTTTGCTCTTCAGAAAATGAAATTCTTGCAAATGAATCAAAAGGGTTAGGAAAGAAAGAAATGTCTGATTGCTTAATGCCCGCTTCAGAAATCCCTACTGTACCGCAATCGATAAAATACCATCCCGAATTGCGGCCTAAATCCGCACTGTTGGTTCCTGCGACAAAAACAGCCCCACCTGTGGCAATATTATCCGAAATCAGAATATAATCGCTGCATACCACTCCACTTGATTTAAAGAATGTTGAAGGGTTTCCGGCCTCGTTTGACTGAATCCGTATCGGGTAACTTCCATTACCAATCATATTCAACGAGTCTATAATTGTTTGGGTTGTGCCACTCTTAAATGTGTAAGTGTATCCTGGAAAAAATGTTAAATTCCTAAAAGTATTGTTTCCGTGAATGTTAACGAGGTCTTTGTGCATTACAACGTTGTTGAACGTATTGTCGTCGTATAAATTTTGACATATATCGTAGAAGTTCACATCGTGATAGGTAAAGCCATTGCCTGAGAAATAGGGGTAGTTGTAAAAAATATTGATTGTTGAAGTGCCGGCATTTACGGTAAGCCCAGGGCCGGAAATATCCCACGACAACATTCCACTATTAACATTAAAAACCGACGATCCCATATTTAAAACTGCGTAAGTAGATGTCGACATCCAAAACCATCCCACATTTACTGTGTGATTATCAGTTGTTAACGTGCCATTCCTGAGCCAAAGCGGGTCAGTAACGGTCAGTTCGTCCAGTAATTCCCAACCGCCACCAACGCCATTAAATTCGACCCGGTTGTTAAATATTTTGCCGGATGAGGTAATTGTTTTCCCTTCACTAGTTGCTTCAAAACTTACAACCCCTTGAAAACCTAAAGTCATACGGGAAGTAAATTTTAACGAGCCGAAAATTTGCAGCGTATTTGTTTGAGGGCCATTAAGGTTGGGATACAGCATCACGTAGGTCCAGTTCATATCGTTGCATGTAACAATGGTTTGGTCAATAATAACTGACTGGTTTCCAGTTGTAAATGAAAGGTTGTCAAAAAACACATTATCTGTCGGATAAGGAATATGTGTGTAAAAAACATTTCCGCCCGAACTTTTTGCCCAATGATGCGAATAATCGGACCAGTTGCCCGAATTCCCTACCCAATAATAGTCTGCCGATATTGTCTTTTCAGATAACAATATCAATACCGCCAAAGTTAGACAGCGGAAGGCATAGATTATAGCTTTCATTACGGTTTAAATTTAGGTATCAAATATACTTGATTATTTTCTTCTTTACCATTTGAAAACCTTTGTTTATTCCATTTCCACTTTAAATTGCATACGGAAAAACAGGAAGTACGCGTTCTGGACCAGATTCGTCCGGCGCACTTCCCATCTTTAAAGACGCTCATTATTCAACATGTTTTCAGCTATAAAATTCGACCTTCCACATTGCACATCCAACATCGCACATCCAACACCGCACATCCAACATCCTATTCTGCCGGCTCGTAATGAACATGCACTTCACAGCGTTCAATTCTTGCGCAAATCACGGAATCAACTTTATGTGAAATGGCATGCGCCTCGGTAATGTTCAAATCCGGATCAAGGTGAATGGTTACGTTCACAAAAGTATCGGCACCGGCTACTCTGACCTTTAAATCGTGAAAATAAAGCACCTCAGGGATAAGTTGGATAATGGACGCAATCTCATCACTAAGAGTAACCGGGCTCCGATCAAGAAGCACATTTATCGCTTTTTTACCAAGTCGGTACGATATGGTCAGAACAATAATTGCAACGCCCAGAGCAGCGATTGAATCAGCTGCATAAAAGCCGAAATTTGCACACAGCAATCCAACCAGAACAACCGCTGAACTCCAGATATCGGTCGAAAAATGTAACGCATCCGCTTCGAGTGCCTGGCTGTTGTATTTGCGTGCAACTTTATACAAGGCCCTCGATCTCGACACATCAATAACGATGGAGGTGATAACCACAACATAACTCCAAACAGTAACCTGTATGTGTGTGTTGCCCGAAACCAGCCTGTTAACTGCTTCGTAAACAATCCATACACAGGTAATAATCAGTAATATTGTCTCGAGCAAGGCCGAGAAATTCTCAGTTTTCCCGTGCCCGAAATGGTGATGCTTATCGGCAGGTTTATCCGAAATCCGAACCGTGAAATAAGTGATCACGGCTGCAACCAAATCTAATGCTGAGTGCAAGGCTTCCGATAAAATCCCCAAACTTCCAGTGAGTATCCCAATTACAAGTTTGAAACCTGTTAAAAAAATGGCTGCCAGCACCGAAATTCCGGCCACTCTCTTTTTTTCTTTTTCCATACGTTTTTGATCAGGCAATTATTTTGTAAAGCTATTCAGTAATTCCTGAAAGCCACTTTTACTTAAGGTTTCCAACAGTCTTAAAATCAGGGGAAATATTGCTGCCACCAGGGCAATTGCAGCAATCAGTACTACAATGCCAATGGCAACAATTGCAAATTTTAATCGCGGGTTACCTTGTAATTTGGCTAAAAATGGTTGCAACATATTTTGATGATCACCCCGGTGATGACCGTGCTCATAGTGCGAATCATGATCGTAGTGTTTTTGCCTGTTATCATCACTATAGGCCCCATGCTCATCATGGTGGGACTTATGTTGTTGATATCCATGATGCTTTTGCTTGTTTTCGAAAATATCTTCAAATTCCATTGTTTATGTTTTAAAATTATGCTTAAACTGCCATACATACCAATTAGCAAGTAACAGGATAGTAGGATTAATTTAAAAAGGTTTGTTTAAGCTTTTTGCGGCGGTTGCCAGATGGAAGAAAGATATTGATCTGAAATGGGTTGTTTATTAAGCAATAACCAACAATCAGTTAACAATTTATAATTTGATTCTGAAACAATATTTCTTTGAAAAAAATGATCGATCGACAAATTATGATGGTGGTGCGAAATATCGGAACAGTCTGATTGTAAGGGTATTTCGATGGTATCGACCGGGGTAAATGAAGGAAAAATATCATCAAAACTGAGTATCACTATGATAATCACAGTTAAAACTTTGATGATATATTTTAATTTTTCCATTGAAGGCGCAAAGGTAACAATAAAAGTTTCGAAAGATCTGACTTCAAAATCGTAAAATGGCGAATGAGGGTTCGTGTGAAATTGAAATCCAGGCAATCGATCTGATTTTCAACAACATTACTCCGGTATGATATAATCAGGGTTAGTTTTAAACGCAAAATTTTCATCCTTTTTGCATCATTAATCAATAAATCGCGATATTTATAGTCGTCAATAAATTGATATATGTCAACTATTTAATTATTTTTCATTTTTATTAAAATAATTTCAATGCAAATGTATTTTTGTTCTAAAAAATATACAACTTTGCACCCTGTTAGAGATAAAAAAAATGGGTTTCAAAGGTAAAATTTCTGCATCACTTCGTAAAGCCATACTCCTGGGGTGGGCTTTTGCCGTAGTGTGGATCTATCTTGGTAACCTTGTTAATTTTCATCAGCACCATATCTGGGGAAAGCAGCTCATTCCTGTAGCATGTTCCTCAACCCGTGCAAAAGAGAAGGATTCTGCTTCATTTGTAAAAAATGACGGAAACTCCAAATCTTTTGGTAACGGGCAACATTTCGATTTTTCATCACCTGACACACAGGTTTGCAATATTCTTCAACCTGAAATAGTTTCAACATATTTCAAGTTACCCAATGCCCCTGTTCTCCTTCAGGGCATTCAGGCCTTTTCCTTACGGGGCCCTCCTTCTGCTTAATTTCTGATTTCCGGTTTTGATACTGCACAAAATCCTTTTTGTGTTTTCAAATCGCGAATCTGCTCATTTCCAGGTCGTTTGTACGATCTTTAAGTAGTTGGCAATTAACTCTCAAACGATTTTCCTACAAATTTAATTTCATTCCAATGAATTACAAATTCTACACTTTTGTTGCAATTTTAGCAAGCACGTTGACCGGCATCTTACCTGCCATGGGACAAAAATCGGGTCCTGTAAACGACACCATATATATGGGAGCCAGTTACATTAACGAAGTATATTACAATATGGCAGCCGGAAATAAAGGAGCAGTTAATCGCAAGCAATGGGACATTGCTTTCCGTGCCAACAGGATGAGTGCCAGTATTCTTACGAATGACGCAGCAACTAACGACCCGAATTCTTTGGGGGTCGAACTCTATACCTATCCGAAATCAGATACCAGTGGTTGGGCTACGATGGATACTGTCGGCTATTTTAAATGGAAAAAAATGGTTAATTCAAAATCGGATTGGGAAGAAGGTGCATTTTGTCGTAATCAGAAAGGGCATCCCGATTATGGTTGGGGTAAATACAATGCATCCACACACAATGTGATGGGTGACTCATTGTTCATCATTAAATTACGCGACGGAAGCCTTCGTAAATTATGGATAAAGGAAAAGTTTTCGAGCGACAATGTATTCAATTTCAGGTATGCCAAAATAGACGGTTCAGGCGATACCACCATAATGCTCGACTGCAATCCTTATTCAACCAAGAATTTTGTAGGATACTCTATCAGTACAAAACAGATTGTTGATTTTGAGCCTGCTGCCTCCAGTCAATGGGATATTATGTTTACCAAATATATGTATACCTATCCTGACGGGACATTATATCCCGTTACCGGAATGTTGAGTAATTATGGCGTAAAAGTAAACACCTTCCACCCGGTACCACTAACTTATAAAATCTGGGACAAAGCAACGATGGATTCAACCCGTTCGGCAATCGGTTGGGAATGGAAAAAATACAACTCGGGTACTAATAAATATGAAATTATTGACTCTACAGTCTATTTTGTTCAGGACAAAGGCGGGAACATCCATAAACTGGTTTTTAAAGAATTTGTGGGAGGAACAAGCAGTCGGGTCGTATTTCAAAAAGAAATGATTTCAGCCCTGGGCATTGATGAAATGGCAAAATCTGATTTTAATGTGGCTGTTTATCCCAACCCGGTCAAAGATTTAATGAACCTGGTCATTAATCCGGGTAATTCGGCGAGCACAACAATTTCGCTTATGGATATTTCAGGGCGTAAAGTTTTTAGTAATAAGTACGAGTTACCGAAAGAAACGCTTTCGACCTTGCAGGTTCCGGTTTCAGGAATTCCAGCCGGAATGTATATAGTTGTAATTCAGAATGGTACAAATACTGTATCACGTAAAGTTTTAGTAAATAATTAATGTTGAGGGTTTTGTTTATCATGTTTATAGGGTTTGATGTTCATTCTGCTGACCGGGCCACAAAGGTTCGGCCGGCAGTCTGAGATCACTGAAATTTAACATGATTTTTTCAATTCAGCTCATCAGGAAGATATGTAAATACTTGTTGTTGAATGTTTTGTTTAATTTATTAGGGGGCTAATGGTATCGAATCCGGTCAGGACATCTGTTCTGGCCGGTAAAGTACCGGATTAATTTCTCAGACAGCATAAGTATTTACAAACGCATAATTACAGATCAAAGACAATGTTTAAAATTTTGTTTATCAGGTTATTAGGGTTAATGGTGTTGCTGCTGGCCGTAAGTGAAATCTACGGGCAGCAGGCTACCATTAAAATTATTGATGCAAAATCGAAAGAAGCTATTCCTTATGCAACGGTTTGTTTTCAAGGTTTAAAAACAGTTATTCTGAAGCAGGCGGTCACCGATTTAAACGGAAAAGTAGTTAATGATACAAAAGAAATCAGTAAAGTTGCCATAACCTTTATAGGATACGAAACTCTGATTGATACGATTAATCCGGGTGAATCAAAAAACATTTTACTTGTTCCTGCCGTTTTAAATATGAGTGAATTTGTCGTTACGGCGCAGTTCAAGCCCGAAAAAGCTGACAAATCCATCTATAAAATCAATGTTATCAACAGCCGGCAAATTGAGCGTAAAGCAGCTACCAACCTTACCGATTTGCTGAGCAGCGAAAGCAATATGCGGATTACGCAAGGCGGTGTGCTGGGTACAAGCCTGAGCCTGCAAGGATTGTCGGGCGAAAATGTAAAATTTCTTATTGATGGCGTGCCGATCGTTGGACGGTTAAATGGCAATATCGACCTGAATCAGTTGAATCTCTTTAATGTGGATCATGTTGAAATTATCGAAGGTCCTATGTCAGTCATTTACGGCAGTAACGCCATTGCGGGAGTTGTAAATATCATCACCAAAGAGAATAAAAACTCAGCGCTGACCGCTTTTGCCAATGCCTATTTCGAATCGGTTGGCGTATATAATTTCAATGCAGGAAGTTCAGTCAGGATGAAAAAAAATACATTTTCGCTTGATCTTTCACGCAATTTTTTCGATGGATATACCACTAATCCCGAAGTCAGGTCAATGCAATGGAATCCGAAACTTCAGTATAATGTGGATGCCTATTACCTGTATTCGGCTAGCAAAACTAGGGTAAAACTTTCAGTCCAATATTTTGATGAGCTGTTGAAGGACTATGGGGATTTGAAAAGCCCCTATTTCGAAACAGCTTATGATCAATCCTTTCATACCGTGCGTCAAACTTCGAAAGCAGAAGGATCCTATACCATTTCACCCAACCGGCAGATCAGCATGGTTGGTGCCTATTCAACCTATAAACGCAATCGCGATCTTTATTTTAATGATCTCACTACCCTTGAAAAGACGCTTGCCGGCGGGGATACAAACAGCGTTGGCAGTTACCTTTTAAGAGCCTGGTACAACCGGAATTATTCGAACCAGAAGTTAAACTACCAGGTTGGATTCGATGGAAATCTCGAAAAAAATGAAGGCGAACGCATACAGGGCGGCTCACAGGATATTGGCGACTATGCAGGATTTGTAAGTCTGAAATATGCACCTTCTGAGAAAATATCGTTACAGCCGGGAGCAAGGTTTATTTACAATACCAAATATAATGCTCCCATCGTGTATACCCTCAATGCAAAGTACAGCGCTACCGCCAACAGTTCCGTCAGGGCATCTTACGCCCGTGGATTCAGATCGCCATCCGTAAAAGAACTTTATCTTGATTTTGTTGATATAAACCACAACCTGCACGGAAATCCTAACCTGCAGGCTGAATATTCACATAATGTTAATCTGAACCTCAGTTACAACCGCGAAACCCAAAAGGCCTTTATCAATACCGAATTTGGAATGTTTTATAATTATGTCAACAACATGATATGGCTGTTTCAGGTTGGTGACGACATTAAAAACTACACTTACGGAAATGTTTCTAAATTTATTTCGCAGGGTGTTCAGGCTAATGCCACTGTGAATTTTTATCCGAAAATTACCTTAAAAGGTGGCATTTCTCATGTAGGACGCAAATTTCCTGATAACGCCGATTCCACAGGCGAAGTTGGATTTCAATACAGTACTGATTGCAATGCGATGGCAACCTACAATTTCGAAAAAGTAAATGCTTCGTTAACTGCTAATTATAAATACACCGGCAGATTCCCGATTTTGACTCCCGATGGCACATTCGACAATCAATACATCGAAGGTTTTTCGAACCTCGATATTACTTTGATGAAAGGTTTTATGCAAAACAGGTTTTCCATATCTGTTGGGGGCAAAAACCTGTTTGACGTGAAGGATGTACAATCAGGAATGGTAAGTGGCGGGGCACACTCCGGTGGGGCTGACGGAGCCTCACGTGTGGCCTGGGGTCGCACGGCTTTTGTGAAATTTACATACAATTTTAAAAAAATCTGATGCTTCGATACCGCTTAATTATTCTTGTTAGTATACTTACCGCTTTGGTTTCGTCTTGTTTTAAAGAAGACGAACTCATTGCGCCTCATCCTCCAGGCAATTATACAACTGATACCGTCTCCCTCACTGAATCATACAAATACCAGGTATATTACAGCCTTTATGACAGCAGTGTAAGAAATACCAACCTCAGGACTTCCTGGGATCTGGGTTTCGAAAGTTCTTCGCTGGGATGGCGGGTTATACCGAACAGCAGTAATTTTATGAAATCCGCCTACCTGGAGGGACAGGTTTTTGGATCTCCGGCTGACACATCAGGTGCAGTATGGTTGTTTAACCCTTCTGACGGGAGTGCCGATTCATTGGCAATTGGTAAATGGTTTACCATTACCGGCAGTGATACCATAGGAACAAACCGACTGCTGTTGATTGATAGGGGTGTGGACGAGAAAGGCAACCCGCGAGGATTCAGCCAATTGGTTATCGACAGCCTTGTTAATGGGGCTTACTATTTCCGTATAGCAGATATGAATGGCACAAATCCGAAAGCTCTTTCAGTTTCAAAGAATGGGAATGTGAATTATACGCTTTTTTCAATTTCTGACCCCTCTGCTGTAATTTCGGAACCTGATTATTTGACATGGGATTTGTTGTTTACGCAATACACAACTTTGCTTTATACTGATTTGGGTGAGCCTTATCCATACCTGCTAACCGGGGTTTTATTAAACCCTAAATTTGTTGAAGTTGCCGTTGATTCAACCGTAGTTTTTGAAAATGTAAATTTTGACCTGGCTCAAACTATGAATTTCAGTAAAAACACTGACGCCATAGGGTACAACTGGAAGAGATATGATTTTAAGGCCGGGACATACTCGGTGAATTCAGATATAATCTACATCATCCGCGATACAAAAGGGTATATTTATAAATTCCGTTTTCTCGATTTTTACAAATTCAACAACAAAAGGCTTGAAAAGGGCTACCCTTCGTTTGAATACCAGCGGTTGTAAACCTGTTTCTTAACCTGTTCCGGTTAAAAACAAATTTCATCAGAGTATATATTCCGTTTTTTATAAAATATAAAATGTTGTATAACATTATATTAGCTCCAAAAACATAAACAATTTGAGGATGCTTTTACAACTGAATAAAAACATTTAAGTTTGCCCTCTTTAACACAAACACAACCATGAAACAAATTACCCGGTTAATCTTACTCTTTAGCTTTCTTTTTTCCTCAGCATTCACTTTTGCCCAGTTCAGTCCCGAAATTACCTCTGTTGATTTACAAAAGCAGATAGGTTTTCTGGCATCTGATTCTCTGAAAGGGCGTAAGCCCGGCACTCCCGAAGATGTTGTAGCCGCTGGTTATATCCGCGATAGCTTCACGAAGGCTGGTCTAAAGCTTTTATTTGAGAATGGCTTTCAGAAATTTGAAATCGTTTCTGATGTAAAGCCCGGAACCACAAATGCAATATCATTTGATGGAATTTCAGCACAGCAGAATGTGGATTTTACACCGATTTCCTTCTCATCATCGGCAACGGTAACGGCACCGCTTGCCTTTGCAGGCTATGGTTTCGATCTCGATCTCGACTCGCTGAAGTGGAACGATTACAAAGGTATTGATGTAAAAGGAAAGTGGGCAATTGTGTTACGTGGCGACCCTGAACCGGAAAAACAAAACAGTGCATTTATTGCCTATGAGCAGGAACGGGGTAAAGTGCTTACTGCAAAAGACAAAGGAGCTGTGGGCGTATTGCTTGTATCCCCTTCAGACCTCGAAAAAACAGATGTGGTAATGCATATGCAATACGACAAATCGCCTTCGGATGCCGGAATTCCGGTTTTCAGTATCACCCGGGCTTTGGCCGATAAACTGCTTGCTTCGATGAACTACACCATCGCCACTCTCGAAACTGAGATGAAGGAAAACCATAAACCGGTGTCGTTATACCTTGAACCAACTGTCACCGCGACTGCCGATGTAGTAAAGACAAAGGTTATAGCCCAGAATGTTGCCGGGATTCTCGAAGGAACCGACCCTGTTCTTAAAAATGAATTTATTGTTATCGGTGCTCATTTCGACCACCTGGGAATGGGCGGAGAAGGAAGCGGTTCGCGGGCGCCTGATACCCTTGCAGTTCACAACGGCGCTGATGATAACGCATCAGGAACGGCTGGCGTGATGGAATTGTCACAAAAACTTTCGGCCAACAGGGCAAATTTGAAACGGAGCATTGTCTTTGTTGCCTTTACCGGTGAAGAAATGGGGCTGTTGGGTTCAAAGGAATTTGTGAATAAACCTCCTTTAAACCTGAAAAAAGTGGATGCCATGATAAACCTGGATATGATCGGAAGGCTCAATCCAGGCACGAATACCATCAGCATTGGCGGAACAGGAACTTCGGTTGAATCGGATTCGTTATTAAAAATACTTGAAACCGGACGTCCATACAAAATCTCGCATTCAACAGATGGTTACGGACCCTCGGACCATGCTTCATTTTACAGCGACAATATTCCTGTTTTTTATTTCACAACGGGAGCACACGACGAATACCACACACCTGCCGATGATGCTGACAAGATCAATTACACGGGTGAAGTTTCAGTTTTAGACATGGTTTACGACCTTGCCTGCACGCTTGCAAATAACGAAAGGTTAGCATTCCGGGAATCAGGCTCAAAGCAATCAGCCCGTTATGGCCGGAATATGAAAGTTACACTTGGCATCGTTCCTGATATGGTTTCAAACGATAATAGTGGGCTTCGTGTGGATGGTGTGCGCAAAGGCGGTCCGGCCGAACGTTCAGGTATAGTAAAAGGCGACCGGATAATAGCAATTGATGGACAGCCGGTTACCAACATCTACGATTATATGGCCAGGCTTGGTAAATTGAAACCGGGGCAGGTAGCCACTGTCGAAATAATCAGAGACGAGAAAAAGCAATTGGTGATCGTTCAGTTCTAAGCCATTTTCGGAAATACGGTTTCATACGCCGCTAATTTTCTTCTCCTATTAAACTTGCGCGAAGACATAATTTTTAACCACATATATCAACTATACTAAATATGGGCTATAGATATGTTTTTCAGTATCTTTGCCGCCTATGATGCAATATCTCACACAGGATGTGTTAATAAAATTTATGAAATTCGGAGCCGTCGGGGCAACGGGCGTATTAGTTGATTTTGGTTTTACCTGGATCAGTAAGGAGAAATTATTAATACAAAAATATATTGCCAATACAATCGGCTTTACAATGGCTGCAACCAGCAACTATTTTCTAAACCGATGGTGGACTTTCCACAGCAACAATCCTGAATTAGCCATTGAATACTCGAGGTTTTTGTTTTTCTCAGTTGTTGGGCTGGGAATGAATACAATGGTTATATGGTACCTGGTAACTAAACGCAACCGCAATTTCTATCTTTCCAAATTATTTGCAATCGGTATTGTTACCTTTTGGAATTTCTTCGTCAACCTCATGTTTACTTTTGTGTGATTCCCATCTAACTTGTTTCATACAGCCCCAATCTGCAAAAAATCTTTCTGCAAATTGGCGGCATCTGAAACAGGAACAAACCAGTTAGTTTTAGTGCTTTTACGCAAAACTAAAAGCATAAAAAAGAACTGAAAAATAAATAAATACAAATTGTTTTTTATATCAAACAAAACACTACTTTTGCACTCTCAAAACAGCAACTTTATTAAAGTTCGTTTTGGAAAACAAAAATTAATAGTACGGGGTATAGCGCAGTCCGGTTAGCGCACCTGGTTTGGGACCAGGGGGTCGTAGG
>JBAXBJ010000108.1:0-15223 GCA_037142075.1 Bacteroidota bacterium
CAGGTGGTGTACCACATATACATTTTTTTAACATTTTGCCCCTTCGATTTTACAGTCGATTCTGCATCCTTGCACCATTTACCGGTTTCATTGAATGAGCCTTCGTACACTTTGAAATAAAATTTGCCCGACATTGTTGTGTTGTTGGCTCCCTGAATATTTTTATTTACAGCCAGGTAGAGGTCCATATTCCATTTTGAGCTGTGATCGGACAGGCAGAGCCAGTCAGGCACCGTTGCACCGGCTTCGTCAACAGTCTTGGTAAGTTTTGTCATTTTGCCTCCAAAATTGACCGGCATGTAAAAAAACGTTGCAACTCTTTCTTTGATAAACGTTTTGTTTGTCCATTCAACGGTTTTATCATCCCACAGAGCGGGATCAAATTCAGGACAACAAACATCGTTTGCTTTAAGGGGGATAGCCATCTTTTTCTCCTTTCTTTTTTAAGATTATTTTTCTGGAATAACTTTTACCAAAGTTAGCCAAATTCCCCCTTCGAAACAACGGATTGTGCTAATAAATTTTAAAATAGCTTGACAAGTGCCGGAAAAGAAAGAGCCCTATTTTAGTTTACTTTCATCAATCTCCTGCCCGAACTGAATCATATACCTGTTGTTGTCGTAGATGGCAAACTCGCGCATGCCATGTTCAAAATTATCGATGGGGTAAACAACTTCCACCTTGTCCTTCAGCTCTTTCCATACTTTATCCACATCGTCGGTATGTATATATACGGAACCGGTGAACTGCGATTCCGTAAATTCGGGATGCTGCCTTGGCTCAACCAGCATAATCTGCACATTATCGCGGCTCAGTGAGGCCCATCCTATCTTCTCGTTAAGTTCATCGCATTTGAATTTCAGGATATTGGTATAGTACATAACAGTCAGGTTAAGATGTTTTGTCCATAGCATGGGCGAAAGGCCGAGAAGTTTCATGGTAAAAGGAAGTTTAATTTAAATAGTTATGAAAACGCCGTCAAAAGTACGAAAGCTTTTCCAGCAGATTTACTTTATACGATTTTAGGTCCGCATTATCATTTGCTGGCAAGAATTCATGAACAAAGATGAAAGCTTACGGATAAAAAAAAGCCGGCGCAAGAGTTCCTTAGCCGGCTTTAGAAGAATGACAGAAATTTCTTATCTCACGAGATGTTTAACAGTAATTGCCTTGCTGTTAGTGATAGCCTTCACAAAATACAAGCCTGAAGATAACGGTTTTTCAACTTTCAGGATTTGATTTTCAGGCACCGCCGAATATACCAGTTGTCCCTTGTTATTGAAAATTTCAACGGATGTTGTTTTATCTGGCAACGAAATGGAGAAGTCGGAAGCCGAAGGATTTGGGAATGTTGCAAGAGTTTCTTCTTGCTTACCATCTGCAAGCCCTGTCAAAAGCATCCCGGTTACAATGATATCATCAATTTTCGAAATGCCAGCTGCTGTAACTGCTCCACCTAAGACATCGGTGTTTGTTGCCATAATCCATCGTATATATACCGAACCTGACTGGTTCTGGCATTCGGATGGGAGATCCAGATTAGAAACAACGCCTGAAACCCAGTCGTTAGCGAGTATTACTGTACCTCCGCTAATATCTGCCCAGGTGCCGGTATTACCAATTTTATACTGAAGCTTGAAATCGCGGGGACCGCCATTGTTGCCTCCTGCGCGTTGTTTCGATGAAATTTTCACATGGTCGTACCCGGTGGTTTTAAACTTGATGTTCCAGTTTTTGGTATTCATTCCGTCGTTCCAGTTGGTAGCGGTAGCAGCATAATCCCCCGAAACCTGTCCGTTGGTCATAGTCATTGGCCCTGCGCCTTCAATACGGATGGTTCGTGTCAAGTTCAGCGCATTGGCGCCATTTTGAACGGTATCTCCCAACTGGCCGGTAGGGAATGTCCATTTTACAATTTCTTCCTGTGCCTGTACAAACTGAAAAAAAGGAAACAGGAATGCAATTAAGAGTAGTTTTTTCATCATTAGAGTGATTTTTTGGATTAGTTGTTTTAAGTTTTGATATGATTTTTGATTTGAGATTATTTTGAAAGAAGAGAAGTCGGAAGCCAGAAGACTTCCAGATCACCTGGCTTTGTTATCTCAGGCAATATTTTTATACGCGTTTTGGTTTTAATCATTTTTATTAAAAAATTGCAACTCATCTGAATATCCACTGGACTAAAATATTTTACTGCTGTCTTCCGACTCCCTTCTTCCGACTTCTTTCTTCAGAACCTGTAACCGGCTTCAAGCATAATAAACCGGCTGATACCAAGGTTACCTTTGTTATCGGTATAAATGTTGTTGGTGAGGTTTTGAATCGTAAGTGAAAGCAAGTAACGACGGGCAAAAACATGTGATATTTTTGCATCAAAGCGGTAATATGCAGGCATTTCCACCAGGTTTTCATCATCAGTATACAAAGGGCCGGTGTATTCATAAACCAGCATACTGTTGAAATACTTGTTTTTCCAGTTCAGCATGGTGGTAAACCGGTTTTTCGGCACTTCCATCAGGAATTTCCCGGAAAGATCTTTCGCTACAAATTGAACCGTATCGAATGATTTGATCACCGAATGATTATAGGCATAGGTGAAAGTAAGCTCAAGTGATTTTACGGGATTTACCCGCAATGTAGCTTCAATTCCGGTTACGGCCGCCTTACTTACATTTTCGCGCTTAAGAATTGCTTTGGGACTCGAGGTGGAGTAGACCGTGTCGCCTGTTCCGACAAAGTATTGAAACTGGTTACCCAGCGAATAATAAACCGACGGTTCAACCTTGAAATATTTATTGATAACAAAAAAGCCACCGGCTTCAAAGTTATGGAGATGTTCCGGTTCAATTTCAGGATTTGCCAGCTTAAACCCTTTCGAAATACTACCACTGCGGCACATATCATCGAGTGTGCCGGGTCTGAAACCTGCCGCATAATTTACATAAATAGAATTGGAATGATTAAGGTCGTAACGGGCACCAAGTTTAGGACTAATGGCAAGCCAGCTTTTACCCTCATAATCCCCTGTATATTCCATCATATAACTGTTGGTAACCGATGGCGCTGCAATGGTAAATGATGCATCGCTGAAGAAAACAGCATCGGCCCTTGCACCGGCAACTATTTTAAGCCGGTTATTCAACATACTGAACTCATCCTGCACGAAAACAGCGAATGCGTTCATTTTTCCCTTATTGTTAATTGTATCAGTGGAGGTGAAATAGATATCAGACGCATCGGCACCACTCAACCGTATATCGGCGCCATAAGTAAACTTGTGATTCAGCCCTGCTTTTGTAGTTGCCGAAAGCCAGATTCCGCCATCGTTGCGGTGCGAATCCGTGAGGTATAAAACATATTGGGTAATTGCATAAGGTGGAGTTTTTTCGGTTTTTAACTGCTCCTTCTGGTTCATATAGTTTTCGAGTTGCATGTATGCGTTGGCCGTAACCTGTGTTTTACCCATGTGCCCATGATAGGTTGCGTATGCGTGATTTGTACGATACTTGTAATATCCGCCTTCCGGATCATATACCCGGGTCCCGTCACCAGTTTTGTCATCAAAATAATTATAACCGATTTCCAGCTTGTTGCTGTCGTTAAGATCGTAAACCAGTTTGCCTCCCACATTGTATTCCCATAGGTAGGTTTTCACATCGGTGCTGTCGCGTTGATCTTCGGGCGCAATAATATACCCGTCGCCGCGCCTGTAGAAAGAGTTGATGCTCCAGCCCAGTTTTGGAAGTTTTTTAATGCGGCCGCTCAGCCAGGCCTGTGCTCCTTGAGTATTGCACGAACCGAGCGAAACTTTTATACTTCCGGCCGGCTCAGGCTGTAGGTCTTTTGTGATTATATTGATAACCCCGCCCATGGCGTTGCCACCGTACATGGCCGAACCTGGACCTTTTATAACTTCCACCCTGTCGACACTTTCGGTATTTACACGGTTCCAGTTTACTCCGCCTCCGTCAGCTTTATTCATCGGAACACCATCGAGCATTACCAGGGTTCGCGCCGAACTATTGAGCCCGCGCATATTTACAGATGCGTTTTTTGAAAATATTCCGTTTTTCCGGTCAACATTAATTCCGGCTTCGGTGCGCAGAAGGTCATCGATGGCGGCCGACGGCATTTCCTTAATTTGTTCAGCCGTTATAAGTCTTACCGAAGCAGGAAGTTCATTGATCTTTTTCCTGGTTCGGGTAGCAGTAATTACGGTTTCAGCTATTTCGGATGTTTTCAGATCGAGCCTGATAATTATATTCTTTAATCCTGAAACGGGAATGTTGAGTATTTGTGTATTGGCAGTATAACTGATATGTGAAACGACAAGCTTTACCTGCCCTGGCTTCTGAATTTTTAGAGTAAAACTTCCATCGTTACCCGAAACTGTCCCGAGGCTGGTTCCGGAAATAAGCAGGTTTGCGTTGCTAATAGGTACATTCCCATTATTTTCGTAAACAAACCCCTTTATTTCCTGGGCGTAAATATCCACAGGCGTGAGCAGCAGTATAAGAAGAAAAAGTTTTAATGCTGTCATAGGTTTATTTCTGAACTTTTATGTCTGCTATAATGTGTCCGCCGCTTCCTTCCTGGATGGATTTTATCTTTATAAGACCTCTTTTCCCTGATGATGGACCCATAGTTACCTGGAATGGAATTACATACCCCGCACGTACAATTTTAAATTTCCGTTTTCCAATGGTAGCCGAAGTATAATTGGTAATTATTATACTATCGTTATATGCGGCATCAAATGCTATCTGTGGAATGCTCAGGCTGTCAGGTTTATATCGTGTTTCATTTTTGGGGATAGCCCAGTTTGCAATCATAGGATAGAAAGTGGCTACATCACTTTCGCCCGGCGATGATAAGGTGAATTCGGTTGAAGGTGCCAGTAAATCACCATAATACGTGATGATATTTATATCTGCCTGATTAGCTTCTGCAGTTTGTTGCGTAAACAAATCAGCATTGGCAACTGAGAAAAAAGAATTCCCGGCGGCATCTGCTTGTGCCGATAATTTTACTGATGAAAAGGTTGCTATCAGTCCGAATGCCGACGTTTCATCCTTCAGGATAGTAATTGAAGCTACTGCTGATTTTCCGTTCTTATCACGGAGTGTAAATGACCATTTCTCGAACTTTGAAGCTCCATATGAAACACTGCGGGTATACTTGAAATTATTCGAATACATTCCACTGTCGAGAGCGGTTTCCATGCCGTTTTCATTGGTAAGGGTTACAACCAGGTTGGTAATAGCAGCTTCTCCTTTTAAGGCTTCAATTCCTATTCTGTATGGAAACCCAATTGGAACTATGGTTGAATCAGAAACAAATCCGCTTTCGGTTATGAGTTTCAGCGTAGGGGGCTTTTTATCCGTCTCCTTTTTGCACGCGCAAGCAAACAATAGTATTGACAAAAGGAAAACGCTGATTTTGGTACAAGCTGAAGAAGGATATGAATATTGAATCATAACGAAAGTAAGGCAGTTTCGTGACCAGGTTTCTTTTTCAGGATTTATTTTGCGAATCTGCCGAAAATACCAGCGCCGGCAACAGATCCTAATGCACCGAAGATAAAATGAAGAGCAAAAGGATATAAAAGTCCGGTAAGCAACGAGCCAAAAGGAATTCCGGTAACCATCATAATTACCTGGCGCGTAACAGGAATGGACGAGTAAGCCAAACCACCTGCAACAGCAACATACAGTAAATTATGTTTGCCGGTTTTGTTCATTATAAGATCACCGATAATGCCGGGCAGCAGCAGGGTGAAAGGCATAAATGCATTTCCGAAATGAAATAATGGCAAAAATGCGGAGGCTGAAGCACCTATCGATGAAATTGACATGGCATATCGCTGGCGGCTCAGCGTTTTCCCTGCCATAAATAAAAGCATAAATTCAAGCCCGTGATGTCCCGGGATTTTCAATGGAATATTAATGCGCTCACGAAGCACAACCGCAAAAAAGCCGAGCAGCAGTAAAAGCCCTATTTTGAGAAGGTCTTTTGTGCTTTCAATTTGAAATGCTTTTGATGTATTCTTTTGGTACATGCTGCCATTTGTATTGTCCATGTTCTTCAGATTTTTCAACAATCAATGTAATTTTATTATCCCGCATCACCGGCCTGATCCAGTTGTCTGCCCGAATTGTATCTTCATTATAGATTTCAATTCCCTCCTTTGTAGTAATCCTGTCAAGGGTGAGGCGGTTTTTTAACTCTGCGGATGTAAAAATGCCCTCAGTCTCTCTCAGCAAAGGTAACCAAAGTACCCGTCCATCATTGCCTGCATGACGCAGTCCGACTGCGGCCAGCGCTCCGATAACGCCAATCTTCTCGCCGGTAAGGCCTTCGAGGAAAATATGGTTAAGGTTTGCCTGTTCATGCGCCAACGGTTTATTTAGAACTATTATTTTGGCGTTCGTACCCCAGTTTTCAATAGCGTGATTTATGGCTGTTTTGGAAGCAACGCATAAACCGGCATCGGAGCCCGGAGCCGATTCCCTGAGCAGGAAATCACGGCAAAAAGCGGTAAGCTCTGCTTCTTTTCCAGGATCACATTCCATCAGCAGGCAAGCCGAACTGTTATGCGAAGTGTACGGAATGTCTTTATGTACGAGCAATTGGTGACGCGTTATACAGATTAGCCGGGCAATTCCTGCTTCCTGGAGCATGGCTCCCAACTGCCTTGCACGGTGGCCTGTTCCCCTGCTTTCGAGGTTATCGGTGTCATCAATGCCAATAAAATAATGCATAGTTATTTCGATATGATAGTGATTTCATATCCTGTGCAAAAGTAAAACAGTTATTCAATATATAATAAGGGAATTTCGATGATATTTAATGTTAAAATGTACGAAAAATGCTGCTCATCGGATGGAGGTTTTAGTTTGCCCTGATTCCCCGAAAAATTGAGAACTGTGATACCAAGAAGCATTTTTAGCAGTACTTTTGATAGAATGGATAGCACTTTTATCAAACTCTTAAATTTATGAAAAGCTATTTCTGGTCGGGAATAAGCAGGGACGACAGGCTGAAGGCAATTGATGAAATAGCCGGCATTGCAGATAGATACGCGACGATAATAAATTTTCAGCGGTTTTCGGATCTTTCGCTCAGCCTTATTCTTGCAGTTGAGGAATGTAAATTAATTGAATTGCAGGCTAGTTTGAAGAAAATAATGTCACTCGGTGGCATTGATGCAGAGCCTTCAGATTCAAAAACAGAAAGTATCGTCCTTTTGAACATTACTTTTACTAAGGGAACCGGAGATTTGAAAATAGAAGTGCCGGATATGCCTGAATAATGGAAAGGCTATGGATGCAATTAAAATCGTTCTGATTTAGCATTAAATAGCACCATTTCTTTTAGGCCAATTGGATCGGATTTGAAATTTCAAAAGGCTTTACTTTTTTTTGATCACAAAAAGCAATACGGCCAGCTTTCTTTAGCGTCCGCGTGTATAAAAACCCTGATTAAAACTGTACCTGAAGGAAATTTGAATTTTGGTGGCAGACGCTTTCCATCCGTCATTGTAATTTTCACGGTTAATCCATTGCAGTTCAGCACCTACCATCATACCGGGAGTTGGATAGAAGAGGAGATTCGTGCTTGCATATTTCCCTTCCCGGAATGCGTTAGAGTGTTGCCCGTCAGAATTTTCGGTATGTATGGCAGAATATCCTATACTACTACTGAATTTTTCGTTCCACTGGTGATTCAGATACGTTTCGAAACTAAAAAGCGGCAAGGCAACTCCTTTTACAGGAGAATTAATATTACTGAAATCATTCTGAATCCCGATATCAGTAGGAGCATCGTTCATCAGATTCTGAATGCCTTGTCCAAATATGGCCTGACCGACAAATACATCTTTTGCACCGAGTTTCAGGTTGGTGCTCAGGTTAAATCCCCAGCCTATAGCTTTGCCGCTTAAATCATACGGTTGATTCCCCTGATCGACCCATTCAATTTTACGCACCACGCCGGCTAATTCAGCGTATCCCCAGCCCCGGGTAATCCGAAATTCACCCGTTAAATCAGGCAGATTGAATTTTGGTGCAACATCCGAAAGCTCAATCCGGTCGCGGTAAATCCCCTCGTCGGCACTTGCACCGGGGCGTTCGAGGGCAAAAGCAAGCCGGTTGGCACCCTTCATAGGAATAAAACGGATCTGGACATTTTTACATAACGACATTCCCACCGGCCCCCAGTATTCAACCATATTGGGGAAACCGTCGAAATCGCAAAACAAGCTCCAGGTATGCCCAACACCAAGCATCCCTAATTCGGCGTAGGCATAAATCATATGAAATGCGGTGCGCCCTGCATCTGCTCCTACTCCGAATAAATCAAAAGTAAAGCGGGTCGTTAATTCGCCATACCTGGTAGGTGTAAAACTCTTAAAACCCAGACTCGACTGCCGTACGCTAAAAAAAACATTCCCATCTGAGCCATATTCATTTTTGTACGATGGCAATTGGGTTGGCCGCATAACATCATAATAATCGGGATTTACCTGGTCAAAATTGAACCCAACATCCGTCATTACCTGCCCGGAGATTTCGAATACGGTTTTCTTTTCGTCCTGGGCTGACAGGCATCCGATAATAAATAAAAAGCTCCCGGCAAAAGTTAGAATGGTTTTTTTCATCTGTTATTATTTATTTTTTAGGGGTCAGATGGAATACGCCAGATTGATTATAATATCATCTTCGGTTGGTGATTTTTCCAATCATGGCTATTTCATACGTTGATATTTAGCTGGTGCAATTGAATCCTACTTAATTCTTGTACTGGTCAAAGTTAGGGTTTCTTGGCTTAAAAATACCACGATATATTAATCTCCAATAATTACTTGTGTGCAAAATGCGGGAAAAAGTATCTTATATTTGTTTACAATTATCAAGCGGGGTGAATCAATAAGTATGATCGATGAAAAACAAACAAAAAATAGCTATAAGGCTTATATGCATATTCCTGGGTTTGATCTCTGTCCATAATAAAGCATTCTCCCAGGAGAGGTACCTGATTGTGCTTGACATTCAGGAATTTACTAAAAAAGATACGCAATTGGATAGTTCGGTAATGGCAATGATACAAAACGCAAATTTCGTGATCAGCCATTTCAGTGCTGGAAAAGTAATCTATATTAAAGCTGCGGGAAAGGCGTTGAGTATAACTTCAAAAGGATTTTCGGTAGATACTTTGCCTGCTCCCGGATTTGCCAGAACACTTAGTATTGTAAGTGATAATATATTTCTGAAAATAGAAGGGGATGCTTTTACCTCGGCAGAATTAATACAATTTCTTGAGAGCAGAAAAGCCCGGGAGATCGTATTGGTTGGCCTTATGGCTGAAAAATGTATTTATGATACAGCCTTAGGCGGGAAGGAAAGAGGCTATGACATTACGATTGTTCCGGAAGGCATTGTTGGGATGACCCCAAAGAAAAAAGACAAAGCAATCCAAAAGATGAAAGAAAAAGGAATTAAATTTATTCCAATCAGCGAAATAACCGAAGCGCCATAGTGCGTGTCAGGCGATCCAGGTTCTTCCTTCGAAAACGGCTTATTATTAAAAGCTACATCACCTTGCATGAAAATACTTCATACAATCACAAAAAAATCCGGCTGAAGACTGAACTTCCGCCGGATTTTTAGTTTTGTAAAATGAGTTGCTACAAACTCTTGATCTCCGCAACCAGTTTCTGTAAGGTAGCCTTGGCATCACCAAACAACATGCGGTTTTTCTGGTGGTAGAAAAGGTTATTGGGAATAGCTGCATAACCGGCAGCCATACTGCGTTTCATAACTATCACATTCTTTGCATCCAGTGCTTTGATAATCGGCATGCCGTAAATCGGGCTGGATGGATCGTCTTCAGCGGCAGGGTTTACAACGTCGTTAGCGCCAATTACAATTACCACATCGGTATTCGACATTTCGTTGTTGGCATCTTCCATTTCAACCAGTTTCTCGTAAGGAACATCGGCTTCGGCCAGTAAAACGTTCATATGCCCGGGCATACGTCCGGCAACAGGGTGAATGGCATACTTAACCTCAACACCCTTGCTTGCCAGCAGGTTATCGAGTTCGTGGCAAAGGTGCTGTGCCTGTGCAACGGCGAGTCCATACCCGGGAACGATAAATATTTTCTGCGAATAACTGAGTAATACAGCTGCATCGCTGAGTGATATTTCTTTAACCGTTTTGTCGCCGTCTTCCGTTCCGGCTGCACCGGCAACTCCAAATGCGCCGATTATAACATTCAACAGCGAGCGGTTCATGGCTTTGCACATAAGTATTGTAAGAATTGTACCCGACGAGCCAACCAAAATACCTCCGGTTAGCATAGCCTGGTTGCCGTAAAGGAAACCACCCATGGCTGCTGCAACGCCGGTAAATGAGTTCAGCAGCGAAATTACCACTGGCATATCGGCACCGCCGATCGGCATTACAAAAGTTACGCCATAAACCAAGGCTGCAAATGCAAAAAGGTAAATAGGAAGGTTGTTGCCTTCAACGGGTTTCATGAAGAGGATCAGCACTAAGGCAACAAACAGACCTACAAGGAAAGTAAGGTTGATAATCCGCAGAACAGGATGTTTAAAATCCCCGATACGTCCGTCGAGTTTACCAAAAGCAATCATGCTTCCTGCAAACGAAACACCTCCGATCATTAACCCCAGCAGAATGGCAATTCCTTCGCCACCCAGCATATGAGCAGCACCTTCGGAAGCAAGCATATTCTGCATTTTTGGGAATTCCATCAGCGAAATCAAGGCCGCACAGGCACCACCCATTCCGTTGAAGATGGAAACCATCTGGGGCATGGCTGTCATTTTTACTTTTTTGGATGAATACCAGCCTATGAAACTTCCAATGGCAAGTGCAATTACAATCCAGAGTATATTGCCAATTGGCTGACCATCTTTTTTGTGAAAAAGAATAGTAAACAGGATAGCGGCACCCATACCTGCAGCAGCCCAAAGGTTGCCTGAACGTGCTGTGGCCGGGTGGCTGAGTTTTTTCAGTCCCAGGATAAACAGGATAGAAGCTATGAGGTAAGAAATCTCAAGAATGGAGATTTCGCTGGAAAATTCAATGAGTTTTGTGATTGTTTCCATGATTTGTCTCCCTATTTTTTCTTTTTCTTAAACATTTCGAGCATACGGTCGGTAACCACAAATCCGCCGACAACATTCAGCGTTCCAAGAATTACGGCTATAAAACCGAGGATAAGTGCCAGTGTGCTTTCGGCATGACCCATTACAATAATGGCACCGATAATCACAACTCCGTGAATTGCATTACTTCCTGACATCAGAGGTGTATGCAGCACCGCCGGCACATGCGAAATAACTTCAATTCCCAGAAATACAGAAAGGACGATGATAAATATCATGTCTTTATATTCCAGGAAAAATTTTAAAACTTCGTCCATAGATTTACGTTATTATGAATTGATTACTGATTTAACTCTCTCGTGAACTATCTCTTTACCGTGTGTGACGGCCGTTCCTTTTACAATATCGTCGTCCCAGTTCAGGTTCAGGGCACCTTCCTTGGTGATAATCAGTTTCAGGAAATTGATCATATTTTTACCATACATGCGGCTGGCATCGGTAGGCATATCGGTAGGAAATTGTGAATTGCCTATTATCTTTACACCATTATGAATCACAGTTTCGTCATTTTTACATAATTCGCAGTTTCCGCCTGTGGATGCTGCCAGGTCGATAATAACCGAACCGGGCTTCATGGCTTCGACAGTTTCTTTTTTGAGCAGAAGCGGCGCTTTGCGACCCGGAATCTGGGCGGTGCAAATGATTACATCCGATTTCACAGCCTGATCGTGAATGGCTTGCGCCTGTCGGGCTTTAAATTCATCGGTTTGTTCAACGGCATAGCCTCCGGCTGCTTTATCGTCGAGAGCGCCTTCCACTTCAACGAATTTACCGCCAAGACCAACAACTTCTTCTTTCACGGCTGCACGAACATCGAACACATAAACTACTGCACCCAGCTTTCGCGAAGTGGCAATGGCCTGTAACCCGGCTACACCGGCACCCAAAATCAGCATATTGGCTGGTTTAATGGTCCCGGCAGCAGTCATAAACATCGGGAAAAACTTCGGCAAGGTGTTGGCCGCAGTGAGCACAGCCTTGTAACCTGCAACCGTAGCCATCGACGAAAGGATGTCCATTGCCTGGGCACGTGACGTCCGGGGAACTACATCCATACTGAACCCGGTAATATTTTTGGCGGCCAGTTCTTTAACCATACCCGTGTTAAAATACGGATTTAACACTGCCATAATTACCTGCCCGTCTTTCATCAGGGCGATTTCTTCACCCGAAGGTGGCTGAATTTTTATCAGCAGTTCAGCTCCTGCAATTACTTTGGCCTTGGTTTCGATGCGTGCGCCTGCCTGCTCGTATTCTGCATCAGATGCATAGGCATTAAGCCCTGCACCGGCTTCCACAAGCATGGTAACATTCATCTTTACCAGCGTGGCGACACTTTCGGGAAGCATTGCAACCCGGTTTTCGCCGGAAGTTTCTTTAAGTATTCCTATTGTCATAACAGTAGGTTGTTTTAGGGATTTGTTTGAAGCAAATGTAAAGGAATTTTGTCCATTCCAAATATGGTATTTGTGAACATTTTTTCAACTTTCAGTATTATACTGAATTATACATTTAATTAACCCTGAAACGCTACCCATCCAGGGCGATAAATGCAGATTTATATACATATGTCAACTTTCATGAATAAAATTTTATAGCCCTAAAGTTCTGTAATTTCAGATGATTGATTTTGTTTTTTTGATGTATATTTACATTTTATATCGGTATATTCTAATTTTTGGTGTCATGGCTCACCATACGCTTAAAACTTCCTATTCCGGCCTGGTTGACCGGCTTAACCGCTTCCCGCAGGGAGCACCGCCTTCGGAACTGCTTTATAAAATTTTAAAAGTGCTTTTCACCGAAAAGGAGGCGCAACTGGTTTCTTTGTTGCCTATAAAACCTTTCACCGCTGAAAAAGCCAGCCTCATCTGGAAAACCGATTTGAATACCACTCAAAAAATCCTGGATACACTGGCCGATCGGGCATTGCTGGTTGATATGGTCCAAAACGGAAAACAGGAATATTCTCTACCTCCACCCATGGCCGGTTTTTTCGAGTTTTCGATGATGAGGGTGCGAAACGATGTCGATCAGAAAGCTCTTGCTGAGCTTTTTTACCAGTACCTGAATGTGGAAGAAGATTTTGTACGCGAACTTTTCACCAAAGGAGAAACCCAGCTCGGAAGGGTATTCGTGAACGAACCCTCCTTGTCAGTTGAGAATTCACTGCATGTGCTGGATTACGAGCGCGCCACCGAAATTATTAAAACTGCGACTCATATCGGCGTTGGCATGTGTTATTGCCGACATAAAATGGAACACCTGGGTAAGTCTTGCAATGCGCCTATGGATATCTGCATGACATTTAATACCACCGCGGCATCACTAACCAAACACGGCCATGCCCGGCGAATCGATTCAGTGGAATGCCTTGATCTGCTGCAACAAGCTTACGACCACAACCTGGTTCAGTTTGGCGAGAATGTAAGGGAACAAGTGAATTTTATCTGCAACTGCTGCGGATGCTGCTGCGAAGCCATGATTGCCGCCCGGCGCTTTTCTATTTTAAACCCGGTGCATACAACCAATTTTATTCCTGTGACAAATGATAAGTTATGTAACGGTTGCAGTAAATGTGTCAATGCCTGCCCGGTGGAGGCAATGACCCTGGTTTCAGCGAATGATGCACACCATCCGAACCGGAAAAAGGCTTCGCTCAACGAAGACCGCTGCCTGGGATGCGGAGTTTGTGTCCGGGTTTGCACAACGGGCAGTCTTATATTAAAATCCCGTTCAAAAAGAGTTTTAACACCTTTAAACGGTGTACATAAAGCCGTTGTAATGGCCATCGAACGAGGCCACCTCCAGCATCTTATTTTTGATAACCGTGTTTTATTCAGCCACCGGGCTATGGCTGCTGTGCTTGGAGTGTTGCTGAAACTGCCGCCCATCAAACAAGCGATGGCCAGCCAACAGATAAAATCGCGCTATTTTGAGCATTTGATCAAGAAAATGGAGAAGCGCAACAGCAGTATAGAAAAGTAGTTATAGGCGGCAAATCAGATCATTCTGCAAATTATTTTTCCCATTCCTGATCCGCTTCTTCAATAATAATTTCCGATGATTCTTTACCGAGATAGGCATCAATAACCGAGTGAACCAGATATATCGCAGGGGTTAATGCTATGGCAAGCAATACTTTATACGAATATTGCACCAATCCCACCCTGAAAACCTGTCCAAGGCTCCAGTTTCCCAAAAAATAAAAAGCGATGAAAAGAATCACAAAGCTGTCGATAAGTTGCGATACTACGGTCGATCCGGTCGAACGGAGCCAGAGGTACTTATGGCCTGTCAGTTTTTTGAAATAATGAAAAACATAGGCATCCACCAACTGGCTTACCAGGAATGCCGTAAGCGAGCCAATCACGATACCCAATCCCATTCTGAAGATGGTTGAATAAGCGAAATTGATATCAAAAGGCCTGCCAAGCGAATCCAATCCGTTCAGTTTCAGCCAGAAATCAGCCGCGGGCATTTTGGTCCACATCAGAACGATAAGAAATGAATATCCGATCATGCCGGCGGTTATAAAGCTGATACGCTGAACGCCTGTTTTTCCGAAATATTCATTGATAATATCCGAAAAAACAAATACCACCGGCCAGATCAGGACACCTACACTCAGGTTAAGATCGGTAATCATGCCGAAAATATTGAGTTGCAGGGGCGCAATGCCCAGCAATTTTTCGACCGAAAACATTTTCACTCCTCCGAACTCAGCAATCAGAGCGTTGGTTATAAAAAAACTAGCCAGAAGAATATACAGGAATGTCTTTTTGTTCAGGGGTTTTGTTGAGGCCATGATTTATAGTTCAAAGTTTAAGGTTCAAAGTTCACATACTGCGTGTTTAGTAGTTTCTGGGTTTCAATATTATTCGTGCACTGAGCGTAGCCGAAGTGCAGTGTTTCTATGCTAAAAAAGTTTGACTAATGCCATTTTCAAATCTTCCCATTTTCAAATCTTCACATCTTGAGTCCACTCCGACAACCTAAAATTGATTTAAATCATTAAATATCAAATAA
>JBAXBJ010000109.1:0-14997 GCA_037142075.1 Bacteroidota bacterium
GAAGTCGGAAGTCGCCCTGAGATCTTCTGTTTTTCTATAAAAGTGCAACTTTGTTGTCCGATTACATTTCTTCTACTGGTTTTCCATTAATACGCTACATCTCAAACTGTCACCTTCTTCCGTCTTCCGACTTCGGTCTTCTGACCTTTGAAAACCCGATTCTATTCAAGTCATAAAGAACCATTTATTTTTTGTCCTACCTTTTCAACCCTTCGGCAATACGAACAATATCGGCCAAAACTCCGGCTGAGGTAACATTTATACCGGCACCTGGCCCTTTAATAACCATCGGATATTGCTGGTAATATTTGGTGGTAAGGCTGATACAGTTTTCAGTGCCCTGCAGACTGTAAAATGCATGTGTTTCATCCACTTCCATTACCGAAACAACGGCTTTGCCTCCTTCGATTTTGGCTACGTAGCGTAATCTTTTCCCTTTAGCCTTCGCATCTTTGAAACGCTGATGGAAAGTGCTGTTATAGTCTTCTAATGCGACGAAAAATGCCGGGATATTTTCTGCTTCTGCACACTCAGCCGACATAAGCGGGCTAATTTCAATATCGGACTCCTCAATCGCCCAGCCACATTCCCTGGCAAGGATCAGGCATTTTCGGGCCACATCCATTCCGCTCAGGTCATCGCGCGGGTCGGGTTCGGTGTAATTATTGTCTTTCGCAAATTTCACCAGCTCGCTGAAAGGCTTTTCACCGTTGTATTGCGAAAGCAGGTAATTCATTGTTCCCGAAAGGACCGCTTCAATTTTATTCACCTGGTCGCCGCTGCTGATGAGGCTCTGTAATACATTTATTACCGGCAATCCTGCGCCCACATTGGTTTCGTAATGAAACGGAGTATTTCTTTTTTTGGCCGCTTCATGCAATAAATTGTACTGAAACATACTCTGTGTATTGGCACGCTTGTTCGCGGTGACTATCGCTATATTGTTCGAAAGCAAGCTGTTGTATTGCTTCATTGGTTCATCAGAAGCGGTTACGTCAATAAACACGCTGTTTTCAAGATTCAGTTGAATAATCTTATCGGTTATTTGTTGCAGGTCTGAATTTTCAGAAGCTGAATCAAGTAAAGTCTTCCATGTCGGAATATCAATATTATCCTCGCTTATAATCATTTTCCTGCTGTTGCAGATACCGCAAAGTTTAAGAAGAATTTTTTGTTCCGAAAGATATTTTTTTTGTATATCTATCATTTCCAACAATTTACTCCCAACGGCCCCGGTTCCGATCACGAATAAGTGCAATTGGAGCAATTCGTAATTAAACAGGGATTGGTGGAGCACCCGCAATGCTTTTTTTAAATCATTTTGTTGAATTACGATCGAAATGTTCAACTCTGAACTTCCCTGGCATATGGCTTTAACATTGATACCGTTGCGCCCCATAGGTCCAAAAACCCGGGCTGAAACTCCCGGCATTTTACGCATATTTTCGCCAACAACAGCCACAACGGCTAAATCGCCTTCATAATGAATGTCGGAAATTAAACCGGAATGAAGTTCGTCAGCAAATGTTTTTCGCAGCAACTCACAGGCCTGTTCAGCTTCTTCCTGCATAATTCCTATACAAATCGAATGTTCGGACGAAGCCTGGCTGATTAAAATAACACTAATATGATGTTGGGCCAGTACACGGAACATCCGGGCTGAAACTCCTGCCACACCAACCATGCCACTTCCTTCGAGGTTGATAAGACAAATATCTTTGAGTGATGAAATCCCCCGGATAAAGCCATTTCCCTTTCCCGATTCCTTGCATATTAAAGTTCCTTTATGCGACGGATTGAATGTATTTTTCACCAGGATAGGTATTTCCTTCGCCATGGCAGGTTGCATAGTGGCCGGAAATATTACTTTAGCCCCGAAATGGGTTAATTCCATGGCTTCGTTGTACGACAGTTGTTCGATGCTTTGCGCTTCCTTTACAAAACGGGGATCAGCCGTCATCACGCCATCCACGTCAGTCCATATTTCGATGGTATCAGCATTTAAGGCCGCACCTAATATGGAGGCAGTATAATCCGAACCGCTTCGGCCCAGGGTAGTAGTTTGTCCCTGCAATGTACTGGCAATGAAACCTGTAACAATATTAAATCCTTTGTTAACTGCATAATAGTCCTGAATTAAGCGGTTGGAGGTTTCAAAATCAACTTTGGCAAAACCAAAATTCGCATCAGTCCGGATCAGCATCCGTGCATCGGTATAGCAGGCCGACTGAATTTCAGGTTTTAACACCTGGGTGATCACAAAAGCCGAAAGCCGTTCCCCGAAGCTCAGAATGAGGTCGCGGGTGCGCAAAGTAAGCTCTCCTACCAGCGAAGCACCTTTGGCAATTCCCGACAACTCGTTGCACACCGACATCACTTCGGCCATTGCTGAAGACTGCTGAGACACAGGTAAAAGTTCCTTGAGGGTTGCCAAATGTTGTTGCTCTATTTCCCGAATAATAGCGTCATAGCCTGATTTATCAACGGGGATTAAAACACAAAGCCTGACCAGCTGATCGGTAATTCCGCCTTGTGCCGAGACTACCAGCGTAAGTTCTGTATCTCTTGAATAATATTCCTTAACAATTTCTATTACATTTTTAATTCGTCCGGGATTTGCTATGGATGATCCGCCAAATTTTAATATTCTCATAATCAATTGATTTTAGGTTATTTTCAACTAATAGTATTACTGGGCTGCTGGTCTATGCTCCTTTGTTTTACCTGCTTAATAAAATTAAAAAAGCCATCCTCTGATAAGGGATGGCTCTATTTTTTCAATCACAAAGCAACCCCTTACAACACTAGTGTTGTGGTAGTGGTGGTTGTTATGTTTTTTGTTCTTTTCATGGTTTGTATGGGCAAATGTACATATAATATTTTAATAAGCATCTGAATATTTTAACTGGCTCACAGATCCCAGTCAATAATATTGTTCCAGGTTTTGAATAATTTTCGACGCTTTTATTTTGCAGATCATTCTGTTTTGTTGAAAACCGCCCAGAATTTTCCCGTTATTACATTTACATTTCAGTCGTTATCCTGGAATAAACTCATCTGTACCGGTTTGACCGAAGGAATGGGAACGACAACCTGATTGTTTACAGACATCTCACCAGTAATATGATACACCCGGGATTCCTTATGACGGGATGCAATTGCAATACGGGTATTTCCCGCGTGACGGACAAATAAATCTTCCACCAGCCTCGGATTGTTATTGTCCTGCGAAAGATGCGACAGCAACAAATGGCTCATAAATTCCGATTTATGGGTAGTAAATAGTTCCAGTGACTGATGGTTGGACAAATGCCCATGATCGCTGCGTATACGGTCTTTTAGAAATAAAGGATAATGACCTTTGTCCAACATTTCGTCATCGTAATTGGCTTCCAGAAAAGCAGCATGACATTTCCCGAAATTTTGTATCACATGTTCGCAAACTGAACCAAGATCTGTTAAAACACCTATGGTCACACCATTGCCTGTGACTGTAAAACTATGAGGATCAGAAGCATCATGAAGTTTAGGAAACGCATTTACCGAAAGTGCCCCGAAATGGACCGGAGCGTAGGCCTCAAAATGCCTGAGCAGATCACCCTGAATCTGAAGTTTACTTTTATTGTATGTTCCGACTGAAATATAGACAGGAATTTTGTATTTCCGGGCAATCACTTCCACTCCACGGGTATGATCCGTATGCTCATGTGTAATAAAAACAGCCTTTATTTTTTGGAATACCAAGCCAAGATTCGACAAGCGGTTTTCGGTTTCCCGGCAGGTGAGGCCTGCATCAACAAGGACAGCTTCCTGTCTATTACCAATATAATAACAGTTTCCGTTGCTTCCGGAATTTAGTGACGCAATAATTAGTGACATAAGCAGGCAAAGAAACCAAAATTACTGAAACCATCGGCATTTGTTCATAAAAAAGGCTCCATTTTTATTTTGTAAAAGAAAGAATCGTCAGATGTAATGAGCATCAGATAACAAATCGAAATTCAAAATTCAAAATTCAAAAAACGGAATCAAATAGAGATTTGGCTCCGGGGATTTAGAATTTAGAATTGGAACCAGGAAAATTATTTTCAGATCTACTGTTGTGGCTGAGTAATAGTGCTGGTTGCATCGCACAAGGTAGGGCATGGACCTGAACCAACTAAACTTGAACGGTAAATTGATGTTGTTACATCCTGACCTGAACTATTAACACCTACAACTATTCCTGCACTACCTGTGGATGTTCTGCCAATATAAATGCGGTATCCGGTCAGGTTAGGATTTTCTGCTGCCAGGCTGTTTAATAAAGATAATTGTTCCTTGTTCACGGCGAAGCCTTTTATCACCTCATTCAAAGGGGCAGCCTTATCAGAATAATTTTTATATAACGTCTGTGCTTCCAGTACGGTAATTTTGCTCATTTCGGGTGCTGATGCCGGTGCGGTTTCCGCATTTGTAAAGGCAAACAACCCTATTGCCGACAGCCCGACAATGATTCCCGAAATAAAGGTAACAGCCATTAATCTGAGTTGGTTTTTTTTCATGATCGTCTTTTGTTTTTGGTTGAACATAATATGGTTATTATTAGTTTATTAAGCAGGATATTTAACTGCAAAAAACAAATTAATAACATCCGGCAATGAAGAATGTTCAAAATACTTGCAGCCTTGCAAATGTAATCCCAGTTAGAAATATATTTTTATGTATTGTCCTGCTATGGTTATCTTTTGAATCAACAGCCCAGGTGAAGCCTCAGAACTATATCAATAAGCTTATAGTGGAAGTGAAGTCAGCTAAAACTGACAGTATTAAAATCGGGAAATTCGCGGAACTGGCATTTTATTATTCCGATTACCTGGGAGACAAGTTGATGGCCGATAGCATGAGCCAGCAGGGAGTTGACCTGGCAGAAGCCAGTTACAGGCCCGATCTGGTGCTGCTCGCTTATAATCTTTACCTCGAAAGCAACGACTTAGGAATGTTTTACCAGAAATCGCTGAATTATGCGCTTGAAGCAGTTAAACTGAGCAAGCTGGAAAATCGCCCTGCACTTGAGTGGCGTTCGTGCGAAAACCTGGTGAAGGTTTACCTGGCAGGATACAATTACGATAAAGCACTTGGGAGCAGCTATCAGGCACTGGCCCAGGCTGATGCGATGGATAATGAACAATTGAAAACCGAAAGTTACCTGTTGATCGGGCAGAGCCTTGAAGGTAACAACCAGAAGATTGAAGCTTTCCGCAACTATTTGAATGCCTGTTCGTTGGCCGAAAAATTAAACAAGCCAGTATTGTTGAAGAAATGTTATTCAATTTTATCAGCTTTTTACAACCAAAATAAACTTTTCGACAAGGCCATAGTATACAAACTCCGGCAGATGGACCTGGTTATTAAATCACAGCCTGTTGATTCGGTGGAACTTATGTGGACTAAGCATGATTTTCAGGCCATCAGTATTAATTCGAATAATAATAAGCTGAACACGGAAAGCATGCAGGAAGTACTCGACTTTGCGAACCGCCACGATGCCATACGACTTAAAAACTTTGAAATCACTTTATACCGCACCCATCTTATCAAAGCTGATAAAATTTCGCAGTTGTACGATCTTTACAATAAAAAATTCCCCTCGGAATTAGTGCGGCTTTCCACTGAAAATCCATCCTTATATTTCAGGCTGAAGGCTTATTTCAGTGAATATAAAAACAAACCCGATTCAGCCTATTATTACCTGAACGGTGCCGAAAAATTGATACATGACGACCCGAATAAGATTCTCAGGGCGAATTTTCACCAGCGTTTCGGGCAATTCCTGGTAAGGCAGGGAAAAATGAAGGAAGCCATCGGGAAATACCTCGAAGCCTACAACCTTGCCCACGAAGCCTCCTATTTTGAATATATGCTGAGTTCATCCAGTAGCCTGAAAACCTTGTATGCCAGCCTTGGCGACTATAAAAATGCTTATACCTATTCGGATTTAAACCGTATGCTGACTGATAGTATAAATATGCTCTCGCAAAATGACCAGATACTCTTGCTTGAAATCGATCACGAATCGCGGCAGCGCGAACTTGCGGCTGAACAGGATCGCGAACAAACTCACCGCAGGCACAATATCCAATACACAGCCATTACTATCATCATACTTTCGTTGTTCGTTTTGCTCCTGATGCTAGGTAGCCTGAAAGTGCCTTCATGGACTATTAAAATGCTTGGATTTTTCTCTTTTATCCTCTTTTTTGAATTTATAATTATGATTGCCGACCATAAGATTTATGAAATCACTGCCAATGAACCCTGGAAAATTTTACTGATAAAAATAGGGCTGATAGCCTTCCTGCTGCCTTTCCACCATTGGATTGAAAAAAAGGTGATTCATCTCCTGATCAACAAAAAACTGCTAAAAATTCCGCAGTTTTCGCTTCGCGATATCCTTAGTAAACAAAAGATGAAAAAGGAACAGGCATAAAAAGGATGCACTTTTTAATTGCTGAACGGAAAAATCACAGTATTTTTCATGAGTTAACATCGCTGGCAGTATCTTTGCGGCGTAAGTAAAATCGGGATGGATAAAACATTGAAAAAGGAAGTATTTGCAGTAACCGGAATGTCGTGTGCCGTTTGTGCCGGCAGTGTCGAAAGCATGATAAGCTCACTCGCCGGAGTTACCAGTGTTTCAGTTAATTATGCCGGCGCCAATGTTTATATCGTTTATAATCCCGAAATAACAACACCGGAAAAATTTGCCAAGTCTGTACAGTCGATCGGTTACGATCTGATCATTGAAGAAGAGGATTTGGGTGAAAAACTGGCGGAAATTGAGCTTAAGCATCTCCGGGAACTTAAGAGAAAGTTATTCACCGCTTTCCTGTTTACAACTCCCGTTTTCATACTGTCCATGTTCCACTTTATCCACTTTGCATACATGCATTGGATTCTTATGGGTTTTTCACTTCCGGTGATCCTGTTTTCGGGTTCCGGATTTTATACCAATGCATGGAAACAGGCAAAGCACCGTATGGTTAATATGGATACTCTTGTGGCGTTAAGCACAGGCATTGCCTTTATTTTCAGCGCTGTTAACACCATTTTCCCTGAATTATTCATACGGGCTGGTTTGCAACCACATGTTTATTTCGAGTCGGCTACGGTTATTATTACCTTCATCCTTGCCGGAAAGTATATGGAAGAGCGATCGAAAAGCAAGGCATCATCCGTAATCCGTAACCTTATGGGTCTGCAACCCAAAAATCTTACCATTCAAAGGGAAGGAATTGAAATGGAAGTACCTTTAATGATGGTTGTTCCCGGCGACCAGGTGATGGTACGTCCAGGCGACCGGATTGCAGTGGATGGAATTGTTGACAGCGGCAATTCCTATGTAGATGAAAGCATGATTTCCGGTGAGCCGCTGCCTGAGTTTAAAAAGGAAGGTGCAAATGTTTTTGCCGGAACCCTTAATACGAATGGGAACCTGATCATTACTGCTTCGAAAACAGGTAAAAATACCTTACTGGCTGGCATTATCGCCATGGTTAAGGAAGCGCAATCGGCAAAACCACCAATTCAAAAACTGGCCGATAAAATTGCTTCTGTATTTGTTCCCATCGTCCTGGTTATTGCAAGCATCACATTTGTCAGCTGGTATATTTTTGGACCTGAGCCATCGCTTACGTTCGCGTTCCTTACCACGATCAGTGTATTGATCATTGCATGTCCCTGTGCGCTAGGGTTAGCCACACCAACAGCACTCATGGCCGGAATCGGAAGAGGGGCATCACATGGTATCCTGATCCGGAATGCGAATAGCCTCGAAACTGCCTGCAAAATCAATGCTGTTGTTTTTGATAAAACCGGAACACTCACAACCGGCAAATTCATTGTTACAAAAAGCAACTGGATTAAAGATGATTTGATTTTTAAGCAGTTATTGTTTTCGATCGAAAAACGGTCGGGGCACCCGTTGGCAAGTGTTATGGCTTCCCTTTTCCCGGATATGCAACTGCTGCCTCTCGATAATTTTGAAGACATACCCGGAAAAGGCATCAAGGCTGTTTATCAGAACTACAATTGCCTGGTTGGAAATAAATCACTTACCGGGGAATCCGGAATTTTTCCTGAAGCACGCTCGAATGATGACAGCTCTGTTTTTTTTACCTGTAATGATGAGTTGGTTGCGTACTTTTCTGTTGATGATACGTTGCGGGATACGACATTCGATGCTGTAAATAGTTTGAAAAAAGAAGGTATCGAAGTGTTTATGCTTACCGGCGACAAGGAATCTACAGCCCGGGAAATGGCTGAAAAATCAGGAATAAATAACTATAAAGCGAATGTTTTACCTGCTGATAAAAACCTGTTTGTTAGAGACTTGCGACAGAAGGGCTACCAGGTTGCCATGGTAGGCGACGGAATAAATGATTCGGCAGCCATGGCCGAAGCCGACCTGGGAATTGCTATGGCCACAGGTTCGGATATTGCCATCGACAGTGCCGGAATTATACTCATGCAGAGTGATTTACGTGCTGTTGCCAAGGCAATTCGCTTGTCGAAAGCCACTGTGCATACCATCAGGCAGAACTTTTTCTGGGCATTTTTTTACAACATTATTGCCATTCCGGTTGCCGCCGGGGTGTTATATTCCTCGCTGGGATTCCTGTTAAGCCCTATGATTGCCGGCGCTGCCATGGCCATGAGTTCGGTCACAGTTGTATTGAACAGCCTGCGACTCAAGAGGGTTGATTTATAGCAGGTAATGAGTTCGTTAGAAACAAAATCAATAAAAAAAAATAACTGATATGGAAAAATTACGGTTCAAAACCAGTCTAAAATGTGGTGGTTGTGTAAAAGCGGTTACGCCCGGTCTTGAAAGTTTAAAAGGGATTGAAACATGGAAAGTCGATCTCGAAAGCCCTGATAAAGTTATCGAGGTCGAAGCAACTGAAGATATCTCGGAACTGGTTATAGAAAGCGTAAAAAAAGCCGGCTTTCAGATCAGCCGGCTTTAAAAATCAGATCCTTGAGATGTTATCCCAGCCTTTGGGCGATCAGGTCCCAATCTACTATCTGCCAGAAAGCTGCTACATAATCGGGTCTCCGGTTCTGAAAATCGAGGTAGTATGCATGCTCCCAAACATCGCATGTGAGGATTGGCTTTAACTGGTCGCGCATCGGATTGGTCGCATTTCCTGTTGTTACAATGGCAAGTTTACCTTCGGCATTAACTACGAGCCATGCCCAGCCTGAGCCAAACTGGTTTACAGCTGATTCCTGGAACTTAGTTTTAAACACTTCGAACGAACCAAAATCGCGGTTAATCATTTCGAGCAATTTGCCAGAAGGAGCGGTTCCGCGCTGAGCCGAAAATCCTTCCCAATAAAAAGTGTGATTCCAAACCTGAGCAGCATTATTGAAAATGCCGCCGTCTGCTTTCAGTATGATTTCTTCGAGTGTCGCATTCTCGAAGGCGCTGCCCGGCACAAGGCTATTGAGCTTTGTCACATAGGTCTGATGGTGTTTGCCATAATGAAATTCGATGGTACGTGCGCTGATTACCGGTTCGAGTGCGTCGGGCGCAAATGGCAAAGATGGAAGTTGGAAAGTCATGGTTTTTCTTTTTTGGGGGTTTGTATTTATTGTGAATTATGCAATGAATGATGTAAATCTATATCGACAGGTCGTTCGTTAAGAGTGATTCTTTCTCTTATACATTCCATTTGTTGAATCTGGTTTTCATTTATTTAACGGGTAAAAGTTGTTGAATAAGAAGATTTATTCCCCTTTTCATCTTCCAGGAAAAGCTTGAACGAATTCTTTCCCGGAACGGCTATCTGGTCAAAATGATAGACCATAAATTTATTTTTCGGATCCCATTCCAACAAAGCCCACTTGCCGTTCACCTCCGCCCTGTAAGCGCTGATTCCCGAAAAATTATCGGATACCGTGAATTTTAGGCTCGTTTTACTCTTGTTATTTTCCGGCCAACTCTTGATTGAAGGGGCAACTGTATCGATAACAATGGCATAACCATCGAAAATATTGGTAGTAGTTGTAATGTATCCGTTTTCATAGCTTCCACCTGCCGGGTTTCGTTTTCCATCCCTGTCAATGCGAACAAGCAATGCCTTTGACCGAAGACGCTGGGGCAGATCCGTTGCTTTTACCGAAACCCTGATCCTGCTATGTATAGGAACTTCAGCATCATGCAAATAATGTATCGCCGAAAACATTCCTTTGCTGCCCGCTGATTTCCTGTATTCGAAATTCATATCCTCATATAAACTTCCAAGTGGGAAATCCACCTTAACTTCACTTGTTTCAAATTTGTTGATTCTATCGAATTTTAACAAAAACATAGAATCTGCCTGGATCAGGGGAACCTGCACCAGCGCCTGCGGCTTTTCCGATTTTACCCAAAAAAGAAGATTGGCTTTATTTCCGGCTAAATCTGCTACCGTTATCTGTATCTCATGTGTTGCCTCATCAGTAAAATTAAGCAAACCATTGAGTGAATCCGATTTTATGAAACTTATTTTGTTGCCGGGCAGCCTCTTCGATTTCAGAATTCTATAGCCATGGTTATAATTGGCAGCATAATCGATGGAAGCGTTCACGTAACGGCTTTCGGCAAAAGCAAAACTGTCGCAGGTCATTGAATAAAAACTGGAATTGTCAGCAAACATATTTAAACTGTAAAAACCGTTTCTATCGCTTTTATTCTGGTTAAAATCAAAAGCCTGCACACCTAAGCTAAAATTGCCCCAAACCTCAATTGTATCTTTCGGGGAGAGCCTGTATTCGCCTCCTGCCATTTTCTTAACATCAAACCGGACAGCCTCATTATTAGCGGAAGCGAAGAAATTGTCCTTGTCCTCCGGGTAAATCTTTATAAAATCAATATATGGCGGAATATTATCGGAAATATTAAAACCAAAAAGCAGGGGATTGATAATATTCTCGGTTTTTGTATCCCGCAACTCAAAATGCAGATGGGCTCCTCCCGATGACCCCGAATTTCCCGCATAACCTATCACATCACCTTTCTTCACATAAATGAAATCCTTCATATTTTCAGGGAACAGATCCACCTCAAAACTTTTATTTTTGTACTGATTGGCATGCAGATATACTGAGATCGTGTCATTGTACCCTTTCATATGTGCATAAACAGAAGTAAAACCGTTCGGGTGGTCGATATATAAAGCATTTCCAAACCCTATCGGTGACACTTTTATGCGCGAAATCACACCGTCGGCCACGGCGAATACAGGCAATCCTTCTTTTTGTTGTATCGAGAAATCGATACCCGAATGAAAGTGATTTGCCCGCACTTCAGCAAACGAGCCTGTTTCTGTCAGGTTAATACCCAGAGGTGGCGAAAAATAGCCGACAGGAATGATAATCTGTGCACCAAGTTCAGCTAAAGGATTCATTATCAGCCAAAATAATATCAATCGTGTACTAAATTTCATTTTACAAACTTACCGTTTTACTGCGGGAAAAACTACCTGAGTTTAAATAATTCGAAAATGAGGGAATGGATTAATGTGAGAATGTGATAATGCCATAATGTGATAATGCGATAATGTTCGGATTTGAACCTTGAACCTTGAACTTTGAATTTTGAATTCTAAACTTTTTTTTCTCCCAAATAATAACTGCTAACCACAACAAGGTAAATAGTCACGCACATCACTCCTACCCCGGAGATTACAAACATGGTTTTCATACCCAAAGTGTACCAGATCAGTCCGGCAAGGCTGCTGGCAAGCATGGTAAAAATGCTCGCAAAACTGGTGTAAAAGCCTATTGCTGTAGCAGTTTTATCCTTTTCGGCAATGTTACTGATGAGTGCCTTCGAAATCCCTTCGGTGGAAGCAGCATACAAGGCGTAAAACCCGAAGATAACTAAAAACTGCCACGAAAACAACGCAAAACCCATCAGTGAATATACCAGTGCAAATACGCCGAAACCCAGGATCAACGTACGCATCAATCCAAATTTATCGGCTAATATCCCTACAGGAAAAGAGAGTATAGCGTAAACCAAGTTATAAAAAATGTAAATTCCGATCATGTAAGTATCCGAAAATCCTTTACTTTTAATTGAAAGCAGCAGAAATGCATCCGAGCTATTGAACAGCGTGAACACGAGCAAACCGGCAACAAGAAGTTTGAATTTTTTTGACGACAGTTTCCAGTACGAAAGGAAAGCGAAAAACCCCGGCGATTTTTTGTCCGAAATATGTTTCTGCTTGTCCGTCAATAAAAACGTGAGTGATATAGCTATCATTCCAGGAACTACAGCAATAATAAAAAGCCATTTATATTGTCCGGGATATAAGTTCAGGAAAACCAATGCCGCAAAGGGTCCTAACGCAGCACCGGCAGTATCGAGTGCTCGGTGAAAGCCGAAAACTTTTCCCTTGTTCTCTTTGCTTGCCTCGTCGCTGAGCATGGCATCACGTGCACCCGTGCGCACCCCTTTGCCTAACCTATCGAGGGTACGGGCAAAAAACACCCATAATGGAAACACAAACATTGCCATCAATGGTTTTGAAATGGCACTCAGGGTATAACCCCAACGCACAAAAGGAACACGGCTTCCGAGTTTATCCGAATAATTACCGAAATATCCTTTGCTTAATCCGGCAGTAGCCTCAGCCATTCCTTCCAGGATACCGATCAAAAGCACTGAAAACCCGATGGATTGCAAATAAACAGGCATCACCGGGTAAAGCATTTCGCTGGCTATATCCGTAAAAAAACTAACTAAAGAGACAATAAAAACTGTTCGTGTAAGGAAAGAACGCATTATACAACGATTCTGCTGGTTAATAAAGGGTAAAAGTAAAAAAGCCCTCAGAATTGAAGGCTTTTTATTTAAAGAAATTTTATTTTAGTTATTTGCCAATCTTAATATCAACTCCAACGGCAACAAGCCAGTTTGATTTTGAATAGGTTTCAGTAACCGGAATTAAAGTTGTTCCCAGTGCATGGTTAAAAGTCTTATCATCATCAGCATACACGGTGTAAAGTGCACCAAGGTTCACTGCAACGGCAGGCGAAATTTTGTACTGCCCGCCAAAAGCTCCGGTATTTGATGACAAACTGTAGCTAAGATCGTTCTGATACGCCTTTGACACCCCCGTTTTTGCATTCAGAAACCCTGCACTCAACAAAAACTTTTCGGTAAAATTATATTCGAGACCTAAACCAAACTCATACAGATTATTATCGATTACAGATTCGTTTGTAACCAGATTATTGTTCTCATCTTTTCTGCCATAATCCGCTTTTTTATCCCAATAATAGTTGAAACTAAGCGAAGCAACTAACTTTTTGGTCACCGGATACGAAACACCAATGGCAAGCATGGCTGGCATATCACAACGCGATTCAGCGCTATCAGGAAAAGCACCTGTCTGGTCAATTTTAGTCTCGTTCGTGAGTACGATTTTAGTAGCCAATTCGTATTTGATAGCAAGTGTAAGTTTTTCGGCTAAGGTAAAATTTGCTCCGAAAATCGGGGTATAACCGGTACCTTTCTGTACAGCATCTACTTCTTTATCACCTGTTTTAGCCGCTAGTCCTGCCATTTGGTTTGCACCGGCTTTTGCCTGTGCAGCTACAGTGGTATATACTACCTGTGATGTAGCAATCGGAGTATTAGCTGGTTGTCCGGCGGCGATCAGGGCACCTTCGAACTGAGCTTTTTGAGTGGCACTAATTGCACCGGCAGCATAAGCCTGAGCATAAGTATACGATCCCAAACCGGCAGCAACCAGGCTTCCGGCACCATTTGCAGCACCATTATAGGAGTTCGACACTCCCGTATAATAAGTCGAACGTTCAGTACCAAAATCCTTTGCCTTTACAAACTGACCGGCATAAACCGTGTTTGCAATAGTCGGGTTGATGGCGATGTTTTTTATAGTTCCTTTATACGTATTATCTGCAGTTACTGTGCGGATACCGGCAAAAAGCGAAATAGATGGATTGATCTCATACGAAACTCCTAGCTGGTATCCGAGATAAATTGAAGATCCTTCGAAATTGATATCAGTCTGATAATGAGTTACACCAGAACTTGCAGCCAGGCTTGGCACTAGATCCGAAATTGGCATTTCGAAACTTGGCAAACCTGTATCATATGTGGCGCCACCGCCTCCGCCAACCGGGTTAAAACCAAACGAAAAAGCCAGTTTGTCCATTTTATAAACTGCATATATTCCTGGAAAAACCATCGCTTTAACATCACCAACATAGGTTGTTGGCGTTCCATTCAAATAAGGATAGTTGTTAACCACATCCTTGGTTTGAAAAATAGATTGATTGTTCAGGGAAAGGTGAAATCCGTTTCCCAATTTCGTTAGTCCTGCCGGGTTGAAGTAGACGGCATCAATTCCTAAGGAAGCATTCCGGGAGACCGTGCGTGCATAACCCGCACTTTGGTTAGTGTTAGTCATGATTCCACCTGCCATGAGGCTTGAGCTTGCTAAGGCTGCTGAAATTGCAAGGAGTAATGATTTTTTCATTTTCGAGGTTTTGTTGATTAAATTAATTCCATTTTCAGTTTGAAGCAGCCAAAATATGTAGTTTTTTTCATAATTCCAAATTAAATTGAATGCCAGGTTATTACAAAAATATATATCGTTAACATATCCAATCACTTAGATGTGTTTTACCAGTTAATAATTTGTTATTCTTCCATTCCTCACAAAAACTGCATCCTGTTTTTGTGAGGTCGAACGAGGAATTACCTGGTCATCACGAAAAAAAGAAGTACTTTCGCAGAATAACCACAAAGGCTGATTTGAAATTAATCTCAAACTACCGGGTTAATTCCACCGCCACAGGTTTTTTTATAAAAATTAACTTTTTTTTGCACCCCTCTTGCCAGAGTAAAAAAAAGTATTACCTTTGCAGCCTCAAAAAAAAATATGGTCCGTTCGTCTAGGGGTTAGGACGTCAGGTTTTCATCCTGGTAACAGGGGT
>JBAXBJ010000110.1:0-14892 GCA_037142075.1 Bacteroidota bacterium
TGGTGATTGGTGACTGGTGATTGGTGACTGGTGACTGGTGATTGGTGACTGGTGATTGGTGACTGGTGATTGGTGACTGGTGATTTGTGACTGGTGATTAGTGACTGGTGATTAGTGAGAGTCTTTTCTGTTATTAGTTGGAGGTAGTTATTAGAGACCTAAATCCATTTTTATCAGGTCCAGTTTGAGGAGTAACTTTTTTGTTACTTCTATATCAAGCCTTTCGGTGTTGTGCGAGGTATAGTCGTCGACTTCCGATACTTTTGATTCGCCTTCGGTGAAGAATTTTCCGTAGTTCAGGTCGCGGTTATCGGCAGGAATGCGGTAATAATCGCCCATATCGGTTGCCTTTGCCATTTCCTCACGATTAACCAGGGTTTCATATAGTTTTTCGCCATGACGCGTGCCAATAACTTTAATTTCACTTTTTGAATTGTAAAGTTCAATCAAGGCCTCAGCCAATACTCCGATGGTTGCAGCCGGTGCTTTTTGAACAAATATATCTCCGTTCTCCCCATGTTCGAAAGCATAAATTACAAGTGTTACCGCATCCTGAAGCGTCATCATAAAACGCGTCATATTCGGGTCGGTAATGGTGATTGGTTCACCTTTTTTTATCTGATCGATAAACAATGGTATGACCGAGCCCCTGGATGCCATCACATTTCCATACCGGGTGCCGCAGAAAGTGGTACCACTGCCAAGAAGGTTCCGGCTTTTAGCGACCATTACTTTTTCACTCAGGGCTTTCGACATACCCATGGCATTTATGGGGTATACTGCTTTGTCGGTGCTTAGGACTATTACATTTTTAACTCCATTTTCGAGAGCACTGTCGAGCACATTTTCGCATCCCATTACATTGGTGCGAACTGCTTCCATCGGAAAGAATTCGCATGAAGGAACCTGCTTGAGGGCTGCAGCCTGAAAAACATAATCTACCCCGCGCATGGCTGAGTCGAGACTGCGTTTATCGCGGGTGTCGCCTATATAATATTTGATCTTATCATTGCGATATACCTGGCGCATATCATCCTGTTTTTTCTCGTCGCGCGAAAAAATGCGGATTTCCCTGATATCTGAGGTTAAAAAGCGCTCAAGAACGGCGTTGCCGAAGGAGCCTGTGCCGCCGGTAATTAAAAGGGTTTTATTTGTGAACATGGTGAAAAGTGAAAAGTAATGTGATAATGTATTAATGTGCTAATTTGCCAATGTGTTAAATTGCCGATCTGTTAATGGTTGAATGAGTTTAATTGTTTTGTAACTATTCGATTGAAGTATTACAAAAAATCGATGGCAACTTTAGTCAGAAAATCCTTTACGATGTTTTCAGGCACAGGTTCGCCAATAAATTCAACAGGTTCGGTGAAGTCGATATCCTGATGGTAGGCTAATTGCTGGCGGAAGAGCTTTTCAGAAAACTGATTCTGAAACAATTTTTCAGATTCCCTGCTAATTTCAGCAATAGTGAAGTGATAGTGCAACAGGAAATACATATCAACGTAGTCTTTCCATTTTGCCCTGCGTCCAAGTGCAAAAGCCTTCATAGCGGCTAAAGAAAGCAGTGTTGGCATGGTAATTATACCGTTGAGTTTTATGGGATGAGCAATGGGATAAGGGTAAGTGAAAAATGTGACTTTGACGTTATTTACCAGCAAATGCAGTTGATCATAGTCTTCGAAAATCGGGATTTGCGGAAAAGGAATCTGGAGTAATTTGGTCTTTATCCTTTGCTTTGCCAGCATCGTTGGAGCAAACAGATCAAAATCAATTGAACGCCTGTGTCCAAGATGGAGTGCAATAGCCGTGCCTCCTACCAGATAAAAAGATCTGTTAAAACTCTTTATGAAAGGCAGTAGCTTAGCCTGATCAGAATTTAATATTTCAGAGTGCATAACGCCTGAAAAAGAGGGTAAAAAAATGGACTGTCAATTCATGATAGTTCCCTTTCCGGCGATCGCTTTGTTGGATTGAATCAAAAAAAATGGCGGCAGTTTTCTTCAGACCCAATAACATCAACAATTTTTTTACAGCATTCATATCGCCATAATTCAGAATTGTTTCAACCAGGAATTCCTCGCTTATGTCTTCCTTCTGATCAGCGGGAGCGTACCAGAAAAGGGGGCTTTGCTCGCGGATGAAGGCGTTAAGTTGAGGGGAGTTCATGGGGGGATTTGACAATTTGTCAATGTGCTAATGTGGTAATTTGAAAATGGGTTGATGGGTTGATGGGTTGATGGGTTGATGGGTTGATGGGTTGATGGGTTGAGTGGATGATGGGTTGATGGGTTGATGGGTTGATGGGTTGAGTGGATGATGGGTTTTACCATTCCTTTAAAAAGCTTCGCCCCGTAAATCCCAAAAGGGGTAACAAGGGGAATTGAATAACAAGTTGCAAAATGAGGTAGTTCATCATTTTGGGGCAGCAAAGGTAAGACTTTTGACGTTCAGGGATGCTGCTTATGCTTGCAGACAGGAGCAAAATCAATTAAACGGACTGAAAATCAGCAGACAAAAATTTTGTATTTACTTTTGTAGGAATGGTGATTTATCAGTGACTTTTACTGAAATTTGTTTGTGTTTTTCGGCTATTGTGCTGACTGATAAGCTATAACCTTCCATCAATAATCCCGACTGGTAAAATTGATTTGATATCGTATAATACAGATTTTTCGCTGCGGGAACTGAAATCGAGGGATTTGAATTCATTATGGGCAACAGCTAAAACAATTGCGCCGTAGTCCTTAAAGTTATATGATGGTATTATGTCAATCTGGTATTCGTGTTTTACATCCCCGGCATTCGCCCAGGGATCGAAAATATCAACTTTACACCCGAATTGCTCCAGTTCTTTTACCACGTCGACCACTTTGGTGTTGCGGATATCTGGACAGTTTTCCTTGAAAGTTATTCCAAGCACCAGAACCCGGGCATTTTTGACTGCAACATCTTTTTTGATCATCAGTTTTACCACCTGCGAGGCTATCCATGCTCCCATTCCGTCATTCATGCGGCGGCCTGCAAGGATAATCTCAGGGTGATAACCCATTTCCTGGGCCTTTTGTGCCATGTAGTAAGGGTCGACACCGATGCAGTGGCCACCAACGAGTCCGGGTGAAAACTTTAAAAAATTCCATTTTGTGCCGGCAGCATCCAATACGGCACGGGTATCGAGGTTCATATGTGAACAGATATGAGCCAGTTCGTTCACAAAAGCAATGTTGATATCGCGTTGCGAATTTTCGATCACCTTGGCAGTTTCAGCAACACGGATTGAGGGTGCTTTGTGCGTCCCGGCTTTAATCACCTTTTTATAAAGCTGATCTACTTCTTCGGCAATTTCGGGTGTGGAACCAGAAGTAATTTTATGAATAGTCGTTACCGTGTGCTCCTTGTCGCCCGGATTGATGCGCTCGGGTGAATAGCCTGCGAAGAAATCCACATTCATTTTCATTCCTGAAGCTTTTTCAATTACAGGAACACAATCATCTTCGGTGCAGCCAGGGTAAACAGTGGATTCGTAAATTACAATGTCACCCTTTTTGATCACTTTGCCGATACTTTCACTTGCTTTAATTAGCGATGTCAGATCGGGTCGGTTGTTTTTATCAACAGGTGTTGGTACCGTTACAATAAATACATTGCAGTCACTGATCTCGTGGAGATTGCTGGTAAGGAAAAGGCCATTTTCGGTTGGTTTGACGCTGAGTAAGACGCTTTGAAGATTGTCGTCCTCAACTTCCAGGGTGCTGTCGTGGCCCTGATTTATACCATCAATTCGTTCCTGGTTAATGTCGAAGCCGATCACCGGGTAATGTTTCGCAAATTCAACTGCAAGCGGCAGGCCTACATACCCGAGGCCGATCATTGATATTTTGTAGGATTTCATTGGGGGGAAATAGGATTTTTTAGTTTCAAGGACGGATGTGCGATGTCGGATGTTGAAAGTTGAATGTCAAAGGTCCAATGTCAAATGTTGAATGTTGGATACTTGAAGTTCAATAGTTCAAAGTTCAATAGTTCAAAGTTTAAAGTTCAAGGTTCAAGGTTCAAATTCCGCAATTTTTGTTGAATTATGTAGAAAAATTAATTTTTTCTGTTGTGACACTGAACTTGATAAGTTTACACAGCTTCGCCCTTTCAGTCACATGGCTGTTTTAGCTATGATGCTTTTTTGTTAAGTCCTACAAATCACTGGCAGTAAGAGTAAAGCGGATGTGCGGATGCGAATTTATTTAGTTCGTGTCCAGAGCAGTAATAATTCTTCTTTTTTTAAAGTAGTTGAAAGTTTCAAAAATTCAGAGGAAGTCAGCAGTGTGTATTGCATAATTCGCTTTATCAGCTTTTGTGATTTGGCGATTAACTCGTTGAGATAAACGGTATCGATATTCTCGCCAACTATAAGCATATCAATAGATTGACTTTCTTTACCACATGCGAAGTCGCCTGTAAGATACACTTCTTCAACAAGACCCAACCGTTCAATCACTTTTTCGATTATCTGATCCAGACCCAGGTGCTTTCGCAACAGGCTGTTAATTTCCGGAAACAGGGGATGTGCCGTGTTGGCGGCATATACTTTGCGGTTGGATTCGGAATGGGAAGTAAGAAGCCCTGCTTGTTCAAAGCGGTTGAGTTCGATGCGGATGGCGTTACTGCTTTCGCCGAATTCGCTCTGCAATCCCCGCAAATGCCCATAGGTATTGCTATTCAGGAAAAGCCTGGTAAGCAATTTGATCCGGGTTTTGGAAGTAATGAGCGAATCAAGCATAAACAGTTAATAACTCAGTTAAATTTAGTGTCAGGTTGTTATGCAGTATATCTACTAAACAAACCAGTCCTGAATAAATATTTATATTGAGTAACAAAATTACTCTATATTTTGTTTACTGCAAAATAAATTTATCCAAGAATTAACGAAAAAAACAAATTTCAATAAATTCAAAGCCCCAAGCCTCAAATTCCAAGCCCCAAGCGCCAAATTTTAAGCCCCAAGATTAATAAGTAGTATTAACTACTTGAACATTGAGGTCGTGAATTTGGAATTTATGGACTCTGAAATTTATACTTCCTGCTGACAGGTCCGGCGGTTCTATTCCTTCTCTATAAGGTCGAGGCTTACCGTGACTAACAGGTTTGTGCCGGTGGTGCCCAGGCGGACAAGAACTTTTTTCTTTCCCCGGTATTCGACCATTTCACCCTGCATACCGACCAATGTGCCTGATACAACAATGATTTTTTGCCCGGCAGCAAAGCGTTCGTTGCTTACTTCCATCTCGGCTCCCTGGTGAAGTAGCATTTTGAGCAAATCAATCTGACGGTCGGGAATGGGTGCTGCTTTCCCTTCGAAAGTGACATAACATACTAATCCCGGCGTATTTATAGCATTGTAATACTCTTTTTCGTTCACGTGGATAAAAATATAGGACCTTATTAAAGGTTCTTCCACCCATTTCAGGCGGTCACTCCATTGATGCCGCTTTCGCAGTATTGGTAGATAGGCTTCGAATCCGGCTTCTGTAAGCCTTCCGAGGACTTTCTTTTCGGTACGCGATTTTGTATATGCAGCATACCAGCGAGGTTCCAGGGGGTCAATTATTGCCATATTTTATTACTACGTTATTTTTAGCTTGTTTTCTTTAGTTATGAGGGGTGAGGGGCGACAGGGTGAGGGGCGACAAGGTGAGGGGTGACATGGTGAGGGGTGACATTGTGAGGGGTGACAGGGTGAGAGGCGACAAGATGAGGGGTGACATGGTGAGAGACGACAAGGAGAGGGGCGACATAGTGAGAGACGACATGGAAGGGGCGACAGGCGGTTATTAAATCATTAATTTGAGGCAGTGCATGATTGTTTACATTATTAATTGCATCTGGTTTGCGAATTCTAATTTCTCAGATTAATGGGTTATTCCTGATGCAAAGATACTTTTTATTAAACAGATGAAAACCAGTTTAGCGTAATTTGAAATTGACCCATTTGAAATTCGGTTGTTGGATGCATTTGGAAACGCTATTTTACCGAAGTTTGCACTTTAAACAAACTGAATTATGCAGGCTTTATTTGAACTATTAAAATACACATTCCCCTCGCTGGTTGTGCTGGCTACGGCTTATTACCTGTTGAAAATGTTTCTTGATAAAGAATCGGAGAAAACCCAGATGCAGATAAGGCTCGACATGCAAAAAATCAGTTTGCCGGTTCGTTTGCAGGCATATGAGCGTCTTGTACTCCTGCTCGAACGGATTGAGCCTGCCGGACTGCTTATCCGAACCAATATGCCCGGAATGAGCGTTTCGGACCTGCAACTTGCATTGATACAGAATATCAGGTCGGAGTTTGAGCATAATCTTTCGCAACAAATCTATATTTCGGCTAAAGCCTGGGAGATGATGCGCAGTGCTAGGGAAGAGTCAGTTAAACGTATAAATACGGCTGCGATGCAATTGCCACCTGATTCGAATTCGGCGGACCTAGTCAGTCTTATTCTCATTAATGATATGGATGCTGAGCAATCAGCCTTGAAAGGTGCACTCGATCTGTTGAAATCGGAAGTAAGGAATAACTTTTTTTAGATTCCGGATTTTCGATTCTTCTTAATTGAACTTTACAAGATTAAAATTAAAACCACAATAGTCACATAAGGGCACAATAGAAAAACACATAGATAGGTTGATATACTGGTAGTTTCTGTTTTTCGAGAATTTAAAATTATCCAGAACCTCTATGAGTCATTTTCTATATGGCCTATTGTGCCTATGTGGTCCAAAATATTTGCCAGGTTTAATTTAGTAAGGTAGAATTAAAGATGCCTTTTATTTCAAATAAAGAAGAGTGCGGATTTGCAATCTTGTATTACGCTCTTACTGATTATGTGGAATTACAAATTCAAAACTCCTGATGACGGGATTGCAAATCCCGTCAAGCCAATGGTGTGGAGTGAAAATCACATTTAAAGAAATCGGGATCTGTAATCCTGAAATGATTCTTTTAATCCTGCAAAACTTTATTTACCAGGTCTGCAGCTTCCTGCAACGAAACGGCTGAAAATACAGCCAACCCTGAATTGTTTATCAACTCTTTCGCTTCTTCGGCATTGGTTCCCTGCAATCGTACAATGATAGGAATTGGAATATTACCGATATTCTTGTATGCATCAACAATACCCTGGGCTACGCGGTCGCAGCGGACAATACCACCAAAAATGTTAACGAGTATGGCTTTTACCGATGGATCTTTCAGGATGATACGGAATGCCCGTTCGACGCGCTCGGCATTAGCTGTGCCACCTACGTCGAGGAAGTTGGCAGGTTCGCCGCCACACTGTTTGATGATATCCATGGTAGCCATTGCCAAACCGGCTCCGTTCACCATGCAGCCAACATTGCCGTTGAGTTTCACGTAATTCAGGTTGTATTTGCCTGCTTCCACTTCCGAAGGGTCTTCCTCGTGAATATCGCGCATGGCGGTGTAATCGGGATGGCGGTATAACGCATTTCCATCGAGGCGCATTTTGCAATCAACAGCCAGGATTTTATCGTCGCTGGTTTTAAGCACAGGGTTTATTTCGAGCATGGCACAATCGGCACCCATGTAGGCATCGTATATTCCTTTCACGAATTTTACCATATTTTTGTGCGCTTCGCCCGAAAGACCTAGATTGAAAGCTACATTCCGGCATTGGAATGCCTGAAGACCCACTTTACGGTCGATATTTTCGAGAAAAATCTTTTCCGGAGTATGTTCAGCCACCTCTTCAATGTCCATACCGCCTTCGGTCGAATACATGATCATCACTTTGCCTTCCTGTCTGTTCAGAAGCATACTCAGGTAAAATTCCTTGGTTTCGGAAGCTCCCGGGTAATACACATCTTCCTGTATAAGTACTTTACGAACCAATTTTCCCTGGGCTCCGGTTTGCGGAGTTATAAGGTTCATTCCCAATATGTTGGTAACTTTTTCGCGTGCATCGTCGAGCGATTTGGCTAATTTTACACCACCACCTTTTCCACGGCCCCCGGCATGTATCTGCGCTTTGACAACGCAAAACTGCGATCCGCTTAGTTTTTGAATTTCTTTAGCCGCATCAACTGCCTGATCAACAGTTTCAGCCATGATACCTTTTGGTACCGGCACTCCGAAACTGCTCAAAATCTGCTTAGCCTGGTATTCGTGAAGATTCATTGTAGTGTAATTTTATAAATTAGATTGTTTTTAAATTCTGAACTAGCCTGGCAAAAAGTATTTTACCAGTTCTGTTTTGTATTAATTAGGTGTAAATAAATGATAATAAGCGTGTTGCAATTATTGTTCGTTTAGAAAGCAAAATGCTGACTTAGTTGTTTATCACGCCGCTAAAATAAATCTTTTATAACAATAATGTCATAAAAGTTGCAGTATATATTTGAAATTGAGTTCAACTGAATTTATTTGCAATTATTTAGCCCTATCAAACTTTATTTTAACAAGAATTTGTACTGTGAGATTCAGGAAATTTTCGATGCATTAAACACATTTTGCAGGTATTAATTCCATTTCCTGTTTATTTTGCATAAATTGTACCTTTGCGGAATAAACTCAGCTATGATATCCGGAAAAAATATTCACAAATCGTATGGACCGCTCGAAGTGCTTAAAGGCATTGACCTTGAGATTAATAAAGGAGAAATTGTTTCGGTTGTCGGTGCTTCGGGAGCAGGTAAAACCACACTGCTTCAGATTATCGGTACGCTCGACAAGCCCACTTCTGGATCAGTTCTATTTGACAGCCAGGATATTGCAGTGCTTAGCGAAAAGAAACTGGCTTCATTCCGTAATCTGAATATTGGATTTGTATTTCAGTTTCATCACTTGCTACCTGAGTTTACAGCACTCGAAAATCTATGTATCCCGGCTTTTATTGCAGGTGTTTCGCAGAAGGAGGCAAAACATAGAGCGTTGGAACTTCTTGATTTTCTGCATCTTTCCGATAGGGCTGAACATAAACCTTCGGCACTTTCGGGTGGCGAACAACAAAGAGTGGCTGTAGCACGGGCCCTTATGAACCATCCATCGGTGATTCTGGCCGATGAACCTTCGGGGAATCTCGATTCGGCCCATGCCAGGGAACTGCACGAATTATTTTTCACATTGCGTAAACAGTTTAACCAAACATTCGTTATTGTTACACACAACCAGGAACTTGCCGATATGAGCGATCGAAAACTGATGATGGTTGACGGAAGAATAATCTGAAAATCGTGTAAAACAACAGGTTTTATCCCGAATTCAATGGAAAAGGATTAAAAAGGGTCAGAAGACCGAAGTCAGAAGACGGAAGAATTTGTTACTTTGAGACTTTATCCTACCAATGAGAAGCAATTTGAAGAAAAGTAATTGACCAGTATAGCTCCACTTGCGTGGGATAAATGAAGTTGTCAGGGTAACTTCTGACTTCCAACTTCTGACTTCCGTCCTATTCGATAGCCCTCTAAATCAAATTAATAGTTAAACCCAAAATCATATTTCAATCCTCCACATTTTAAAACCAGAATAATGATCATTACCTCTATTCCTATCCAATAAATCAGAATTAATAGCGTTATTAGTTTTCGATAAAATAAACAAATCTTTCATCTAAATGAAGAACCAAAATCCCTTTAAGGGTCTGAAAATATATCTGTTACTTAGTTTTATACTTCTCATTATTTTCACTTTTACGACTTCCCTTTGCCAGGCTCAAAACCAGGCCAATGCTTCCACATACCCCGTGCTGATGCAGCAGGCAGATCAGGCAGCTGCCGCAAAGGATTATGCTACAGCTTTGTTGCTTTATGAAAAAGCCAAACATGCCAAACCTGAACTCAGTTTCGCTTCCGGTAAAATTACTGAAATCAATGCTTTTCTTGATGAAAACCAGGATTTAAGGTCACAGATTTTCGAAAATATTATTATTAAAGCAGAAACTTTATACAACCAAAAAGATTATGCGAATGCTAAAGCGGAATACCTGAAGGCTTTATTAATTGATCCCTCCGCACAATATCCAAAAGACCGCCTGGGGCAGATCAGCGCTGTTTTTACGGATCCTTCGGATGTTTCGTATTTTAATGATGCTGTGGCAAACGGGGACAAAGCCCTTGCCGCTTCCGAGTTTGATAAAGCCGTCCTGTTTTATGAAACAGCTTTGGCTGTTAAACCCACTGCTAAAAACGTAAAAGATAAAATAGCTGATACCCGGAAACAGCAGTCGGATTACAAGATAAAAATGGATCAGTCGGCAAAAATCATTGCGGGTGCCGACAAATTGCTGCAAGCCTCCAAGCGTCCCGAAGCACGTGTCGAATACCAGAAAGCACTCACTCTTACTCCTGATAATCAGTATGCTAAACAAAAAATACAGGAGATTGACAAAATTGCAGGCGATAAAAAAGCTCTTCAGGATATTTACGACAAGTATATTGAACAAGCCGATCAGTTTTATATCAGCCGCGATTTCGTTAATGCAAACTTAAAGTATAGGGAAGCGCTAAAAACAATCCCGGAAGCAAGGTATGCCAAAGAAATGCTTGAAAAAACGAAATCGGGTGAATCGCAACTACTTTCGGAACAGGAAAAGTACGACGCAGCTTTGGCCGGTGCCGAAAGTCTTTTAAAGTCAGCCGATTATGATGGGGCACTTGTTGGTTTTAAATCTGCCTCGACTATAAAACCGAATGAAACGTATCCCAAAACAAAGATTAAGGAGGTAGAAAAACTGATCAGTGAGCAATCGTCACGCAAGGAAGCATATGCTATTGCCGTTAAAAACGGCGAACAGGCATTTAGCGAGGCAAAATACGATGCCGCTTTGTCGCATTTCAGAAATGCGCTTTCCTTACTGCCGGCCGAAAAGTATCCTACTCAAAAGATTGAAGAAATAACATCACTTGTAGCTCAGCAGAAAACATTGGATGACAACTATAAAAACTCCATTTCTGAAGCGGATCTACTGTTCAGTCAGAATAAATTTGACGAAGCAGTTTCGGCCTACTTAAGAGCCCTGAGTTACAAACCGAATGAAACCTATCCCAAGCAAAAAATTACGGAATCGCAAAACCAACTTGCAACTGCCAGAAACAATGAAGAGAAATATACTGCAGCCATTGCAAACGGGGACAAATTACTGGCAGGCTTAAATTACAACGATGCTTTGGACGCTTATAAACAAGCCCTGGCAATTAAACCGGCAGAAAAATATCCCAGGCAAAAGTCGGATGAAATAAATGCACTTTTAGCCCGACAAAAAGCAGAAACCGATCAATATACATTGGATCTTGCAAATGGAGATAAAGCATTGGGGGCAGGCAATTACAACCTGGCCTTGACTTCATACCAGGATGCCCTGACGATAAAACCTAACGAACAGTATCCTCAGCAAAAAATAGCCCAGGTAAAGGAAGAAATTGCTGCGCTCGAAAAAATAAATGTTCAATACACTGAAGCAATAAGCAGGGCCGATCAATTACTTGCCGGCAAGCAGTACGACGAAGCGCTTATTACCTACAATGAGGCTTCCGGATTGAAGAAGAATGAAAAATACCCGCAGGAACAGCTTGCAAAAATTAATACTATACTCGGCCAGCTGCGTTCAGCTGAAGAAAGTTATACTCAAGCCGTAAGCGAAGGCGATGCGAATTTCGGGAACAAGAAATATCCTGAAGCCATTGAATCTTATAAAAGAGCGACTTCATTTAAACCATCCGAAGCCTATCCTAAATCCCAGGTTGAAAAAGTAAACACACTGATTGCCGAGCAGAAAAAACTTGAAGCCGACTATCAAACTGCTGTTGCTTCGGCTGATAAACTTTTCGCCGCCACAAATTACGGCGAAGCTGTTACTGATTACCGCAAAGCATTGGCGTTGAAACCCGCTGAAAAATATCCATCGGATAAAATTACAGAAGCTGAAAAACTGCTTGCCGATGCAAAAGCCTTGCTGGCATCCTATGATAAAGCAATTGTTGACGGCGACAAGTATTTGTCGGACAAGGACTTTGTAAATTCTTTGGCTTCCTTTAAAAGTGCAGGCGCTTTAAAACCGGCAGAGGCGTATCCGAAACAAAAAATAACGGAAGTACAGGCCATCCTCGACAAGCACAAAGCCGAGGGGCAACGCTACCAGGAGGCTATCGCCCAGGCTGACAAATTCTTTACCGATCAGAAATACCGTGAGGCATTGGAACCTTACCAGCGCGCTTCCGGCATTAAATCAGCCGAAAAGTACCCTCAGGAGCAGGTTGCAAAAATCAACCAGATCCTTGCCGATCAAAAACTTCTGGATGATAAGTACCAGAAAGCAATAGCAGATGCCGATGTTGAATTTAAGGCAGGCAGGTACAGCGAATCACGCAATTTGTATGCCAATGCAGGAACATTGAAACCATTGGAAAAACTTCCAAAAGAAAAAATGGCGGAAATTGATGTGATACTCGCTGACTTACAAAACAAAGAAGAGAATTATTTGAAATATCTCAGTGTTGGGGATGCTTCCTATGCAGATAGGAAATTCGATGAGGCAGTAATTTCGTACAATAATGCGCTGAAGATCAAACCTTCCGAAGCCTATCCGAAAACCCAGGTTGAGAAAATAAATAACCTGCTGGCCGAACAAAAGAAACTGGATGCTGATTTCCTGGCAGTAATTACCGGTGCTGATAAGTTATTCGAAGATCGAAAATATTCAGAATCAATTTCGGAATATCGCAAAGCATTAGCATTAAGGTCATTGGAAAAATACCCGGCTGAGAAAATTGCTGAAGCTGAAAAACTCATCGCCGACCTAAAAGCTCAGCAGGTTGCTTATGAAAAAGCTATCAGCGATGGAGATAAGAAATTTGCCGAAAAAAACTACGAAAATGCACTCACTTTCTATAAAACTGCTCTTTCTGCCAAGCCAGGAGAAGCATACCCGACGCAAAAAATAACTGAAATTCAGATTGTTATCGACAAACAGAAAGCTGAGGCTGCAGGTTATGCCTCGGCCATCGAATTAGCCGATAAATTTTTTACCGATAAAAAGTATCGCGAAGCACTCGAGCCTTATCAACGGGCAGGTACCATCAAACCATCTGAAAAATACCCGCTTGAGCAAATTGCAATCATCAACAATTTGTTGGCAGACCAGAAGAAAACGGATGATGATTACCAGAAATTACTTGCAGATGCCGATTTGCAACTGAAAGCTGGGAAATTGGCAGAAGCGCGCGGTTTTTACGTTATCGCCGGCACTCTGAAAACAACAGAAAAACTTCCCAAAGATAAAATCATTGAAATTGATGGTATACTTGCCGATCTGAAGCAAAAAGATGAAAACTACACTAAAGCAATCAATTCTGCAGGTGAAGCATATTCTGCGAAAAATTTAGCCGGTGCAATCAAATTATACGAAGATGCTGGCTTGCTGAAACCGGCAGAAAAATTTCCACAGGAACGTATAACTTACATTCGTGCTGAAATTAAGGCCATTGATGATAACTATGGCAAAGCTATTTCGTTGGGCGACAGTAAAATGGCATCAAAAAACCTGATGGATGCAATGAACGCATACCAGAATGCACTTGAAATTAAACCTGCTGAGGAATATCCAAAATCAAAAATAGCAGAGATCAACCTGGCGCTTTCCGCCCAGAAAGAAGAACTGGAGAAAATGTACTCTTCTTACGTAGCAGATGGTGATGCGCTTTTCAGTGCCAAAGATTATGCAGGTGCAAAGTCAGCCTTTACTAAGGCAACGGGTATAAAGTCTGGCGAAGCCTATCCAAAGCAACGCCTTGCCGAAATTAATAAAACCGTTCAGGAAATAACTCTTGCCCGGAAGGCTGAATATAGTAAAGCCATTGGTATTGCCGACAATCTGTTCAAAACCAAAATTTTCGACCAGGCTATCGAGGCATATGAGGCGGCAGCTAAGATTGACCCTGATGACTCCTATCCCGAGGCGCAAATTAGCAAAATCAGGAAGTATATGTCGGATCATTCCATACAGGAGTTGTTTTCACAATCAGCCCTGGTACTGGAAGGAAACGAAAAGAAATTTACGTTTACTGCCATCGAACCGCGGTTGCGCAAGAACAATTACATCCTGTTAAAAGCACGTTCGGCTGGAAAAACGGCTCCCAAAGTGTACCTGAATTATGGAAAAGACGGGCAGAAAAATGGCGGTATCGTATTACGTAGCCTTGATAAAAATACGATTGCCGATTACCTGGTCCGCATAAGCGTGCAGGATAAATGGTATAGGGAGGATAATAACTGGATCAGCCTCTTTGTCGAAACCGGTGAAATTGAAATCACCAAAGTTCAGATTGCTTCCGGCGACGAATAGAAAGATTTTTTCACACAAATAATTATATATCAAACTCTTAATACTTCCAAAAATGAGCTTTCCAGTAAATCCAGCCGATACTTTCGTTACCGAAATGAATACCTGGCATGGACGCACACTTGGGTTGAAAACAGTTGAAGCCTTGCGCCGCAACCGCTTTGATGCTGACTTTTTCGAAACACGCGGGGATGCCGCTACTGCAGTTCTCGGAATGATTTCACCAGGACTAGACGTAGCTTTTGGAGGTTCGCAAACGGCGCAGCAACTAAATCTGCAACAGTTGGTTATGGATGCAGGTGCCACTATTCTCGATCACAATGCATCCGGACTAAGCGATGAGGAGAAACTGGAAGTAATGCGGCAGCAGCAGATTTGCGATGTTTTTATCTGTAGCAGCAACGCCGTTTCGTTACAAGGCGAGCTTTTTAACATTGATGGGCACGGGAACAGGGTCGCAGCCATGGCTTTTGGCCCGCGCAGGGTAATAGTTGTGGTTGGCGTTAATAAGCTTGTTGCTGACGTGGAAGCAGCCTGGCAGCGTTTCAGG
>JBAXBJ010000111.1:0-14626 GCA_037142075.1 Bacteroidota bacterium
CCATCTCCGCCGGCAGGAATTTCAAATTATCCTTATACGTGGATTGTATAAACGTGCAATCCGGCCGGGGGATCACCAGGTCATAAATCCAGTGCTCTTCCATGCTCGGATTATAGTCAATAAAAATCTGCTTCTCCGTCCTGATCGACAATTGAATCCAGTCCTCCAGGCTCAGCTCGTTAGCCTCATTCAAAAACAGGTAGGTCCGTTTCGCGCCCCTCTTTTTTTGAGGCTGATCCAGGCTCACAAACTCAAACAGGTTGCCATTCAGCATGTATGTATTTTCAGTTTTGTTATGAAACTTCTCATCATACATCCCGTGATTCTTCAAAATTTCAAAGAAATCCCTCATGGCAGTAGCCTTCAGCGATGGCATGGTCTTTCTCACGATGGTAAACACCGCATCATCCTGCTCCGCAGACTTCACTAAAATCAGCAGCATCAGTATCGAGTACGTCTTCCCCGACCTGCTGGAGCCCTGGTTAACAACAATCTTTGTTGTTGCCGCCTTGTTCTTCCTGAATACACTTGATACTTGTATGACTTTCCGCATTTTATTCCTCCAATTCTTCCGGCACTTCGCCTTCACCCACCACCTCGAATATTATTTTGGTAACCTGTGTGCTTTCTGTTTCTACCTCCAGGTTAACCCTCTGAAGTTTTGGGACTACATATTCGGTGAGGCCTATCCATACATCCAGTAATTCTTTCGGCCGTAAATTCCTGAGTGCTTCCGCCACTAAGTCATCGGCTATACTAAGCACCTTTTCTATTTTTTCTTTACGCTCCCGGTTTAGTTTATTCAGTGCTCCTTTTGGTTTGCCTGCATTCCCGGGAAGAAATGTTCCTTTGTCGGTTCTGTTGTTTTCCATAGCAGATAGGTATTAATAATCCGTATTTCACCGTATTTTACGGCAGACAAATTCATTTTCAAAGCGCAACATTATCAATTTCATTTCTAATAAATGGATTTTCTCAATTGAACGGACGCCAATATTTTACAATTCAGGCGGTTTATATTTGACGTCATTAAATGCATTATCAGGCTTAACCCATTTGAATCAGGGGAATTTCTTGGCATCATCAGGGTTGAGAATTTCTTTTTCAGCCACATCACTCTCATCTATTCCGAACCCTTTCCGGTTTTCATCGACTATGTACAATGGATATGGGATTGTTATCATGATTTTTGAATATTACACCTTTTCATGAAGTAATTCAAAATTAATATATTATATTCAATAATACAATATTTAGATTCATATTATATCATTAATTGTAAACTGATTTTAATTCAAGAATATAGTATATGAAATAGATATATGTTATTAACAAACAGATATATTCTATTTTTTAATTATTATATATTATAAGAAAATAGTATTTCATTATTGATTAATAATGAAAAATAATAGTAATCAAATCTATGTTTTTTCGCGTTGTATAAATCATACTGCTTATATGTTGATTTGTATGTTGAAAAAGAAAAAGCAGCTAACAAATAAATGCTAACTGCTTGATATTGAGGTCTCCCGGACAGGATTCGAACCTGTGACCCATTGATTAAGAGTCAATTGCTCTACCAGCTGAGCTACCGAGAGATTTGAGGGTGCAAAAGTAATGCTTTTTCGTTTTTGTTGATAAAAAATAATTCTTTTATTCGTATTCGTTATTTGAGTGAACCTGAAAGCTATCAATTTGTTAATTTTGGCATATGGATTCATCAGACAATAAACCGTTTAAGTCAGCACTGAAAGTGAATGACGGCATTGAACAGCCACCTTCGGTAAACATGGGTGCTGCCCGGCACTTTAGTAAACCTGGCCGAAAACTGCTTGCTTCCGATACATACGTTTTAGGTATAATCAACGGAAACCGCACGGTTCTTAGCCAGGCTATTACATTAATTGAGAGCTCGTTGCCATTACACCAGGAAATAGCACAAGCTATTATCAGCAAATGCCTCCCCCTTTCAGGGAATTCGGTCAGGATTGGAATTACAGGTGTGCCGGGAGTTGGTAAAAGCACATTTATAGAGGCTTTTGGCAAGCATCTTACTTCGCAGGGTCGAAAAATTGCTGTGCTGGCAATCGATCCCAGCAGTTCGAGGTCGCGGGGCAGCATTTTGGGCGATAAAACCCGCATGGAAGAGCTTTCGGTTGACCCTGACGCGTTTATACGCCCTTCTCCTGCAGCAGGCTCTTTAGGCGGCGTTGCACGTAAAACCCGCGAAACAATTATACTTTGTGAAGCAGCCGGTTTTGATATAATATTGGTGGAAACGGTTGGTGTTGGGCAAAGCGAAATAGCAGTGCATTCGATGGTTGATTTTTTCCTGCTGCTTATGCTTGGGGGCGCAGGCGACGAGCTTCAGGGTATAAAACGCGGAATTATGGAAATGGCTGATGCTGTGATTATTAATAAAGCAGACGGCGACAACCTGAACCGTGTAAATGTCGCCATGGCCGAACTGCGTAGTGCTTTGCATTATTTCCCTCCTACTGAATCGGGCTGGCAGCCGGTTTGCGAAGCCTGTTCCTCAATCACTAAAAAGGGCATTCCCAAGGTGGATGAAATGATTAAAGCCTATGTTGAATTTACAAGGGGAAATGGATATTTTGACAAGCGCAGGCTGCAGCAATCGAAACAAATTATGATGAACGTGATCGACCAGGCACTGCATGATCATTTTTACCAGCAGTCAGATATTAAAAAACTGATGACCAAAGTGGATGTTGAACTTCAACAGGAGAAAATAAGTGCATATGTGGCGGCTCGGTTGCTGCTTGAGAAGTATTTTGAACCTGGAAAATAATGAGAGACAGCTTTAAGGCGCTATGGAGCAAAGGCTTCACAAAGATTTAATTCGAAAATTGAAGACGGCCGTACACCATTTTCTGTTTAACTTTATAACAATATTAATTCATTTAATCCATCTGCCATGATACAGTTCGAAGCACTTTTCAAAATTTCGTACGGATTATATATTGTAAGTTCGGGGAATAGAAATAAAGGGAACGGGTTCATTTCCAACACTTTCTTTCAGGTAACAGCTGAACCGCCAGTGTTTGCATCCTGTTGCAATAAAGATAATTATACGGCTGCCTTGATTCAGGAAACTGGTGCTTTCTCGGTTTCAATAATTCATCAGGACATCGATCCGGAAACGATTTTACGTTTCGGCTATAAAAGTGGAAAAGATACGGATAAACTTTCGGGAATGAATGTAAAGTATGGTGAAACTGGTGTTCCAATTGTACTGAACGACTGCATTGCTTTCCTTGAATGCAAAGTGATTCAGGCCATCGATGTCGGAACGCACCTGATGTTTATCGGGGAGTTGATACAATCAGAGATTATTGACGATACAAGGGAAGCTTTGACCTATCTGCATTACAGGCAGTTTCGGAAAGGTGCCGCGCCTAAAAATGCGCCTACCTACATTGATAGATCAAAATTAGCTTTAAATGCTGTAAGTAAAGGATTTAATAAGTTTGAATGTACTGCCTGCGGATACATTTACGATGAAGCTGAACAAATTATTAAGTTCTCTGACTTGCCCGACGACTGGGTTTGCCCTGTATGCGGATCGGAGAAATCGGATTTTATTGTGATTCGGTAGAAGCGGGATTTTCTGTTATCTTGGAATTACGGATATTCCGTTGCGATTATAATGGTTTTTCTCCTGTAAGTTCAGTTACAACTTTACTTTTCTTCCGGCTCCTGTCCGGCCAAATTAAAGATGCTAAAACGCTGGTTCCAAGAATTGTGATTATTACCAAAAGAGAATGCATGGTCGTAAATCCAATTGAGTTAAGCTGAACATGCAGCAACATCTTGAAACCGATAAAAGCGAGCAGTATGGCAAGTCCATGTTTCAGGAACCTGAACATCCCTATGACGTGTGCCACAACAAAAAACAACGAACGTAAGCCCATGATTGCAAATATATTGGAGAAAAATACAATATAGGGATCCTGCGTAATGGAGAAAATGGCAGGAACTGAATCAACGGCAAAAATCACATCCGTAAATTCAATCACAAGCAAAACCAGGAACAGCGGTGTAAAATATAAACGATTGTTATCGTGCTTGTTACGGAACCAAAAATGCTGCCTGAAGTAAACCGGATGAACCGGGAAATAACGCGAAACGAATTTTACAACCGGGTGATGCGCGGGATCTACCTTGTCTTCCTTATTTCTTTCGAGAAACATCTTAATGCCGGTAAATACAAGAAATGCTCCAAAAATATACAGAATCCAATCAAAGCGCTGAATAAGCGCTGCACTAAGAAAAATAAAGATAAACCGCATGATCACTGCTCCTATGATTCCCCACATCAGTACCCGTTTGTAATACATTTTCTGTACACCGAACGACATGAATACCAATATCATTACAAATACATTATCAACCGACAACATATACTCAATCAGGTAACCAGTGATATATTCGAGTGCCAGGTTCTGCCTGTAAATATGAATAGCTTGCTGAACATCCGTTACTCCCAGAATACTATAGGTATGTTTGTAGACATCAATACGGTATTGCACATCTTCAATTGTCTGAATTCCATGCAAACGTTCGCCGAAGAAAAGAAGAAGAAAATAAAAACCAATACCAAAAGCAACCCAAACAAAAGTCCAGATCAATGCCTCCCTGAACTTCACTTCATGACTTTTCTTGTCGAAAATACCCAGGTCAAGCACAAGTATTGCAGCTATAAAAACCAGGAAACCGGCAAAGACCAAATGCTCTGATGAAATCATATAAAGTGAGTTTTTTTTCCCATGTTCTTTAGAAGGTTTCAAAATTAGTCATTTCAGGCGAAATCTATGCAGGTATTTTGTCGCATGCAATATAAAGTTGCTACTTTTGCGCCACTTTTAGCAAACTTCCCGCATGAAAAATCCTTTTGCAAACAGCCTTACCGAAATGAACCCGAGTTCACTGGTTCAGTACCTTAACAAACCCAGTGATGAGTTTACCAAAGCCGACCTGATGCGATATATTGATGATCATAATATTTCGATGATCAATTTTCGTTATACGGGCGGTGATGGCCGTCTGAAAACACTTAACTTCGTGATTAACAGCCGCGAGCATCTCGATAATATTCTTACTACCGGCGAGCGTGTTGACGGATCGAGTCTGTTTCCTTTTATCGGGGCAAGTTCCAGCGATTTATATGTGATTCCCAGGTACAAAACAGCTTTTGTAAATCCGTTTTCCGAAATCCCTACTCTCGACATCCTTTGTTCGTATTACGATAAAGACGGGAAACCTCTCGAAAGTTCACCGGAATACATTCTGCGCAAAGCTCACCGTGCATTGAAAGAAAATACCGGTTTGTCATTTGAAGTCATGGGAGAACTGGAGTACTATATTATCAGTCCCGAAGACGAACTCTTTCAGGCTGCTGATCAGAAAGGCTACCACGAATCATTCCCGTTTGCCAAATGGGAGGCTCTAAGGGTGGAGGCCATGTTCGCCATTGCCCAGACCGGCGGAAAAATAAAATACGGCCATTCGGAAGTGGGTAATTTTAAATTCGATGGAATGGAATACGAGCAAAACGAAATCGAGTTTTTGCCTGTAACCCTCGAAGATGCTGCAGATCAATTGGTTATTGCTAAATGGATACTACGCACACTGGCCTATAAATATGGCGTTTCCATAACATTTGCACCAAAAATTACAGTCGGTAAAGCTGGTAGCGGAATGCACATTCATACCCGGCTTATGAAGGACGGCGACAATGCCATGGTTGAAAATGGCAAGCTAAGTGATACGGCACGCAAAGCTATAGCCGGATACCTCGAACTTGCTCCTTCGCTTACTGCCTTCGGGAATACCAATCCTACTTCCTATTTCAGACTTGTTCCTCACCAGGAAGCACCTACAAACATATGCTGGGGCGATCGCAACCGTTCAGTCCTGGTGCGCGTACCCTTAGGGTGGTCGGGCACCAACAATATGATTTTTCATGCCAATCCTCAGGAACCTGTTGAACCTAAAGATTTTACCAACAAACAAACCGTGGAATTCCGCTGCCCGGATGGGTCGGCCGATGTTTACCTGCTTCTGGCCGGACTTACCGTTGCCGCCCGCCATGGACAGGAAATGGAAAATGCCCTCGAATACGCAAAAAACACCTATGTGGATGTGAATATTTTCGACGAAGAACATAAAGACAGAAGTGCCAATCTGGGCCAACTTCCTGTTTCGTGCTGGGACTCGGCCGACAGGTTGCTGGAGCAGAGTGAGATATATAAAAAATACAATGTCTTTCCTCAATCCGTTATCGAAGGATTTGCGGCCAAACTGAAGACGTTCAATGATAAAAACCTTCGCCAGGAGCTAGAAAATAACGATGAAAAATTAATGGAAATCGTTGAACAGTATTTTCATTGTGGGTAATCTAAATCTTTTAATGGGATTACGGGCCGGTTTATCCGGCTTTTTTTATGCAGTTTCTGAAGAAAACAGCCATAATGGCATTCGCCATATTGCTATATCGGCCATAATGGCGTGTTTTAATAGAAGAATATGGTTTTTTTGATGATTGGCACCTAATTTGAAAAAGGCAATTACGTTAATCATTAATCAAACTTAAAAAAGTAAAGGAGAACATACCATGAACAACCTACATTTTGCATTCCGCCCATTTTTACCTTCGTTGATGAACGAAGTATTCGAACGTCAGTCGAATGAAACAGAATTGACTTACAAGCCCGCCGCCAATGTGCGCGAGGACGAAAAAAACTACACCATCGAACTGGCTCTTCCCGGTTTTACGAAGGACGAGATCAGCATCAGTTTCGAGGAGGAAGTACTTACTGTAACCGCAGGCCGTCAGCCTAAAGAAGAAGTCAAAGGTCAGAAATACACCTGGAACGAATTCGGTCACAAAAGCAAGTACGAACGATCCTTCCAACTTCCCGAAACGGTGGATGCCGATCAGATCAGTGCGAAATTCGAAAACGGGATACTTAACGTTACCCTGCCCAAGAAAGAAGTTCAGCCAGCAGTGGTGAAGCAGATAACAATCGCATAATTAAATGATCGAATGAGAAATGAGAAAGCAGCCCGAGAGGGCTGCTTTTTTGTGTTTAAGCATGTCAGCATTATTGGATTTGTTGATCAAGAAGACGCCAATTTCACGAAGAAATACTGCAGTTTACCAATTATCTAAACTACTCAGAACTATCGGTGTCTTAGTGGGTAAAATTTACCCTCATGATCACATTTCCTTTTTTCGCACCTTTGCCAGACAAATTTGTACAGTACCTGTAGACTAAAAAGCATGGTGAAACAAAATATACGCGCACATCTTTCCATGCTTGCAGCAACCTTGCTGTTTGGCGCCAATTACTGGATCGCCAAGGGTTTGATGCCCGATCACTTACTGCCCATGCAGATCATTTTTCTTCGTGTTCTGGGCACTTTACTCATTTCGTATGCCATACAATTGAGTATAAAAGAGCTGAGGGTTTTAAAAATTGACCGGGCCGACTTCCCGAGGCTGATCCTGAGTAGTGTATTGGGTGTAGCCATCAATCAAATGATGTTTTTTACCGGTTTAAATCACACGACGCCGGTGGATGCTGCTATTATAAACTCAATAAATCCGATCATGGTCCTGGTTTTTGCAGCCTGGTTTCTGAAGGAGCGCATAGGAATGGCGCGTTTGGGGGGCATATTGCTTGGAGCCGCTGGAGCACTGACTCTGATTTTTTTCGGCAATCCGCTTTCAATTACCGGCGGGCACCTGAAAGGCGATATGTTCATTATTGCGAATACTGCGGCCTGGAGCCTTTACCTGGTAATATCAAAACCTTTAATGGTGAAATATAACCCTTTTTTGTTGATGCGATGGATTTTCCTGATCGGATTTATGGCAGCCTTTCCCTTCACCATTAAACAGGCATTGGAAATTAATTTCTCCTCATTCGATGCCTATACATGGTTTGCTATCCTGTATATTATATTTGGAACAACTTTTCTGGCATATTTCTTTATTACCTATTCGCTGAAACGGTTATCATCATCCGTCGTAGCGTATTATACATACTTACAGCCTGTCCTGGTAGCTGTTATAGGAATACTGCTGTTTGCCGAAAGAATTTCAGTGGTTAAAATTGCCAGTGGCATGCTTGTTTTTGCGGGAATTTATTTTGTAACACGCAGAAATAAAATCCTGAAATAAAATTTGTAATTCATCATCCCTAAATCCTAATCCCAAAATCCTAAACCCTAATCCCCAACCCCTTCCTTAAAACATATGCCTGAAGGGCAACAAAAACCAGCCAAGCATTTTTTCAATTTTAGGCCGCCGCAGCCAGCTTTGGTGGTCGAAATCGAGGCAGTTGAGCATAGTCTCATTTATATGGTTTCTTACCTCATCCACAATCCCCTGATGTTTTCCAAATAACATAACTTCATGCTGGTACCTGAAACTACGGTAGTCGATATTGGGCGAACCGATACCGAAAATTTCATCGTCGATAAGCATTAGCTTGGCATGCAGGTTGTTAAGCGAATAAAAACTGAGGCTGATGTTGCTCGAATGATAGGATCCGTAGTATTTACTGCTAAGCAAGTCGATGGAACGCACATCCGAATGCATCGGGAGTATGATTTTTACGCTAACCCCGCGTTTGGCAGCATCGGCAAGATGCTTTCTCATTTTATGACCGGGGAGAAAATACGGAGTTTCGAAAATAATCTCTTTTTTTGCCCTTTTAATCAGTCTTTCGATTTTCGTTTTTACACGCTGCCGGTATATTGAAGGCATATCTTCGACCAACTCAAACTGATCAATAAATCTGGATTTTTTGAAAGTAAACTTGTTGAAAATGTATTTCTTGTAAATCTTAAAACTATCAAGAAATGAGCGTTTAAACATCAATGTAATACTGCCGGTAAGACGGATAACGGATTCGCGCCATTGCAGCGAATAGCCAGTAATATTGGCCGAACCCATGTAGCTGATCCGGTCGTCGATAAGAAGAAACTTGCGGTGGTTGCGCCTGTGATTCTTTGTGAAGAAGTCGAATGTATAAATGATCTTCCTGAAAAACCTGACATCCCCACCCAGACTTATCAATTCGCTGAAAAAGGTTTCGGTGTATGAAACACCCCACGAATCGAGGAGCAGTTTCACGCGAACACCTCTGCCGGCAGCCTTTGTGAGGGCTTCCCGGAAGATGAGGCCAACTTCATCATTGCCGAATTTATAGATTTCGAGGTAAATATAGCGTTGAGCCTGTTCAATATCAAGCAGCATGGCATCGTAAAACCGTTGAGGTTCACTATATAACTTATGGCTTGTGATAGTTGCTGCCTGGCGCATTGTACCTGATTGGAAATTGGTAAGTCAAATGTAAGGATTTTATTTGAATATACTCATCAAAGGAATTTGATTGCTTACATTGAATTGCCAAGAAAACCTCCGATTTCCATCATATAGGCAATGCCACAATGCACTATAATTCCACCTATAATTGAGTTTGTTTCGTATGCAATCACACCCAGGATCATGCCTCCAAAGAATGAACTTATGGTTTCTCCGACAGGCTTGCCAAAATGAATAAAAACATACATGGTTGCCATGGGAATTATGGCACCTCTGCCCATAAACCTTGAAAGTGCATACAGCACAAACCCTCTGAAAAAGAGCTCTATAGCGATATAGTCGGAGCCATAAAGAATTTCGTAAATACTTATTTTCGCAATCAGAACCGGATTGAAAGTGATGCCGCCGACAAAAGTGGCAAAAGTCGGGTACCTGCGCAGAAAGTCTGGTTGAGTGGAAGCAATTGCAATTAAGGGAAGCATTAAAAGCAGCATAAACAGATACGGTTTTACTTCAACGCCCTTGAATCTAAATCCATAGAAAACTGTTTCTTTGCTCTGTCCCGAAAATTTCCAGTAGATATAAACCACAAAAAACACGAACAAAGCCCTGAATATCTGGCTGGAAGACCGGATAAGGAAATTATCCGGCACACCGTTGTTCATAGCTGTGACCCAGTTTGTATACTGATAAAAGTATGTCCTGAATGCAAATGAGCAGATAATATAGAATAAGACAAACCAAAACGAAGCGTTTTTGATAAGATCTTTGCGGTTGTAGAAATAAATGTATGCCAGCACTGAGAAGAATACGGGTAAGCTATAAAATACTATGTTGATAAAAAAGTGGTTTAAAGTTCCCCTGTATGGACCTATCAACTTTGAGGTAACATGATAATTGTAATTTATAAAAATACACAAGCTTAAGAATCCCGTAATCGCAAGTATATAAGGTAGTTTTATTTCTTCGGTAGCGAAGGATTTAAGGTAGTTGAATATTTTACGCATATAATTTTCAATAAAACCTTTAATGCCTGTATTTCAAAACGATATAATCGGTAATACAAACCAGGACGTGCTCTGATGTTCACTAAAAGCGGCAGCCAAATGTACGACATTGCCTTACGATTATTCCAGATACAATGACTTTTGTGTTTTCATGATCTGACACAATTGAATATCTGTGGCTATAACCAGTTCAAAATAAGGCTGTTGGTTTAGCCAGATTCAACAATAGGAATGTGTAAACCGGGAGTATTGATGGTAAGAAGATAATTTAAAATCAGAATTCCAAAATGGGTTTAACGTGAAATTCCTAAGAAAACAATGCCTGATTTTAAAAAAATCAATTATGGATAACGTGCATAATATCAAATAAATAGTACAAGCATTTTAACAAAATCGCCGATAAAAATACCATTGATGATTGGGTAGTACTATGGATTTTACTAAATTTGCTTTAACAAGCCGAATAATACCTGGAGGTGACAGAACTGCAACATTTTACATGCATTAACTAAAATCGAAAAAGAAAAGTAAATTTGCTTAAAACAAACCTGGTCAAACAAAAGACTTTAGCACAATTTAAAAACAGCAAAAATGAAACAAGAGAAGAAAATCGTGAAATTTGGAGAAGAAGTGGAAGGATATTCCATTCCGGTATTAAACGAACGCGAAATCAGGGCCGCTGCAGGAATACTGTTCGTAATGATGTTTATATCCATATTTATAGCTGCATCAAAAGGACAATTCCTTTTACTGAAATATGCTGTAGTAATATTCCTTACGGATATTCTGATACGTGTTTTTATTAACCCTAAATTTTCCCCTTCCTTAATTATCGGGCGGTTGATAGTCAGGAACCAGGTTCCTGAATACGTTGGAGCTAAGCAAAAAAAGTTTGCCTGGATCATAGGTGTCGTTCTGGCAACAACTATGTTTATCCTGATGGTTGTAGTAAATTCATATAGCCCTATAACAGGTATAATCTGCCTGGTTTGCCTTATATTCCTTTTCTTTGAATCGGCATTTGGTATTTGCCTGGGTTGTAAATTTTATTCCTTGGTTTATAAAGAAAAAGCTCAGTACTGCCCCGGCGAAGTCTGTGATGTGAAATCAAGACAGGAAATACAAAAAACCTCCCGTCTGCAGGTGTTTATAGTTTTAGGCTTTATTGTCTATATTACTCTTACGGTGTTCCTGTTTAATGATACGTTTAGCATAAAACCCTTTGACTTGTTTGGGATTGAAAATACTGTCCAAACGAAATAGTGGATGCTTTCTGTGATGGAATAAGTTATTGTAAGTCAATACAGCCGGCTTATCATATTGGGTCCGGGTGGCTGACTGCTTATTTACAGGCGGATTATAGATCAGATCAAGGTCGGAATGATCCCTGGTAATTTAATAACCGGTGAGCAGATTTCTACGACTATACCTTTTCTTGATTTAATACTTTATTGGCTGTGAAAATTCCGGACAAAAAAAGGTGAGCTTTCGGCTCACCTTAAAAATGCTTTTTTCATTTACTTCTTATTATCGACGGTCAGGTCCTGGAGTGCTTGTCCAATTTCATTCATATCATGATTGAATTCGCGCTTAAATGATTCCCAGTCGCTTTTAAAATCTTTCTCATAAACATCAATTTTTACTTTCATTGCCTTGTTTTGTTGCTCCAGGGCATCAATTTTTCTCTCGTAAACAGCATCAAGTTCCTTGTCCGTTTTTTTAATTTTGGTTTTTAATTCAGCGATACGGATTTCGTTGTCCCTGATTTTTAGTTCGGACTCATCCTTAAATGCTTTCCATTCTTCTGCAGTGGCAGCTTTCCTGGCATCTTTTAATTCTTCTTTGACATCATCAACTCTGGCCTGGGCCGCGTCTTCCTTCGGTGTTGATGGACTGCAAACATTGAAAATTGCACCTGAAATAAAAGTGGTTGCTATGATTAGGGTGAGAATCGTTTTTTTCATTTTCGTTTGTTTATTCAGGATTTGTTATTCGTGTAAAAGAGTTGTTTAGTGCTAATTATAGCTAAACAACTCTCCGATTGTTTTATATTCCGGCTATGAATTTTCTCAGTTCATCTTTTGTTTTGCCGAGTTTGATTTGAAGCCTGCCAAGCATGTCATCTACTTTGCCCTCTTCAAACACAAAATCGTCATCGGTTAAAAATCCAAATTTCTGTTTGAGTTTACCTTTTTGCTCATTCCAGTTTCCTTTTGCTTCGGTAGTATTCATTTTATTTGTTTTTTTTATTCCGCAACTGGCGGAACAGGCGTGAAATGATTTTCACATTGCAAAGGTGAGTCTGTTAGCTCATAAAAATGTTACACGATTTATTCTAAGAGTTACATGATTCACAGGTAGTATTATGCTGATTTATTTTGATACAGGTAGTCAGTTTTAGATTTGCTGGTCAAATGACGAAAGTTATTGAGATTGCAGTGGAGCGAATCTTTTTCAGATCACTTTGGCGGCTCTTTCTTGCTCCTGCCCGGATTATTTGCTTTATTCGGCTGTTGATTCCTCTCATTAGCAGGAGCAGGAGTTGCTTTTTGCTGTTGTTGCTGAGGTTGTTGCATTTGTTGTCTTTTTGGAGGTTGTTGCTGCTGAGGTTGTTGTTGTCTCTGCTGTGGTGGTTGCTGTTGCTGTCTCTGCTGAGATGGTTGCTGTTGCCTCTCCTGGGGTGGTTGCTGTTGTTGTCTCTGCTGAGGTTGTTGCTGTTGTTTTCTCTGCTGAGGTTGTTGCTGCTGCATTTTCTGCTCTTGCTGTTGCTGCTGCTGTTTTATCTCCGTTTTCTGTTGTTGCTGCTGCCTGTTATTATTAGTTGGATTAACAGTACGCTGCAGAGCTGGTTGTGCTTCACGAACGCTGTTCCTGACGTCTGATTTTGTTGGCTGCGGTTTATTCTGGTTTGGACTTGAATTTCGCGGTTGCGATGTTGAAGTTTTTTCTGAAGGTCGTTTTACGTCCTGCTTTTCTGATATCCGGGTTGGTGCAGGTTTGGTGCCTCTGACATTGTTTTTTTCAACCTGGGGCCTGTACATCTGCAACTGATTATTTTTCATATTCTGACCAGGATTTTTATTCTCACGAATTGCGATTGTATTGATACTCCTGCCGGTATGTCGTTGTACGTCATTCCTGGTTGGTCCGGAAACATAAGTTGTATGGCGGCTATTGTCGATATAGGTAGTATTTATTACTGTTGAATTTACGATGATTGTGTTGTGAACACTCTGATTCACATAATAACGGTTGACATCACGCCTTTCAAAATCCCTGTCTCTTACAAACATCCAGTGATCATTGTTATGGTTGTATGTCTGGCCAAAACTGACACTAATGCTCATTCCCGGCTCCATCGGAGACCATCCGTAATAACCATCTGCACTTCTCCAGTTCACCCACGAAGGACCCCATTCATTATCTGGTACCCAAAACCAACCGTAATAATCATCAAAATCCCAACGTCCATAATGAAAAGGTGCCCATCCCCAATCGTAATTGGAAACCCAGGTCCATCCGTACTGGGTATAAACCCAATAACCTTCGGTTGAATAAGGCGTAAAAGTTGGCCCTGCATCCGGAATCCAGACATATCCATAAGCAGGATTTGAAACCCACTGGCCGTAAGGACTTAACTGGTCGTAGAAAACCTGGAAACTGACATAACCTTGCTGGGCCGATGACTGTTTGGGAATTATTAGAACAGACAGAATTACTGCAAGTATAATTGTTAAAATTTTGGTATTTGCTTTCACGGAGTTTAGAATTAAGTAAAATGAGCAAGGTGATGAAGCATAAAATGCAATCACCTAAAGTGAATTTTTAATAAAGCAAAGGTAGAATGGTGTTGTGGGGAATGTGTTACATAACTATTGGAATGAATTACATCATTCACACCTTAATTTTTCCGCCTGATTTCTTTGCTTGTTTTCGGTGAGCTTTCCTTTAATAAACAAACCGGTAGTGGTAAATTCTGCTTTCTTGGAATAACCCTAACAAATATTTTGAACCACAATAGGCACAATAGGGCATATAGAAAAGGGGGAAAAGGTACCGGCCAGTATTAATACGGCACAATAGATAAATACCTGCCGGTATTTATAAAATTTGATACTCACATTAATGTTGAGTACACTATTCCTATTGTGACCTATTGTGCCTATTGTGGTTTCAATTTAAATTCGGCAAAGTAGAATTAAACTAGTATAACGTTTCATTAAAACATTGACATTTTATTTGGGAAAATGCTTATCTT
>JBAXBJ010000112.1:0-14608 GCA_037142075.1 Bacteroidota bacterium
TTACTTAGTGTTCCGGTTCCTGAAAAGATTGACCAGGTTGCACCAGTGCCTCCTGTGTAACTTGCACCACTTAAAGTTATTGCAGTCGGGCTTGCTGCCTGGCATACTGTATTCGGTCCTCCGGCAACGACAGTCGGGCCGGTTATCGTTATAGTAATCTGATTGCTATATGGCGAATAACAGGTGATACCGCCACTAACTGAAACTGTCCTTCTCTGATATATTGTCGTTGTTGCCAAAGACGGTGGCGAATAAGTTGCCGCAGTAGCTCCTATAATAGTTACAAAGCTTCCGCTGGCATTGGTCTGCCATTCGTATGTGATCACACCCGAACCGCTACCGGCAGTTACAGATGTAAGTGTTGCGGGTGTAAACCCCTGGCAGATAGATTGATTGGCACCAATACTACCGGCAGTAACATCGGCGTTCACAGTTACAACAACCGATGAAGAAACCAGGGGCGCTTGTATGGATGAATTGCCTTGAATGGCAAAATCACCCGGGGCTGCTGTACATACAGGCTTGAAAGCAATATCATCCAACGCAAAATCGTTCCCGCTGGCAATTGTGTTCTGGTTTTGCAAATCTAAAAATGCCGTGGTGCTGGAACCTGAATTCCAGTTGTATATAAACTGTTTCCATTGGCATGTTGGTAAGAGAGCTGTATAAATCGGGCCTGCGGCAATTCCATTAATAAACAATTGCAATTGGGATGGATTGAGAGCAACCACACTCTGAACCCAATAGGTAAATTGGTAATCGGTTCCTGCCGAAATATTTACGGTTTGCGACCAAACAGTTACTCCGGCAACTATTGACCCATTGACAACCATCTGCAAAGTACCGGGTGGATCAGTATGGTCGGCACAAGAAGAGTAGTTGGCATGAACTGAATGAGGGTCGGCGACCACCGCATAACGTCCTTCGGGAACAAGATCTGTACCTAAAGTATATCCGCTGCCAAATCCCGTATTTCCCAATTCAAAATCTCCGTTCGCAACCATATTGGTTCCGCTGATTGCACTGCCGATTACGGTATAAGTACCGCTCATGGCAGCAGTTGCAAGGGTTATTACCGGATTTGGATCAACTGAGTAAAAATTGTTTGGCCCGGTCCAGTATTGGTTACTGATATTTGTACCTGTGCTGGTGAGCGAAATAGTTGAACCTGCGCAGAAAATACCTCCACCCCCCGCGGTTATAGCCGGAAGCGAAACAACGGTGGCAATTACGGCTACACGAGGAGCCGAAGTACAACTTCCGAGAGTGGCATCTATATAATAAGTGGTGGTTACTGCAATAGCCGGAGTAATAAAGGTAGGGCCTGTTCCAAGCGAAGTTCCGCCTGTTGCTGCGGCATACCAGTTAATGACTGCTCCCGGTGTTGCTGTTGCACTTAAAGTTACTGCACCCGCACCGCAACTACTTCCCGGAAAACCTACAGTAATTCCCGGTTGCCCAATGTAAATATCGGAACCGTTATCGCTTCCTGTTATTACAGGATTGCTAGAAACTACGCGGATCCGGTAGCCAGAACCTGTCGCTTGGCCTGCCGGGATAGTTGCCGTAATTGAACCTGAAATCTGGGATGTTAAAGTACCAATTGTGGTTGGGCTGGCAAATGAGCCGCCTGCATCCGATAGTTGAGCCGTAAAAACATTGCCGGAATTAAAATTTCCGGTTTTAGTATAGGGAACACTAACTGCTGATCCAGGACAAAAAGATAAAGGTGTTATGGTACCTGTTGCAATAGTTGGAGACGCAATTACTGTAACTGAATTCGACACTGCGCTTAGGCACTTATCTATTGATTTGGCTGTTGCTGTGATACTTTGACCCAATGTTACCGCACTTACAGCTACATTCCAGGCTCCGCTGCCATCAGAAACGCCCGTTCCTATTTGTGAACTTCCTCCGGCAAAAACCACAATGTTTGCATTGGCTTCGCTGCTTCCGCTTATACTTGTAGCTCCGGTATATATAGGTGATGAAACTACCGGAGTATTTGTACCTGACAACCCGACCCAGTCAATAATCACCTTACCATCCGCACCGGAACCTCCTGTCCTGGTTCCAGGGCCAGTTTTGTAAGATCCACCTCCACCCCCACCCGGACTTGATCCGTTTGAACCATTTCCCTGTGTACCGGAAATGCCATTCCCACCATTTCCACCGCCTGATGGCGCCGTCGCTCCGGTTTGATTTGTAGCCGTAGCACCATCTAAAATTGTGCCTGCTGATGAGCCGCCGCCACCGCCATAAGTTCCCGAACCATCTGCACCTCGGCCACCATTTTTCTTAAAGTCTCCTACACCTGAATTTGCGCTGCCACCAGTAGCACCGGTAGCTGTATTGTTAGCAACCGAACCACCACCTTTGGCCATTAAGGTGGAACTGTTTATAAAATAGGAATCTTCCCCGTTTGTAATGGTTGTACTTCCTGCACCGACATAAAAATTATACGAGTTGCCAGGCACCACGGATAATACACTTCGCGAATAGGCTCCGCCACCGCCACCACCGCCATTTCCGTTAGTATTAAGGGTACTGCCACTTCCGCCTCCTCCCCAGGTTTCGACTTGCAAGCATGTTACCCCAACAGGAACATTAAACTGATAGGAACCTGCAGCACTATAAATACCAGGCGAAGTTATGATAACTCTTAAACTTATCCCTGTCATCGAACCAAGGGCAGTTCCACTAAAAGTGGTCGATGACGCATCTGTGGTATTTGTTGTGGGTATGCTTCGGTATGCAATGCTATTTCTTACTCCATCCGTGGTTGTCCATGTTTGATCGGTAGCCAGTGACCAGTTGGTCGCATAAGAATTTATAGTGCGCGGCGTAGTGTTTCCTATGCGCATGGAACTGACAATTTCAATTGCCTGATCGTATGCGTTCACATTTAAGGCCGGGCTAAATACAGGATTTGAAGTTGAGGAGGTACCGCTACTGTATGTTGCTGCATCGGTTGCCGGCAATACCTGGTCAACACCATCAAAAACTGCAGCAAAAACATCGGTTACCCTCGTGGTTCCGCCACTTACGGTAAATGATAAAGTTGAATTAGCGGCAGCATCAATTCCGGCTTCGTTTAACAAATAAAGCTGGGTGTGTTGCTGTACCGTTACAGTTGCCATATCACCGGAAATGGGCGTAAGAGCCTGGCCTCCATATGAGAGACTTACTGTTCTGGCCCCTATTGATGTTCGTGAAGATGCAATGGCAACTATCAAAACCCGGTTTGCATTGCTTCCTGATGGGGTGGTAACGGTAGCAGTTTGTGCCGTGGTGGATGTACCATGATACACATTAGTCCAGGTGGTTAACGTACTGATCTGTCCAAAAACAGCATTTACTCCTGATGAGAGGCTTAACAGCACAATCAGAAATACAGCTATTTTTTTTGATGAATTTACTGATTGTATCATCGGCCCAAGGTTTTAAGAATTAAAAAAGGAGCTAATGATATTTTTCCATGAAAGAGGCTATTACAGCTAAAGTCGTAAAAGAACAGGACTTTTTTGAAAAAAGAATCTATAAAAAAATCTGATTTTTTCTGGAGTTGGCAAGAGAACATATTTAACGCCAAACTCAAACTAGTATTAATGCTTTTTATTTTTATATTGATATAAAGGATTCGTCCTGCCCCCAAACCTTTAAAACCCAGCAACAGTGCAACCATTACCAGGTATAAAATCTTCGAAGTATAAGGCAGTTTTTTCAACTCTTATGCGGTATTATTAATGGGCTGGAAAGAACTGCTTCTACTCTTCGCTCATTACTCTAATGGAAGTTCTGCTTCGGCAAAGGTTTCGGCCTTTGTGTCGTCCTGCGCTTTAAACCTGATCAGCAGTTTGCCCTTTGTATAATTAACGCCGGGAAGGTTGCGCAATTGCATTTTGAAATTACGTACTTTATTGGGAGTGTATACGGCAATACCGCGCACCACACCAACTTCAATGGCATCGCCTTGTGCCGGTTGCCAGGTACAGACGAGGTCGCCATATACTGATTTATTGCCCGAACGCTCAAAGGTAACTGCCAGGCTTGGTACTGTATCCGTTTTTGTATCCAGGCTTAGATTGGTAAGATCAACTTTCATATCTAAATTGCCGTTACGTATGATTACCGGGATACTGATCCCAAATATAGGAGTCAGTTTAACACCAATGGCAGTAGAATCTTTGGGTTTTTCATCCGCGCCTAAAGGTTTCTCTTCCGGAACAGCCCTGAAATACACATGCGAACGGTATTCCGCATTCTGCATATCCGAACCTTTACGGTACTGCATACGAATTACCTGCGATCCGTTGGGAGGAAGCACAACGCTGCGTGGAAAAAACCTCAGGAATTTGTCGGCAAACAACTGCCCTGAATCCGGTACTTCAATCAGTTCGAATCCACCATCGGTAGTCATACGGTATTGCACAAACGAAACCGTGTATTTTGCCGTATCAGCACCTGTATTGGCAAGAGTGAGTTCCTGCGATTGCTTGGCACCTTCGAATACGACCCTTCGGGGTGTAATCAGCAGGTTTCCCTGCGCAACTGCTTCAATACCTGAAAATAGCATCAATACAAACGAGATCGCTAGGATGCAAACAGGAAAGAAATTCCCTTTTTTGACTGGATTCATCATGGCTTTAGATTTTTTCTTCAAACTTACATATTTTTTTGATCTGTATTGCCATTTTATACTTTTTTTTTGGGTTTGGCATAAAAAACCGTTGATTTTCATGTAATAAAGCATTAGTCAGATAGGACGGTCAAAAATTGTACCACAGATTTCGTGCTTTTCCGGCTTCTATTCGGAGTGCCCCTTGAGGTTGTGCCCCGGCATCCTTTTTAGTCGGAGTGCGACTTTAAGTCGCGCCCCGACTTTTCTCGTTTTGAATTGCGACTTAAGGTCGCGCCCCGACTGAGATTTACCACCCAAAAAAAACGCCGCTAAAGAAGCAGCGATTTTAAAGTAAGCTATCAAACAGTGTTAATTGTAAGCGAATGTAAGTTCGTAGGAACCCGAATACAATCCGACCGGGTTATCGATAAGAGTGCCCACCTGCAAGGTTGCACCCACATAAACATTCTGAGCGCCGCTTGCCAGCAAACCTGTTCCTGTACCCGCTGTCGGCGTAGATACCCAATCACTAACCGACATAGTTTTGGTTGAATTCTGGTGGGTAAGTAAGGCCGGACCCGCGGGTAATTGTATGGAGAAGGAAGCATCGGGTGCACCGGTAAGATGAAAAATCCCTCTTTCGGGCGCTGTACCACCGCTTAACATTACCGAACCACTTGAAAGGCGTGATCCGTCGGTAGTGATAATTACCTGACCGAAGCCATCTGTGGGAGGAACAAACTTGCCAAAGTTGAGCTGCGAGGTTTCATTAGCGGTGAGTGCCGCAATCACCTCTGCAAATGCCTGTGCTGTGATTGCAGACTGTGCCTGCGCCTTTTGGGCTGAGATACCAAAGAACAAAGCAAGACCAAGAAAAAGATAGGTAAGTGTTTTCATTTTGCTTTTATATCTGGAATTGGTAAATTTAGAGCTAGCTGGCAATAACAAACATTTTAATTTTATAAAAAAAAACGCTGCACTAAGCAGCGTTTTTTTTTAAATAAGTTTCTTAGTTGTAATTAACAGTTACAGTTAAACCTGTTGCATTAGTATAAGTATCAGCTACGGTATTTGCTGGAATTTCTAAAACTGAACTAAACTTTATATCTTTTGCACCGCCGCCTATAGTTGTAGTAGTTCCACAATCAGCAGTTATGCTGCTTAATGTTAAGGTACCTAATGCGACACCTGTTAAAGTAAGTGTAGTTGGATAACTAACAGAAATACTTTCACCGTCTGCACCAGTAACATTAAATTTCGCGGAAGTAGGAGTTCCACTGATAACGTACGAACCACCTGAAGGTGTAAGTCCATTATTATAATTCATTGCAATTGTCCCGGCAGTTGCACTACTTGCAACAACTCCAAAATCTAGGTCAGTAGTTTTGGTGATTTTTAAAGGAGTAACAAGAGTTGCAGTGGAAGAAGCACTTTTTGCAGATTGAGCAAAAGCTGATGTTGAGAATCCGAGAGCTACGATAGCGATTGCGAAAATTTTGTTGATGTTTTTCATGGTTTTTTTGTTTTTTAGATTGTTAGATTTTTTAGATTGAATTGTTTTAATTTTTTAAGTTCTTTTGGCGTTGTAAAGGATAGTTCATAAACCGTGCCAAAGTTTTAAAAAATAATTGAGATAATGTGATAATGTGGTAATGAGATAATGTATATAGTTGTTATTCTGTTAGTTAAAAAAATATTAAATTAATTTAAAATACCAACATTTTTTACATTTTAGGGCAGGAAGATGGATTTAATACACAAAATGAGACATATACCATCGCAAAAAGAGGCTGTTTAAAGGCAAACAAGGGGTAAATTGGCGGCAAAAAAGATGTATGTACTTGTTTATTAGCCAGATGCAGAATTATTAGTATTTAGCCGGGGAAATTGTACTTTTTGGGGCGAATGTAAAAAAGGGTAAATTCCCGGATTATCCTATTTTGGGACAAAGTCGATCTCAAAATGAGATTTCATTCACTTATCAACTATCGGGCCAATAATAGTTATTTTCATAATACTTTTGATTTTAGACAAATAAAAATACTATATATCTGATTTTCATATCATTGAAATTTATCAATCCTCGACAATTAAGTCCGGAACGAGGCGAAAATAAATTACCTAAAAAGATATTTTTCATATCCTGACATCTCTTTTTGAAATGTCAACTTCCATTTACTGCTCATATTAGCAAAAGTATAATTGTTATCGGAATATAAAAGCCATTGGATCAGGGTATTATATAATTGTGAATCCTTTTGGCTTTATTTTGGTTTTTAGAGACCGGAATCATTGTCGGCTGATGATTTAGATGCAGAAAGAAGGATAAAAAACGAAGGTCAGCCTTTTGGGAAATGGATTTTAGTCCTTACTTCAGCATGACAATTTAATAAATACCTGTATATCAATAATATATATTTATTCGGACTCCAAAACTGCTTTGTTTCATTTTGATACAGGTCATTTTACTAACTAAGGTTTAGAATTACCGGAGTTAAAAGTCAAAGGTCAAAAGTCGAAGGTTCAAGGTCGAAAGTCGAAGGTTCAAGGTCGAAAGTCTGGGGTGTAATGTCAAAAGCCAGGTTCAAGGTTCAAAATTCAAAATTCAAGGTTCAAGGTTCAAGGTTCAAAGTTCAATGTTCAATGTCCAACATCCCCACATTACCACATTACCACATTACCACATTACCACATTACCACATTACCACATTAATACATTAATACATTTTCAAATTTTCAAATTCTATTGTCCATTACCTTATATATACCGTATTTTCACTTCTTTCAGGAACTTCTCCTCCAGGGTGCGGCGGATGCGGTTTACTACCGTGCGCCTGATTTCGAGTTCCACAGGGAGGTTGGGATCCTGGTGGGCGATATTGATGCGCGTACCTATTATAAAGTGAATTTCGTCGCTGTCGAGTAATAGCCTTACAATCTGGTCAGCAGGACCTTTGCCCAGCTTCAAGCGGGGCGAATATTTTTTCAGCAGATCCGAAACTTTTCCAAGTGTAAGTATTCCTTCGGTTACCAGGTCGATACCTTCCATAAAGGAGACTGGCGGCAGATCCGGGTCATCAAATTCGAAACTATCCACAATGGGCAGTCCCAATTGACGGGAAACGATATCGCCCGTGGTTGCCCCGCAGATTATCTTTTTCCCGTCGAACTGTTTTACTGCATCTCCCAAAATCACGTCATTTACTTCTTCGTAGGGAGGGCCGGTGCACAGCAGGAGCTTCCGGGGTTCGCGGAAATAAATAACGGCGCAGCTTGTATCATCTTTAGGATGAAATCCATCGTTGATGTTGGCCATATTCACCACCTTGGCCGCCAACTGGTTGGCTGAAATGGTGAGATCGGCACTGACTAACTGGTTTACATATAGTTCCAGGTTTTCAATTCCCCACCCAAAAGGAAATTTGGGACTTCCCATACCCGATTGCGGGACTCCGTCGGAACAAATTATAATTCTATCCTCTTTCTGGTGCCTGAATGCACAGGTACGTAGTTCTTTGCCTGCATTTTTTTCAGAATCAAGCGTAATATACTCCCAGCCCGGATCGAGCTGAATGTTGCCGCGTAAAACGATGGTTTGCGGATTATCATATTCGAGTATGTGGGTTTCCCCGTCGATATCAATATCTACGATGGTGAAGGTGGAATAGCTCATATGCCGCTCGCTGCAGGCAGGTAACGTATTCATTATTATCTCAGCAATTTTCCTGACCTCTTTATGCTCTTCGGCAAATTTTATTGCCATGGTAGCTGTGAGTGTCGAAAGCATACTGGCTTTCACGCCATGGCCCATACCATCAGAAAGCACCGCGATGATCCTGTTCTCCTCATATATACGGTGCGAAAGAAAAATATCGCCACAAATCCTTTCCAGGTCATGGTTTTTCTGAACACTATTCACTTCCACATAAAACTGTTGTACGCTCATTGGGTAATGTAGAAAGGTATTGTTGTGATAAAATTTTGTTTAAAAGTCGAAAGTCAAAGGTCGAAAGTTAAAAATTCAAAGTTCGGGGTTCAAGGTTCAAAGTTCAAGGTTCAAAGTTCAAAGTTCAAAGTTTCAGATTCCAGATTCGAGTGCCCAGTTTCCAGTTTCCAGTTCCCAGTTTCCAGTTCCCAGTTTCCACCATTCCAGTTTCCTAATCCTTACTCTTATGTGATTCGATGATTGAATTCAGCATTTTCTCAGTCTTCGCGGCCCCCTCACCTAACAAAAATGCTATCTGTTGAACCAGATCAAGGTTTTGTTCGATTACTTCTGTCACACGGTTTATCACTTCCTCTTTGCGGACTTCAGGATTCTGCATATCACGGATCACAGCACCTACTATTTTATTCTTTTTGATACTGAAAACGGTAACATTCAGCAGTTTGTCATTTAAATAGACATCACGCCCAACTACATCTTCGTTACTGCTTATAACATAGGCAAACAATTTGTAAAACTGCACCGGTAACAGGGTTTTGAGGTCGGCACCCAGCAAACCGGGGATTATTTCATTTATTTCGGCCGCATCCTCGCCAAGTATGGTTACAAAACTCTCATTCGACCCGACAATTTTCATATTCTGGTCCACAATTACTATGGCGGTAGGAAGTTTGTGCAGCATGGCCTGTGCAGTTTCGAGGGCATCCTGGGCAAGATGTTTTTCGCTCAACGCTACTTTCTCCGAGTTTTGAAAAGTGAGTTGTGTTTTAGTCAGTTTTTCGTTGGTAAGTTTCAATGTGCGTATGTATTCCTGCTTGCTTTTTAACGAATGCATGATGCACATATCGGGCCTTGTAATCCCATTAGCCACGTCAACCGCGAAATCGCGGCAACTTTCGTAACCGCATGCTTTGCAACCGAGATTCTCGACTTTATTGCTTTTTTCAAGAATTTTCAGTACTTCTTCCACCTTTTCTTCCGGAGGTTCGGGCAACCTTTGATTATTAGCCTTGAAATCACGCTTTAAATCTATGTGTTGATTTTGTTTCAGTTCGCTATTCCACCGGGCCATATTAAAGTCTTTCAGCCTTTTGGATGTGTATGCCCTCGCCAGGGTTTGCCGGTAATACTTTTTTCCGCCGGGTTTCATTCCAGGTCCCATCATACAGCCTTCGCAATAAAACATACTGAAATGTTTCCGGATGTATTCGATGCCTTGCTCAAACTGGCTGATGGCTGCCAATATCCTGTCCTTGCCATCAGATGTAACCACGGTTCCGGAAAGCAAATCCATATTCAAGCCTGATGCCTGCACAATCCCGGTGCTGATAGGGTATAAATGGCCTTTGTAACCGCAGGGTTCGTTGAAATCCGAAAATTCAATATTACTTTCTTTGATTCCATTCTGTTCAAACATTTCACGCAGTTCAGCAAATGTCAGCACTTCGTCGACTTTTGAATTCCCATCAAACCTGTCAGCTTCTTCTTTAGCGCCTATGCAGGGCCCGATAAAGACCACTTTGATTTCGCTGCCGTATAACTCCCTCACTACTTTGGCACTTGCAATCATAGGATTAACAATAGGTGCCAGATTATCAATTAGTTGTGGATAATATTTCTCGACCAACGAAACAATCGGAGGGCAGTTTGCCAGGATGTAATATTTCCCTAAGAAATTAGATATCAGTTCATTATATTCTTTGGCCACTAAATCCACGCCGAAAGCTACATCATGAACATAATCGAAGCCCATCTCCAGCAGCATTTTAACGAACTTCCTGTAATCGGTAATATCGTCGAACTCCGATGAAATACTGGGATCGACCAATGCCACGACCTTATTTTTGGATTTAATAAGCACATTTACAGCAGGTTTCGAATCATAGTATTTAATGGCGCCCGGATGGCACACTTCCAGGCAACTTCCGCACCCTATGCATTTTTCGGGCTGTATAAAAGGATAGTCGCCCGAAGGCTGGAGTGATATGGCTTTTACCGGACAAATACGCACGCAGGCATAACAGACCTTGCATTTGTCTTCTTCAATAAACACGAGTGGCGCTTGCATTATTTCAATTTTTTAGTTCGCTATTCTTTACGGCAGTTTTTTGTCAGGTTTTTACATAAAAAGACAAAGCTCTAACTCACATAATAATAGCTAGTTATATTGAAAAGAACCATTGCGTCATTTTTTTACAAATCGCTAAATATGTTTCTTTTCGAAATCTGCACTAAAGTAAAACATTTTTTGAGTTTTTGTTCAAGCTATTTTTTTGTATTTTTACAACACAGTTTCAAAAAAGCAAAATGTGCCTTTTTGAGTTCTTCCTGAATTCCTGATAAAATTGATTCATTCAACCCATTTAAAACTATTAATTATGACAGAAATTAACAAAGTACTGGGAATTGTTACAGTCATCATTTCGATGGTGCTTCTGTACCTGGTTTTTACCGGAAACGGCAAATTAAATGATGCCATTAAAACGTTGGACGAAGTGAGTGCCAAAGTTAAAGTTGTGAACGATAGTCTGCATAATGCGCAACAATCCATCGAAGGAGTTATGAAAAAACTTGATTTTAGTGAAAACGAATTACGGATTTTAAAGGCTAATCGTGATTTATTGGAGCTTGAAGCTAAAAAGGCAAAAGCTAACGATTGGAATGAGTTACAGAAATTTAAAGCTGAAATCAAGAAAAACGAGATGACAAAAGACAGTTTAATGCAGGTGGCTAAACAATTTGAATTATGAAACTAATTTTCCCCTTATTACTCTCTGTATTTATATCGGCTAATTCCTTTGGCCAGGCCGGGGTATTAAAAACCGTTCCGATAGAGTATTCTTCATCCGTGAAATCTCCGCTGTTATTTGTGAAAGGAGATACGATCCGGGTAGCCTGCGATAGCGTTTACCTGATGAATGTAATCAGGTACAATTTCTATAAAAACATGCACAAGGCAGCTTCAGCCGGCAGTGATTCAGTTTGCACTAAACTACTGAATGCCTACGAGTTGCGATTAATTGAACATGAACAAGCTTACAATAAGTTGCTTGAAAACAGCAAACAGGCCGAAAAAGTCTCTCTGGATTTAATTGATTATTCCCAAAAATCGCTTGCCGGAACACAGAAAACATTGGAATTTACCCAGGCAACCCTCGACCAGTCGTTAAAAAGTATCGATATGGCGCACAATTACATACAGCAGGAAAAGTGGAATTCGAAGGGGCAAAAACTCCTGACCGGCGTGGTCGGGGCAGGGATTGGATTATTACTGGGTGTGCTTATCATGAAGTAAACCGCATCTTTACCCGGTAATTTTTCCTTTTACAGCAAAAATGCAAGGTTCTATGGCGCTTATTATCAACGATTTAGCTGACAACGCATATTGATGATAATGAATTGATTGAAAATCCTGGTTGATTCTCAGGTACTTTGTTTCTTTAAAACATGTATTTTAACTTCTGCTTAAAATCCGGATAGCTATTCTCCAGTGCCAGGGCATTCTTTTTTAGAGTCATACTGTTTTTTAACGAGTCAGGTATCTGCACTATTGAATTAGTTGATTTTTCGACTTCTTCCGGGAATTTTGCCGGGTGCGCAGTTTCGATAAAAATTCCGATGTGATCCTTTGTAATTCCTGATGCCTTAAGACCGGCATAGGCAATGGCTCCATGGGGATCTGCCTGGTAGGCATACTTTTCATAAATTTCGGTCATAGCGGAGCGCGTTTCCTCGTCGGTACACCAAAACCCGCGTACATCGTTTGTAATTGACAGATGTTTTTTCTGATATATTTCGAGCATGCGCGGAAAATTACTGGGATTTCCAACATCCATGGCGTTCGAAATAGTATGTCGGGTTTGTTGTGGATTGAATACCCCATCCTTTAAATAATCAGGGACGATATGATTCATATTGGTTGCTGCAATAAACTGATGTACAGGCAGTCCCATCTTCCTGGCGATTAGTCCTGCCGTTAAATTTCCAAAATTTCCGCTGGGCACGCTGATTACGATAGGATTTACAACCTTACCTAATTGTGCCAAAGCATGGAAATAGTAGAAAGATTGAGGAAATAAACGGGCAATATTAATTGAATTTGCAGATGTAAGATTCAAAACCCGGTTAAGTTCCGGATCGGCAAAAGCTTGTTTTACAATATGTTGGCAATCGTCAAAATTTCCATTTACTTCAAATGCTGTAATATTTACACCCATAGTGGTCAATTGCTTTTCCTGCGATTCACTCACTTTTCCCGATGGATAAAGGATAACGACTCTAACTCCTTTTTTGCTATAGAACGCATTTGCCACAGCACTTCCCGTATCGCCCGAAGTGGCTACCAGTATCACCACTTCCCGATCATCGTCCTTTAAAAAATACTGGAAAAGACCAGCCATAAATCGCGCACCCACATCTTTAAAAGCTAAGGTCGGGCCATGAAACAATTCGAGCACATACAGATTTTCGTCCAGCTGCTTTAATGGAATCGGAAAAGTAAGTGATTCATTTACAATTTGTTTTAATGCTTCTGGCGGAATATCCTCACCCAGAATGGCATTTGAGACTTCAAAGGCAATTTCCTGCAAACTCAAATCCGGAAGTTTGGCAAAAAAAGAACCTGGCATAACAGGAATATGCTCAGGCATATACAAACCTGATTCACTTGAAATGCTTTTTATAACTGCTTCTTTTAAAGAAACTTTTTGGTCCGGGTTCTTTATATCGTAATATTTCATAAGGATTTAGGGGTTGGGATTTAGGGGATAGGGGGGTATTCAGTATTTATTTTCCACAGACTTTAATCATTTTCAATAAAGTCAACTATGCGGGTGCCTGGTGAATTTACCTGAGAAACATAAGCCTCGTTGAACAATCCTATATGCGTAAATCCTTTACAGATTACATCTGCGACCTGCTTTGCCATGGCTTCGCCTTTGCATAATGCAAATATAGAAGGACCTGAGCCTGATATTCCGCAGCCAACGGCTCCTGCTTCCATTGCGGCATTTCTGATGGATTCGAAGCCAGGTATGAGGTGTATCCGCTGAGGTTCGGCTAACAAATCGGACATCGAGCGTTTCATTAAATCGTAATCACGCTGAAGCAAGGCGACCATAAAACCTGCTGTATTAGCACTCTGGATAATGGCATTCGCTACCGAAACTTCATTTTTCAATATTCTTCGCGAATCGGATGTATTCAGTTCAACATGCGGATGCACAACGGCAGCAAACAAATCATCCGGACATTTTATACTTATAATATCCAAAGGAGAATAACTCCGGATCAAAGTAAAGCCACCTAATAAAGCCGGGGCAACATTGTCGGCATGAGCCGAGCCGCAGGCAACGCGTTCGCCTTCCATAGCGAAAGGAATCAGTTCGGGTGTACTTAACGGGCTTCCAAGCAGATAATTGATAGCAAATACCGCCGCAGCCGAACTCGATGCGCTGCTGCCCATTCCGCTCCCCAGCGGCATGTTTTTTTTAAGAATTATTTCGAGGTTAAGTTCACTCCTGCCAATTGCCTGCAAGTATGCGTTAACAGCCACACCTGCAGTATTTTTATTCCTTTCGGCTGGAGTTAAATAGCCGTATTTCCCGGTCAGAATAACAGTTTCATTGTCAGTTTCAGCTCGTAATGAAACAGTTACTTTATCCCCTATTCCTGCTACAGCAAAGCCCATAATATCGAAACCACAGCCTACATTAGCAACACTGGCAGGAGCAAAAGCGGTTATTGATTTGTAAATAGCCATATATAAATTCTATTTTGTTATTTATTTGGTTCTACAGCCCGGTGTCTGACGTGCGCGATTGGGTTATCTATTAATATCGTCCCCGGCATATAAAGCTTGAGGACATGGATCAATAGCCTCATGCGGCGGCAAAGGTTGCTTGTTCAGGCGTCAAGCCCACTGGCCTCGCACGCGAATGAGCAGCCTGCCCCGCATGAGAAATCTGTATGGAATATATGGCAAAAGGAGAAGATGCCATGCGCAACAATTTATCCCTATCGGCAACAAGGCGGGGATTCAC
>JBAXBJ010000113.1:0-14126 GCA_037142075.1 Bacteroidota bacterium
CTTCCTTCGAGTTTTCAGATTACCTGAAAAATCTCACTACCCAAAAAGGGAAAACGGGAAACACACCACAAGCATATTCCGAAATACCCAAACATATTTCGTTTATCTTTCAGGAAATTGCTGGAACCCCGCCACAAAATTACGCTCCGCTCGAAACAGAAACTTTTCTGCTTCTGGATGCTTATATTCCAAAATCAAAACGGCAAAGTTTCTATTTCGAATACGCTAACCTGCTTTCATACCTCGCTACCTCAAAATCCTGCCTCACATGGTGGCCTGTTAATGAACTGAAAAGAGTGCTGCCTTCCCAAAAAGAGTGCATCAATTTTATGCAGGTTCGCAGCCTTACTCCAATTCCTGTGCAGCTCGACCTTTCCCTTCGTTTCACGGATGGAACGTACCTTTTCTTTCAGGATATTGTAAGGCTTAGCAATGTAGCCTATGGCACTATTGTCTATTTCCCAACCGGCTATTCTCAGTTAGGCGTCGGAAATTATGCCTCAAACGCCTATCCGGATAAAATTCTGCTTTCCTATTCCGTAACGCTCTCTTCCGGATCTTACAACCAGGATAATAATATCAGCAAAATTTATTCGTACCTCGTTGATTTTGGGTACTACCAAAACCCCCGGATCCTCGTTTTCAAAAACCCCTTCGGGCTTTATGAATATGTGCTTTGTACGGGAACAAGCCAACAGGATAATGCAATCAAAACCGAAACTGCTGTTACCGATGGACTGGTCATTCCTGATAAACTGAACTGGAAAACAACCCGGTCGGACGTGGTAAAAGTGAACACCGGTTTCCTGGGAGCAGAACAAATACACTGGCTTGCCGACCTGCTTGAATCAACAGAAACTTTTGAACTTATTGGAACACTCATGCAGCCAATCGTGTTCCGGGACGTTGAATTGCCCGTCGTTCATACTGGTATCTTTCAATACCAGGCTGAATTGGAATACGAATATGCATATTCAGAAATTATCGAGATAGGATGAGCGTAATTCTTATTTCAAATATAGCCGGGAAGATCCCAACCGTTAACCAGTTGCTCACAACTGATTCCGGCCTGGGCTATAACCGTGTCGATGGTTTGTTTTATGCACTTCGAATTTCCGGAAATGTAAAACAGGTAATCTGCATTGGCGCTTCCATTTCACCAGGCGATTTTCATGCCCGATTGCATGAAGTAAATTCTTCTGCTGATCATGCTCCCGTAGCTGAGGAAAACAAAGGAAAAATTCTGGCAACAGATCCAGGTACCGGGGAAATTATTTTTGTGTCTGGCCTCTTATCTGAAGGCGCCAAAGCTTCCGCCACGGATGCCGGAACTTTTGGCCAAATGTCGTTAACGGACGATTACCTTTTTGTCTGTGTCCGCACAGGCGAAGCCGGATCCTCCATCTGGAAAAAAACATCAATTAACCAAACATAAAACCCATGGCACGAAATCTTAAAAATTCCCAAGTCAAAGTAAACGAAGCTCTCTCAAAATTGCAGGAAGCTGAATACGCAAAAACGAAATCTCAACAGGAAGCTCAGGAAGCAATTCTGCTGGCCGAAACTGAGTTGACAAATGCCAAAGCAGCCGAAGAGCAGGCTCACCTGGACGAGATCGCAAATCTCGAAGCCGTCCGCACGCATATTACAGAATTCTGCAAAAACGAGGGCTTTTTCTGCGGGGTAATCCTAACCCGTGAAGCCATCCTTCAAATTGTTAACCTCGCCATGGAATCCCACGACGATCAAATCAAAATCCCTTTTCAACTCTACTCAACAGACTAATTAACCACTCCTAAACCCTATCACCATGCCTCAATTTGATTTATTACTAACCCAAAACGTACATGCTACCGGCGTCGAATTCTCCGAAAAGTATGTAAACATTGCCAAAGGTGGATTGCTCTCAGCAATCGTCGGTGGCGTTCCTACCGTCCTTGCCGGTGGTCCAGCCGGATGCATGCTCGTCCGGGACGATGCCGAAGTTACCGGCCTCAAATGGCAAATTCAACCTTCGCTGGCACTGCTTCACACGCAAAACACCGACACCGGCACCACAAGTGCAACCTTTGAACTTGATAACGACGGTTTCAAAATCGAACTTACCGCTGAATCCGCTTCCAAATTCGGCGTAAAAGTGGACGGTGGTGCTACTTATGCTGACATTCAGGCTAAAGATGCAACCTTCGCTAAAGTTACCGTTACCGCTGCCCCGGTCGCGGGTACTGACCTCACTAACAAAACCTATGTGGACGGATTGCTGGCTTCCAATGATGCCATGATCTTTAAAGGTACTATCGGGACAGGCGGAACTTTTACAATCGCAGCTTTCAATGCACTTTTAATTTATGATGCTGGTTGGTCCTACAAGCTTATTGAAGCCGGCACAATTAAAGGCATTGTCTGCGAAATTGGCGACATGCTCGTTTCAACTGTTGACAGAGCTTCCGCCGGAGTAAACGCCGACTGGGTGGTTCTGCAAACCAACATCGACGGTGCCGTTACCGGCCCGGCCAATGTTGCTCTCGATGCCAACATTGCCGTTTTTAATGGCACTTCCGGAAAGATCATCAAAGATGGAGGCACTACCATTGCAGCTATCAATACGCTTATTTCCAATGCTCAAACGGCTGCAAACAATGCTATCCCTAAAGCTACACTTACAGCAGCCAATCAGGTTTTAATCGGAACTGCAGCTTCTACTCCTTCCGCCCTACAGGTAGTGGCTTCTTCCTTTGTCGGAATGAAAGCTACCGGAAACATTGCGGCCCTCTCAGGAACGGAAGCGAAAGTGATTTTAGGCATTGACGGAATTATTCCAGCTGCAAGCACTGATATTGATGCTGGTACGGATAACGTGAAATACGCTTCCTCTCTCAGTCTTGCTGGTAGCAACATCGTAAGAGGCGCTGGAGTTGTGGTCGCTGATACGCTCGCAGCCTTCAACGGAACAACCGGAAAATTACTCAAAGCTTCTTCCCTGGCTATTTCGGCCATTACAAACTGGGTAACTGCACCTGTTTCGAAAACATCACCTGGAACAGCCGGACAGGTTGCGCAGGATGGTAACTTCTGGTATGTATGCACAGCCACCAATATCTGGAAACGTAGCCCAATAGCTACTAACTGGTAGAAATTAATAGAATTGCCCTGCTTCAACAGGCAGGGCAATTCTTGTTTTTAACTCAACTATTCATTGTTCACTGTTCACTATTCACTGAAATTATGCCAGCCGGAGATTATTACCTGAATAAATTTAATGGTTCATCCATTGACGAAAAGATTTTCATTGCTCAGGCAAATAAAGTTTTGGGTTTTGATAATCAACTGAACCCAATAATGATATCAGTCGCATATGTAACTGCAATGAATGCTGATTATATCCCTAAATATAACGGGTCCAGTTTTACAAACAGTTGCATGCGCCAGTCAGGTCTGGGTATTGGCGTTAACTATGAAAACAATGCCGAAGCTTCAATTCACGCAGCTTCAGTTACAGGTTTTCCAATCGCCAAATTCTCATCACACGACGACCAGTCACCAGTATATCGCCATTTATTTTTTCAACATGATTATTATGGCGGCGAAATAGGCATAATTGGACAAGTGCCAGGGCATGAAAAAAATCTATTGTGCTTACATACTGATGGTGCTATCGGAATAGGTTACACCGCATTAAAGGTTTACGAAACAATTAATTGTATAGGATTAGGTTTCGCCGAAAATGATCTCCCGCAAGCTCCTATTCATATAAAATCAACCGAGTCTGTGATGGCAATTTTTGAAACAACTGCTCTTTCTACATTGGGGAGTAAGATATATTTTGCTGCTGATTATTATGGAGGTGAGCTTGGTATAACAGTAGATCACCTCGGGGTTTCAAACAATTTAATTTGCGTTCACCAAGATGGTTCAATAGGAATAGGTTATGTAACATTTAAAGTTTATGAAGCTACCGCAAATGCAGGCATTAACATAAGTCAATATAATACCCCAGCAGCTCAATTCCAGATAAATGAACTTAGCAATTCTACTACAGGCACATCACTGTTAATATACAGCGGCGAAGAGCTTACAGAAGGTTTGGCTATAAATGTAAAAACGTGGCTTGGATATGATGCTTTAACAGCATCATGCAGAGGAAGGTATGCTGCTTTTAATTTCGGAATTAATAATAGAGATTTAGTTACTGATGTTAACATTTGGGGAACACTCGCAGTCAGTGGGCAAATTGTTTCAACTGTTATAGGCTCTCCCCCTTTTGTTGTTAACAACTCAAATCTTGTAATAGGACTAAATGCTAATTATCTTGAAGGTTACGCAGCTGCAAATTTTTCTACTGTTGGGCATACTCATTCCTCTTATGTGCCTTATGTAGGAGCAACACAAAGCGTTAACCTCGGAGGTTATGGTATAATTACACCTACAATAACCGGTGGGATAATTCAAACTTCCAGTTTATCTTATATCCCAACGACTTACTCAACTGTATCACAAACAGGACCAGCTCATACATTCAAAGGCGGTAATAGCGGAGTAGCAGCTTTAATAACAGTATTACATAACGGGCAAACAGGTTTTGGACTAACCCCAACAGCAATTTTAACTATTAAAGCAGGAACAGCTGCGGCAGGAACAGCTCCACTTAAATTTACTTCCGGCACTTTATTATCTGCTGCTGCTGGTGGTGCAATGGAATTTGATGGAACAAACCTATATTTTACACCAAGCACAACAAGGTATGCCGTTTCTCTTGCTAATCATACACATTCATACGAACCCGCTTTGGGAAACCCTGCCGGTAACGGTTACATTCTTTCTTCAACAACTTTAGGTGCAAGAAGCTGGATTGCAAATACAGGACACAATCCTGTTACTATTAGCACTGCAAACGGATTAAGCATTTCAGTTCAGGCTTTGAGCATGGCTGCAGCTTCCACTTCTGTTACCGGCGCCTTAACGTCAACAGACTGGAACACATTTAACAACAAAGTTTCGTTCCCTGGCTTTGGAACTTTGCACATTACGGCTGCCTATGGCGACCACACTCATTCCAATTACGACAACTACAACCAATGGACTTTCCAACCTGAAACAGCCCTTGGTGCTGGAACATCCTACACAATGAGCAGTGGTTATATGCTAAGGTTAATACCTGGTTCGGGTATGGACTTAACTCACTCTATTGTTGGTTCTACCGTTACAGTTACACTCACTTCATCCGGAGGATTTCCTGGCTTTGGAACAACACACACAACAGCAGCCTATGGCGATCATACCCATTCCAATTATGATAACTATAATCAGTGGACAGTTAAAGCTTTCAATGGAACCTGGGAATCTAAAAGTGTTATTTCAGGGCAGGAAATTACATTCATGCCAGGCGCAAATACTGAATGGGACACCGCCGACTTAGCTGTCGATGGTATTTTAGTGTTGAATGTAATTAATATTCCAAACATTGTACTTACTGGTTATACCGCTGGCTCAACAGGGTTAGTTGCTGCAACTGATTCATTGAAAGTAGCCTTATCAAAACTTCAAACACAAGCTTCGTCCATTGTTCCCCTCATAGATTATTATTCATATACTACTTATACAGGTTCAGGAGCAACGGTAACACCTTATACTTTTTCTCTCCCTGCAAACTCACTCACAACAAATGGCCAAAAATTGAGAATAGTTTACAGCGGAAACTTAAGTGTATCAACTTCTATGTCTTTTAGGTGGGACACTTATGGACACTCAACAGGAACTTTAATTGGCGACTTCTCTATCGTAATTGAACTTATTCGACAAACTTCAACCGATTTACGGTATATCATGACATATCATTCAAGCAATGGCTATTTTTCAGCGAGAGGATGGTATGCCCTTGCAAATTTTACTGTTAGCAATGTAATTAAACTGGATTGCATACTTGCTACAGGTACCGTACTTACTACCAATAATGGTTACATAACTAAAATAAACAACGCTTAAAAATTCATTCACCAAAACCAAACAAACATGTCTTTTCAAAAAACAATTAAACGACCTGCCGAAGGAGTTACCTACGGCGAAATGCTCGACCGCTTCGCTCTTTTGAGCCAGGTAAAAAACCTGCCGGGCGATAAACTTTGCTATGCACGAAGCAAAAACCTTATGCACCTGCGATCATTCGAAAAAATGAATTCCGCAGCTTCACGAATTCCAATCACCCCCGAATTTGAAACTTATCAAAAAGAATTTACTGAAATCAGAAGTAAATTCCTGCTAAAAGATGAAAATGGAAAAGCGATGTTGCAGCCAACGCAAACCGCAAACGGCATGGAAAACATGCCTATGGTTGATATTGCAAACCCAGCCCTCATTGCTGAAATCAATTCGCTAAAAGAAAAATATCATGCTGCCATTAAAGAGCGCGAGGACGATTCTAAAGCTTATGTTTCATTTTTATCGGATATCATCCCGGACGATGAAATGCCCAACGTTCATGCTGTGAATATTGCGGATGCTTCAGGTCTTACTCAGGAACAGGTGGACGCTGTTTGCTGGTTTGTAAGAGAAACTGAATAACAATTCTACACAAATGCAAATCAAAATTGGCAACTCAGTCATTCCGGCTACACCTGGCACCAGCCTCCCGCTGGTGCTCAGGTCGCCAATTTTTATTCCCGAAGACGGCAAAATTCCAGGAAGCTATATTTTCAATACATCCTTCCCGGCTTCAAATGTGCTTCGAAACGAATTTAACCAGGCACAGCGTATTCAACGCCACGGCAGAGCAACGTCAGAACTGCCTTATCTGATCACCGCAGGTTCCCTGCGCTTTCAGGGAAATTGCATCGTTACTCTCGCCGACGCTGAGCAGTTTGAAATTGCCTTCAAAGTGGATAACGGCGAACTGGCTGGGATACTTTTCGGGAAATCTTTGAAATATCTTGACCTGGGAGGGGAGCAGGTAATTACATCGCTCTTTTCATTGGCTCATAGTGAGGCTTTCAACTTCCCGCTTTTCAATTTTATCAGTTACCACGAATCAAGGTTTGCCGCTTTTGGTATAGTCGATTCCGATTTCACTCTTTCTTTTAACACAGGAACTGAAGCAGGTACTTCTTTTACAGCAAAATCAAACGGATTAATTTCTCATACCATTATCTCCAATTGCCAAATCATCAAAGGTTCCATAAAAATCAGAGTTTACAAGAATGATACCCTCATTCAGTCCATTGCATTATCTGAATCCGGTTCAAACAAGACTACTTTCAGTTATAATCTTATAATGGGTGATGTGATTAAAGTCTGGTTTTGGGTATGCTCCACTTCAATTGCTCCTTTTCAGTCTGAATTGTCTATGCCAAAGTTGTTTCACAGTTTCACCAAACCTTCCAATGCTTTCGATGAAACAGTTTCGAAAACTCAGGACAATTCTGATTATGCCATATTCCCAATTACAAATACCGCCTTATTCGACAACTTCCCGGATGATGCTTTTATGCTCGATAACCTGAGCTTGAAAACAGTCTATTCTCTTTATTTTCCGGTGCAAAATTATTTTCATAACGGACACTTCCCTTTGATGCTTTGCACTGAAATTGGAGATGAATTGTTTTTTGCCGCTAACTTGTTCACGCCTTTTGTTTACCTCAATACCATACTCTCCAAAATTATAACCGAAGCCGGCTATACCTGCATCAACAACCCTTTCGAATCAAATGGGTACAAAGGGATGGTATTGTTTAATGCCTTTGTTGAAAATACTTTTTTCGGGAATAATGTCGCTCTGTTGCCGGTAAACCCAACATTTAACCTTTCAGATCATGTGCCGGATATATCACAATCCGATTTCATTAACTGGATATCAAAGCTCACAGGTTATTACCCGGTAGTGGATAACAACCTGCTTACCGTTACTTTTGTGAACTGCGCAACCATTCACAGTATCTCAAACGATAATCCGGCAACTCCTTTCCCGGGAATCCTTTTGCCTTATCCAAAAATTACCATTTCACACGAATATAAGGGAATTAAACTGGAATTGAAAAAAGCAAATCCGGATAAATACCTGAGCCGAATTAAAGAACTCAATTCCAAATTAACTCTCAAAGGCGAGGTTGCGGATCCGCGCGACTTACCAACTTCCGGCAACGCAGCCAATGACATGTACTATGTTTTGCTTAACCAATCTTATTATGTTTTCCAGTACAATCCGGAAACGTATAAATTGGAATGGTGCTTCTTTTCAGAAAAATTTCCCCTGGTATATTCAGAAGGAACAGAGCCGTTTTTAACCGTCGAAACCGATCTTTCGCCAGTCCTAACTCACCGGGAACTGGACAATTCAATCTTTCCTGCCAGGCTTTGGACCATCCCAAAAACAGAACAGGCTGGTACCATCGAAGGTTTCCCTGATAGCCTGAGTGCTGAATATGGCTTACAGGTTTTGTATTACAAAGGAATGGCTCTGGACAGCCTCGATCAGCCTTACCCGCTCGGATCGTGCCGATATGAAGATTATCCCGGAGACCCTGCTTTATTTGCTGAACTCAATGCGGATGCTCTCTTTACTTCCCATTACAAGGAATTTCTGCAATGGCTGGCATATGAAACAAAACCGGCTACTTTCAAAGCCATACTTACAACCGGACAACTGAAACAACTCAAATTCAATCAAATTTATTCCGGGAATGGTTTCCACTTTCTAATAAAAGAAATTCGTGTAAACCTGCTTATCGATGGTTTGAGTTTAGCAGAACTGGATATTTACACCTGTTAACCTTTGTCCTTTTGTCAAACTAATTCTCTCATTTATTTTGTTTTAAAACAATATGAAAATGCCTCAAAGACTTGTAACACTCGTAGATTGGTCATTCGCCCATTATTGGAATATAGTAACAGGGCTATTCTTTGCTTTTATGGGCTATTTTACCGAAATGAAAGGGGCGTTCCATGTGATGTTTGCAGCCTTTATCCTGGATATCTTCTTGGGGATAATTGCTTCAGGGTCCATCAAAAAAGAAAAGTTCTCCATGCATAAGTTTTTTATTGGCATCAAACGGATGCTCATTTCTTATGCCCTGGTCATGCTTTTGTTTGCAATGGACAAAGAAATGCACCAGCACACCATCAACCTAGCTGACACAGCCGCCTGGATCATCACCGGCTTCCTGATTTACAGTGCTGCAGATAACGGTTTTCAAATTACAGGAAATAAGCTTTTCATGGCTTTGAAAACATTTGTTCATGATAAAGTGCAGGAAAATGCAGGGATTGATATGGATAAACCAACCGAGGGCAACAATGGGAATGACAATCCGAACTCCTTACCTGGATGAAAACCTGTTATAGTGACTTAACTTGGATGCAGAAATTACCTTTGTGGACAATTTGAATTGCCTTTGCGATATTAGACGTTTTAGTAATTTATAATAATAGAGTTTTATTCTTTGAAAAAGAAATCAGGTAAATTCTGTATTTTTGATGCTGTCAAATTTATAATCGGATTTGACAAACATACCAGTTTAGCATTAGTTGCTTATCAAATACCTTTTAATTATCTGCAAAATGTGGTGCGTTTTTAAGCCTGTTTACAAATAGTTTACAAATTATAAAATAATAATTCTGTAACACTTGTCAGAGTAGCAATATAGAATATTTAAAAATTGACTCTTAATCAATGGGTCACAGGTTCGAATCCTGTCCGGGAGACCACAACAATTTATAAGCGTTTGTAACTCAACATGTTATGAACGCTTTTTTATTTATACGTGCTAATCTACGGTACATTTTTAAACTTAACTTTTAATAACATCCTTCTATTTTATCCGTTTACCTATTAAGTAGAAGCCAGGGCAGAAACCTTTACAATTGAATGTTAAGAAAGTCTTTTTCAACATTTCTTAGTAAGACTTAGAAGGAAAACTAAATGTTCCAAAAAAGCCATGTCACAAACAATGTATTAAGTTATATACCCCGCAAAACGAAGGAAGGAAAACCTGTAACGGTAACTATACCTCTTACAGCAAAAGCAATTGAAATATTATCCCGTTATGATTTGCCGGATGCCCGGCTTCTACCATTCATCTCAGAGCAAAAGTACAACGACTACATAAAAGATTTGTTTGAGTCAGTATGCTTAATCCGAATTGTTACCCGACAGCATCCAACTACCCGGGAATGGGAAAACATTCGTTTGTGCTACATCGCAAGTTCACACATGGCACGTCGGACATTCGTAGGAGGATTGTTCGGGAAAATAGATAGTGCCGTAATAAGCAGCATGAGCGGACATGTAGCCAATAGTAAAGCCTTCGCCAGATTATTACGATGTAAGCAAGGAATTACTGCGTTCAGCCATTGATTTTATAGAGTAGAAAGTAAGTTTTAGATTGAACAAAGCCTCTGAAAAACGTTTTTCAGGGGCTTTTTCGCCTTTTATATGTTAACGATATGTTAAATATATGTTAATTATTGACTTTTCTTCAGCACTCTCAGCATAATATGTACTTTTTTGCTGAAGCTCACAAACATACTTTGCTAATCGCAATATGTTGTTATTCATTAGTTTATAATTTTGTCGTCTAAGTTATTACTACCAAATCAGGGAAAAGTAACTGTTTATTTATACAAATTCTAAATAACAAAAAAAATGAAACCACAAAAGAAATTTCAAAGAAAACTAAAACCGGTGCTAAAGGCTCCGGATGGCTAAATTCGGGCAAAAAGAACGCTGTTCAGCGTTAAGGTGACAACGCGATGAAAACGATAAATAGAAGGAAACTAAAACTAAAAATTATGAGAAAGACATATTTGAGCGAATCTCAAATAAATGAACTGGTCCAAAAAGGCAACAGCATTCTAACAGCTGAGGAGTATTCGAAACTGTATTCGATTGGTAAAAAATACAACATCGAACTGGTTCATGGCAAAATGGCCAATTTGCAATTATGGGTAAGTGTTATCCGCAGCAAAATGTTCGCACTCCCGAAACAGGATGATTTTCGGATGGCAATGGAAAAGGAAGGCAAATGGTATGCCGGCCACTCGAACGGAGAAATAGTACTCAGATACATGAAACACATGGGAATCTGGGATTCAGAATATGTGTTTTTGAACAGCCCCAAATTTGACTACCTCCAGGTTTTTACTTCAGAAACAATTCAGAAATACAGATTGGACACCCAGGGCGAAGAGAATATCTTCGTAAAAAACGGAGGCGACTATTTCCGCATCCTATCCAGGTATGATAAAAGCCATTGTGATAAAACCACTTTGGATTTCTCCGCTCACCTACAAAGCACGTTGGACAGCCTGTTTCACGGCATGTCGGAAAACGAAAAAATAAATGTAGGTCAAATGGCATTGAATTATGCAAGCACGTCAATGAATTCAGATCAGTTTCACAATACTTTATACTCAGAACAATGAAAAAAGCAAAACATTACACCCGCAACATCAATATCAGGCTCAGCGAAGCCGATTACCAACTTATTGTAAAGACCCGTAAAGAAAGCAAGGTGCCTACAAGTATCATGATCCGTAATTCGGTGCAGTTCTATGCCACGTTTTACAACACTAGCATCGAAAAACTATGATAGTCCTGCAGTTTTCAGAAACAGAATTCAGGGAAATTCTGACGGATGTCGTCCAGGATGCTATCAACAATTCCGGCCACCTAACAATTCCGGAAAAGGAATCCCACATTAAAGGGATAGCAGGCTTATCCAAATTCCTGGGCGTTTCGCACAGCAGAGCTCAGGCATTAAAGAACTCTGGCATTTTTCCTCATTTTCAGCAAGGGAGACTGATCCTGTTCGACACGGCAAAAGTTCGCGAAGCCATGGCAGTCTATAATAAGCGGGGCCGGCGGGCAAAGTGACAACAAATAAATGCCTTTACCCTATAAAAGATTGGCATTGTAGAAATCTCATCAGCCTGGCAAAGACGAATACCAGTTAAAATCTTCTGAATCAAAAACCTTTGTCAGGCTGATTGTATTTACCTGAAATCAAATAACTTAAAAAATGTATTTATGTATTACACATCAGAGAACACTTTGTATAGAATCTTTATTGTCAGGATTAAACTGTTTAAAGGTAACTGATAAATAGCACAACTAAGGAGATTAATTTTTCAAAACAATTCAAATAATCAATACATCTAAATTATAAACAGGTTGTACAAAAGCTCATCGCAAGTCAACTTATAAATTAAAACTGAATATTCATGGAACTGAATCTATTGGAACAAAAAAACATGATGATCGAATCTGCCAAGATTGGAGTGCAATTGGCTCTTGACAAATTTGGCACTTTAAAGGATCAGATAAGCCAGCGTGAAGCCTACCGCTTGTGGAGTGAAACCAGGGTGAAAAAGTGGGTAAGCGACGGCCTGATTACCCCGATAAAGAAGGGAGTGCTAAACAGCAAAGTCACGTACTCACGATCTGAAATGGAAACACTCCATTTCCTTGAAACAAATAATTAAAAATAACGAATCAATAATATGAAAAATCAAACAATGCAAACCTTTCCTCAACGATTCATTTTTGCCGACAAGGAAATTGATTTTGAAATCACCGGCTCCAACGTAATGGCAAATGCCACTCAAATGGCTAAAATCTACGAGAAGAGAATGGATAATTTTACGCGTACAGATGAAACGAATAGATTTATTTCTGCTTGTTTAAATAACGCCAATAAGTGTTTTTTAAATATTGAAACAGAAGATGATTTGATTGTTTCTTCACAAAAAACCGTCACATGGATGCATCGCATCCTGGCCCAGAAATTTACCACCTGGCTCAACCCAACTTTCGAACTATGGGTATATAGCGTAATCGATAAATTGCTCTTTGGCCATTATCGTGAGATGGAGGACATGATTCGCCGATCGACCGAAACCCGGAACCGCATTGACGCTCTTCGGGAACAACTTCGCGACGATGATCGTTTTGCCGAACTTGAAAGCCTGGAAGTACTTTATAAACAATACCTGCGCATCCGTTCACGCAAAACCACCGAGCAGATAGAACTTTTTTGCTCTATTTCCAGGTAAACAAATTAGCCGTCCCGCGAAACGCTCCATACCGGGTTATTTTAACCACCTGTCTCAAAAAATGAGTTTCAAAAGCTCCCATTCACACCCCTTTCATTAGGGATCATCCCAATTCTCATTTTTAGTCAATTCAGGTCATTCACTCACGGGTAGGCCACTGCTGAGTTATGCCTGTTCGAATAAAATCACTTCTACCTGTATTGCAAAACAAAAACATAAAACATTATGAAACAGACCCTTGTAAAGTTTTTAAAATTTAACGGAAAATCACTCCTTTTCCTGCACAAAAATGGAACCTATTGGATAGCCATTAAGCCAGTATGCGAGGCTATAAAAGTTGAATATACCCGGTCATTCAAGAATTTCCATGCTGATCCGATTTTAGGAGCTGCGTTGGCTGTCCAGCCAATGCAGGTACCTGGAGCACAGATCAGGAACATGACCTGTTTGCCGGAGCACCTGATTTATGGATGGATATTTTCTATCAGGAGCAACAGCAAAGAATTAGCCAAATACAAAATGGCTTGTTACCTAATCCTTTTCGAGCATTTTCATGGCACCATAACTGTCCGGCGCGAACTTCTTTCTCAAAAAGCCCATACCGAAATGGATCGCTCTAAAAGAGAAATTGCCCTTCGCTTAAACCCCGATTTTAATTCATGGGAGCAACTCAAGGCACAGGAAGCCAGGATTGGGAAACGGCTCAAGGAAGTGGATCGCCGGGAAATAAATGAGCAGATGCAGCTCTTTGACGAGTTGAAATTGGATAAACAACAATAAGCTGCAAAAAAAACGGTTTACCCCGGAATTAAAACCTGAATAGTAGTTTTTAAAAACAGAAAGTATGAACCTTTTCCCGCGCAATAACCCTTAACCAATGAGCAAAAAAAAATCCTTCTTTCTCACATATTCAATTTTCGTAAATCGGGATGAGTATGCACGGGAATTCACGGTGAAAGGAGCAAGAAATAAAGCCCACGCAGAGAAAAAGCTCCGCGCCATGTGCAGCACTGAAATAATAATCACTTCTAATACCGAAATCTTATGAACGCTTTTATCCTGGGATCCATCCCGCTCATTTCACTAAA
>JBAXBJ010000114.1:0-14032 GCA_037142075.1 Bacteroidota bacterium
TAGGCTAAGTTACTACTTTTGAAAATAAATAGCACCTCAAAATAAGAATTAGCCACCTTTATCTTTATCCCTTCAAAAATTAACCGTCAATGAACTTCATAAGGAATTTACTAAAACCATTCAGTATCATTCAATACATCCTGGTTAACCTAGGTTTCAGCCTGTTGATTTTAGTATTTTTTGTGAGCGGGCCGATTGAGAATTTCCAAAGCTTCCTTTTCTACCTACTCTGGTCATTCCTGGTGGTTATAACGCAATGGACAGGTTCTGTGCTGATTAATCATCTTCTCGACCGAAAAATAAAATGGATTGACCAACCTGTTTTACGGTCAATTCTCGGAATCATTATCCTGGTGGTATATTCGGTTGCAGCATTCATGCTCGTAAAGTACCTGATGTTTTTCATTAAGTACAGAACTATTCCATCAGATACATGGAGTTTTGCAGCCTGGTCCAGTTTATTGACGGTATTGATCTCATTTAACATTTCGCTTATTTTCACAGCCATCGGTTTTTTCAAAGCCTGGAAAAGAGCGGTGGTGAATGCCGAAAATCTGAAAGTTGAAATGATGGCGTATAGGTACGAATCCTTACGGAACCAAATCAATCCTCACTTTTTATTTAATAGTTTCAACGTACTCAGCGACCTTGTATACACCGACCAGGCTATGGCTGTAAAGTTTATTAACCAATTGAGTGATTTGTTCAGGTATGTGCTCGATAGCCGTGACAAAGAGCTCGTTCCTCTCGCCGAAGAGTTAAATTTTATGCAATCCTATATTTACCTTCTGAAAACCAGGTTTGAAGATAAACTGGATTTGAAAATCGACCTGGAAGCAGCACCCGACGAACATCTTGTGCCTATGACATTGCAGCTTCTGGTCGAAAATGCGGTAAAACATAATGAGGTTTCGGAGGCTTTCCCGTTAGAAATCAGCATACGTAAAGTACGTGATTATCTGGAAGTTGAAAATTCGTTACGGGTTAAAATGGTAGGGGAAGATTCGAAGAATACAGGCCTGAAGAATATCATTCAGCAGTTTAGTTATTTTACTGACAGGCCGATAGAAATAATCGATTCCGGTGAAAAATTCCTGGTGCGTATTCCTATTTTAAAAGTCTCAGAAAAATGAAGGTTGTCATACTCGAAGACGAATCCCGGGCAGCAAACCACCTTGAAAGGCTGATCTCAAGAGTTGCACCCGAAATGAAAGTGATTGCCAGGTTAGAATCGGTGCGCGACGCTGTTCCTTTTCTAAAATTGCATGCAGATATCGACCTGATTTTTTCGGATGTTCAACTTGCTGACGGTTTAAGTTTCGAAATCTTTGGACAAATAACGGTAAAATGCCCTATTATTTTTACCACTGCATACGACCATTATGCCATCGAAGCTTTTAAAACCAACGGCATCGATTACCTTCTGAAGCCGGTTGAAGAAGAACGACTGAGGAAAGCCATCGAAAAGAGTAAACTTTTTTCGCCTGCCGTTTCATTGGAAAAATTATTGTCGTTTACCAATAACGCTGTCGCAAAAGCTTATAAATCAAGATTTATGGTTAAGGTTGGAGACAAAATAAAAAGTATCCCGATCGAGGAAATACTGGCTTTTTACAGCCTCGAAAAAGCCACTTATCTCCATACCACTTCCCATAGGGATTATTGTATCGATTATTCTGTTGACCAACTCGAATCACTGCTCGATCCTGCTGCCAGTTTCAGAATTAACCGGAAATACATTGTTTCCATTCAGGCCTGCACCAATATCCTTGCCTGGACCAACAGCAGACTGCGTTTGAAAATTGAAGGTATTGCCGATGACGATATCGTTGTAGCCCGCGAAAGGGTGCAGGATTTTAAGGACTGGCTCGACAGGTAGAAGGACTATTATTCGAAATCTAATTTGACTATATATTTTTGAGCCGGAGTCTAAAAAAAAACAGAATATTTTTACCGATTTTAACTATTTTATCGTATCTTTATTGACAATATTTCTAAAAGACACAAAGAATTTTTCCCTTACTTTAATACTGTATCCCAGATCAATACAAAACAAAAACGGCAAGGAAACGATTTTTTATGGCTAATTTTGTCTTTGTATCAGAATAACAATCGTTTTAAATTCACTGTCAAATCAAAACTTAAATTATTGTTCTATTAATTAACTTTAAAAAACCAATAAAGCCATGAGTAAAGTAAATGTAGTAATCGGAGCAATGGCTGGCATCGCTGTCGGCGCATTATTAGGTGTACTGTTTGCTCCCGATAAGGGAACCGAAACCCGTAAAAAAATTGCCCAGAAGGGCAAAGACACAGCGGATTCATTGAAGGAAAAATTTAATGAATTTGTCGATAATGTCAGCGAGCATTTTGAAAAAGCAAAAGAAGAGGCTGCTGAAATAAAAGAAGAAGCATAAACAAATCAGGCATTTTCTGTTTAAAGAGTTTCAGAATGCTGAACATTGGCAGTTTTGGTGTGTGCATGGCCCGGAAAAATACGCTGTGAACCCAATTCTGACAAGGGGTTAAAAACTAAAAGGCACCTGGTTGAAAATGTTCTGCTTTCACTTTGCTGGGCTTAAATTACCACCGGTTTTGAGCTAAATGTTTATCTTTGGGCCAGTCCCGTTTTAATTGACAGAGGCCGGATAATCAGAATCTCAGAGAGTAGCATTGCGGTAGGTGATGCATCTGCATTTGCCAGAAACAAAATTAAAATGAGTAACATGAAAGAAAAAGAAAATATACTGGAGCCTCTGTGGGAAAAAGCAGAAGATTTCGGCAAAACGAGCCTGGAATTATTAAAACTCAGGGCAATTGATAAAGCATCGGATGTAGTATCCACAGTAATTCCCAATGTGGTGGTAGTTGTGTTTGTTATAATGTTCCTGGCATTCCTGAATCTTGGCATTGCGTTCTGGCTTGGCGCATGGTGGGACTCGGTATACCTCGGTTTTTTTGCAGTGGCAGCTTTCTACATCCTTTGCGGAATCATAATCCATTTTTTTCTGCATAATAAAATTAAGGAAAAACTCCGGAATGCAATTATTAAACTTTTGCTAAAATAAAGCTCTATGCCAATAAATACGCCTTATCTTGATCTCAAAACGGCTATCATTAAACTGGAAGCAGAAAAGGCCACAAAAGAACAATTGCTCAGGGATCAATTCAAAATAACGTATGACAGGTTAAGCCCTCTCAACATTATTAAAAATACATTTAGCTCTTTAGCAGCATCCCCTGAAGTTCGAAATAGCTTTTTCACTATTTTACTCCCTTTGGCTACCGGGTTTATAAGTAAAAAAGTATTTGCCGGGACGCGTAGCCAGAATTTATACAAACAGGCCGGAGTTCTGATTTTAGATGCGCTGAACAGGTACGTTTCTAATAATCCGGAAGCTATAAATTCTGTCAGTCATTATGTGCTTAACCTTTTCCATAAAAGGAAGCCGCCCGTAGAGCAGGCAGAATAAATTCAACAAAAAATATCAGGCTGTTTTACATTTACCTGTTATTGTGCTTTTTAATAAACAGGTGTTATTTTGATTTCATTTTTGTACATCAATTCCAAGAATTCTACATCCTAGTTGCAATAACTTGGTATAATCGCCAGGGAAAATAAGGTGGTGGTTGCCAAGTGGACTTTCTCTGAGCAATTTTACTTCATTTGCTGTTAATTTCACTTCAATTTGTGTTCGGCATGCAGTACGTGATTTTGGTCTGCCGGTAATGTTTGCCGTTGCAATAAATGCTTTGCTGAGCTTATTGTCGAAGCGGAAAATAGTTATTAAATCGCCTTTGAAATCGCCTTCTATGGCAGTACCTTGTCCTGTTTCGAAGTGTGTTTTTACAGAAAACCCGGAAACCAAACCGGGAGCTATTGTACAATGCGAAAACATACAAACTTCTTCTGACACTTTGTTGATGTTTGCGATCCATGGGATTATACCGGTAAGTTCCTTGCAGAGCATCATGCCTGTAATTGCGGTAATATCGCCTTCGCAACCTGCTGGGATTCCCTCGTTGTTGAATCTCGCCAACGGCAGACAGGCAGTAACGCAGTCTTTTTGCACCATCGGGAAACATTCGACCGTTATTGCATCCAGGTTACGTTTTTGGATTGTGTTCGTCAACAGTTCGTTGACTTTTGCCGTTTCGGCAAGATCCATCTGCGTTGAACCCGAAAAAGAATTCAGAAACGGTTCGGAGGCTTTAAATTCTGAAAAATGAGCCAATTGGTTCCAGGGAATTACATTTAATTTAATTCCGAGCTTCGATTCCAGCAAATCTGCGGGAATTGCCGAGGAAATAAGCCAATCCGAAACCTGCCCGATTTGCCCTAACTTTTTGCCCTGTAAGTTTTTTAGTGCCTGTTTTACGGTACCGAAGTTCTTTAGAATTGCCGCCGTTTCGGCTTCTTCTTCATCCAGCAGCATCGACAAAATATTTTTTTCGTTCAGGTATGCTTTAACTTCGGTAGCCGAAGCATATGCATTGTCGTGCTGTGAACCAATAAGCAAATAAAAATTGCCCGCCGAAACTTGTTTCGTTGCAGGAAGTTCAGATCCACCGCTGAGAAAAAACAGAATATCGGGATCGCTTTCAACAAACGTATAATTTTCGGGCGAAATAAGTTTTTCAATCCGTGAAACCGCATTTTTAAAAATTGCTTCCGGTGCACCCTGGAATGCCAGGAGTTTTACTTTAAGTTTTATCACTTTGATAGTTTTGATTTATTTGATCTGCAATCAGATAGTATGGTTGATTTTAGGATAGTTTTCAATCAAGTGAAAAGCTAATGGCGATTGCTATTCCACAGCACCATGATTCTTCGCAGTAGCTATCCAATGTTCAGCAAGAATTTCCGGATTTGCCCCGATACCTCGGGCCAGATGCAAAGCTACTCCCATTATTAAAACAGAAGCGACATGGATTTCCCGGAATGTCTGCAAACCTCCGAATTTTCCCTGCGCCTTTGACCGGAGTATATCATTATGTTTTCGGGCAAATAAAACCGGGTCTTCCACGTCATCCGGAATTTCCGGAAGCATTAACCAATCCAGCCACTCCTGCCCTATCCTGTCAGCTAATTGTTCAGGAAGTTCATTGCCCATTTTTCTCCATGTTTGTAATGTTTCCTTATCTCCGGATTCAGCCAGGCCGGTATCAAGGAGAAGCTCAAATGCTATGTCAGCCAAATTCTGCATCAGTTCCAGATATTCATCCTGGGCCTTTTCGAACTTAGTTGTTACCTGGCCTTTAAGGTATTCACCTACAGTCAAATGTGGCAATCCGGAAACTTCGGGACATCCTTCCAGACAAGGAAATTCATCCCCCAGGTACATATAGTGAACTTCTTTACTTTGTATCTGACGCCCAAGCGGATATAAGCGGCAGGATAGTGGACGCCCCAGATGCACGCTACATCCAAAATTGGCGACATATTGGCTGCATGCATGTTGTTCCTTCCACCCGACTTTTCCATCAAACCGTAATCGAATCCCTCCAAACTCGCAATACAGATCACGAAACTCCCTGGGAGTAATTTTTTTCTCCCTGGCGAGGCAGACCAACTCCCATGGATTAAGCAGCACAAGTTTCCCATGACAGCAGGTTCCGGTTCGTAAACAGGTGAGAGGCAATGTATCCTGAATACTGAGTTTGGTTGTTAGCATCGATATTCAATGGTATTTTTATAGTAAACTTAAACGCGATAAATTTAGATAATTAACAACAGTTTACACTTGTTATAACAATAAATGATAAGATTTTCTATACGAAGGTTCAAACTCATTTCAATTTCAGAATGCAACGGCAATCAGAAAATACGGCAGAAATTTTCTCCAACCGATTCACTATTTTACAGTCCCTGATTCGGGGTAACATCCGAGTTTCACACTTTTTATATGTTCACTTATAACCATTTGATTACCAATATCCTGGTAATTATTTCTGAATTATTTTTATGTAAAATTATCCTGTATCTGACAAATATTCCTAATCAAAGTTATAGTACAGTTTAAAATCAAACCATTTTGCCTGATGTTTATGCAATCAACCTCAAAGCCCAACAAATATAACAATTATCCTGGTATCAGGAAAACCCGGGATTGTTTATCAAAATTTCGAGAGGCCATCATAACAACAATACATCTGATTGCGAAAACAAATAGTATCTTTGACTGTCATTCAAATTAAAAATTCCGATATTTAAAAAACGATTGTAATCTATTGATGGAAGACGAAGTACAAGGTAAAAAAGCATTATGGTATCGGATACTCCGGGTTTTGCTCCGGGTTTTCGTTATTGTATTGGCACTGATGCTTGTACTTGTTATTGCGATTAATATCCCTTCGGTTCAAACCTTTGTTGCCGGAAAATTCATAAAGGCGCTCCGCGAAAAAACAGGTACCGAAATCAGCCTGGGTTCCCTTAAAATAGCCGTTCCAAATACGGTTAATATCAATGATCTTTTCCTGCTTGATAAAAATGAGGATACCTTGCTATATCTGCATTCGCTGAGTGTTGATGTTTCACTTTTTGCTCTTCTTAAAAACCAGGTTTTGGTAAAAAGCCTGGCGCTTGAAAATATGGTTACAAATATTCACCGGAAAGATTCAACAGGTACTTTTAATTTCCAGTTCCTGGTCGATTTATTTAAACCTGATTCAAGTATAAAACCCGATACGGTTGTTAATCCCCGAAAGCCATGGCTTATCAACGTGAATGATATTACTCTGAAAAATATCCGTGCCACTTTTATCGATTCCCGTGGCGGAACTGACCTTCGTGTAAACCTGGGCGATTTTATTGCAACGCTGAAAGATATTAATCTCGCAGAAAATAAATTCAGTATTAAGGAAGTTCTCCTGAAGAACACCACTGTAGCATTAACGCTATCGCTTGGTAAGGGTATTAAAACAGTTCCGGAAGCCACACCCGTAAAAACTGACTCAATTGGTATCACTTACAAAAAAGTTAAAAGCATTTTTCTGGGTTTAAATATTCTGGCCGATAAATTAACGATTGAAAGCACTGATTTCAGTCTTGACAATACATCTTCTGTAAAGCATCCGGAAGGAATTGACTATCAGCATCTCCATATCAGTAACCTGAATGCTGCGGTTCGCAATATCAATATTGATTCCGAAGGGTACAGGGCAGATTTTGAAAACCTGAGCCTGGCAGAAAGTTGCGGTATTAACGTTAAAAAACTTGCCGTTAAAGCTCAGCTGACTGATCAGCTGGCCGAACTGAAGAATCTTCGGCTCGAAACCGATAAAAGTAAGATTTCCGGAGATCTCAGCCTGGGCTATCCATCTTTCAATAATTTCCTGGCCGACCTTTGGAATAGTAAGGCAAAGGCAGATATTGGAAATTCAATGGTAAATGCAGATGAAGTATTTTTATTTGTTCCCTTTTTAGAAACGAATACCTACACCGGGAAATTTAAACACTCTGATGTACTTATTTCAGCGAAAGCTGACGGTAAGATTAACGACCTGGATATCGAAAACATCGAAATATCAGCTCTTTCGAAAACCATCATGAAAATGAAGGGTAAGCTCACAGGACTGCCTGATATAAAGAAACTAAGTATTGATGCCACCATCGATCAGTTTGCCTCAAACCAAAAAGATGTTTATAATTTCGTTGATCCTGCCGTTTTTGCCAGATTTAATTTGCCCGGATCATTTAAACTTGCAGGTATCGTAAAAGGGAATCTCAAGTCTATGAATGCCGATGTTCAGTTGCAGTCGGCTTCCGGAAACATAACAGCCGATGCATTTTATGCAACCCAAAACGCAGCACGCCGCGATACTTTCAATATTGATTTTACGGCTCAGGATATCTTGGCAGGACTTATTCTTTCAGATACAATGCTCGGGAAATGCAGCTTTTCAGGCAACGTATCAGGTACTGGGATAACCAAAGGCCCGCTTGCTGGATCAGTTAACCTGTATGTGCAGGAGGCTCTATACAATTCGTATAACTACCGCGGTATCCGGATCGAAAGCCGGATAGCGGATAGTGTAATTACTGCCACAGCCGGATCAGCGGATACCAATCTTCGTTTTCAACTTAATGCCGGAGCTGATCTGCGTAAAGCAAGGCAAAAATATTCGGCCCGCCTTGATCTTGCCAATCTGAACCTGCAGGCACTGAATTTTATTGAAAAAAATATCTCAGTCTCAACAAATCTGACCGGAAACCTCAATTATGCAGGATTAAATAATTCGGATGCAACCCTTGAATTTATAAATACTACGCTTAGAAGCGACAAAAAATCCATCCCGGTTAAAACAATGAACATCACTGCTGTTTCGACACAGGACAGCCTGAGCATTGATATGCAATCGGACCTGGCTGACGGAAAAATAAGCGGCAATATCAATTCCGAAAATCTTCCTAAACTATTGTTGTCGGCGTATAAAAAATATTTCGGGCTCACTGATACAGCCCAATCACAACCAGGCAAACACCTTGCTTTTAATGCAGATGTTCATATTCCACAGAATATTCTCGATGAACTGATACCCGGGCTCGACACACTCCGCATCAGTAAACTGGAAGGCATCTATAAAAGTGACAGAAACGAACTGAATGCCGTGATACAGGTGCCGGAGGCCATTTATTCAAACGCACATATGGATTCGCTCAGCGTGGTTGTGAGCGGAAAAAATGAAGAATTATCGGTAGATCTGCAGCTCGATAAAATCAGCTACAACGCAATGAAGATTGAAAACTTCAGTGCAAAGGAGCAGATCAACAAAGGGGAAATAGCATCAGAGATCAGTATCCTGGACTCGATCGGTAATCCTAGATATTTGTTTGTCAACGAAATTGAAATGAGCGATAACATGTTCAGCATCAGGTTTAGGCCCGGCGGACTTATCCTTGACGGAGAATCATGGAATGTTAAGGACGGAAATCTGCTCGAAAAACGCCAGGATGCGATTTCATCCCAGGAGTTTGTATTTTCGAAAGGGAATCAATCCATCGGATTTGTTGCCGACGAAAGCCAGAGGCAACTGTCTTTTAAAGACTTCGCACTTCAGAACCTGGTTAACATTGCCGAAATCAATGGGATGAAGGATCCATTAAAAGGAAATATCGGCGGGGAGATTGATTTTCCGCTGCCTGGAAATGATGCGCACATCAATTTAAATATGCGGATCGATAGTTTGTGTATCCGCGATACACTGGCAGGAAACCTGGCTGCTAATATCAAAACCACCAACGACAAAATGGATATTGATACTCATCTTGTTAACGATCAGAACAATATGAGCGTAAAAGGAAATGTGGATCATTTGTCGGGAGTGCCCATTTTAAACCTTGATGTTTTGGTTAATATAAACGACCTGTACCGCCTCGAAAAATTTTCATTCGGTTCCCTTTCGGAGATGAAAGGAAAAATCAATGCAGAAGTTTCGATTAAAGGAACAACTCAAAAACCTGATATCATTGGCTTTGTCGGGATCGAAAAGACTGCATTCAGAATCAACAGTCTGAATTTTCTGGCCCGGATTGAGGACGAAAAAATTCAGCTAAACAGTCGGGGAATTCATTTTGATGATTTCGTGATTGAGGATGCCCAGTCAAAAAAGCTTTCAGTTAACGGGGACATCCTCACCAGTAACTTCAGTGATTTTGGTGTTGATTTACACCTTACCACAAAGGATTTTCAGCCAATGAACAGTACATCTGCAGATAACCGCACTTTCTATGGGAAGCTCTCGATAGCAACAGATATCTGGTTTAAAGGAGACGTTGAAAACCCGGATATAAAGGCTTATATCAAAATAGACAGCGCCACTAACCTTACCTATGCCTTGCCGGGAAGCGAACTGAAGCTGGTAACATCCGAAGGGATCGTAAATTTCCTGGAACCAGGCCAAAAATATGACTCCATTTATGTTGTAAAAGAGGGTAAATCACTTGCCGATTCCATCATATCGCGGATTTCGGGCATTAATCTTTCGGCTAATCTCGAAATAGATCCGAATGCAAAGTTTACTGTTGACATCGATCCAAAATCGGGTGATTACTTAATCGTTAGCGGAAGTACAAACCTCAAAATTGATGTTGACAGGGCGGGAAAGAAATCTGTTACAGGAATCTATGAGGTCAAATCGGGTCTTTATGAGTTATCCTTTTACAACCTTGTGAAAAAGACTTTTATTATTGCACCCGGCAGCACGATATCCTGGTCGGGAAATCCAAAAGATGCTGATGTAAACCTGGCTGCCAATTATACTGTAACTACACCTTCAACTTCGCTTATGGCTAACGAATCAACAACCATGAGCGAGACAGAAAAGAATATGTTCAAACAACGTCTTCCCTATAATGTAAAACTCAACATCCTGGGTTTTCTGTCACAGCCTCAAATCAGCTTCAATATTACACTACCCGATAAATACCTTACGGCGAATCCAATGGTGGCTACCAAACTTACACAATTGAATAGCGCAGATCATACCGATGCTCTTAATAAGCAGGTTTTCGCGCTGCTTGTTACCGGAGGTTTTATTGCTGATAATCCCAACTCCACAGGAAGTTCGCCATCCAGCGTTGCATCTACGGCTGCACGCAATAGTGTGAATGGTATCCTTGCCGGCCAGATGAATAACGTTACGAGTAAGTTTGTACATAATTTTGATTTAAACTTTGGCTTGACAACCTTTGATGACGGCACTACCGGCTCTACAGCCCCGACAACTGAACTGGATGTTCAGGTTTCGAAGAAATTGTTTAATGAACGGGTGACTGTGGAGGCTCAGAGTTCGATTGATCTGAGTGGAAATAAAAATACCACCACAACTACATCAGATCATAATTCAGGTGCCGTTGCAGTAACATACAAACTGACCGAGGATGGAGAATACAAGCTCAAGGCATTCTCACAAACTGCTTACGATCTTTTCGACGGCGATATTATAAGCAGCGGATTGGCAGTGATGTTTACCAGGGAATTTGAAACCCTGAAAAGGAAGAAGAAAGTAGATTCTAAGCTTGAAAAGAAGGACAGGTTGAAGAAGGGAGAAGGGGAGAAAATGGAAAATGGAAAATAGAAAATAGAAAATAGAAAATGGGAGTAGAAAACCTGACAGCGTCTGGAAGACCTGTAAGCGTACGAGCCGGGAAGAAAATTTGATTATCAGTAGTTTGCAATGAATGACTGAAAAGCAAAGTTCAAAAAGCAAAATCCAAAGTGAAGATATATAACAACATTACCCTTAACTGCCAAATGAAACTCATCTAACGCAACCATCTATCAAACTCATATTTCAACAATTGAATGACAATCGAATGACAATTGAATGACGATCGAATGACCACGAATGACCAAGAATACCAATTAAAAGTATCCATACGCTTACATAGCTAAAGAATGTTCAACAAAGCCAGACTATATAAACTGCTGATAACCGTTTCGCTCCTTACGTTGCTGCTTGCAGGCTGCACCGGACTGAAAAGCGTTAGCGATGGCAGCCATTTGTATACCGGCCATATTTTGAAGATTGATTCAACGCAACTGATTTCAAATTTATTCGACACGAAGAAAGAACTCAACGGGCTTTTCAAAGTGAAGCCAAATTCAAAATTCCTTTGGATGCGTCCTAAGCTGTGTTTGGACAACATGATGAAAGAGCCAGAAAAGAATAAAGGATTTAAGCACTGGCTGAAAACCAAAGTGGCCCAACCTCCTGTACTGATCGAAAGCATTAACCTTCCGGAATATAATACTGCCATTGAGAACCGGCTTCAAAACCGAGGAAATTTTCAGGCAAGGTCTAAATTCGAAGTTCTGAGCAAAAGAAAAACAGCAAAAGTACGGTTTGACATTTCCCCCGGAGAACCTTACAAATTGAAAACCATTAAGTATCCTTCAGGAAATGAGAATATTGAAAGTGACATTAAAAAACTGCAACCGAAGTCACTCCTCGAAACTGGAAATGTTTATAATCTGAAAGATTTTGAAAACGAACGCAATCGCATAAACCTGGCTCTGATAAACAAAGGATATTATTATTTCAGAGCTGACTACCTGCTTTTTACGGCCGATACGGCAGCCGGGAAACGGGAAATAAATACCTGGCTGAATGTAAAGCCTGAAATACCTGCTGAGGCTACCAAAGCATTCAGGTATAAGGATATTTATATTTTTGATGATTATTCACTTAAGGACTATCACCCCGACACGACGAAGATTGGTAATTACTTTTACGTTTCAGAAAAGCACAAATTCAAAACTGAGACTATTCTCAACGAAGTTTTTTTTGAAAAGGACAGCCTCTATTCGCGCACCAGTCATTATGCTACACTTCAGCGACTAATGGGGCTTGGCATCTACAAATTTGCAACCGCAAATTTTGCAGCCGATGACTCGCTCCGGGGACGAATGAATGTTAATGTTCTTTTAACTCCGATGAATAAGATCTCACTCAGTGCTGAACTTAATGGAGCTTTAAAATCAAATAACTTTGCAGGCCCCGGCTTTAACCTGAATTACAAAAACCGTAACTTTTTTAGGGGTGCCGAGCTTTTATCGGTAACACTTGGCGGTTATTTCGACTGGCAATACAGCGGTTCCACAAAGGGAAAAGCCGCGTACCAGTTGACACTTGATGCAACTCTTACTCTTCCGAAATTCGCTCCTTTCAATCTGGAAAAGGGAACCATTAAGTCTCTTGCGCCTAAAACGATAATTACAGCAGGAGGAGGAACTTACAACCGGGTTGATCTGTACAAATTACATTCCTTTAATACTTCTCTGGGATATCTATGGAAAAAGACGGAATATACTTCATTTCAACTAAATCTGTTGGATATCAGTTACACGATTCTTGCTGATTCATCTGAAGAATTTGCGCAGTTCCTGCAGGAGAATCCGTCTATAAAGAAGAGCTTCGAGCAGCAGTTTATTTTAGGTTCCAGTTTTAACTTCGTAAACAGGCTTATAAACATGGGAAGTTCGCGACACAGTTTGTACCTCAACGAAAATCTGGATCTTGCCGGCAACTTTACAAGCCTGGTCGCCTCGGCATTTCACGGAGCCCGACCAACACCAGAAGACCCTTATCAACTTCTTGGCATGCCGTATTCTCAGTTTGCCATGCTCCGTAACGAAGTGAGATATTATTATAAACAAAACAATCAAAACCAGCTTGCCTGGCGACTGATTGCGGGCGTGGGCGTACCCTATGGAAATTCATCAACAATACCTTACATTAAACAGTATTATGTAGGGGGACCTTACAATATTAGGGCATTTGTGTCAAAATCAATTGGCCCCGGAACTTATGCTCCTGCGGATAGCCTGAATAATATATATGTCGATCAAACCGGCGATATCACTCTTGAAACAAGTTTAGAGTATCGTTTTGGTATTTACAAGAGTTTTAAAGGTGCCTTGTTTGTTGATGCAGGAAATATATGGCTTATGAATGACGACCCGCAAAGGCCTGGCGGCAAGTTTAACATGAATACTTTTTATAAGCAGCTGGCTGTTGGCGCAGGATATGGCTTCCGCTTCGACTTTAATTTCATTCTGCTCCGTTTCGATCTGGCAGTTCCTTTGCGTAAACCCTATTTGCCAGAAGGACGGCAATGGGTTATTGATGAAATAGACTTTAGTCCAGACTGGCGCCGGGATAATATTATGTGGAATATCGCAATCGGGTATCCGTTCTGATAAATCATCTTTTTTTAGAATGTAACCTTATATAGCTTTGGTTCTTCTGTTGATTTAGTGATAAAAAATATATTGACGGAAGTCAGAAGACGGAAGTCGGAAGCTACCCTGAAAGTTATTTTATCAAATATAAGTATCATATTTCGTGGCAATTAAAATTCTTCGACTTATTTTAAGCTGGTCATATGGTATAGCATGTCAGCAACCACTTCGGTCTCCCGACTTCGGTCTCCTGACTTCGGTCTTCCGACTTCGGTCTTCCGACTTCGGTCTTCCGACTTCGGTCTTCCGACTTCGGTCTTCCGACTTCGGTCTCCCGACTTCGGTCT
>JBAXBJ010000115.1:0-13941 GCA_037142075.1 Bacteroidota bacterium
TTCGGTCTTCTGGCCTTTTAAAACCAATTCCACTAAATTCGTGGTAGAACCAATATATTTGAGTAATACTGCAAAACCTGTATGATTAACTGTTTTCTTCAGGAACTGCCGCGGCCCTCACCGCAACCATATATGCCCCCATCATGAGCCATGAAAAACCTGATAGTTACTTCACTTTGTATCTTTATAAATTTAGTTGTTAGCGCTCAGAATTTCCAACGTGTCCCTAATGTGGATTTGAAAGGCGGATATTTAGGATTTGCGTCCTGGTGCGATTATAATTTGGATGGTTTTTTAGATGTTTTCGTTACCGGAGAGGACTTTGGAGGTGATTTTCAGCATGCTGAATTGTATAAAAACAATGGAGACAATACATTTTCCGAAAGCAGTATCACCCACATTCCCAGGGTAATATACGGAGATCAATACTGGGGCGATTTCGACAATAACGGCACCCCCGATTTACTTTATGCCGGAACAAGAAGTGGTTCACCTGATGCCAACATTACCAGAATTTATAAAAACATAGGCGGCACAAATCTTTCCGAAATTCCATGTTCCATTCCTGGTTTGGATGCATGCCATGTCGAATGGGTGGATGTTAATAACGATGGACTGCTTGATATTTACTATCAGGGAATAAATTCGGGTAACCAATTCGACCTGGGTATTTATAAGAATGAGGGCCATGATAGTTTCGTCAGGGTAGAAACAGAAATATCCACCATCTCGGGTGCTTTCGGGAATTTTTCGGCAAATTCAGCTAAATGGTCTGACTTTGATAACGATGGACTCAAGGATGTTATCATTGCAATGTCATCGGCTTCGGATTTCAAATTCGAATTTTTTAAAAACCTGGGAGCTTTCAAATTTCAAAAGGTGGAAATCGGTCTCCCACAGCTGAACTACGTCAGACTCGCCGTCGGCGATGTAAACCAGGACGGGCTAATGGATATCGTTTTTATAGGAAGCATGAAGCAAACCCTTACTTCTTCCGATTATTCTGCTGATGTTCATGTATTTATAAACGATGGCGGATTGAATTTTGATGAGCGGTTTAAAATTGACAATGTGGGTGCTTTTATCAATACCCTGCAATTGGGCGATATGGATAATGACGGGTTTTCCGACATACTACTTTATGGTACAGGAGGTTATAACCGAAAATTACTGATCTTTAAAAATAATCATAACTGCACTTTCAGTTCGGTATCCCATCCTCTTATCGACTCGGAATTGGGAGGAGCACAATTTGGTGATTTTGACAACGATAACGATCTGGATATTTTATACTATGGGCGCGTAAAAAATCCTAATGAAATGGAAGTCACCTATTTGTATGAAAATAAATCAACCGTAAGTAACAGTAAACCAATGCCCCCTGACAGTATTAGTTTCTGGGCACAAAACGATGATTTGCAGTTTACCTGGAACAACGGAAACGACGACGCTACCTTGCCGGCCGCGTTGTATTATAACCTGAGCATAGGAACCGCTTCTAATCCCGATTCACTGGTATCGGGTTCTGCCCTGGGCGGCAAACTAAAAACTGTAACTACCGGCAATATGGATCAGGCTCACACTTTGATGTTCACCGATTTTCAGGAGGGGAGTTACCAGACTAAAATACAGGCAATCGACCATTCGTACAACGCATCTGTTTTTTCGGATATTTTTCCAATCTGTTTTAAAAAAACATTGCATCTACTGGGCGATACGATTTCTATCTGTGAAGGAGATAGTGCGCTTTTAAACGCCGGCGGCAATTACCTAGGTTATTTATGGAACACTGGCTCAACAAACCCTACTATTTATGCCAAAACCAGCGGATTATACAATGTAAACCTCACACATCCTGACGGATGTATAAGTTCGGAAACCGTATTTGTAAAAGTTAATGATAAGCCTGTAGCCTTTCTAGGAGCCGACACAACAATTACACTCAATGATACTTTGGTTTTGAAGGCCACGGCACAGAATGCTTCCTACTTATGGAGCGACAATTCGCACAGCGACTCACTTTCGGTTTATGGCGAAATTGAAGGAACCGGCATTCACACATACTGGTTAAGAGTTACCAGTGAATTTGGTTGTATAACCACTGATACCATTATAGTTACCGTAAAAAACACTTTCGGAGTCAGTTCTGCTGATAATTCTTGCATCAAAATTTTCCCTGTCCCCATCCGGGATGCAATTACAGTTGAAAGCAATACTGCCATAAAAGGGAAAACCCAGGTTCAGATTAGAAACTTACAAGGAGTAATAATCTGGCAACGTTGCCTGGATCAACTGGATAGTGTTCAAAAAATAGCTCTACCAGTGCTGATAAAAGGAGTTTATTTTTTACTGATTGATAATGAATCAGATAACTTCCATAAAATTTTTAAGGTAATCAGGTAAGCTTTTTCGGTTTTTTCCAAAAGATCTGAATGTTTTGTATGTTTGTCAAAAAAAAGAATTGTATGCTGAGTAAACAACGGATACCTGATTTGATATTTATAGTTGCATTAGGATTAATCTTAACCTTGCTAAATTACACAGGCCAGGCAGGAATAATTTCCAATTTCCCTTTTATATTCCTGTTAATCACCTATTTCATCGGACGCGCCGTAACCTGGTACGTGATTAACAAACATATGGAAGATGGTGAAAATGAGAATGACGACAACTAAGGTGAGTTGGCTGGCGAAAAACAATTTCTTCTAATTCATGCTGTACCGCTAATACTTGTCACGGTTAACCAAATCGTACGCAAAATTGTAATAAATTTGAGCGTTCATTTAAAATCCTTACGATCATGTCAGCAAAACACATACTGGTAATATATCCCGAAGTTGATGTCACAAAAATAGCGGTTTACCGAAATATCAGCCTTATCTTCCTGAAATCCATCCGCCATAAACCCGAAGCACTGGCCGGATTTGCCAACGTGATTGCCGAACTTGATTACCGCACAGGACTGATACTGGAAGAAATGAAAAACAACCAGATTGATCTTGCCGATATTTGCGTGGTAATGGCACGCGGAGGTTTGATAAAGCCTCTTAAATCAGGAGTTTACCAGGTGAATGAAGCCATGAAACGCGATTTACGGGTAGGAGTTATGGGGATGCATGCAACCAATCTCGGCGGGTTGATAGCGGATAAGATTGCATCGCAACTTCCTGATGCCAAAGCCTACCTTGCCGATCCCGTGGTAGTTGATGAACTGGAGCCGATTGCAAGGGTATCGGGCTTGCCTGAAATTGAACGCAATTCGATTTTTCATGCACTCAACCACAAGAATGTATCGCGCGAATATGCCAAAAGCATCAACCGCAGCTACGACGAACTCAACCTTATTGTTGCCTATATTGGCAGCGGGGGCGTTTCGGTTGGGGCGCACCACGGAGGGAAAGTGATAGATGTAAACCAGGCTTTTGATGGCGACGGTCCTTTCTCAATGACACGGACCGGTGGATTGCCTGTCGGGCAGGTGATCGATCTTTGTTTCAGTGGAAAATATACGCGGGAACAAATGCGCAAACTTGTAACTGAGCAAGGCGGTATTCAGGCCTATCTTGGCACCAAATCACTCAGCCAGGTGCTTGCCATGATTGATGAGGGCGACGAACAGGCAACTTTTATCATGGACGCCATGGCTTACCAGATTGCAAAAGAAATCGGCTCGATGGCTACGGTACTCAATTGTAACGTGGATGCCATACTTATTATGGGATCCATTATGAACAGCAAATTCTTCACTAATCAATTGATGCATCGCATCGAAAAAATTGCGACAGTATCTGTTTATCCGATCGTGAACGACCTCGATTCATTAGCCATGAACGGTATGATGATTGTTCGCGGGGAAGCCGATATTGTTGAATACATCTAGTCTTTTTGCAGGTTTGAACTGACAGATGCAACTTCATTTCTTCACCAGAAAGGTCCTGCTTTTAGCGGATAGTATGTTCAGATTAAAATTCAATAGCTCTTTCTTTTGTCAGGCAGGGTGCAGGATTAAAAACTGTCAGTTTTTGGTAAAGCTGGTAGCAACTCAGATCAGTTGCACTAAATAGTTTAAAAACTGCTCACTGAAATATTTATATAATTGATAAACAGGAAGATAGATAAATATTTTACGGATAGTATGATTTTTTTTCAAATTGTACTATTACCTTTTACGACTTTGGTTATAAACTAATGAACAGAGTTATTAAAGTGGTTTTTGGTTAACTTTGGTTTTTGTTAATTCCGGCCTCAACCGGGTTTTTATATACGATTGAGACCGGATTTTTTTTGCTCGTACTACTACACTACTAATACAATCAGCACAGAAACTCTAACAACTCGGATTACTACCCTTTGCCGCTACACAGCAAAAAACTGCCGGATTTGTCCGGCAGTTTTTTATTTTATGAGATGAAGTATGTTTGCGATATTTACAAGCGGAGTGATAGTGTCTACCTATGGCAGCTACCACGTAACTATAAAAAGCAGACACAGGAAATCCGCTGTAAATTTCACTTCTTTATACTGCCAATTATCCTGAAAGCTTCCCGCAGGCTGTCGCCGACGGGTATAAATGAAAAGTGAAAAGTGGTTCCGAATTTTTCGGACGAATAAAAGGATTTTGACATAGCAGCCCTCACATTTTCGCGTGTAAGCAACGGCTTGGCTCCTGTGACCCGGCCAAACATCTCACTGAACCAGGCTAATGTCATGATTAACACACTGTTCACTGCGATATGAGGATGTGGCTTGCCCACAATATCAGCTGCTTTTGAAAAAAACTCTTTGATGGAGAGATTCTCGGAATTTAGTACAAACCTTTCTCCAGTGGTAGAACTTTCGGTTAGTAAAATCATGGCTTTCACTACATCGCGAACATCCACATATCCGTTTACGCCGGTAAAATAGAACGGTAAGAAGTACTTTATGTTACGAAACAGCGAGTTTGTTGCTTTAGGATGACACCCGGCCCCGATAATAACTGATGGGTTTACGATTACAGCATTCAGACCCTCTTCTATACCACGCCAAACTTCGCGTTCGCCGCCGTATTTGCTGATAGCGTAGCCACTGTTGGTGCGCGAAGTCTTCCATTTGGCATTCTCATCTATCATTTCCCCTTTTTCGACCAGGCCCAGCGATGCAATCGAACTTACGTGGCATAGTTTTTTAATCCCGTTTTCGAGGCAGGCATTTACAATGTTTGCCGTTCCGATAATATTTACATCCAGCATTTTCGTCAAATCGCGGGGATTAAACGAAACCAAAGCTGCACAATGGTAAACGTAATCCACGCCCTGCATAGCTTGCTGCAGCGAAAAAGGATCAAGTATATCCCCCTCAACCCATTCAATCTGATCAATAAAATGTTCATTCTCTGCCGGAAGGCAATTGAATATCTTGCCCGGCTCATAGGGTTTCTTTCCCGGGCGTAACAAAGCTCTTACTTTCTGGCCTTTTCGCGCAAGTTCATATAATAAATAGGATCCAACTAATCCTGTTCCGCCCGTTACAAGTATCATGGTGCAAAACTATGAATTTTTTAATCGCAAGGCACGTTGTGTATATGTTGCCCGGTTTCTTCGTCCTCGATGGCATCGTAAACCCTGTTTGCAATTAAGGTATGATACAGTTCGGTTGCGTGTATTCCATTTTCCTGAAAGTATTTTTTACCCTTATCCGGATGTTTCCAGAGACCTGAAACGTAAATTGCATCGGTATTTTTCAAGGACTCCGACATGAATTTTTCCAGCTTTTCTGATAAATTGGCTTCGAAAAAAGTTTCCGACCGGATAGCCGGTCCTAAAATGATCACTTTTATTTTTCGGTTGTAGCAATATTCTATTACATCTTTTACCAAACTCAGATATTTGTGTTTTGCATAGTTATGATTACCAATTATATAGCCAAATATATAATTGCAATTGATGAGCGCATAATATAATTCCGATCTGTTTTTATGAACAGAATAATTATTTCTTCTGCCTGCTGATAACAGATCATATTTTTCCGGGTTCAGGATGCTCAAAAAAGGCAGGTTCAATGACCCGCGGAGTTTATTTCCGGAATTCAAATATTTGTAATACAGCTTGATAATTCTTAAATAAGGCTCGGGTCTGACATGAAATACTAGGTAATCAATGGGTTTGTGTTCGTTGTAATTTGCTATTTTCTGCAGGCAATTACTGAATTTTTCGTACCGTATTATATTTACATTAAAATTTACGTTCAGATTGTCCTCCGCTTTTTTTGCCATGATCCGGTGAAAAACATCTTCAAATAGGATGTCGGACTGCACGGGGAAACATCCGCCCACGAACGTAAAATGGATTGTATTTTCTTTCCAGCTTGCAAGATGCTGTTTTGCAGATATGTATTCCTGGGGTGAAATCAATGTTTTTGTGTCGGAAGTCATCGAAAAACCCTGCCCCTTATTCTCAGCTTCAAATGTGGATTTTAAAGATAGTAACATCTCTTTATTAATGCTTAAATCCAACCGGTTCCTGCCAATTTCGGCTATCGATTCAGGCTGTTTTGAGAAAGTATTGCACAGCAAAGTTTGCTGATAAGACAGGGTAAATTGCCCAAAATTTCCTTGACAAAGAAACTGCATATGCGCCAGCATGGATTGAAAAAAGGCTGAATCACCCATGTTGAGGTAAGCTGAATTGATGAAGGTACAATTGTGCGATTTTAAAACGGAAACAATCCGGTTTACCCACTTCCAATATTCATTTGAATCCTGGTGAAAAAAGGGGAATGCGCCAATACTCAGGTTATAATCGCAGTGCCCGAAGCCAATTTGCGATACCGGATGTTTGCCGCTTAGAATACTTTCCAGGTTATCAAGTCCTTTCCGGGATTCGACAATCGGGATTATTTCACTGAAATTTATGTTTTTAGCCATTAATCTTTCGGCCAGGCTGTCAATATCAGAAGCGGTTTCAACTTTTGGGACCAGGATAGTATGAATTTTGGTTCCTTCTGGAATTGATTCCAAATCCAGTTGCTGCTCACCTGAGTCGAAGGAGTTTAAACGGATTCCAATTTTCAGTGGAATTGCTCCGGCATTAAGTTTATGAAGGATAATGTTTAACCATTTCCTGTAATTTTGCTTCAGCCCAGGACCTTTGGTTTCATCGATCCAATTGAAAATACTGTCTTCCAGATCGAAACAGATAATAGCCCCCGATTCGCATTTGGCTTCCAGGCTTTCGATTGAAGTTTCAGAATTGTATTTTATAAACTGATAAATATCCGGCATAGCAAATTACTTTATACGGAATAATCAAGGATAGAAATAGTTATTGCCAATTTGGTAAAAATTCACCCTAATCAAGATTTGCCTTTTTAAGAGTACTTAAAGTGCCTAAAATCATCAGCAATTCTTGGCATGAATGCGAATTGGCTATTACAAGAAAGTGTTGAACGATTCACAAAACCATAACATGTTGCAAAATCAGAAAAATGTTTTTTTACTAGCATAATAACAAGTTGAGGAGGCATTTTAGGCACTTTTTACTTTAGGCACTGATACGTTTTTAACTTTTAATCCTCAGATTATATTTAATTTTTCTAACACTGTAAGCATTGTAACATGAAGAGAATCAACAAATACTATAATAGAAGTATGACATTGCCTGAGAGGAATTACCCAGAGGTATGAAAACTAATCCACCAGAAGCACCAGGCCTTTAAGATACTCGCCTTCCTGGTGAAATATATTTACCGGGTGATCGGCAGGCTGCGAAAGGTGTTGAATAATTCTCACCTGCCTACCTGCATCCACCGCTGCTGCCGTCACTGCCGAAGTAAACATCTGCCGGTCAACCACCTGTGAACAGGAGAATGTAAATAGTATCCCGCCACTCTTTATCTTAGCCAAAGCCATTGCGTTAATGGTCCGATACCCTTTGAGTGCCTGTATGCGTGAAGCCACATTTTTGGCGTAAGCCGGCGGATCCAGGACGATTAAATCGTAAAAGCCCTGATCCATAGTTTCGATATATTTTCGTGCATCAGCAACGATGCATTCAAATTCGGGTGCATCAAATCCATTCAGTTTCATGTTTTCGTGAGCAATGTCGACGGCTGATGCCGAGCTATCGACTGTATGTACAATTTTGGCTCCTACTGCGGCTGCATACACCGAAAATCCACCTGTATATCCAAACATATTCAACACAGTTCTGTCTTTGGCATACTGCGCCAGGAGTTCACGGTTTTCACGCTGATCCAGGAAAAACCCGGTTTTTTGACCGGTTAACGCGTTAACACGAAAGCGATGTCCATTTTCGAGCACTTCGCAATCACCGATATCTCCTGCCAGGAAACCATCGACCACCATTCGTCCTGTCATTTTGCGCATGGCTTCGGCGCTCTTGTCGTAAACGCTGGTAATTTTACCTTCGCTAACGGCAACAATAGCATCGGCCAGCGTTTGCCTTATATCGTGCATTCCGGTGTTATGTGCCTGCAAGACGGCTATTTTTCCATAAATGTCCACAATAATTCCGGGCATGCTGTCACCTTCGTTGTGAACCAGGCGGTAGGCATTTGTTTGCGGATTATTGGTGAAATTCAATGATTTACGAATACGCCAGATATCACTTATTTTTGCATGCCAGAAATCCTTATTTATTTCCTGCCGTTTGAAAGTAAACAATTTTACCGCCAAAGAACCCGGCATGCAATGACCGGTTGCCAGGTAAGCCCCGGCAGAAGTGAAACACTCGACAATGTCGCCTTCAGCAGGTTTGCCAATAGTTTTTTCGATGGCCCCCGAAAATATCCAGGGATGAAAACGCAATACGGGGCCTTCTTTACCAGGCTTCAGGATGATTTGAGGATAATTTGTCATAATGCAGGTTAGATTGGCAAATGTAACGAAAGGCGGCGAAGAAAAGGGTAGTAGCGCCTGGTATTTATGCCGGGGAGATTAAAAAGGGTAAAGAGACTAAAATCAAACTTGGATTTCCTGGCAATTTAAAGTGAAATTAACTTTTCAATATAATTTATTTTAATACAATTCATTGTACTTTTGCACGTTATAAAACAATTAACCTCCAATAGAAAAAGTATGAAAAAATTATTGTTCCTTTTGTTGATTCCGGCCATGTTGATGACCGTGAGTTGCAACAACATGAAAGAAGAAAATGCCAGGCTTAAAGCTAAAAACGACAGCCTTTTGTCGCTTGGTTTTCAGAAAGACACTACTGTTATGGAATTTGTGAGGGCTTTTAACGACATTCAGTCGAACCTTGACTCGATTAAACTAAAAGAGAACATCATCAGCCAGAACACCAATGGAGGTACTGAGGTTCAAACCAGCGCCCGCGAACAAATTACAGGCGACATCAATGCAATTTACCTTATGTTGCAGAAAAACCGCGAAATGGTGACTTCACTTCGCGCCAAACTTAAAAAATCTGAATCCGGATTGAAAGGTGCCAACATCAAGATTGCTGAGCTTGAAAAAATGATCGACAACCTCACGATGTCAATCGAAAACAAAAATGCCGAGATTTCGACACTGAAGGAACAACTTGGTAAATTGAATATTAAGGTGGAAGATTTAGGTAAACAGGTTACAAACCTGAACACCAACGTTGAAAACCTAAGTGAAGAGAACAAGGCAAAACAACAGGCTCTCGAAGAAAAAACAGCCGCACTCAACACCGCATATTATGTGGTTGGAACTACCAAAGAGCTGAAAGAGAAGAAGATAATTGACAAATCGGGTGGTTTCATCGGACTTGGCCGCACCAAAAATGTAACCGAGGATTTTGATAAAACTTATTTTATCAAGACTGATATTACAACCCTGACGGAAATAAGTATTTTGAAGAAAAAAGCTTCATTACTTACTAATCATCCGACAGGTTCGTACAAATTTGAAAGTGCCGACAAGAAGACTATCGACAAATTAGTGATTCTGAATTACTCCGAATTCTGGAGCAGAAGCAAATACCTTGTTATCATTGCCGATTAATACTATTTAAGACTAATAAAGAAAAACCGGTATCGTAAGAGGCCGGTTTTTCTGTTTGATCGAGGTCCTATCATTGGTCATTAATTGTTAATTTAGCTGCCTCGTTTTATTGTACCCTAAGCTGAACAAGCCAGAATCTGAAAGTAATGAAAAACACCTAACATTAAATTAAGAATAAAAAAGTAAGGGGGCTTGTACTACTTTTACATTTTGTGTTTTGTGTTTAGTGTTTTTGATTCCTCACAAAAATTATTATGACCGAAAAAACACCAAGTTACAAGACATGCTACTAAATACTTAACTGTGAACATCTATTTCCGACTGCTGTCATTTGCAAAACCTTTCAGGAATTACATTCCGGAGTATATTTTATATGTAATTCCATCCATTATTTTCGGGGCACTTAATTTCACATTGCTTATCCCATTATTTGATGTGCTTTTTAATGTGAGCGCAAAAGTTACGGTTTCGCAGCTTCCTGATTTTACATTTTCATTGGAATATCTGAAATCGCTGTTTCAATACGGCTATTTTTACATTGCCGGCTCGCATGGCAAAGTTGCTGCACTCGAAGTCATCTGCGGAATTATCGTGTTAAGTGTTTTTCTGGCAAATTTTTTCCGTTACATGTCGCAGCGAGTTTTAACGCGTATGCGTACCTGGGTGGTTTTCAGGCTTAAAAGAGCACTTTTCGATAAATTGAGCACTCTGCATATGGGGTTTTTCCACCGCCAGCAGAAGGGCAATCTTTTGTCAGTAGTTTCAGCCGATGTGCACGAGATTGAGAGTTCCATTGTAAGTTCTGTCCAGGTACTATTCCGCGATCCGCTCACGGTGGTGGTATATATTATCCTGTTATTCGGGATGTCGATGAAACTAACTCTTTTTACCGTTGTCTTTTTCCCGCTTGCGGCTTCGCTTATTGCAGGCATTTCGAAAAAACTTAGGCGAAGTGCCAATCTGAGCCAGAGTCTGTTGGGCCGCTTGCTGAATATTACCGACGAGACCATTTCGGGAGCACGGATAATCAAAGCCTTTACGGCACAGGCTTTCGTGCAGTCGAAATTTAATGTGCAAAACGAGGAGTACCGTAAAGTCTCGAAATCGATGGTTAACCGCCGCGAACTGGCAGGCCCGCTATCTGAATTCCTGGGTGTGATGGTGATTGTTGCCGTGATGATTTATGGAGGCCGTTTAGTGCTTAACCAGCAATCCGACCTTTCGGCAAGTGAGTTTGTGACGTATATCATATTGTATTCTCAAATTATTGCACCTATTAAAAATATATCCACTGCCGTGACAAATATTCAACGTGGATTGGCTGCCGGTGAGCGTGTTTTGTCAATTATCGATACCGAAAATGAAGTTGTTGATAAGCCTGATGCGGTAAAACTCACCACTTTTAAGAGTCAGATTGAATTCCGCGACACCTCATTTGCATACAATACGGCGGAGGTGCTTAAGAATATTTCGTTTACTATTCCAAAGGGCAAAATGGTTGCCATTGTGGGGCAGAGCGGTGCCGGGAAATCGACATCTGCTGACTTGCTTTGCCGTTTTTACGATCCCCAGGGTGGGGGTGTTTTTATTGATGGTTACGACATACGGGATTACACGCTCGAAAGCCTGCGTAAGCAAATGGGTATCGTAACCCAGGAGGCAATACTTTTTAATGATACCGTATTCAATAACATCGCTTTTGGTATCGAAAATGCGGACGAAAAGGATGTGATATTTGCAGCCAAAGTTGCGAATGCTCACGAGTTTATCATTCAAATGGAAGACGGTTATCAAACCAATATCGGCGATCGGGGTTCACGACTTTCCGGCGGACAGCGGCAACGGATCAGTATTGCCAGGGCCGTGCTTAAAAATCCACCGATTCTGATACTCGACGAAGCTACCTCATCACTTGATACCGAAAGTGAAAAACTCGTGCAGGACGCCATTCAGAAACTGATGATGAACCGAACTTCCCTGGTTATTGCTCACCGCCTTTCGACCATTCAGCATGCCGACGAAATTATAGTTTTGCACGCAGGTGCTATAGTGCAACGAGGAACGCACCAGGAGTTGATCGCCATCGAAGGAATTTATAAGAAACTCTGTGATATGCAGTCGTTTGCCTGAGATGTAAGTTCCGGATTCCGGCAACAGGAACACGGCACCAAATACTAACATTTTACTTTATGACAAATCCTCTCAGTGAAAAAATAAAAGCCCTTGCAGCGGAATTTGCTCCAGGTATTATCCAGATTCGCAGGCATTTACATGCTCATCCCGAGCTTTCCGAAAAGGAATTTAACACCGCTGATTACATTTGCAGTACTCTCGACGGTTACGGTATTCAGTACATGCGAAATGTAGGCGGGAATGGAATTGTAGCAAAAATTGAAGGCCGACAACCTCAAACTTTTACACTGGCACTTCGTGCCGATATGGATGCCTTACCCATCAGCGAGCTCAACGAATGTGAATATAAATCGCTGAATCCCGGTGTTATGCATGCCTGTGGGCATGATGTGCATATTGCTTCCTTGTTAGGTGCTTCCAAAATACTGAATGAACTACGTCGCGATTTTGACGGAACTATCCGTTTGATTTTCCAACCTTCGGAAGAAAAATTTCCCGGTGGCGCACTGGCGATGATTCAGGACGGAGTTTTAAAAAACCCGGTTCCCGGACGAATATACGGACAACATGTTTTGCCAACCCTCGAAGCCGGGAAAGTGGGTTTTAAACCAGGACGTTACATGGCTTCAACAGATGAAGTATATCTTACTGTAAAAGGCAGAGGAGGACATGCTGCCACACCCGAACTCAATATTGATCCCATTCTTATTGCTTCGCATATTATTGTGGCTTTGCAGCAGCTTGTGAGTCGCATGGCACCTCCGGGAGTGCCTACTGTTCTTTCATTCGGGCGGGTTATAGCCGATGGCCGCACAAATATCATTCCTTCGGAAGTTAAAATCGACGGCACTTTCCGAACGTTCGACGAAAAATGGCGGGCACTTGCCCATGAAAAAATCACTATGATTGCCAAAGGAATGGCCGAAAGTATGGGCGGAAACTGCGATGTGTTTATCGCCAAAGGATATCCGTTCCTGGTTAATAACGACCTGGCAACTGCTCAGGCTAAAGCCCTCGCACAGGAGTACCTTGGTGCTGAAAATGTTGTTGATCTCGATCAGCGTATGACGGCTGAAGACTTTGCTTACTATTCGCATATTATACCCGCTTGTTTCTATCGTTTGGGGGTGAAGAATCCGGAATGGGAGAATATCAGAAACCTTCATACACCGGAATTTGATGCAGATGAGCGCAGCCTCGAAACAGGAATGGGATTGATGGCATGGCTGGCTTTGGGTACGTTAAAAAGTAATGAATTTAGTGCATAGTGCTTTGTGCACAGTGCTTAGTATGTTGATTGTTAATTTGTTAATAATACGGAAATACATTATTTTCTAGAACAGAAAAGTCATGAAAGAGAACAAATCATTTACTGATTTAAATGTCTGGATTAGTAGCCGTGAACTCGTTAAACAATTGTATCTTCTTACAAAAGATTTTCCTAAAGAAGAGATTTATTCTCTTACTTCCCAAATGAGACGAGCTGCTATTTCAATTCCGTCCAATATTGCAGAAGGTGTGGCCCGAAATCATGATAAAGAGACCATTCAATTTCTGCACATTTCAAAAGGATCGATATATGAACTGGAAACGCAGCTTTATCTGTCATATGATATAGGATATCTGAACGAAGAAAAATTGTCAATCATTTTAAACAAGATTGAAGACTGCAAAAAATTAATTTCAGGATTTATTAACTATTATCGAAATAAGCCACAAAATGCATAGCTCGATTTTGTCAAGTTACAGATCCTTCTACTTATCAACACAGCACTAAGCACACAGCACTAAGCACACAGCACTAAGCACACAGCACTAAG
>JBAXBJ010000116.1:0-13725 GCA_037142075.1 Bacteroidota bacterium
TACTTCTGGCAATTGAAGGTGTAAAACTGAGTGTGGCTTGCTTGGCTTTTGCGAGGGATTAAGCGGATTACAGAGATTGAAAATAGCACGACGATTCGTAAAAAACTTCTCATAATTTGTCTACCTAAAAAAACAACCCCGCTTCGTTTTCACGAGCGGGGTTTCAGTGAGATGTAAAGTGATTATGGCATCACCGGTACTTGTTTGGCATCTGCCGGCACTTCGCCGGTTAATGCTTTAAGGAAAGCAGTGATATCGGCGGTTTGCTCCGGCGTGAGCTCTTTGTTTAACTGGGCTTTAGCCATAATCTGAACCGTTTTGTCCAGGTCCTTCACGCTTCCATCGTGCAGGTAAGGCCAGGTTTCGGCTATGTTGCGAAGCGAGGGAACTTTGAAGAAGTATTTATCTGCTTCGGTTTTGGTTGCCTGCATTTTGCCTATGTCGTCAACGGTACTGCCTGTGAGTTCTTTATGCGTGCCGAAAAGCGGGTATTTCTGGAACATATTGCCTCCCAATAACGGACCCATATGGCAGGCGTTGCAGCCGGTTTCAACAAAAGTTTTCATCCCTTTAAGTTCTTGCTCATTCAGAGCAGTCAGGTCACCTTCCAGGAACTTATCAAACTTTCCGGGAGTAAGCAAAGTGCGTTCGAATGCACCAATGGACTTTTTCATGTTTGTGAAGGTAACCGCTGGTTTTTCGCCTGGGAAAGCGGCTTCGAACATTTTTTTATATCCTTCATTTTTAGTTAGCCGGGCTATCACCTCTTTTTCGTCGGGCATGCTCATTTCACCGGGATTCATTACCGGGCCACCGGCTTGTTCCTCAACATCTTTCATACGGCCATCCCAAAACTGTAAGAAATGCAAAGCGGCATTCAGCGTGGTGGGCGAGTTGCGCGTCCCCAATTTGCCGTTATCGCCGGGGCTGGTGGGTTTGTTATCCACACCAAAAGTAGCCAGGTTATGGCATGTGTTGCAACTTTCGGTATTATGCATCGAAAGCCGGTTGTCGTAGTAAAGCGTTTTGCCCAGCAATACTTTTTCGGGAGTAACCAGGTTTTCAGGATTTACCGCTTCGGCAGGCAAAGGCTGATAGAGGTTTTTGGCTAATAATAGCACGGAATCAGCCTTAACGCCGGAAGTTTGATCTTTGCTCTGCTTGTTTTTACAGGCATAAGTGAACGCCATCATTACGACGATGGCCAGAATAAAAGTTTTTTTCATAAATAATATTTTTAAAATCCGAACAAAGTTAACCACAATGTACATATTTGATAAAAGAGAATGTCTATTTGAAATGAATCTAATTTAGGTAATTTGACTGAATGGTTCTGATGGTAATTTAGTGGATAAAAATATTGTCGGAAGTTGGAAGACGGGAGTCGGAAGCAACCCTTAAACATATTATTCCATTACAAATATCAGATATTCAGGTCATAAGAATTATACAAACTGTCTTCTGTCATAGTAGGGGTATAGTAGAAATTTTACAGCCACTTCTGTCTTCTGTCTTCTGACTTCTGACTCCGGTCTTCTGACTTCTAATAAATCCAATTCCATTCAATTTGCGGCAGAATTAATTGAAATTATATTGCGGTGATTTATTTTTAAAATAACTCCAGTTGACCGAATATTGATAAAAACCCCGAAAAGAGTTGAATCCTTTTCGGGGCAAATTTCAGTAATCTGATCCTGTTTTTAAATTTTAATCCTCTTTGTCGAGCGGGCGTGTCGGTTTTACATCTTTAGCAGCCTTCACATTTCTTATCGCCCTTTCGTCGATAATTGGCCTGACAGATTCAGCAGGATTTTTCAGCACGTTAACCAGGGCAAGATAATCGAAAGGAGCAACATTTTCTTTGCCAAGAGATACCTTGGTTTCAAAAACAAATACAGGCTGAAGCGTTGTCCCGTTTCCATCGTAGTAGGCTTTGCTGCTGCTCTTTACCTCGTAGGTTGCCTCCCGTCCGAACTCGGTCGCCATCAGTTTTTGCAATTCTGTTTCCGCCTCCTTCTGAGTAAATACTTCTTCCGGTTTTGCCTGTGTTTTAGACGACATATTTATCTCTCTCCATCGTTTTATCGCCCCGGTTATTTCGCCTTCATTTCCGATATTGACAAGCATTTTGGACCCCGGTCCGATTACGGGTACCCCATCAATAAATCTTGCGTAGGTAAGGGTCACCATTTTATCAATCACCGGTCCACCTTTTTTCCCGTCGATGACTGACGAGGCTCTCAGCCCTCCCTTATGCACCAACTTTAATTCCTCTTCCTTTGCCGGTAGCAGGTTAAACTTTTTTAAATATTCACGGGCCAGTTTATCAGCTTCGTCAGCCGTTGGAAGCTTAGGCACGGCTTTGCCATAGTACTTCCTCATACTTTTGGAGAAGCTTAGATTTCCTGTATTCAAATCCTGCTCAAAATAAACAGAAGCATCGTCGGGTGAGGAATAATAGGCGATTTTCTGATCGTTTACCATGAGTTTAAGGTTGCCGGCATCCATTATTTCAGCGGCTATACGGCCGGCACTCTCGGCAGATATCTCTTTTTGAACATCGAAAGTATAGGTAAAAACTTTTGCTGTATCGGTTTGGTTTGTAGTACCTGGCTTGACTTTATTCTTGGACTGGCACGAGAAGATGAAGATAACCGGTAGCAAGAGGATTATTATTCTCAGCATTTTATTTGTTGTTTTCATATTACTAAGGTTTTTAGATTTTGAATTATTGAGAAATTAATATTGCCACCATGTTTCCATATTGTTGGCCCCAGGCGCGGGATCTGCCGCGTAATTGCCCAGGCGGTCGTTTTCGGTAGTTGTATAAAGGATGGCGCTTGCATAGCCTGGCCACGAACTCTCGTGCCATATCGAACGCTCTTCGTTAACTGCATTAAACCAAGATTGCCATACTCCACCATTTCCTTTCAGTTTATTGGCAAAATTATTTGGAATTCCATTATCCGAATAGCTCAAAGTCCGGAAGCCTACCAGTTGATGCAACCCCTTGAAAATTGAATTTGCCCAGGGCGACCACCAATCGCCACCGCCAGCCTCGGGCGCACTTGCAACTGTTGAACATGATTCTATTATGAGAAACTCGATATCGCCGTTGGTGGGCAGGTATCCATAGCCGGGGCAAGAGTTAAGCATAGCCCCTGTATTCGGGGTTTGGGTGCTTTGGGTATAGTAAGCCGAACCGTGAGAAGCCACATAGACAAGATCCATTTTATCAACAAAGTTCATAGATTCGGTATTAAAGAACCGTGGCTCCGACCAATAATACTGCACAGCCTGATACCGATTGCCCCCGATGTTTTGCCAACCCTGAAAGTTCTTGATAAAGTTCCAGACGTTTCGCACAAAGCGGTCTTCGGCTTTGTCAACATAACCGCCTATTTCTCTGTCGGCTGATACACCAATTTTAATAAAACAAAGGAGAAATAACGGAATTAAAAACACTGATTTTGGAAATTTTCCTTTCATTTTTTTTACGTATTTAGATTATTTTGCCTACTCTTTAACCGGATTTTCGGCTGACTCCGTTTATTTACGATTTCATTTTAGCCAATCTGTTACGTGTAAAACAGGAAATTGGAATGAAATTTCAAAAGTTAAATGAATCGGGGAAGCTGGCGGAAGCACAAAAGCTATTAATCTTTACTCTTGTGTTTATTGCAGAAATAGATGAACGAGGCGTCCTAATAGTCTGTAATGGAGTATATTAACGGATATCTGGCAGTAAATAAATAGCAGACAAACTGAAATAGAAGACGGGTTAAAGTGGAAAAAGTGCTTCTTTAGTTATTTGTATTACAAATATATAGATAAATAGATGTAGATAGACTGATTTCAGCAATTTTTTTGAACGAAATAGTTTTTTTTGCTCCAGCCCTATCAAACATTAAGTATATCCCAATTGTTATTTATTTACTCAGTTTAACTATAATGATATTGTACAACTTGTGTTCGGGGAGAAAAGCAGCACTTGTACAAATTACAAAAGAAGGTTGTTGAGGCATTTCGGCAGTCATATCGTGCAAGTTCGGGAAAAATGGCTTTAAAGGGGCAATACTATTAAAACGACAGTTTCTTTTTTCTAAATTTATAAGGAACAACAAACTTCATTTCACTCTAAGCCAAACAATTTCACTCTCTGAATCCAACAAAAACCAGCAGAACTTTGTTGTTTGCTAACCACTACAAAACAGTTGTTCAACCAAATAACTGTGCAGAAACTGACATCACTATCGTTTCATCGCGTCGAAAAGGATTGAAATGCTTTAGGAACCGGCCAACTCAATTTCATTTTATTCAACTCAAACCTGATTGTACCTGCTATCCGAAATCTTTTGAATTCGAAAGCGCCTTAATGGAGTTAATACTCCGGAGAAGTTAGTTGAATGAGATTCGCATTACTACAGCGAATTCAGTACTTTGGTTTACATAAATTTACGCTTCCTCGTATTTTTTGTTAATTTTAAAACCAACAATCATGACAACAATCAAACCAAAATGGAGTGCAATTGATACCATATTTGTATTGTTTGCATCGAGTACAATTCTTCTGCTCTTGTTGTGGGTTTCGTCGCAACTTGTTGGGAAGGAAACTTTCAGCACCTTACCCGGATGGGCAACAAGTATTGCGGACAAATGGTGGACTTTTCTGACAACGGGTTCGGCATCGACCTTACTTTACTGGATTAGCAGCAAAAAGAAGAATACGCCTAATTATCCGTTAGGAATTGGTATCTGTACCGGTTCATTAATTGTGCTGATAATATTAATTACAAATTTCATTCTCCCAAAACCTCCTGTTCCGGTTATTAATTCTACTTCTTTTCTGCAGGATACCACCGCAATCATCCACTTTAAACTCGATTATAATGAAGCGCCACAGGTACTTTCTTTCTCAGTGCAGAAACCCAAGTATTGTAGTCTTGAAAAACTTATAGTGCAGGATGATGGATATTTTATTGTGCATGCCGATCTCCCCAAATTGAACGCTGAGTTCTATGCTTTCGCCAAAGTCCCGAAACCAACCAGCGAATTCGCCACGGGTGTTGATCTCACTCCGATTGAGATGCGCTTTACACGAACTAAAAAAGAACTTGGACCAGATAAAATTCTCGCTGTTATCAAGTATAGCAAGGATGGCAAGTTCGAACTCGATAATGGAGATCCCGGATATGTAAAAATATCACTGAATGAAACGAATGAACAGGAACATTCATTTCATTTATTCCCTTCCGCAATGGCTCAATCCCCGATCCAGGAGAAACAATATACAGGATGGATTGTACCTAATATTACTACGTTAAAAACTGAAAAAAAAGTGGGGTTTTCGGAAGTGACATTGAAAAGCACATCACTTCCTGCCTCCGTACGTTTAGCCAACAGTTTTGAGTATTACATCAGCGTGAACGGAACATCCATTTGCATTGATGGTTTCCTTCCCCAATATATCAGGCAGTCCTTTTCCTATAAATCCGGTATCAATTTAGTTTTTGGTCTTGAAAACCTGGGCTTCTCGGGGAATGCAGATGGTTACGAAAAGATTAAGGTAAGAATTAAATTTTTTCAGGATGAAAAACCGCTCAGGGACATCATTTGTTCTTTCGATTATGTTGCACTCAGGAGTACAGTTTCAACAAGAAAAATTACTGCTGATGACGGATCTTTGTTTGAATGGGATGCAGTTTATAAAGCTCCTTCCGGGACAGAATATGAGGTTTTTTGGGTATCGCCCCTGCAGGTTGAAACGGCCAGAAAAGGAAAAGACGAAATTGCTAATGCCAATCTGACCTACCTTAACAAGAGCCTGACAGGCGTTATCCGCCCTCCAAAGCCACCAAACAAGCACTTCGGCGTTTGTGTCGGAATAGTCCAGCCAAATCATCAAATCAAATTTACTTTTAGCAAGAAAGAAGCCACGGAGCTCTTAAACTACGTTCAGAAGAAGAACAAATACGCTTATTTATATCACGTTATCGGAGATCAAAAAATCTTATAAATTTGAAAAATAAATCACCAAAGGACTATTTTATAATTTTTGGGGCTGCTGTCAGGAAAACCGGAGAGCCATCCGGTGCAATGATAAGAAGAGTAAATGCTGTATTTAGTATCGGGAAAGATAAACCGGATTCTGTTTATATCCCAACAGGCGGTATCGGGAAAACAAAATTCTCAGAAGCTGCAACAATGAAAAAGCTACTAATGAATCTGGGAGTTGCTGAAGACAAAATCATTCTTGAAGAAAAGGCAAAGGATACTCTTGAATCTGTTATTAATTGCGCAGCTATATTGAGACAGTTTAATAACAATAATCAAGTGTACGTAAGTTCCGATATCTATCATATTCCACGATGTCGCCTGCTATTTTATTTGCTTGCCATTAAGACGAAACCTACTTGCCCTAAGAGTGGCCTGCGGGCAAACGGAATTATTAAGTGGTCGTATTTTTATTTCCGGGAGATTTTTGCATTACCCTACGATGCTTTACTCATGCTCATATTCCGACATCGCATAGCAGCTGAAACAAGTCATGATCACGAATAATTTAACCTGATTCTCATTCCTTTAGCAATAACAAAGGCAAAGACGAATAATAACATTGTTTAAAAACGCTTAAACGCCACGTACAAGGAGTTGTGACGAAAACCAAAAATTTACTTCCTCAGTCAATAGACACAAAAAGGGTAAGCCGAAAACAGACCAGAATTTACACACTCTTTCTCCAACGAATCAGCAATCGGTTATTTCTCTGTAGCTATCGGGCTAACGTAAGGAGAACAAAGGTCAACATTTCATAATTTTTCTTTTTATTTATGATTCTGTCTATCGTATTGCCATTAGCCTTCACTTACTGGTAAGTTACTTCATATCAATTTCTTTTATTGCACCCCTCACCCAACAAATTTACAGCGGAGCGTGCTAGCATCTGCTTATGCCGGGCGAAAACATGTTACTGCTAAATGTGTGAATAATGTAAACCTTTTAAATAGTTGTATAACATTTATAGGTACAGGCAGGACTAACTTTGTAAAGTCAGAAAATAGCATTCAAGCCAGGAAAACGGATTGAAGCTGCTCTTTGAAAACAAGTTAAAAGCTTATTATTCATTTGATTTTTTAAATCCCGTGAAAAAATATTTAGGTATAACAATGATTGTATTTCTCTCTGCGGGACATGCATTAAACCTGATAACAGGCCTCAAACAACTGAGTTTGGTTCCTGTATCAAGGTTTCCACTTCAGTCTGTAATATAGAACAATACCTACTGGTTATTGAAAACAATTCAATTAAATTAAATAAAATGAAAACGAATCAGATGAAAAAAGTTTTAATCGCGCTGGATTATGATCCAACAGCAAAAAAAGTAGCAGAAGCAGGTTTCTCAATGGCAAAAGCCATGGATGCCGAAGTTGTATTACTGCATGTAATTTCCGACCCGGTGTATTATTCATCGGTAGAATATTCGCCGATAATGGGACTTTCCAATTCACTGATTCCGAATCCTGCCATGGTTGAGGGTGCCGGTAAACAGAAGGAATTGTCCCAGTTATTTTTGGACAAAATTAAAAAGCACCTCGATGATGCAGCAATCCGGACAGTAGTATTGGAAGGTGATTTTGCCGAATCTATTCTGCTAAGTGCGAAAAATATGCATGCTGATGCCATTGTTTTAGGCTCGCACAGCCATAAGTGGCTCGAAAATATTTTATTGGGCAGTGTTACCGAAAAAGTTTTGCGCCAAACCACAATACCATTATTCATTGTACCAACAAAAAAACGCGATTAACGTGAATCCAGCGACTCCATCCGAAAAATATAAAGGATTAACAGGCATTCAGGCGGCTGAGCGGTTGCGTATCGAAGGCCCGAACAGTCTTCCATCGTCAAAACCTAAAAACTTCCTTGCCATTGCGCTGGGGGTCGTTAAAGAACCCATGTTCATACTATTGGTTGCCTGCGGTACTTTATATGTGGTGATGGGCGATCTGCATGAAGGAATAATGCTTCTGGGCTTTGTTTTTGTGATCATGGCAATTGAATTCTTTCAACAAAAGAAAACAGAAAAAGCTCTCGATGCACTCAAAGACATGGCCAGCCCCAGGGCTTTGGTGATCAGGGATGGAGTGGAAACCAGGATCGCTGGCATCGAAGTTGTTTCCGGCGACCTGATAGTGCTTCAGGAAGGAGACAGGGTTCCGGCAGATGCTACAATCCTGGATTCGGTAAATTTATTAGCCGATGAATCCTTGCTTACCGGAGAACCTGTTTCGGTTCGGAAAAGCGATTGGGATGGTGTCGAAAAAATATCACAACCCGGTGGCGACGATCTGCCTTTCGTTTTTTCCGGATCAATGATAGTACAGGGCAACGGAATCGCCAGGGTTACAAGCATTGGCATAAATACGGAGATTGGAAAAATCGGGAAAGCACTCGAAAACGTAAAAGAAGAACCCACCAGGCTTAAGTTCGAAATGGGATCACTGGTTAAAAACCTAACAATCATTGCGGCCATATTGTGTATACTGGTTATCGTCGGATACACTCTTACACGGGGAAACCTGGTTAACGGCTTCCTTGCCGGAATAACACTTGCAATGGCTACCCTGCCTGAAGAATTCCCGGTAATCCTGACTGTATTTATGGCTCTTGGCGCATGGCGCATGTCAAAAAACAAAGTTTTGACAAGAAACCCGGCAGCTATCGAAACCCTTGGGACGGCAACCGTTTTGTGCACTGATAAAACGGGAACACTTACCGAAAATAAAATGACAGTTTCAAGGCTTTACAATGGCAAAGATTATCTGGCTGTTGCAAAAGCCACGAAACTCGATGAAGAATTTCACGAAATAGTTGAGTTTGGCATTCTTTCGAGCCAGATCAATCCATTCGATCCCATGGAAAAAGCAATAAGCGGCATGGGAGATTTGTATCTGAAAGGGACAGAGCATATCCATAAGGACTGGAAAATGATTAAAGAATATTCTCTTTCCAAAGAATTGTTTGCCATGTCGCGGGTATTTTCATTTAAAGGAACTGAAGAAAAAATTATTGCAACAAAGGGTGCTCCCGAAGCCATTTTTGATCTTTGTCACCTCAACAATGCCGACAAAAAACGCCTGTCAGCAGCGGTCGAAGAATTAGCCGCCAGCGGTTTAAGAGTTTTAGGAGTAGCCAAAGCAAGCATCCACGGCAAAGGCTTACCCGACATTCAACACGATTTCACCTTCGATTTTATTGGCCTCATCGGATTGAGTGATCCTATTCGTAAAAACGTGAAACAAGCTGTCAGCGAGTGTTTCACGGCAGGCATCAGGGTTATAATGATCACAGGCGATTACCCGGTAACAGCCAAACATATTGCAATGGAAATAGGACTCCAAAATCCTGACAACTGCATCACCGGGCAGGAATTACAGCAAATGTCGGAAGCCGAATTACGTAAAAGGATTAAGGAAACCAATGTATTTGCCCGTGTAGTTCCCGACCAGAAACTCAAAATCGTAAACGCATTAAAGAAAAATGGGGAAATTGTTGCCATGACAGGTGATGGAATCAACGATGCACCTGCACTCAAATCGGCCGATATCGGAATTGCTATGGGTAAAATGGGCACCGATGTAGCCCGGGAAGCCTCGTCGCTTGTGCTGATGGACGACAACTTCGCGTCCATAGTTAAAGCCATTAAAATGGGAAGACGTATTTTTGACAACCTTCAGAAAGCGTTTGGCTACGTGTTTGCTATCCATGTGCCTATTGCAGGACTATCTTTAATCCCGATTTTATTAGGTAATTTCCCGATTATTCTATGGCCTGTGCACATTGTTTTCCTCGAACTAATCATCGACCCGGCATGCTCCATCATTTTTGAAGCCGAAAAAGAAGAAAAAAATGTTATGACCAGGCCCCCAAGACGGATAAACGAACCATTTTTCGGCAGCCGGAAAATAGTTTTCAGCTGTCTCCAGGGAATCGGGATCCTTGGTGTTACTATGCTTGTTTACCTCCTGGCACTAAATCAAGGATACGATGCCAAAGAAGTCCGTGCCATGGCATTTCTAACCTTGATTGTCTCCAACATAGCCGTCATACTCACTAACAGGTCGTGGACTGAAAATATTTTCAAAATTGTACTCACTCCAAATAAAGCGGTACTATGGGTGGTTGGCGGTGCAGTTTTCTTCCTGGTTCTGATTTTAAAAATTCCGTTCTTTCTGAACTTATTCCAGTTTAACACACCTACATTTATCAATCTTGCGATTTGCATTGCTGCCGGAATATCAACTATTATCTGGTTCGAAATTTACAAGGCTCTCAGGTTTCGAAAAAATGCAGCACTATAAAATGGGTTCAACCACGAATTGAGTGGGATTGGTTTTAGAAGGCCGGAAGTCCGAAGCGATGCAATGAGCGTAGCCGAAGTGTCAGAAGACGGAAGAAAGCTAATTTGAGATTTAATCCTACTAATGAGAAGCGATTTGAAGAAAAGAGATTGACCAGAAAAGCTCCCCTTTCATAGGATAAAGGAAGTTTTCAAGGAGACTTCTGGCTTCCGACTTGTGACTTTCGACATATTAAATTGAGCCACTAATCTAACATCAGAAACAATTCATCTCTTTAAATCCGGTTTTGAAATGTGTGAATTTTGAAACTATTAACCAAAAAAGTGTAACACTTTCCGCATACATAGTTCTCACCTTTGCTCAAGTAAAGCAATTGACATTTTAAGTTAACTATGATGAAAAAGTTTAAAAATCTTCTCGCGGCTTTAATTGGTTTTCAAAAAGGCTTGAATGGAAATGCAGGTACAGCAAGATTGCTTAGGAGCATTTTTTTCGCTTTCCTGTTATCGTGGGTATTGATTTTGCCTTCCTGTGCAGTCGAGATACGGAGTCCTCAGCCTGAAAGGCACCGGCATGTTTTTATCCGCCATTACCACAGTGAGCCGAATAATTACAGGCAGAACTACGGTCACGACGAGCATAAGGATAAGAACAAGCATAATAAGTAACCAGTCATGAAGGGAGAACTGAAACATAAAAAAAATGAAATACAGTTTGCAAAGATTACTTGTATTTATAAATGTTGAAACCTGAAATAATTCGGATAGTCTATTGATTCCCGCTTCCAACAGGTTTTATCACAAGAAAAAATTTCAAAAGAAGTTCAGCACTTTTTATACTTCGGCAAGCTCATTATATAAAATAATGATATTACTTCTTAAGCATTTTAAAACTCATATAAATGAAAATCAAAACATTAGAAAAACTAATTTCCGAGAAAAGCAGCCCGTGCGTTACCATTTCAATGAATAGCCATCGCACCCATCCTGAAAATTCGCAGGATGAAATACTGCTTAAAAAATTGTGCAAGGAAACGGAAGAACGATTGATCTCAGAATTCGGGAAAAGGCCAATTGCCCAGTTATTGGCGAAATTAGAACTGATTCCTTCCGAAATCAACGAAAATTACAACCTGGAAAGTTTGCACATTTTCCTTTCGAACGATACAAAAGAAATTTTTAAATCGGCCTGGCCTACAAAAGAAAACAGGGTTCAGATTTCAGATTCGTTCGCTGTGAGCCCGATAATTAAATCTGTTAACCGCAGTGTCGATTACATAATACTCCTTCTGACTCAAAGTGGAGCAAAATTATTTAAAGCTAAAAATGATGCAGTTATTGCCGAAATTGAGAACGAGAACTTCCCTTTTCCGGAAAACCCGCATTTTAACACCGAGCCCGAGAGATTGAGCGATCCGAAAGCTACCGATAATATGGTTCGCGAGTACATTAATAAAGTTGACAAAGCTGTTGTAAAAGTTCATAACCAAAACAGGTTGTTTTGCGTTGTAATTTGTACAGAAGGTAACTATAGCAGGCTCAGGCAGGTTGCCGATCAACCCAATGTTTACATAGGACATGCTAATATTGATTATAATAACCAGGCCATCCATCAGTTAGCGGCACAAACCTGGGAAATTGTTAAGGAACTGCAGTCGGGTCGCGAAAAAATAGCCATTGATGAAATGAAAGAAGCAGCAGGTCATGGCAAGGTACTCACTGATTTAATGGAAATATACAGGGCTGTGAAGGAAGGCAGAGGAGATCTGTTGATAACACACGTTGATTTTAGCCAGGCTGTAAAAATGACTGGCGATTTATCGTTCGATTTGGTTGAAGATGCCGCATCACCTGATGTGGTTGACGATATCACCAGCGAAATTGCCATGGAAGTGATTTCAAAAAAAGGACGGGTAGTTTTCACCGACAGGGATGAGATAAAATCGCTTGGGGAAATTGTCCTTAAAGTTCGCTATTAAACTAAAATACACTACTTTATTGCATAATCCCCCGACCAACCAATGGATTTCGTTGACTATTACAAAGTATTAGGGATTGAAAATACGGCATCTCCAAAGGAAATAAAAAGCGCCTTCCGGAAATTAGCCCGCAAATACCACCCCGATTTAAATCCCAACAATAAGGATGCAAACAGGAATTTCCAACAAATCAACGGGGCGAATGAAGTATTGAGTGATCCCGAAAAACGGAAGAAATTCGACCAATACGGCAAAGATTGGCAACACGCTGATGAATTCGAAAAGCAGAAGCAATACCAGGGACAATCATCAGCTAAGGGAGGAAAGCGTTTTTCGGGAAATCAGTCGGAAGGCGATTTTTCCGATTTCTTTGCATCTATGTTTGGAGGAGGTGCAGGCAATAGCCGAAACAGCCAGGCAAAATACAGGGGCGAAGATTTTAAGACCGAATTGAAACTCGACCTTATCGACGCTTACAAAACCCGGAAACAAACTTTAACTGTCAACGGCAAGAAAATCCGTATCACTATTCCTGCCGGAATCGAAAATGGGCAGACCATTAAGATACCGGGGCACGGTGGTCCAGGAAAAAATGGCGGGCCTGATGGTGATTTGTACATCGAATTTTCAATAGTCAACCACCATGATATTAAACGATTAGGAGACAACTTATACTCAACTGTTGACCTTGATTTATATACAGCATTACTTGGTGGAGATATTACAATTGCTACTTTAACCGGACAGGTGAAGCTGAAAGTTGCGCCTGAAACTCAGAATGGATGTAAAATAAAGCTGAAAGGAAAAGGCTTCCCGGTTTATAAAGAGGAAGGTCAATTTGGAGACTTTATTGTTACCTGGAATATTAAAATTCCAACAAATTTAACCGAAAAACAAAAGAAGCTTTTCACCGAATTGTCGGTATCGTAATTTATATCGTAAGCCATGCAGACTGAATATCTGATATCCGTTGATAAATTCTGTGCCAACCACAGCATTGAAATTTCATTTTTGAATTCGCTCCAGCAAACCGGCCTGATAGAAATTACAACGGTGGATGAAACGAGCTTTATCAATTTTAACCAGTTTCAAAAGACAGAGAAATTTATCCGTTTCTATTACGATCTGGATATTAACATCGAAGGTATAGAGACAATCAATCATTTGCTGCAGCAAATTAACCTCCTGCAGGACGAAATTGTTGCAATGAGGAACAGGCTTTTGCTTTACGAATTAAATGAATAGAATTCAGTTCAGATACTATATACTGTGATTCCCATTTTTACGTTTTAGCGGGACCGTCATAACCTGCCGCGGTAATCCGCAATATAATGACTAGTATATCGTTTCATGATTTTGTTGACAATTTAATTTGAGAAAGAAAATTCC
>JBAXBJ010000117.1:0-13425 GCA_037142075.1 Bacteroidota bacterium
AAGCACCGCCATAGCAAACCTACGATCGTCGTGCGCGTGGCAGGCAATGTTTCCCATAACTGCGTGCGACTGATGCCGCGAATAATTACGTGTCACACTTCCCGGGATATAGCCCGAAAAAGGCAGCCGGTTCATAGGTGAATGATCAGTGGCAACATCGGAAAAATATTTCTCAACTACCGACACCGCCTTGCTAAAAGGGATATTGGCTATCGAACTGATCACGATGCGTGATGAATTATAATTGCTGTCGCGAAACCGGAGCACATCAGCACGGGTATAGTGTTTCAGTTTCGCCTGTGTACCCAGAATATTTCGGCCCAAAGGATGATCTTTAAACACCAATTCGTCAAATTCGTCATGAATCCATTCGGCGGGATTGTCCTTGTACGAATTGATTTCGTCCATCACCACGGCTTTTTCTTTTTCTATTTCCTTTTCGGGAAAAACAGAGTGAAACACAATATCCGACAGGAGCTCGGCTGCCCGTGTGTAATATCTCGCTTGTATGGAAGCGTAAACAGAGGTATCCTCTTTGGTGGTAAACGCGTTCAGATCGGCACCTACATTCTCGAGCCGGCTCAGCACCTGGAAATTGCTGCGTTTCTGTGTCCCCTTAAAAATAAGGTGTTCGATAAAATGTGCCAATCCTTGCTGCTCCGACTTTTCGTCGCGCGATCCGGCATGGATTGCCACTCCAAGGTGCGCTACACCTCCGCGTTGCTGCCTGTGAACAAGTCGTATGCCATTTTTAAGTTCGTGGTATTGGTACATGGAGGAGTTGGGGGTTAGGGTTTGGGGGTTAGAGTTGACAAGGTGAGGGGCGATAGGGTGAGGGGCGACAAGGTGAGGGGCGACAGGGTGAAAAGTGAAAAATGAAGAATGAAAAGTTAAGTAAGAATCGTGGACATCTAACTATTTTCCATTGTCCACTGTCCATTGTCAACTTTTCATTTACACTTAATGAATTCCTCTATTTCAACTCCAGTTCAGCCGGGTATTTATCATCGAAAAAAATCCAGAAAAGCGGCTTATAGCCGCGTAATTCGCCGGAATCGGAATGGCGTTCGACCATTGGGCAGATACCTGCTACTTTTTTGGTAAAAACCAGCGTTTTCTCATTCATGCTCCATTCTTCCAGAAAACGTAGTTTCGTGATATCGCCAATGCGGATTTCGGTTATCATCACCGTATCAAAAAAGTCGTACGGAGGTGTGGCGCGCTCGATGCTCACAGTATCAACCCTTTTCATCATAGCTTTCAGTTCGGGCACACTATACTGCTTATAAGTAATGAAATCATAGGCTTTTACTTTGCCATCGGTAACCTGGTGTAAAATATTTTTCACCAGTTTTTCGCGCTTGCTGCCTTCGATATTCTGCACCCACCAATCCATATCAGGTTCCGAATTCAGGATAAATACGTCGTACTGAATACGATTCGTAACTACATCTTTCCCGGTCGCGCCTTCATTATTACAGGAATAAATAAAAAGGAATGAAATCGAAATCAGCGATAAATAGATATATTTGGTCATTTTGAAATTTTAAAAATCAAAAGTATATTGCTAAGAATTGGTTTTCCTGGATTTCGGCTTACACTTTTCTTTTGGCCGCATCACTACTCCCGAGTTTGTGCGGCCATTAATTATTACACTCACGGGATTATCGAAATGCACATGCCTGATCAGTTCATCTTCGTACACGGCAGGCAGGCTATCCAAATATTCCACATCAAAAAAGCCGTCTTTAATATACGGATGGATAGTGAAATAACCCACCCGGAACGAAGTCAGGTTTTGAAAAAAGTGAGTACCCTGACTGGGATCGATGCGGTAGTTCTCGAGGCCCGACTCCACAATGAGCCTTGCAGCAGCTATATGCGGCCATTTTACAGGAATACCGAGCCAGGGATCGCTCGACCCCCAGCGTCCGGGGCCCACGAGAATATATTGTTTGTGTGCCAAAAGAAAATTATCGTTTAGTGCTGCAATTCTCAATACCGTTTCCGAATTGCGCGACGGGTCGAATGTATTTGTTTTTACATAAATAATATCCTGCAAATCATTCACCGTTCCATTTCCTAATGCCGCATGTGAATAGAGGATAGTTTCTTCGTATGAAATATCTTCAATCTTAACATCTACCCGTTCCTTGTTTTCAACTATAGGTCTGATCTGTAGCAGGTTAAACACTGCCGGGTGCCCTTTTGGCTTATTTAACTCGACAGCGAACTCGATTTCTATTGGTTTGCCGATTTCCCTTGCTCCCATTTCGAGGCAGGTTGATAAAATTTCAGCTAAGGGGAAAACGTTATGATTCAGAATATTGCCAAATGTAACAATCCTTTTACTCCTTTTATCATCCTGCAATATTCCTTCGCGAATTGTCTGGCTATCAAAATCATACGTAGATACTAAATTCCGGAATGAAGGATCTTCGGCTCCCACTTCTATCTTCATCGTAAACATATTTGCGCTATCGTTGACCGATGGCCTGAAATTGTAAGGATTCATATCCAGGGCACAAAAAGTCTTCTGTGTTTCGCGCATTGCCATTTCGACGGAGGAAAGCTGAAGTATTTTTTTCGGGTATTTTGGCGAAAAGCGGATAGAGACACCTCCATCCACAATGTATTTGCCTAACCCTATAGCGATGGAAGCTATTCCGTCTTCCGCCTTTTCGGGGGCAATGGGATAGAAGTTGATAGAGCGTGCCACTCCCGAAAAAGAAGGATAGTAGCGGTCTTCATATTGTGTTCCGGCCACATGCTGTAATACTACTGCCATTTTTTCCTGATCGATCACGTTGCTGGTAGCAGCCATATAAGCTTTACTTCCGTGGAAGTAAACCGAGGCATAAACGCTTTTGATGGCATTGCTCACGAGTTCAAGTGTAAAACGATCGTCGTCGATCATAGGTGGCATTCCCGGCACCATATAAGTAGAATAAACACCGGCAAATGGTTGATAATGGGAATCTTCTAGCAAGCTGGATGATCGTACCGCAATCGGTTTTTTACCAAGAGAAATGAATTTAAGCAAATCGTCGTGCAAACGAAGCGGAAGGCGTGCATTTACAAAATTGATGAGTATTTCGGAATCACTGAGATCGGAAAGGCCGACTTTATACAAATCGTTATCCTCCATAAATTCGTCAAAAATATCTGTGCAAAGCACTACCGTCTGGGGTATTTTGATATTTACGTTGTTAAACCTGTCGAATAGCCTGTTGCGTTTAACAATCGTATCAAGGAAAGCCAGTCCGCGTGCTTTTCCCCCTATGGAGCCCTCGCCTATGCGGGTAAAACTGCTGTACTCATCAAACGTTTCGCAGTCGAACTGGGCAATAATTCCCCGGGCTTTATTGAGCCTGTAGCTGGCAATGGATTCGAACAGAAACCTTCGGATATCATCCAGATCTGTAAAATCACCGGGACGTACATCCCTGATAAACTCGGCCAACGGGAAAAGAGCCCGGGCAAACAGCCACTTCGAAAGATGGTTTCTGTAAATATGATATTCGAAGGAGGAATCTGGAATCTGAAATATCCTGTTTTGCAGCGACTTAAGGTCAGTAGCACGCATCAGTTCCCGGTGTGTGACAGGGTCGATAAACACAAAGTCGCCAAAAGCAAAATATTCCATCATAAATTGACGAAGTTCGATTGCCAGCGTACTCGAATATTTGTTAATAAAACCAACTCCTAAATCGGATGCAACTTTCTGGAATTTTACATCCGACGACTGCAAAACAAACGGGAGGAAATCAGTCTTAGCCCTTACGTGATTGAGCAACCTGAAACCTGCTTCGGGGTCCTCGTGACCGTTACGCTTATAATTGATATCCGAAATGATGCCTAACAGGTTTTTTTCGTACTTGTCAAATAACCTGACGGCTTCTTCGTAGTTTGTAGCCATCACCAGTTTTGGCCTGCCACGCTTACGCATCATCCTTTGGTGATCATTCAGACCTTCGGTCATGAATGAGTTGGTTTGCTGGATAATGATTTTATAAATATTAGGCAGGTAACTCGAATAGAATCGGATAGAGTCCTCAACCAGAAGTACGACCTGCACACCTACGACGAGTGCATCGTACTCAACATTCATCTTATCTTCCAGCAGTTTGATGATGGAAACCAAAAGTTCGGGATTGCCAAGCCAGCTGAAAACATAATCGATGATGCTCAGATCTTCACTCGATAAGCGCAGGGTTACTTCGCGCGAAAAGGGAGTCAACACAACTATGGGAATAGCCGGATAATTGTGCTTCACGTGTTTTGCCAGGTCGAAGGAATCAATATCTTCGAGGGTTAACATGCAGATAACCAGGTCAATTTTATCCGTTTCCAGAATTTCAAGTGCCTGTTCTTCAGATGAAACATGTATAAATTCGGGTGGATTGCTCAGGCTAAGCGAAGTGTATTCGTTAAAAATATGCTCGTCGATACGGCCGTCACTTTCCAGAATAAATGCATCGTAATTGCTTGCAATGAGTAATACTTTATGTATCCTCTTGCGCATCAGTTTCATAAAGGGTGTGTCGTCGAAATTATACTTTCGGGAAATCTGTGATAATGCAGAATCAGTCATGGATGCGTGTTAGTGAAAACAAAAATAGAGAATTTAGGGGGGATGGGCAAATGTCGGTTAGTAAAAAAGGAATTTGATCAGCAGGAATTTGAGTGTATATCTTGATGTGAACCCTTTTCATCTTCCGGCTTCAACTGAAAAAACAATACCTTTGACGCTTCTAACAATGATAAGACAAGAGATGAACTTTGATTTTGACAAAATAGTTGTACGGAAAGGCAGCTCGTGTATCAAATACGATGGGATGGGCAAATTTTTAGGTGCCGAAGATGCATTGCCGATGTGGGTTGCTGATATGGATTTCCTGACTCCCGAATATATCACCGAAGCGATTATCGCAAAAGCCAGGCATGGTATTTTTGGCTATCCAATGCGGGAAGAAAGTTATTTTACTTCGCTCCAGGCCTGGCTCGAAAGGCGTCACCAATGGAAAGTCGAACGCGACTGGATCACTTTCAGCCCGGGTGTAGTGCCTGCCGTAAATATGGCCGTGCTTGCCTATACGGAACCCGGCGACAAAATCATAACCCAGCCTCCGGTATATTTTCCGTTTTTTACGGCAGTTACTGATCATAAACGTACGCTGGTCTTCAACAATCTGGTTTTGAGGGAGGGCCGTTTGTGTATGGATATGGAAAACCTGGAGCTCCTGGCCAGAGATGGCGCAAAAATGCTCATTCTTTCAAATCCGCACAATCCGGGCGGAAGTGTCTGGACCCGCGATGAGCTTGCACAAATGGCCGCAATCTGCCTGAAATATAATGTCCTTATTCTTTCAGATGAAATCCATTGCGACCTGATTTTCAAACCATTCAGGCACATCCCTGTTGCAAGCCTATCGCAAGAAATCAGCATGCAGACCATTACCACCGTTGCTCCGAGTAAAACTTTTAATTTGTCAGGGCTATCTTCCTCTTCGGTCATTATCGAAAATGATAGCCTGCGCCGGAAATTCAATGCAACAATTGATCATCTGCATATTGGCGGGGGAAATATTTTCGGGAATATCGCTTCAGAAGAGGCTTACCTTTACGGCGATACGTATGTGGATGAACTGATGGAATACCTTGCCGGAAATATGGAAACGCTCAAATCATTTGTTGCAGAGCATCTTCCGAAAATCAAAGTGGTTCGTCCTGAATCCACTTTCCTCGTTTGGCTCGACTGCCGCGACATGGGCATGAACGACAAAGATCTGAACGAATTTTTTCTTCATAAGGCTAAAGTAGGTCTTAATCCGGGAATTATGTTTGGTCCTGGTGGTGAAGGTTTTATGAGGATGAATATAGGATGCCCAAAGGCTACTTTGTTACAAGGTTTGAATCAGATTAAAGAAGCTTATACAGGATTATAATTAGGATTCTCAGTCATAACTAATCCCCAACCCCCAAATCCTAACCCCTAAACCTTATGATACGACATATTGTTATGTTCAAACTGAAAGATTTCGGAAACGAAACTGAGAAGGAAAATGCTGCTTTTACAGTAATAAAACGGTTGAATGAATTGCCTCTGAAAATAAATGTAATCCGAAATTACGAAGCCGGAATAGATATACGCAGACTTGCCTGGTCCTTTGATATTCTCCTGACAATGGATTTCAATACCGTAGCCGATCTCGATTTTTATACCATTCACCCGGCGCATCAGGAATTTATAGCATTTAACAAGGATTACTCCATCGATAAAGTGTGCATTGATTATTTAATTTGAAAATGGTAATAGTTAATGGAAAATAGTTAATGGAAAATAGTTAATGGAAAATAGTTAATGGAAAATAGTTAATGGAAAATCGTTAGTGTTTACCTACTATTCACTATTAACTATTCATTCTTCACTTTTCACTCTCGCCCAGTCGCCCCTCACCTTGTCGCCCCTCAATTAACTCCAACTCCCCAACCCCCAAACCCTAACCCCCAACCCCTTTAAAATGATAGACCTAAGAAGTGATACCGTAACCTGTCCAACGCCCGGAATGTTAAAAGCGATGTTTGCCGCTGAAGTTGGTGATGATGTATTTGGCGACGATCCCACTGTAAATGAGCTGGAAGCGAAAGTTGCCAAAATGTTTGGCATGGAGGCCGCCATTTTCTGTGCTTCAGGAACGATGGCCAACCAAATTGCTATTAAGGCGCATACACAGCCGGGCGATGAAGTGATCTGCCATAAGCTGTCACACGTGTATTATTACGAAGGCGGAGGTATTGCCATGAATTCAGGTGCCTCGGTTTGCCTGCTCGAAGGCGATGGCGGAAGAATAACGGCAGCTGATGTGGCTGCGCATATTAATCCTCCGAATGATCCTCACCGTCCGCTTACAAAGCTCGTTTCAGTCGAAAACACAATGAATAAAGGCGGTGGCTCCATTTACGATTTCAGTGAATTAACTGCTATTGGCAAAGTTTGCCACGAAAACGGTTTAAAATACCACCTCGATGGAGCCCGGCTCTTCAACGCTTTGGTTGAAACCGCTGAAACAACTGCTGATTACGGCAGTTTATTCGACAGTATTTCAATTTGTATCTCCAAGGGATTGGGTGCCCCGGTTGGTTCGGTATTGATTGGCAATAAGGACTTTGTACATAAGGCACGGCGGATACGTAAAGTGTTCGGTGGTGGAATGAGGCAAGCCGGTTACCTGGCAGCAGCATGTATTTATGCTCTGGATAACCATGTTGAACGGCTCCACGACGATCACAAAAAAGCTAAACACCTCGAAAGCCTGTTACAATCTTTACCATATATTGAATCGGTAATTCCTGTTCAGACAAACCTGGTTTTTTTTACTCTTAAGACGGAGATGCCAACCGATCTATTCCTGAGAAACCTGAAGGACAATGATATTCATGCACTTGCTCTTGCCCCGCAGCAAATACGTTTTGTGACTCACCTTGATATTACAGATGAAATGATGGTGGAAATTGAGACTGTTTTGAGAAAAATGCAGTAGAAGGAAAATAAATTCAAAAATCGCGGTCCATTTTCATACCTTTATATGGTGAACTAAAACCAATATTATGAAACCAATTTTTATTGCTTTACTATTTGCAGGAAGTGTTGCATGTACTACTCAACTTTATGTTCCGGGCGAAACAAATGTTAACAAAGTGGAACAGGCTAGCCTTGCCGAACTGCAGCAGGGACATGACCTGTTTCAAAACAATTGTGGAAAATGCCACAAACTACCCAAACCTGACAGCCGGTCGAATCCGGATTGGGAAAAAGTGCTTGCCAAAATGGCCCCGAAGGCTAAACTCGATAAGGACCAATCCAATCTGGTATACAAATACATCGCTAACCGGTAAAAAAAAGGAGGTTTCTGTATCAGAAACCTCCTTTTTTACAATATTCACTAAACTATTTTACTAAGCCTGACCTGCCGGTCCACTAAGCTGAAACGGTAAATCTCCGCCTTCCGTTTCCTTTATAACACCATGCATGGCTTCGAATTTGCCGATATTTTCTTTTAAAGCACGGTACAAACGCTTGGCATGCTGGGGAGTAAGAATGATTCGTGATTTCACCTTAGCTTTCGGAACACCCGGCATCAGTTTAATAAAATCAACTACGAACTCGGAATTTGAATGGGTGATTACAGCCAGATTTGAATAGATACCCTCGCCAACTTCGTCGGAAAGTTCAATATTTATCTGGTTTTGATTCATTGTGTCGTTCATTTCTGTATTTTTTAAAATATTATTTTTCTTAAAAAGATGGGGAAACCGATCAATTGTATTGATACAGCTTCCCCAAATTATACCCGTTTATTAGTTATTCAGCTTTTGAAGCCAACATCCTGTTATATTCTTCGCGCGAACCCACTATCAGGTGTTCATATTCACGCAAACCGGTTCCTGCCGGAATCAAATGACCAACGATTACATTTTCTTTCAAACCAAGCAATTCATCGCTTTTCGATTGAATTGATGCCTGGGTCAACACTTTGGTTGTTTCCTGGAATGATGCGGCGGAAATCCAGCTACGAACCTGTAGCGAAGCCCTGGTAATTCCTTGCAGAACCTGTTTGGCTGTCGCTGAATTTGCATCGCGTGATTCAACCTGGTGTTTGTCACGTCGTTTCAGAAGCGAATTTTCATCACGCAATTTACGCGCACTCACAATCTGTCCTGATTTCAGGTTGGCACTGTCTCCACAATCTTCAACTACTTTCTTGCCAAAGATCCAGTCATTCTCATCATTGAAGTCAATCTTGTTAACTAACTCTCCTTCAAGGAATTTGGTATCACCCGGATCCACAACTTCAACTTTGCGCATCATCTGACGAACAATGACTTCATAGTGTTTATCATTAATTTTCACACCCTGGAGACGATATACCTCCTGGATTTCGTTAACGATATATTCCTGAACTTTCATAGGTCCTTTGATTGCCAGGATATCGGCAGGCGTAATTGCACCGTCCGACAGAGGCATTCCGGCACGAACATAGTCGTTTTCCTGAGCGAGTATCTGTTTCGAGGTAGATATAAGGTAACTGCGTTCTTCACCTGTTTTAGAAGTAATAACGATTTCGCGGTTGCCGCGTTTCAGTTTCTTTCCAAAGGATACCACGCCGTCAATTTCAGAAACTACAGCAGGATCAGAAGGGTTACGTGCTTCAAAAAGCTCGGTTACCCGTGGTAATCCTCCTGTAATATCCCCTGTTTTACCAACAGCACGAGGAATTTTCACCAAAACATCTCCCGCTTTAATGGCTTTTCCTTCTTCAATCTGTAAGTGGGAACCCACAGGTAAATCATAATTTTTCAATTCTTCGCCATCAGTTGAGAATATCTTCATCGAAGGATTCTTCGCCTTAACGCGCGACTCAATGATAATTTTTTCCTGGTAGCCGGTTTGCTCATCAGCTTCCACTTTAAAAGTGATGCCTTCAGTAATATTATCAAAAGATAAAACTCCTTCAACTTCCGATAGGATAACTGCATTGTATGGATCCCACTCGGCAATAAGAGCACCTTTTTTTACTGCTGCTCCGTTTGCAAAGTATAGATTTGATGCATAAGGAATATGCGCGGATGCCAGGATAATCCCTGTTTGCGGATCAATGATCCTCATTTCGGCTGAACGTCCTAATACAATCTGGTAGGTATTTCCTTCATTATTAGTATATTCAACTGAACGTAGTTCATCTATTTCAATCACACCGTCGTACTTGGCAATGATACGTGAAGCCGAAGCAATATTAGCACCGGCAACACCTCCCACGTGGAAGGTACGCAAAGTAAGCTGTGTACCAGGCTCCCCGATAGACTGGGCAGCAATAACACCTACAGCTTCGCCTTTCTGAACCATTCGTCCGCTGGCCAGGTTACGGCCATAACAACGTGCACATACACCTTGTTTCGATTCGCAGGTAAGTACCGAACGTATTTCGACGGATTCCATTGGCGAATTCTCGATAATGGTGCAAATGTCTTCGTTGAGCTCTTCACCTGCTGAAGCAATCAGTTCACCACTGTGAGGATGATAGATATCGTGCAGGGTCACGCGTCCGAGAATACGATCATAGAGCGACTCTACCAGTTCCTCATTTTTCTTCAAAGCGGAGGTAACGCGGCCGCGAAGGGTTCCGCAGTCGGGTTCCGAAATAATAACATCCTGAGCCACATCAACCAAACGACGGGTAAGATACCCGGCATCGGCTGTTTTAAGAGCGGTATCAGCAAGACCTTTACGTGCTCCGTGAGTTGAAATGAAGTACTCGAGTACTGACAGTCCTTCTTTCAGGTTCGAAAGGATAGGATTTTCAATAATTTCACCTCCGGTCGCACCCGATTTTTGGGGTTTGGCCATCAGTCCGCGCATTCCTGAAAGCTGCCTGATCTGTTCCTTTGATCCACGGGCACCTGAATCAAGCATCATATATGCCGGATTAAATCCCTGGTTATCAGTAGCCAGATCGGTCATTACTTTTTTAGTAAGGTTTGAGTTGGTATGTGTCCAGATATCAATGATCTGGTTATAACGCTCGTTATTGGTAATGAAACCCATGTTATAGTTATTCATTACCTCTTCTACCTCAAGATTGGCTTTATGGATCAGTTCTTCCTTCAGTTTTGGAACAAGCACATCACCCAAGTTAAACGAAAGTCCACCTTTGAAGGCCATATTAAAACCAAGACTCTTAATATCATCAAGGAAACGGGCAGCTTTAGCAGTACCGGTCTTTTTCAACAAGTCTCCGATAATATCGCGTAATGATTTTTTAGTCAGAAGCTGGTTGATAAATCCATATTCTTCAGGAACAACCTGGTTGAATAATACGCGGCCAACCGTGGTTTCAATTAGTTTTTCAACTTTTACCCCGTTCTCTTCAACGGGTATTCTTACTTTTATCCAAGCATGAAGGTCAGCCTGCTTCTCATTATAAGCAATAATCACTTCTTCGGGTGAATAAAAACTCCTGCCTTCACCTTTCATAATATGACCGGGTTCTGTTTTCCGGCCTTTGGTGATGTAGTAAAGGCCAAGAACCATGTCCTGTGAAGGTACCGTGATAGGTGCTCCGTTGGCAGGGTTCAGGATGTTATGTGAAGCAAGCATCAGAATCTGAGCTTCCAGAATGGCAGCATTTCCTAAAGGAAGATGGACAGCCATCTGGTCACCGTCAAAGTCGGCATTGAAAGCAGTACATACCAAAGGATGTAACTGAATTGCCTTTCCTTCAATAAGTTTTGGCTGAAAAGCCTGGATACCTAACCTGTGCAGTGTTGGAGCACGGTTTAGCATAACAGGGTGGCCTTTTAAAATATTTTCGAGGATTTCCCAAACTACGGGATCCTTACGGTCAACAATTTTCTTTGCTGATTTCACGGTTTTTACGATACCGCGTTCCAGCATTTTGCGGATAATAAATGGCTTGAACAACTCCGATGCCATGTCTTTTGGGAGACCGCATTCGTGAAGTTTGAGATCCGGACCTACGACAATAACCGAACGGCCTGAATAGTCGACACGTTTACCGAGAAGGTTCTGACGGAAACGTCCTTGTTTCCCTTTCAGACTGTCGCTCAGTGATTTCAGCGCGCGGTTCGATTCAGTTTTTACCGAGCTAGCCTTACGCGAATTATCAAAAAGTGAATCCACAGCTTCCTGGAGCATACGTTTTTCATTACGCATGATCACGTCAGGAGCCTTGATTTCTATAAGACGTTTCAAACGGTTATTACGGATAATAACTCTACGGTATAAGTCATTTAAATCACTGGTGGCAAAACGACCTCCATCCAATGGAACCAACGGGCGGAGTTCGGGAGGAATAACCGGCACTACTTTTACGATCATCCACTCCGGTTTGTTTTCTCCACGGGTTTTGGCATCACGGAACGACTCATAAACCTGAAGGCGTTTGAGTGCTTCCATTTTCCTCTGCTGTGAAGTTTCCGTATTTGCCTTGTGACGCAAATCGTACGAAACCTGGTCGAGATCCAAACGGGCAAGCAAGTCAACAAGCGCTTCAGCACCCATTTTTGCTATAAACTTATTCGGGTCTCTTTCGTCGAGATAATGATTCTCCTTTGGTAGCCTGTCGATATAATCGAAGTATTCCTCTTCGGTAATGAAGTCGAGGGTTTTGAGTCCTTCGGCTGCTAAAATACCTGGTTGGATAATTACATACCGTTCGTAATATATAATTGAATCCAGTTTTTTTGATGGAACACCTAGTAGTGCTCCTATTTTATTCGGTAATGAACGGAAATACCAGATATGGGCAACAGGAACCACCAGTTGAATATGGCCCATACGTTCGCGACGAACTTTTTTCTCGGTTACTTCAACACCGCAGCGGTCGCAAACAATTCCTTTGTACCTGATTCTCTTGTATTTTCCACAATGACATTCCCAGTCCTTCACAGGGCCGAAAATGCGTTCACAGAACAATCCATCCCTTTCAGGTTTGTATGTTCTGTAGTTTATAGTTTCGGGTTTAAGCACTTCACCGCTAGATCTTTCCAATATCGACTCAGGGGAAGCAAGGCTTATCCTGATTCTGGAGAATTTATTAGCGGCTGTATTTTCTTTTCTGAAAGCCATATAGCAAGAAAGGAGTTATTAGTTACGAATTATAAATTATGAATTATGAGTTATGAGTTAAGAGTTGATTTACAGCTCATAATTCATAACCCATAACTAACAAGTATTTATTCAAAGCTTACGCTTAGACCTAAGCCTCTGAGTTCGTGAACAAGTACATTGAATGATTCCGGAATACCTGGAATAGGCATATTTTCACCTTTTACGATAGCTTCATAAGCTTTGGCTCTTCCAACCACATCGTCAGATTTCACTGTCAGAACTTCCTGGAGAATATTGGCTGCACCGAATGCTTCGAGCGCCCATACTTCCATTTCACCGAAACGCTGACCGCCGAACTGTGCTTTACCACCTAAAGGTTGCTGTGTGATAAGTGAATACGGTCCGATGGAACGTGCATGCATTTTATCATCAACCATATGGTGTAATTTCAGCATATAGATGTATCCGACAGTAGCAGTCTGATCAAAGCGTTCGCCGGTTCCGCCGTCGTAAAGGAATACTTTGCCATTTTCGGGCAAGCCGGCGTTTACCATTAGAGCGTTGATCTGATCAATGGAACCACCGTCGAAAATTGGAGTGGCAAAATGGGTTCCGGTTTTAGCTCCTGCCCATCCGAGAACTGTTTCGAAAATCTGTCCCAGGTTCATACGCGAAGGCACACCCAGCGGGTTTAGTACAATATCAACAGGTGTTCCGTCTTCGAGGAAAGGCATGTCTTCTTCACGAACAATACGTGCAACAATACCTTTATTCCCGTGGCGGCCTGCCATTTT
>JBAXBJ010000118.1:0-13349 GCA_037142075.1 Bacteroidota bacterium
AATTATTCCCATCAGTACCACGGTCACCATTGTTCAGTCCGGACCTTCAGCTGCATTAAATGTTACACCTGCCTTGCGCACCGTAACCGATCCGGCCGGAAGTGCCACTTTTACTGTTGCAGCCAATACAACCTGGACAAGCAGCAGCGATGCAAACTGGTGCCAGGTTACAAACTCGGGTTCGGGCAACGGAATAATTTCGGCAACGTATCAGCAAAACTTAACACCTTATGTCCGCACAGCGAATATCCAGGTAACAGGTGCCGGTGCTGTTCCGGCCACAGTGCAGGTTTTACAGTTACCATCCTTCGTTTCGGTTGACGAAAACCCGGAAAGTGCTTTCCAGGTATTTCCAAACCCAACAAGCGGTCTGTTCGTGTTAAGCGGTGCTTCAACAGAAATGCTTTTCATCAGGGTAACTATATTTGATCCGCAAGGAAAAACCATCCTGACAAGGCAATGTACCGGAGCCAACAGCTATTCTTTCGATCTGTCGAAGGCCGGTAGTGGGAGTTACTTTATGAAGGTTGAAAGCAAAGGAAAAACCCATATGATGAAGGTGATTGTACAATAGGTAATTGGAGTAACGCTATCATAAAGAGATAATTGCATAAAAACGCTTACCACATGGGTAGGCGTTTTTTTTGTCCTTTTTCGAAATTTCCTGCTACCCCGAAAATTTCCATTTTTGCTTAACGTGTTGGATCTAAATTTTGTATATTTGATATCTGAACAAATAAAATAAATCGCACATAACCTCACCCTAATTGGTTGGAATTCATGTGAAAACATTATATCAAAACAGGTTAGCTAAAAAGCGAAAGCCACACTTTGAAAACAAACAATGACTAAAGAATTTAGTAACAACCAAAATAGTAATTTCAGGATGAGAAAAATAAAATTGCAGGTACAAATGACTGTTGACGGCTTCATTTCGGGACAGAATGGTGAAATGGACCGGAAACTTTTCGCCTGGTCAGATGATTTAATACGTTTACTTCATATCTTTAACAAAAGCACATGTAATTGTTAACTGACAGGATTATGAACTTAGGGCGGAATTGCAAAATACCAGGTTTTATTACCCTGATGCTCATTGTAGTATTTTTCAACTCTGTTTCAGTTGCTCAAAATATAAGAGGATTAGTGATCGAAGAGAAATCGAAGAAACCATTGGCTGGGGTAAGTGTCTTTATTGAAAAAACCGGGATTGGGACGACTACAAATGAAAAAGGGGAATTTTATTTTAAATACTTCTCTAAAATCAACGAAAACGACACATTAAAATTTTCGAGTATCGGGTATGTTACCCGTAAGTATTCTTTCACTGAATTAAAAGGAAGCAGCTATGTTGTACTGCTATCCGAAAGCGCTCATCTGCTTGAAGGCGTTACCATTACATCGGATAAACCGTTAAACCTCCAGATTGCTTACACCAAACTTTCCCCATTAATAAAAGGATTATATTCTTATGGTTCAGTATTGGCTGAGGATAAAATCTGGGTGATTGGCGGAGATGAATCCAATGAAGATGGACGTGGATTTAAGTCAATAGATTTCATAGGCAACAACCTGAAGATGAAATCACATTTCTCATGGCAAAATTACAGCGACAAATTGTACACATATGATATACAATCGGATGCATGGGTAACTTCCAACCTGAAGTTCAGCAAAAGAGCCTATCACAGCATCCATTATTATAACAATAAAATATACGTTTTAGGAGGTAAAAGGTTATCAACAAACAGGAAACTGGAATACCTGGATGATAAAATTGAAGTTTTCGATATAAAGAAAAACACACTTCTGGTTGATAATGCAAATCCCCATCAGGCAGTAGACTTTGCCTCTTTCGTTTACAACGACAACCTGGTTGTAATTGGGGGTTCTACCCTGGTTAAAATAAGCGAAGAGAAAGATTGCTCCAACAAGGTTCATTTACTCAATCTGAAAACCGGCTTATGGTACGAATTAAATAATATGCCCGATGCTAAGGAAACCAAAGGGGTTATCGTCGATAATATGATATACCTGATTGGAGGTTTTAATCTGAAACCCCTTGATAATATTGAAACATACAATATTACTACCGGTGAATGGAAAGTGACGGGCCAATTGTTTTACGGAGTCGAAAGGCCGGCAGTAGTAAGTAATGATTCTATTATTTACATTTTTGATGATGGAAGAATTCAAACTTATAGCTTAGAGACAAAACAACTGAATATGTATTCGATCGAGCTGCCTTTAAAATCCTGCGAAATGTTTTATGCTAATAATAAACTATTTATTCTTGGTGGCTGGACTAAGTATGATATAAATAATGATGAATCCTATATTACCCCTTCTCCCGATTTATACAGTATTGATTTGAGTGAATTTGCTAAAGCATTAATCTACGACACAAAAACCTTCTGATCAACCTTATGTGTTACAGGTCGTGTAAAGCATTATACGAACAAATCGTTTACTTCAGCCATTAATTGAATTCGTGATGACTGACACGAAACCCAAAACACAGGATTTGCTAAAAAGTGTTAATTATCAGCGCATGGCCTAATTTTAGTAAATTTGTAAATTATAATTTCGAATCCGACTTGAAAAACAAAAACTCCAAACGTACCCTGGACGACATTGCCTTTGAAGGCCGGAACAGGGATTATGGTGCTTATTTTATAAGAAAAACATACCAGGGCCGTTTATTACGAAGTTTTGCCTATTCACTTGGTTTTTTTTTATTGATACTGTTATTTGCCGGCAGGATTTTCAGGCAGCAAACGGCTGAATATTATTACAATCCTTTGTTAGACTCTCAGGTTGTTGGCGTAAACCTTTCCAATAATCCAAATCCTGTGGTTTCTATGGAGCAGTCAGGAGGAGCGTCTTTGTCAGTTTCTCCGGTTCCCGGGAGCATTGTGGATGATGCTGAAGTTAGTGAAAATAAACAAGAGCCTCAGGATCCAAAGAGCGGAGGCAGCGATTCGACAGGTACCAATGGAAAGAATTCAGGCGAAAAAGGTACAGGAAACTCAATCGCCGAAAGTGGGGGTGTGGATGGCGAAATCTACGGTTCGGCCGATTTGAACCCGCAATTTCCGGGCGGAATTAAAGCCATGCAGGAATTTATCAAACTAAATCTTCAGTATCCTGAAATTGCCCGCAAATCGAATATCCGCGGAACAATACTTATTTATGTTGTAGTAAGGCGCGATGGAACTTTAACCGATATTAAGGTTGTGCAGGGATTACAACCCGATCTCGATGCCGAAGCCTTGCGGGTTGTATCATCCATGCCACAATGGAAACCCGCCATGCGTGCAGGCTTTCCAGTAAATGTGCGTTGCGTGGTGCCAATATCAGTCTCCCCGCTGCGGTAATGCTTGCCATAGTAGAGCGATTTGCAGGATGGAACGAACAAATAATTAGTGGACATTGAGTTTAAGATAAAAAAAAAGGACTCCGGTCATAAAAACCGGAACCCTTTCAATAATCAATTGAAATAATTTTTATAGCACTTTCATTGTCATTTTGATGTCTTTCACCGGTTTATCGCCGGGAGCAGTTTGTACGGCAGCAATTTTATCAATCACATCCAAACCTTCAATCACTTCGCCAAATACGGTGTATTCGCCAGCGAGGAGTACCACCAAAGTTCAAGTGTAGCAGCAGTATGGGATTACAGGCTTCGTACCTGTCGAGCAGCACCGAAGTTTGAGCGGGCAGAATGCTACAATTAACTCTGAAACTCATATTATAGCTATACTTTATTATTGGCATATTTTCCTTTACAATCCTTTAAAATAGTTACTTTTTTTCCATCATTAAAAGAATTACATCCTCTGAGACACCAGCATTTGTTAATTTTACTAATTCGTCAGTGGATGTATTGAAGTTGCAAGTTGATGTTTTAATTTTTTGGATAATGAGGTTTGTTGGCAATTTTTTTTCCGTAAGTGCAATAACATCAGCATTTGTCAAAGTATTTGCAATTTGAGATTGCTCGGCTTTTTGTGATTGGTTATTGCTTTTTTCTATTTCAATTGCAGCTTTATCGTCAACCTTTTGCATCTCTGACGCAAGAGCTTTAGCTCTGTTACATTCACTTATTGACTCTGTAACAATATTTCCCGGACGTATTTTCTGAGATTCTTGAAAAAATTCAATTGCCTTATTGTAATCATTTTGAATGAAGTACATCATACCTAGATTATAATAAGCATGTGCTATTACTTTTTCCTTAATATCAGTAGAATTTTTACAAAATTCGAGATTTTTTTTTGAAAGTTCAAAGGCTTGTGCTATATCTCCAACTTTAAGTGCTTTAAAAGCTTCTTTCAAACCGCCATCTTTATCATCCATAAAGTATAAATCCGTGGATTCTGACCATGAAAAAAACATTCTATGTACATCAGAAGTTAAATAGCTGAATGCCATTTCTTGGACATCAAATTCAGAAGGAGATTCTGGTTTACCATTATAAGCTTTATTTTCTTTTACTGGAGAATATTCAAGAACACGTGCTGTAAAAATTCTACCTGTTGTTAAATCAGTAGTTTGAATTGATACTTTTAAGTAAACTGTTGTTCTGGCAATGTAAGCTCTGGATATATAATCTGTATTGGTTTTGTAATCATGATGCTTTTCGTCATTATATAGATTATCTTTTATTTCGGTTTGGCATCTGAGTACTTTGACTGTAATCATAGCGGAAGGTCCAATTATTTTTCCGATTGAAGCCGCACTATTCTTGTCAACGTAACCTGAAAAATTGAAGTTGTGCTCTGCAAGTATAGCTTGGAGGTTGTTTCTATCAATAACTTCAACATTATTGGATACGAAGTCGCTTATCATCGCATCAATAATTTGGTCAGAACAATTTCCAGTAGCAGGATTAAAAACAACTTTGTTAATTTTTAAACCTAATCCTGGGGGATGCGTTAGTTTAACATATATTTGGGGGTTGCTCAATGCGTCAAACCCCTGAGCCGAAACATTGATAATAAAGCCCGTACTTATCAGCAAGACTAATAAAACTTTCATTCTTTTCAATGAGAGTGCATTGCATTTAGTAAAATACTTTTGCATAATAAATTGAGTTAGTTTTCCTACTCATAAGGCTTTTCGGAAACGGCCCCGTTTAAAAAATGGTTTCTGGACTCCACTATATTTTTTCTTTTCGCAATGATCATATTAGAATATACTTCATCCTTACATTTTTGATTTAAGGTTTTATCTTTCAACTTTCCCTGATTTACAACTTTGTTACAGTTTGTTCTTTCATTATTATTCTCTTGTCAATATACTCTTCTTCAATAACTTCATTTTGAGCCGTAATGAGTAAAACTTGACCATTCTTTTCCATTATAAAATAGTTGGGTCGACAGTTTTTAATTCTGAATTTAAATGCCTTTATTCCTGCCTGATAACCACTTTCCTTTGTCAACCGGCATACATGGTTGGAACAACTCTCCTTAAATAAACATATGCCACGTAATCGTTTTGGAGTAAAAACTTGATACATCCGAATAACAATTAAAATCAAGAACTTCATGAATCTAACTCTTTTCAAATACAACAAATCCCACATGAATAGTGGTGTCTGGAGTTGCTCCTATACCAAAACAACCTGCACTTCCTGGTTTTAACTTATCTGAGTATTGATGATTAATATATTTCCAACCATTTACGGATTCATTATCAATTATTCCTTGTAATGAACGTGGAATATTGTTCGATTGATTAAATGGACAAACTTTATAATTATTGGAAACTTGATTTGTTGATGAACTAATTTTTAGCTTTCGTTGATCGTTCCCTGTTTTAATATTTATTCCACAATTCAAGCAGAAAACATCTTTTTCGCTTATGTCTTTGCCACATGAAGGACATTTTATCAATATATCTTCTTTCGCAGGTTGCTGTTGTGATAATGGCACCGTTTTTTCAGGCTCTTTTTGTTTATTAACTTCTTGTTCATTTGGCAAACTCATACGGCTAGCATATAAATCTTCATAAGTATCAAATCCTTGGCTTTTTACTCCTTTAGTTACTTCGCTATCAAAGCTTTCAATTACTAAATTTTCAACTGAATCATTAATAGCTGAAATCAAAGATTCTTCAATTGTTAAATTTCGCCTTTTAATTTCTGCATAACAATAAATCAAAGTGGGTCTTTCATAATCTGTATGGTTTTCGAAAATATTTAATAAATCAGAATCTGTCGAAGTCATTAAATCAATGAATTTGATCTTTTTCATATTATAAAGTTATTAGTTTGTGAATATTTTCCTAGTCTATAAATACCTTCAAACAATAATTATGAAATACTAATCCATTAGCTTTCCATTCTTCAAATATACAAATATTTCAAATAAGCAAGTAAAATGAAAAAAATATTTTTATTCATAAAGTACTGCTTGCCAAATGCTCTAATATGAATCACACTATTATTGCAATTTTCTTCTTTAAAAAAATCCCGGCCTCTTTCGAAACCGGGATAGTTTTAAAAATAAATCATTTAAATTTCGTTGCTCACAGCTAAATTTTAGGGTTTCTTTTTGAGATTTCCCAAAAATCTCTATTAATGATTAATTCCAAAGCACAATATCTATATTAGGCATTAGGTTAGTTTATATTTCTGTAAAATATAGCATAACCACTTGTAATTGATTCCAACGCAACTTCTAGGAAATTAATAACACTTTAAAACATAATAACTGGGAAATACATTATTTAATAACATATTATGTGCTGTAAATATCTATGTAAACCGCTCAATATAAAGATCAAGATAATTCCTGTTCTATTTTTTCCTTATCACTTTCATCGTCATTTTGATATCTTTCACAGGTTTGTCGCCGGGAGCAGTTTGTACGGCAGCAATTTTATCAATCACATCCAAACCTTCCAATACTTCACCGAAAACTGTGTATTCCATATCAAGAAATGGCGTTCCGCCAATACTCGTGTAGGTTGCGCGCTGTTCGGCAGTATATTTTACTGCCCGTTTTGAATCAAACTGGTTGAGATCCTGGTCCGAAACTTTGCTTCCCTGGACAATATAGAACTGTGATCCACTGGATTCCTTTTTAGGATTGTTGGTGCGGGCAGCAGCCAAAGCGCCTTTTTTGTGAATATGATTTGGCAGTATTTCAGCCGGGATTAGCTTTGCAGCTTCAGGTTTGCCGGCAGGTGCAGCTCCGCCCTGTACCATAAAGCCTTTGATCACGCGATGGAATATTGAACCATCGTAGAAGCCTTCTTTGGCCAGTTTTGTAAAATTGTCGCGATGCAGAGGCGTATCGTTATACAAGCCGATTTTAATATCGCCCAAATCGGTATGAATGAGCACTTTAGTCATTTTTTGAGCATCGATTTCCATCATAAACAGGAAGATAAGTGTGAATGTTAAGAAGATTGAACGTTTCATGTCAGTTAAATTAATTTAGTGGTTAACGGCTTAATTGTGAATTTATTTTGCATTGGGAACTAAAAGAACGGGGGGTGACAGGGCGAGTGGTGAAAAAGTGAAGGGTGACTGGGCGAAGGGCGACAAGGCGATATATAAATAGAGATTCTACTTTTTCAGAATTTTAATTGTCATAGGAATATCAACCTGCGGCCTGTCGTTGGTGTCAGTTTTGACAGCAGCAATTTTGTCGACAATTTCCATGCCACTTATTACTTCACCAAACACCGTATAGGCTCCATCCAGGTGGGGCGTTCCGCCTATTGTTGTATAAACACGCCTTTGCGTATCGGTGATTTTGAAAGGTTTTGTGCGCAGGTATTGGGCCTCAACTGCATCGTGATATTTTTCAATTACAAGCCGCATGCTGGCGGTATCGCGATTGTCAACCATCTGATGAAAGGCTTTCAGATCATCTTCTTTGCCTTCTTTTTTCAGCAAATCCATCATAATGTATTGTTTGGTGCGTCGTTCCACTTTTAACTCCACAGCATTCAACTCCTCGTTTGTAAAAACTTTGCCCTGCACAATATAAAACTGCGATGCGGATGAGGCTTTTAAAGGGTTTTTATCATCGTTTTCGCGGGCAGCGGCAAAAGCACCTCTCTTATGAAGATAGGACGGAACATATTCGAATGGAATGGTATAATTTGTATCACCATCGCCCAATAAAACGCCCGGCTGAGCATTACGTGAGGCCGGATCGCCGCCTTGTATCATAAATTTGCTGATCACACGGTGAAAGAGGGTACCGTTGAAATAACCGGCATCAGCAAGCTTTATAAAATTCTCCTTGTGCCTGGCTGTGCTGTCGTAAAGTTTCACCACAATATCGCCATAAGGGGTTGCAATATTAACCAGGGTTTCTTTGGGTTTAGAAGTACAGGCCATCAATAAGAGGGCAAGTAATGCAACAGTTATACTATTTTTCATAGAATTGGTTTGTTAATCAGGCTGATACGCTTGGATTGAAGTGGATAACCTATTTTTTTTCGGTGTAGCATTTCCGGCAAAGTGGTTCATAAATATCCATTTCGCCTAGTAACACCAATTTTTCGCTCGCTGAAGTACGGTGCGAATAATGCGCCAGGTCGCCGCAACGCATGCAGATAGCATGAACTTTGGTAACATACTCGGCCGTTGCCATCAAAGCGGGAATAGGACCGAAAGGTTTGCCCTGAAAATCCATATCAAGCCCGGCCACAACCACCCTGATGCCCTGGTTTGCAATGTAATTACATACTTCGGGAAGGTCGGCATCCAGAAACTGAGCCTCATCAATACCAACTACATCCATTCCGTCGATATAAAGTAATATTTGCGATGAACTCTGTACCGGTATGCTTCGTATGCTGTTTTCGTTGTGTGAAACAACATTTATTTCATCGTACCGTTTATCTACTTCAGGTTTAAAAATCTCTACTTTTTGCTTGGCAATGCGAGCCCGGGTAAGACGGCGAATCAATTCCTCGGTTTTACCCGAAAACATGGAACCGACAATTACTTCGATCCAGCCTCTGCCAAGTGATGGGTTATTAGTGGATTTTTCGAGAAACATAAGCGGCGTTGGTTATTCTTTGCTAATTTTAGCGATTGTTTTGAATGGCAAACTTACTGAAATAATTGTTTCGTTTTGTAACCGTAGTTCAGCATTTTGTGGTAAGTACCCGGTGTATGGTGTACGGTGCAGGTGCCCGCAAACCAGACAAGCAGCAGTTCATAACTCATAGCTCATAACTTATAACTCATAATAATATGACTTTAAACCGTTTAACCCGCGATGCCGATGACCTGATCAGGAAAGTAGTGTCGAGGTACAACCAGATCTACATTCCAACAGGCAGCATTTCGCAGATAGAACTTGATTTGATGCTCGACGACATACGGAAGCTTTATGATACTTTCAAATCTATCGGGCAGATCAATCTTACCATGCAAAATGAAGTAAAAAAGCCGGAAGTCATGGTCAACGCAGCAGTTAGCAAGGAACCGTCTCATGCCGTGTACTCAACTCCATTATATGATAAACAGGCTTCGCCAACTCCGGAGGCGGAAGCCTTATCCGCCCCGGCTGAAGCAGAACCGAAATATTATACTGCAGCAGAACCTGATAATGAATGGAAATCAAATACGGAACCGGAACTGACCTTTAACAGCGAGTCCAGTCCTATTTCCGATCCGGTTTTCGATAACCAAACTCCCGAAGAAGAAATATTTCAGCCTGTTCCCGAAAACGCTGAGAACGATGCTTTTACCCAGGCAAATTCCGAAAAAGAGATTTCTTCGGTAAATTCTGACCGTATGGCTGCCACCATGGCCGACAAATTCAATACCGGCAACAAATCGCTGAGCGAAACCATCGCTTCCTCCCCGACACAGGGCACTATGGGTAGTCACTTATTTTATCACCCCCTTACTGATTTGTCGGCAGGTATTGGATTCAACGATAAATTTCTATTTATAAGCGATCTGTTCGGGGATAACATTAAGCAGTACGAAGAAGCAATTACCCGGATCAATAAAGCTGTGAACCAGGATGAAGCCATGTGGATTTTACAGAAATACCATGTAGCTGAATGGGATCAAAAGCAGGAAACAATTGCCCGGCTGAAGAGTTTTATTTTGAGAAGGTTTGTTTAAAGGGGTTGGGATTTGGGGTTTAGGATTTGGGGATGCAAAGACCAAGTTTTGTTGCTTCAGCAATTTTATCGATAGAAGCATTTGAACCTTGATTTCATTGATCCATTTTCAAATTCTCAAATTCTCAAATTGCCTCATTTTCAAATTTATTCCTGCCCGATTAATCCAAACTTAATGAAACTATATTTAGTTCCCACACCCATCGGCAACCTTGAGGATATTACCCTGAGGGCTTTACGGATACTGAGAGAAGCAGATATCATCCTGGCTGAAGATACACGCACCTCGTCGAAATTGCTCAGGCATTACGATATTGATAAAAAGGTACTGGCCCATCACCAGTTCAATGAGCACAAAACGGCTGAAAATCTTGTCAGGCAGATTGCCCAGGGTACAACCATGGCGCTGATATCGGATGCCGGTACACCGGGCATTTCCGATCCAGGTTTTTTGCTCACACGGGCCTGTATTCAGGCTGGAATCGCTGTGGAATGCCTTCCGGGACCTACTGCTTTTGTACCTGCACTGGTTAATTCCGGCCTGCCATGCGACCGTTTCCTGTTCGAAGGATTTTTGCCTCATAAAAAAGGCAGGCAAACACGGCTGAAAGAACTGGCCACTCAACCATATACTTTCATACTGTACGAATCGCCCTTCCGCCTGGTGAAAAGCCTGGTGCAACTTGCTGAATACCTTGGAGGGGCAAGGCAGGCTTGCGTTTCGCGGGAGCTTACAAAAATATACGAGGAAAACCGCCGCGGAACTTTGACGGAATTGGCTCAATGGTACACAGCCCATCCGCCCAAAGGCGAAATAGTCCTGATCGTGGCCGGCTCGTCGGGAAATAATACCGGCCTGGCTGATCATCCTGAAAATGATGAAATTGACGAAGAATGAAATTTTGCTACGAATATCCACGCCCGGCAGTTACTGCCGATATTGTAATTTTAAAAACAACCAATAATCAGCGGTCTGTACTTTTAATTGAACGGAAAAACCCGCCTTTCGAAGGCATGTGGGCTTTACCCGGAGGATTTTTAGATATGGACGAAACACTGGAACAAACTGCAATCCGCGAACTCAGGGAAGAAACCGGGATTTCGGGTGTTGAACTGAAACAATTCCGTACGTTCAGCAAAGTAAACCGTGATCCGCGCCACCGAACCATTACCACTGTTTTTATAGGTCATGCCACTCATACCACTGCTACTCCCGTCGCCGGTGATGATGCAGCTAAGGTTCAGTGGTTTGATTTATCGGATTTGCCACCGCTGGCTTTTGATCATGGGGAAGTATTGGAACTTGTAAAAGGAATGGCCGTAAACTAATGGCACTTAAAGACAAGTTTTGAAAAACGACAGTAAAAACTCTTTTGTCAGTGGTTAGTGCTTTTAAATCCGCAAAAAGGACATAAAACGATCTGCCCGGGACGAACAATTTTTATAAAATGGAATAATTTCAGAATCAAAGGATTTTCAAAACCCCTAACCCCAAACCCCTAATCCCTTCTATACGGATGCGCTTCGGTATTAAATATCACTTTATGAAAATTCAGTTTATCCGATTCGTCAAAAAGTAAAAAGGCATATTTCAGTGTCTCGGCAAAGAAAAAGCTTTCCATAGAATCTTGTTTTTCTTTGGTCCGAACATCTTTCAGGGAGGCATAGGCTTCATCGGTACGGCAAAATTTCACCAGGTTATCAAACATGTTTTTACCCATATCGAGGTAACGTTCATCCTGTGTATATTGATAAAGATAATAAGCACTCTCGAAATTTTCGGGCCGCAGGATATAGGATGCGATTTCAACCTTCATAGTGCTGTAATTCAGCTGTTCAGGTTCGACGCCATTCAGCATCCACATACGGTAATTTGAATTCTGTAGTGCGGCAGCCCTCTCCAGGTCGTTGTTCATGGCCAGGGTAGCGGCAAAAAAGGCATCCAGTGAGCCATAACTGGTTCCGGTGCGCTTGCCCTTGTTCATATCAACCTGTCCATACCAGAGGCCTTCGGGCGTTTTGTCGGCCAGGTATTTATTCACGGCATCGATTGTAGGCGTCCACATGGCACTTAACTGTTTGTCGTTGAACAGAATGGAGCCTTTCAGCATATATTCCAGGTACGAATCAATACATCCCGATATGTGGCTTACCGGATTAGTCACCTTGCCGGTCTCAACATTAATTCCTTCGGCCGTCAGGTTCAGCGGTGAACGAAGCGCATACAAAGCTGTCATGGCTTTCATTGCCGTCTGGTAGTAAACTGGATTTCCGGTATGTTTACTTAAAGTTCCGTATTCGACCAGGTAGGTGCCAATTTCGGCTGGATTTGAAACTGGTCCTGAGGTTGCGCCCGTTTTCAGGTTTACATACCGGTAAGGCATGCCTGTCGGTGAATTGAAAGCTTTCATCAATCGGTTGGCCAGATCTTCGGCCAGTGAAAGGAAACGACGGTCGCCATCGAGTTCAAAGGCAGAAAGAAGTCCACCCAAAACCCGGATCGACACTTCGAAATTCTGCACATCCATATCCACGTCAAAGTCGAGATATTTAAAGATGAGTTCCCTGGCTTCACCGGCTTCTTCTGTCAGATCCATCAGGATCATTGTATCGAAAGCATCCACCGGAGTCATCAGCAGCGATTTTTTATACCAGTTGTGTGGCTTTTTACTAATGGGTTGCAAAGCATCGTAACCCCAGGCGTATGTTTTATATCCTTTCCAGGCATGTAAAAATTCGGCTCTCACCTTGTCTGCCATCTCTTTCTTATTCACAGTCTGGGTTTTATCTGTTACTTCCATCGCGGTTTCAACACCCTGAGCGGAAGCTTTAAAGGTAAAAACCGAAAGCAGGATTACCAACACCGAAAAGCATTTAAAATTTGTCATATCAACGATTTTTTTTGAAATGCGAAGATAGAAAGATATAAATGACTGCATATTGAATTGGATTAATTTTATAAATTTCCTGTAGGGAAGGGATAAAACAAACAGTTATACTATGCGTGGGATACAATTTGATCAAAGAACCTGGTCCCAAGACCTAACCTGGACAAGCCAGAACCGTTCGGCTGAGCTCACGCCGAAGCCAAAAAGGAACGCAAAACACATAACATTAAATTAAAAATGAAAAAGTAAGCGGCTTGCAATACTTTTACATTTTGTGTTCTGTGTTTAATGTTTTTAATTCCTTAACGAATATTATGCCAGAAAAAACATCAAATTAAAAGATAACACACTAAA
>JBAXBJ010000119.1:0-13312 GCA_037142075.1 Bacteroidota bacterium
TAAAGCCTTGATTTTTTGGTCCTTTTGTATCAAGACAAAAGGACGAAAAGAAAAACACTATTTCCAGATAACTTTTTTTAATTTGATAGCAAATACGTTTGATTTCCCGTATAGATTGGTTAGTGAAACTATAAATAAGCTCTGTTTTCGATGAATTCTTTTAATGCAGCGAGTAATACCAATCCAGCACATCAAAATAATATCTTGCCCATACCCGGATTTGCAGCATCAGAAATTATTTGTAGTTTTGGTGAAGTTAATATTCCGGATTTTTTTAACGAAAACCTGGCAGGTCATGAAGACCTATAAGGTTTATATTCCGCGGTGACAATGAAAATCAAACTCAACAGCCTGATAAAAGTTGCCGTTACCATAGCAATTCTGCTGTTTCTTTTATGGAAAGTGAATTTCAATACAGATGGTTTTAGCCATACATTAAGTTCCGTCCGTATAGGGTATTTTTTGCTTTCGTTGTTTGGGGTTGTGCTTGTGCTGGGAATAAAAAGTTACCGCTGGCGCCTGCTCATCAGCAACGAAGGTGCAAGTTATTCGGCCTACAATGCTTTTGGTGCCTACATGGCCTCCGATGCCATCGGGATAATTACCCCGGGGCGCATAGGCGAAATTGCCAGGCTGTACTATGTGAGGCAGGAGACAGATATCAGTTTTTATGCGGCTTTTAAAACCATTGTCTCCGACAGGATATTTGATTTTACCATGTTAGGATGGTTTGGATTGTCGGGAATGATGTTTTATTTCAAAACATTTGGCGACCACCCGGGAATCTATTACACTATTGGGATTTTGTTGCTTTTTATCATTGGCTATATTGTTGTTATTAAACTACTTGCCTTGTTGCTCAGGAACAAAAAAGTGAGCCGCTTTCCGGTGGTACGGTTTATATACGAAAGTTTCATGGCCGTGATCGGGAAACGAGCTCCCCGGATGTGGGCAATTACCATACTTGCATACAGTATGTTTTTTGGATTTTCGTGGCTTATCATGGTTGCCCTGAATTTAAAACCATCCTACATTGATGTGGTTTTTATCATGAGCATTATGAGCCTGAGTACTATTATTCCTTTATCGGTAGCTGGTTTCGGCACACGCGAAGCCACCCTGGTGCTCTTGTTCGCCTATTACGGCTTAGCCAGCGAAACAGCTATTTCATTTTCATTGCTGCATTTTTCGGCATTTTTCCTTTGGGGAGGATTAATCGGTCTGGTATTCTGGTTGTTGATGCCCATTTCGCTGCAGCAGGTACAGGATGATTCGAAAAGTATATTTCTTTTATTCAAACCTGAATCTGTAGAAAAACACAGAGTAAATCCCGAATTATAAATATCATATAATAAAGCAGTTATATAAATACAGGCGTTTGTTTTCCAGAGCGCAAAACATCTTGCTTTATAGCTGCACACTGAAATCAGCATGATTTTCGAACAGGATTGTTTGATCCGGATACCTGATTTACCCGGTTTGTTCTTTATTAATCAAAATGCGGTTGGATGTGTACTTCCATACTTGCTTACTTTTATTAAATTTGCAGATTCTTTTCGGATAATAAATGTTGATTGACAACCTACTGCATACTGATCTGAAAGCGGCGGTTGTCGTATTCAGAAAAGAGATTGGTTCTCAACCGGGGTAAAAATAGTATGATTAAAAAACTGCAGATCGCTTTCCTGGTTGTTGTTCCCCTGGTATTCCTCGTTTTAGGACTGCGTTTCGATCGTACCAAATACGGTACCGATCCCGAAAGTGCTTATTTGCTCAACGGAATTAATATTGCCTGCGGGAAAGCCGTGGGTCATTTTGACAATCCGGGGACGACTGTTCAGATGTATAGCGCTGCTGTTATTAGTGTTACACATTTATTCCGCCACCCGGGCACCGATCTTCAAACGGATGTTTTGTCGAATTCAGAGTTCTATATCGAAGTATTACGGAAAGGTTTCATTCTTTTAAATGCATGCATATTGCTGCTGCTTGGACTTTTTGCTTTTTCGGTTTTGAAAAACTTCTGGGCCGGCCTGTTGCTGCAGGTGGCACCTTTCCTGTCGGTTACATTAATCGAAGAGTGTTTTACAAAAGTGGCGCCGGAACAGATGTTATTCACTGCTGTTGCAGTTTTAATTATCCTTCTGCTCAGGTTTTATGTATCGGATGATCGCGGAAACAGAAAATTCTCGCTCTTATTTGGCTTGCTGGCCGGTTTCGGAATGGCAACAAAACTGACTTTTTTACCGGTACTTATCATTCCTTTCATTGTTCTCAAAGGACAGCGAAACAAATGGCTGTATGTAGGTGCCATAATACCATCGTTTGTATTGTTCACCCTGCCAGCTGTTACCGGCTACCTGCATATGGCAAACTGGTTCCTGAACCTGGGCACGCATACAGGCACATACGGTTCCGGTAGTACCGGGTTTATTGATCCGGCAAAATACATGAGCTCACTGATTTTAATTGTTAAAAACAATAAGGTGCTGGTAATTGTGATGATTTTGGCAGCTCTCGTTTTATTGTTCGCCAATTTTATCGGAAGGAAACAACGTACGGCAAAATCAAAAAAAGAGCTTTCGATCCTGATTTCATTGCTGGTTGCACAGTTTGGCAGTATATTGATGGTTGCGAAGCACTACCAGAGCAATCACTATCTTTTCCCGGCGCTAAGCCTTGTAGGATTTGTACTCATTTTTATTTATTTACTGATCAGCAGTCGTTTGCAGGAGAAAGGCCGTTCGGTTTTAAGCAAATCATTCCCGGTTCTTGTTGCGATCGTTATTGGATTTGCCGTGCTTAATAAACCGGATCTGACCCTGGCCTACGAAGGCTACCGTTCGTCGAACCAGAGTACCAACGAAACTTTCGCACGCCTTGATCGCGAGTACAAGTCGTATGTGAAAGTGTATTATTACCCTGTCTCTTTCAACGAATACGCCTCGCTTAAGTGGGGAAATGTGTATTCGAAGCAGTATAGCAGCGAAAAACTCATGGAATTGTTTCCCGAAGGATTGTTTTACAATGTGGCCGAAAACAGCTTTCAATTCTGGGAAATCAATATTCCGGCAAAAGAACTTATAAAGAAATATGGCGGGCGCATTCTGCTTGTTGGTGGTCCACTGAACTACGAGGATTTTAAAAAGGTGGAGGCAAATGGATTAAAACTGAAACGGCTTTTCGACAGCAGGGTCCAGGCTGTTTTTGAGGTTGATACCGCCAATTCGGATTTCTTTAAGGGTAAGATGCATAGCGGTACTCCGAAATGGTCGTTGCAAAATGACCTGGAAACGTTAAGCCCGGATGGGCAATCAGTTTTGTCGGCGGACGGCACTGTGTTTTGTAAAAATTCAGCTGTAGCCAGCGGTAAAGCACGTTCAGGAAAACATGCTTTCAGCCTGCCAACGATAGAATGTTACGGAATGAATTACGAAATCCCGGGTGTAAAGCCAAGCGATTGGTACGAAATCAGCATCTGGAAAACCGCAAACAGCCCGGATGCTTTCCTGGTTGCCTCGGCGGGAACGGCCGATCCGTTTTATCTCCAATCAAGCGAATATACAGAAACCGATGAAAAAGGATGGGGAAAAGTAATGTTAAATTTTAAAATTCCTGATGATTTTAAAGGTAATAAATTAAAAATCTACCTTTGGAACCATGGAAACAGTCCTTGCTGGTTTGATGATTTTAGGATTGACAAATATTAAATCAGGATTACCCCCGGAAATTGCTGCCGGATAAAGAGAAACTTATAGAATTGAGAAAATATGATAAACGGAAAAAAAATTGTGGTAGTGCTGCCAGCCTACAATGCCGGTCAAACCCTGGAACGTACATATAAGGAAATTCCTTTTGATATTGTGGATGAGGTGGTTCTGGTTGACGACCGTAGCCGGGACAACACGGTGGATGTGGCACACCAGATTGGTATAAAGCATGTTTTGCAGCACGAAAACAACAAAGGCTACGGTGGAAACCAGAAAACCTGTTACGATGCAGCGCTGAAGCTTGGTGGCGATATCGTTATTATGCTGCATCCCGATTATCAATACACACCCATGCTTATTCAATCCATGGCGTATCTCATTGCCAATGATGTATTTCCGGTTGTTTTCGGCTCCCGCATCCTGGGTAACGGGGCACTTAAAGGCGGTATGCCAATGATTAAATATATTTCGAACCGAGGACTGACGCTTATTCAGAATATTCTTATAAACCAGAAACTTTCCGAGTACCATACCGGTTACAGGGCATTTTCGCGTGAAGTATTACAATCGGTTGATTATCATGCAAACAGCGATGATTTTGTGTTCGATAACCAGATGATTTCACAAATTATTTATATGGGATTTCCCGTGGGCGAAATTACCTGTCCAACCAAATACTTCAAGGAAGCATCGTCTATTAACCTGATGCGCAGCACTATATACGCCCTGGGTGTGTTAAAAACATCCATGTCGCATTTTATGAATAAATTGGGGATATTGCATTCAAAACGGTATCAAAAACCAATCCGATTATCGGCATAGAGACGCAAGGCATTGCGTCTCTATCCTATCGGATTGTGTATTAATCGAAAATATCGATTTTAAGGTTATCAATCAAAACAGGCGTTTTCCCTTGTAACCAGAAATAGATTGTCACGGAATCATCCTTCGAGCGGACTTCAGGCGTGAGGTAGTCCATGGTCATGGTATTCCATTGGCCGGGTTTCATGCTGTACGCCGGCAACGAAATGCTGCTCGCACGGTAATTGTAAAGTTCGCCTTTATGCTGAAAGGTAATTACCAGGTTTGCCATATTTTCCTCTATCCTTAACGGAAACACTTTCACCTCGGCACGCAGCCAGGCATGGTCTTTTGAGGTGATTTCCGAGTATGGCATCTTGAAAGCGGGCGAGAAAGAATGTTTTTCATCCAGTCGAAGCGAGAATTTTCCGGCAAAAACGGTATCTTTATTCAGTGTCAGTTCCTGGTTCTCAAGATTCTCAAAATCAAATAAAGTAGCCGTCCGCTTTCGGTAATCCACTTCATTTTTCAATACTTCAACCGCATCCGCCGGACGGTCGATCAGCAATAATTTGCGGTCGGCTTCGGTACACGATGTTTTTCCAAATACAGCAAAGTAATAGGCCTTTGTCATCCGTGTGCGGTCAATTACACCGTGTGCCCATTGCCATGTCTGGAAAAGGTTGAGCATTAACAGCAGAAACATGACTGAGAAAAGCAAATACCTGCGAATTTTATTCCGTTCCTGCAGCTGCTGTATCAGGTAACCAAGCGGAATAGCAAGCAATACATACGACGATAATAGGGCCCGCTGGCTGTAACTGCCACCGGCGTACCACCAACAGGTCCAACTTGAAACGATAAACAGGTTAACCAAAAAATAGATCAGAATGCTGTAAAAAAGCGGCCTGTTTTTTTTAAAAAGACTGGCGAAGCCATCTAAGGCAAAGATCATTACAGGCGTATAGATAAGCCAGCCTTTTCGGAAACTGAATAAAACTTCCATCACATAGGGTCGGGCGAAATCGAAGCCTTCGCCTGCATTGTTGTAACTGTAAAACAACCATTGACCGGAAGTGTATTTCCAGTAGATCAACTGGGGTAAACCGGCAATAAAAACGGCCAAAACCAGTGGAAGCATCTGCCAATAGTTCGATCTGATCAGGTTTAGTTTTTGCCTGAAGTTTTCAGCATTGCTGATACCCCATAGTAATGGGATCAGGAAACAGACCAGTTCCGATGGCCGTACCAGCACGACCAAACCCATCGCCAGTCCCAGGCCTAAAGCCGATTTCCATTCGGGTTTCGCATGCCAGCGGATGGTAAACCACACTATAAATGTGTAAAGTGTAAAAGTGTAATTATGCGAAAGAAAGCCTTCGAAAGCCGTAAGCTGAAAATAATTTGTGGCCAATACGATGATAACAAGCACAATACTTGTTATCCTGTCGTCGAAAAACTCAAGTAATATCTTCCTTAGCATTACAACTCCTATCGCGGCGTATACCAACCCACTGATGGCCCATGCATACTGATAGGGCAGCGAAAAACCATCCGTTTTAAATCCGGTTAAAAGGCTGATGATATGTGCGATAAAAAATGCAGGGGCATTTAATACAGCCATTCCCATCGAATATTTCATCACCCATCCGCCCCCTGGAAGTGACGTTGCCTGGTAAAAAGTGGAAGTGGTCTGGTATTGATCGATCAGATGCTGTACCCATGCAATATCGTGTAGGCGTAAATCGTGATAGATAAAAGCTGCCGGCAGATACAGATAATACCCGAATACATCCCATGAAAGTATATTTACCGGCGGATAAACGAACCTGAAAAACACAATCCCGGCTATGAGAGCGAAGCTTGTCAGGGCTGAGGCGGATTTTGTCGGTTTCAGGAGTTTATTCATTTAGTCAATTCTGTATTATTGATGAGGCGAGGGGCGAAGGAGCGACTGGGTGACTGGGTGACAAAGCGAGGGGCGACAAGGGCGAGAGGTGACAAGGTGAAAACCTAATCTGGGCAATCCAGTTAAAAAAAGTAATGAAAAACATTGAACATTAAATTAAGAATGAAAAAGTTAGGGGGCTTGCAATCCTTTATCATTTTGAGTTCTGTGTTTAATGTTTATAATTTCTTGCTTAATATTATGCCCCCAAAAACACTAAATTATCTCATAACTCATCTCTCACAACTCCTACTCAAATCCCACCGGCATCCATTCCAGTTTCAGGTCGTCGACATAAACTTTATTTTTACCGGTGTACCATACATAGGTTTTATATGTGCCGTTGACCGGAGTGTTGCGATCGACCACATCAGTAAAGGAAAGCTCGAACCATTCTCCTGCTTTATATTTGGTTTCTGAGCTTTTTGAAACATTGTATTTATAGACTTTTTTATTCTCATCATCAACGCCAACAACAAGCAAAACATTGTCTTTTTCGGCAGAGGAAGGAATAAGGATACGGACACTGGCCCGTAAAGAGATATTGCTCAAACCCGGCAGGTTTGTCAGTTTACCTTCTTTTGCAGGGCTGTAAATAAATTCAGGGCTTAAAACTATAGATTGTTTGCCACTGCTTTTGTATTCAGTGGATGTATGTTTCACCAGATCCTGCGACAACCCGCTTTCGAAGTCGTTAACATAAAACTGTTTATAAACGGCTTTGGTGGTATCGCGGGGTGCTTTCATAAACACAGCCAGTTTGTATTTGGCACCGCCAATAATGGTAAAGCTTTCGGCCGGCGTGAAGATATTAAGCAGCCGGAGGTTGTTGTTCTTCATAAGAGAGTCGAACGGCAAATGCCCTTCGTAACCGGCAAACTGCGCATCCCATATCAGCAATTCGCCGTTTTGTAACAGAGTTGCAGGATCTGTATTTTCGTAGTTAAAATATTTAAAGCATTTTTTTTGATCCAGCGGATCTATATCCATATAAAACGGAAACATGGAATCGGAGTAAAAAGCCTTCCTGTTTTGAAAAGGAGAGGCCTTGAGCCAGGTGGTGAGTTTTTCCATCACGGCAAAATTTATTCCTGTTTTCATGGGTACCATGCCGTACGTAAAAGGCTTGTAAATGACCAGCGATAGCACAAAAACGAATAGCAGTGTATATAAAACTTTGATTGGTTTTGCCTTTTCCATCACCCAATTGAACCCGGCAAGGGCAACAATGGAAGTTAAAGGAAGTACGCAGGCAATAAAACGGGTGGAGCCCAGAACGCCCATCATGCCCTGCCACCAAAGAAAACTCTGGGCAAGAATGAACCCAAAAAAGGAAGGAAGGATAAGGAAATAAAGACTCACATATTTAACGTCGTGAAGGTTTTTAAATCCTTTTTTTAGGTTGAGTATGATAAAAGCAAGACCGGTAATACCCAATATTATCAGCGGGTAGTTCATTATAAAAGGCAATTCCTGGAAATAATACCAGAACGATCCTTTGCCATACAAATCGGAACCACTGCTGCTGTAAGGCATTTTTGTAAAAAACCAAAGCAGATCGTGATGCAGCGGCCAACCGGCGATACTGAAAATAATAAAGCCGGTAAGCAAGAAAGGAAGTGCTTTGTATTGTTTCATCCACAGCAGTGCCGGGATAAACAGAACCACGAACATCATCCCCTCGGTACGGGCAAATGGAATCACTGAAATTATTATAGCCGAACCTATAAAGCGTTTACTTACAAACAGATAGATGGATGATATAAGGACCAGGCTGAAAAGGATTTCTGTCAGGCTGGTGTACATGATGAAAAGGTAAACCGGTGTGAAAACAGTGAAAACAATGGCAACCCAGGCATTTCGGTATTCCATTCGCACGGCAATGAGGTAGGCAAACCATGCACTTAACAAGCCACAAATCAGGTTAAATACAATAGCCCCGTCGTAGCCGAATTGAGCCAATGGAGCCGAAAGTATGGTGAACAGCGGTTTGCCCCAGTGATTCAGAAAATTGGCAGGATACTCAAAAGCATAGCGAGCCAGTTGGTAATGAGTAATGGAATCAGTTTCTCCGTTTACCCCGGTGGAAAACCAATGAAGTAAAACCAACATGATTCCGGTAATAAGCAGAACAATTGGGGCAATCGTTTTATCGGATAATTTCATACTGGTGTTTGCCGGTTTTTGGGATGTTTTTGCCTGAAAATCAATTTGACAAAGCTATAAATTCAATCGCATTTTACCAAGTAGTTAGCTGGCTATAACGTCGTGTCCGCGAGCCAGGCAATGAGGTTGAACAGTATACTATTTAGCCAAAACGATTATCATCAGGCGAAGGGTATCGGGGAAATTACCTGCTGAAGATATTGTATTTGGCAATGCAATAAAATGCCCTGAAACCGTCCTTCCAACTGATCTTTTTTCCTTCGGCATAGGTGCGTCCGTAATATGAAATACCCACTTCGTATATCCGGATGTTTTTAATGCGGCTTATTTTAGCCGTAACTTCCGGTTCAAAACCAAAACGGTTTTCCTTCAGCATAATGCTTTTTATAACATCGGATTTGAAGAGTTTGTAACAGGTCTCCATATCCGAAAGGTTGATATTAGTGAGTAAGTTCGACGAAAATGTGAGCAACCTGTTGCCAATGGTATGCATGAAAAATAAGACCCGGTGAGGTCTTCCGCCAACAAACCGGCTTCCGTAAACCACATCGGCAAACCCATCGAGAATAGGCTGGAGTAAAATATTAAATTCGCGGGGATCGTACTCCAGGTCGGCATCCTGAACAATAATAAAATCGCCGGTAGCCGATTGTATGCCTGTACGCAGGGCAGCACCTTTTCCGCGGTTCACCTCATGTTTCTGGTAATTGATTTCGATGCCGGGAAATTCACTCCGGAAGCGCATTAATTCGGCTTCGGTTCCATCCTTCGAACAGTCGTTTACTACAACCATTTCTTTTTCAATACCTTGTATAAGTTCAACAGCACTAACCCGCTGAAGAATGTTGAATATGGTGGCCTGCTCGTTGTAAGCAGGAATAATTACAGAAAGTTTGAGATTGGTACTTATAGCCATAGCGATATATTTGTAAAAGAGAGCATTTTACTTACCATTTAGAAAAAACAGAAATATAGACTCAGATGCTTTCTGATTTAAAAATTATACAGAAAATCTGGTATCAATATGCTTTCTTTGACCGGTAAAATTAGTATTATAGCCGCTATTATGCAAATTATTGGTGAATAACCGGTTTTAAACTGTAAACACGTATATTCCGGTATTGACCCACGAAAGTATGTGTAAACATTTGAATTATGGGTTGTTGCAAAATAGTTGTATCGTTTATGATCAAGTAAGTAGCACCCTGATAAATACGTCTTCTGAACGTTGCTTCCTGTGTAAAATCGCTGCCAAAGTCGGTATAGCCCTTTCGGTTCATATAATATAAGGAAGCGTTGATAGAATTATCAGGCACCGATATTACTTTATCTTCCGGTTTGATATTCCATTTTTCGAAATAAGGGCCAATCTCCGTTAAAGCTTCCATGTGCAATTTATAGCCATCATTCATCCAACCCACGTACCGTTCTTTATGCCGAAACGCCGCATCGTTGGCAAGCAGGTCGAAAACAACAAGGAGAATTACATAGGCAACAGGGTTGTTCCATAACTTTTTATCTTTCAGGTAAATGAAGAATATCGCCCACACCATCACCAGTACCTGAATTTGGGTAATCAGGTAGTAATCGTGACCCTCGAGCACCTGGAACCACAAGGCGAGTATGGCTGCAAAACTTAAGGGCATTATGATCAATAAAAACCTGGAAAAAGGAGCTACTTTTTTAATTTTAATCAACATAAATATCCAAACCAGTACGGTGGCATATTGTAAAGGCGGAGAAAAGAACTCTTTGAAATAGATTTTATCCAGTACATCTATGATGCGGGCAAATTGTCCCGGAGCCATATCCCAAATCGGCCAGATACCGCGAAACGAAAAATCGGCTTTATGCAAGGCGTCGTAGTAGTTAACATAATAATTCCATGCGACTGTCAGCAAAGCACTTACAATAAACGGCAGGTAATGTTTGAGTTTGAAATTAAAAACTCTTTTTTCGTCTTTCACGAAGAATTTTTCGAGAATGCACCACAAACCAATGGCAATAAAACTGGTTCCTGTTGTTATTTTTAGCCCTATGGCCAGGAAGAAGAAAACGGCTGATAGCCAGAGTGAAAGGTACTTTCTTTTTTCGGTAAACTGGTAAAGGAAAAACCAGGCCACGAAAGTAAATGCAAGCGCGGGGGCATCGGGTAAGAAATTCGGGCCGAAAAACACAAACATGGGCGAGGTAAACACCAGCATACTGATAAATCCCGCCCTGATGGCATTCCCTGTCAGCGATATCAACATCCTGAATAACAGGAAAAGACCGGAGAAAAGTATTAAGAGTTGAAAAAGCCGGAACGACCATTCTGACTTGCCGATAAGCAGCCAGATTTTAGCCATAGCAAAATAAATTACAGGCAATTCGCCGGCAGTTTTGCCGCTCACACCTTCGTCGCTCATCTGGTTCTGGATTTCTGGCTGGAAGAAATTCAGGTTATAGTCGAAATACATCTGCGTAATCGAAAGGCCGTTCGTTTGCCTCCAGATATGAACCGACTGAGGTGGCTGGAAAAAGGTTTCACCATAATTATAAAACCAGCAAAGGCCTATAAAAAGTAAACTAAAGACCAGGTTCGAGACCCATTTTGATTTTATCCAATCCATTTTCGGCATGATTGCAAATGTTTTTTGTGCTATTTAAGAGAGCTCTTTTAAAAAGATGATTTTTGGCTTAACATTCACTTCTGTTTAATTCAAAAAGCAAAATTCAAAGAGCAAAATTCAAAAATTAAAGTGGAGTGATGAGTTCATTAGTGATGTTATTGAGTGATCGGCTTAAGCAAGATAAAGTATTGTTAAACAGGATAAACCTGCAGAATTGTATGATTACAGGAGTTCTTTCCAAGCAGATGTTCCCTCATTTTTTAAAAGATTTTTTTTTCAACGCTCTTCTTGAATTTTGCTTTTTGAATTTTGAACTTTACATTTTGCCTTATACGTTTGCTCATAAGAAAGTTCCTATCTTATCCATTCTAAGGATATGCACTTTCTCCCTTTTTTGCTTTTTCGGCATCGAGGTGCAACAGCATTTTATCGTAGTTTTCGGGCCACGATTGTTTCCCCCAAATTGCCCAATATGCTTCTTTCGACATGGAATCCCAATGAAGCAATGATTTGCGGTACTGCTCGTGCTGAAATAAATTCAACCAAAGGAGAAATACCACCAAAACGGTCGTTATTCCTTTAACAACTAAGTTCTTCTTTGCGATAAAAGCGAAAAACGCTCCTAAAGGAATACTCATGACCACGTAAAACTCAACCAATGCCCTGGCGCTAAAACCTCCGCCATACCACCAGCACCACCAACTAAAAATAATGTAAAAGCTTAGCATCATTGCAATAATGGTTGGCCACAGCCAGGCTTTCAGTGCACCGCGCATAACAAACAAGCCGGCAACTGCCAGCCACATAAGCGGCGTATAAACAAACCAGCCTTTATTGAACGAGAATAAGCCGTCAATAATATGCGGGTTGTTAAAATAGAAACGCTCGCCCAGGTACGAAAAGTAAAAGTAATGATCTGTGTAAATCTTCCAATACATGATCTGCGGCACACATACAAGTATGGCAGAGATGACAAGCAAAAGCAGCTTCCATTTCAAACCGGCAATAAACTGCCATTTTTCTTTAAAAGGTATTGGGCGGAGAAAGAAATACAGCGCCAGAAACAGGATAAAAGTTGCATTAGTCGGCCTGATAAGTACAATCATTCCGAGAGCAAGCCCCAGAATCAGGGTAACCCAATATGTTGGTGATTTCATCCATTTCAGAAATGCCCATAGCGCCAGGGCAAACACAAAGAAGCTGTAAATATGCGACATGGCCCCTTCCCAGGAAGCATAATTGAAAAGATTGGTGCCGAAACTCAGGGAAATCAGTACAATGGAAACGACGGTATCGTCGAAAAAATGCAAAAGACTTTTTCGAAGAAGCAGAATCCCAAGTATAAAATATAATACACCGGCCCAGATAAGAGCCATGTGATAATTTGGCGAATATCCGTCGGCCAGTCCGCCTGTAAGTTTTGTGTAAAGATGTGCTATGCCGAAAACAGGCGAATACAACACTGCCGTTCCCATGGTCATTTTCGAAATACCATTACCAGTGGGTGTGGGAATACACCAAACGGTACCTTGAAATCCGGGATTTTGTGAGGGAAAATTGAAACCAAGGTCGTGGTAAATAAACACTGCAGGAACGTATTCGTAATAAAAAACGATGTCCTGATCGATTATTTTTTTATGTGCCCAAGGGGCTAGGTCAAAGGTAGATTTAATATAGTAAATGCTTATCAGCAAACATATTAGCAACGATATTTTTTTCGACATACTAAAGTCTTATGCGTTCGCCTTTCTTTTTAGACAAGTTGAACATAATGTTTTTCAAGCGTTACATTGAAATGAATGTCTGCTTTAAGTGCTTTGAAGACTTTCAAAATCGTGTCAATTGTCGCACTGTTTGTATTGCTTTCAAGTTTTGAAATTTGAGATTTCTGAACACCAACAAGCTTTCCCAATTGTTCTTGTGTCAGGTTTCGTTCTTGTCGAGCCGTTTTAATCATTTTTCCCAAAACGTCCATCCGGAGTTCGTACTCGTATTGGTCCCGGTCTTCGGTACCAGGTTTGCCGATATATTTATCTTTCATCTCGGCAAGTGAATATGATTTAATTTCTGTCTTT
>JBAXBJ010000120.1:0-12470 GCA_037142075.1 Bacteroidota bacterium
ATTGGACTTTGGACATGACCTTCAGGGAAGATGAACAGAGAAAAAGAGATAAAAATGCTGCACAGAATTTTGCCGTAGTGAGAAAAATAGCGCTGAATCTGCTAAAACAAGAAAACTCAACTATGAGTCTCATCTCCAAAAGACTCAAAGCTGGGTGGGATAATGACTTTTTGCTGAAAATATTGATGATTTAAGTGCGTTGACCCTGGCCTTTCTGCTGAATTTTACTGAAATGGGGTAAAAATTACCTACTTTTGAGGTGATAATTTGAAAAATCATGGAGGGCAATTATTCATCAGTTCTGCTTAAAAATGTGGTCAGCGAATTTACCCGCCTGCCCGGAATCGGGCAAAAATCGGCTTTGCGGCTGGCCTTGCACCTGTTGAAACAACAACCGGAAATCGCTGCTGCCTTAGGCGAATCTATATTAAAACTTCGAAGTGAAATCAAGTACTGTACCATCTGTAACAATATTTCGGATCGTGAAGTCTGTGATATTTGCTCCAATGCTAAACGCGATCATTCCACCTTATGCGTCGTCGAAGACATCCGCGACATGCTCGCCATTGAGAATACCGGGCAATTTAAAGGCGTTTATCATATTCTGGGCGGGATAATTTCGCCGGTTGAGGGCATCGGACCTTCCGACCTGAGCATTTCTCCCATCATTACGAAGGCAGAAAGCGGTACTTTTAAAGAAATCATTATGGCATTACCGGCAACGGTCGAAGGTGACACCACGAATTTTTACCTGTATAAAATATTGAAACACTTTGAGGTAAACATTTCTATCATTGCACGTGGCATCCCCGTAGGCGATGAACTCGATTATACAGATGAGATTACCCTGGGCCGATCTATCCTCATGCGGCAACCCTACCAGGGATTTAAAGGTTAGAATGACCGGTTTTACCCGTTTTCGGTCCAACATTTTGCTGCCTGAATTGTTATTTTTAAGCAAACAAAAATATTTACCCTTGTTTTATGAAAACAGAATTACATCCGGCTATTGAACGTGGTCATGCTAATCATGGCTGGCTCGATACCTTTTATAGTTTCAGTTTTTCCACCTATTTCAACCCGGCACGCGAACAATTCGGTTGCTTACGGGTGCTGAATGACGACACAATTGACGGTGGCGGCGGCTTTGATCTGCATCCGCACAATAATATGGAAATTGTTACCATTATGCTCGAAGGTGCGCTTGAACACCGCGACAGTATGGGAAATATACAGGTGATAAATCCCGGCGAAGTACAGGTAATGAGCGCAGGAACAGGTATTTACCATGCTGAATACAACCATTCGGAAACGGAGACAGTGAAATTATTTCAGTTATGGATTTTCCCGCGCGAAAAAGGCCTGAAGCCCAGGTACGATCAAAAATACTTTGCAGAAAAGGATGCCGAAAACAAACTGATAACCCTGGTAACACCGGATAACGCTCAACAGGATGATGCCTTATGGCTCCACCAGGATGCCTACATTTCCACGATAAGGCTTATTAATGGGGGTTCAGTTTCCTACAATGTCAGTATACCCGGCAATGGTGTTTTTGTTTTTGTAATTGACGGAAAAATTTCAGTTCATGAAAACGCCTTGACTTCAAGAGATGCAATTGCGATAAGTGATACCGAATCTATTCAAATTCAGTCTGTTAATGATTCCAGGTTACTTTTTATAGAGGTTCCCATGAGATAATTTGCGGGAGGACAGGGCTGAAATTTCAATATCAAAAATGGGTTTGTCAGAAAGAGACACGAGCCTAGAGTCTGTGGACGGAAGAATTCAAGAATCAATTTACCGGCATATTTTCGGCGCTCACCCCTCGCCTTGTCGCCCCTCACCCCTTCTGAAAATAAAGAAGTACAGTTCTAATCGGCTACTGAGATTCTTATAAATAAGATATCCTCGTACCTGTTTCTCCATTTTCATCGCCACTAAAATCGAAAAGGCTCAATTGGTTAACGTTTACCTCAGTATGCAAATGAGTTATATGCTGTGCATTATTTTGTAGGAATTGTCGTAATGCCTTTCGGAAAACCTTATTTTCGGTTGTGTGATTTGTACTGCAAAATTGCTTGAGTTTTTTATTCTCCGATTCCGGAATTTTCAGGATCTTTTTGTAGAACTTGATCTTCCGGGGTTTCTTCTTCCCACGTTTTGCCATAACATGTTAATTAGTAGTAAAGTCGGCTAAAGTAAGACTTTAAAGATAATGACAGAATGAGTTTGTAAAATAGTAATTCACAATTTACTAACAGGAGGAAGATAATAGACAATGGACAATGAACAATGGACAATGAACAATGGACAATATTCATTGTGTTGCCAACTCTGAAACATGAAACCCTGCACTTCGGCTGCGCTCAGTGCACGAATAAGGATGAAACCTTGAAACCCTACATCAACTCCTTAATATCCTGCAAAATACGATGAGCCAATTCCTCAGCTTTCTGAGCAGAAACACTTTCAGAATATATCCTGATGATCGGTTCGGTATTTGATTTGCGAAGGTGAACCCACTCGTTTCCGAATTCAATTTTCACCCCGTCAATCGTGCTGTTAGGCTGATCTTTATATTTCTCTTGAATTTTTTGCAAAATCCTATCCGTATCCATTCCGGGAGAAAGAGTAATTTTATTTTTCGAAATGGTGTAATCGGGATACGTTGCCCTGAGTTGCGAACAGCAAAGCCCGGTTTTAGCCAAATGAGTCAGAAACAGGGCAATACCAACCAAGGCATCGCGGCCGTAATGCAATTCAGGATATATGACACCCCCATTGCCTTCGCCACCAATAATGGCATTGGTATCTTTCATCATTTGTACCACATTCACTTCTCCGACTGCCGATGCAGAATAGCTCTGTCCTTTGGCCTCAGTAACATCCAGTAAAGCGCGGGTCGACGACATATTGGAAACCGTGTTGCCGGGTGTATGACTAAGCACGTAATCTGCCACAGCCACCAGGGTGTATTCTTCACCAAACATGGCACCATTTTCGCAAACAATTGCCAACCTGTCGACATCGGGATCCACGACAAAACCAACATCTGCTTTGCTATTAACTACCGTTTTGCTCAATTCATACAAATGCTCCGGCAAAGGTTCGGGATTGTGTGGAAAAAGGCCTGTAGGTTCACAATACAGCTCAATTACCTGCTCAACGCCTAAAGATGCCAATAATGCTGGAATTGCAATTCCACCGGTAGAATTTACCGCATCGATTACAACTTTGAAATTTGCTTTTTTGATGGCCGAAACATCCACCAAGGGGAGATCGAGCACCATTTTTATATGTTTTTCTATAAAAGTGGTATCAAGTTTATAGCTTCCCAATGAATTAACTGAGCAGTATTCTACATCCTTTGTTTCGGCATTTTCTAAAACAGTTTTACCTGCAACGGCATCAAGAAATTCACCTTGAGAATTGAGTAGTTTTAAAGCATTCCATTCACCAGGATTGTGGCTCGCAGTAAGTATTATTCCACCCTGGGCTTTAAAAGTCGTTACAGCAACTTCAACCGTAGGCGTAGTGGAAAGACCAAGATCAATCACATCCATTCCCATTCCCATTAAAGTGCCGCATACCAAGCTGTTAACCATTGTACCCGAAATCCGTGCATCCCGACCAACGATCAACTTAATTTTTCCCTCGGGATGTTCGCTTTTAATATAAATAGCATATCCGGTAACAAATTTTACAATATCCGATGGAGTAAGGTTAAAGTCCGGTTTCCCGCCTATGGTGCCCCTGATTCCTGAAATACTTTTGATTAATGTCATACAGCTTTTTTCTGCAAAGATACAATTAGCCAGCCATTGAACATACTGAACAGATCAAATATTCAGGTTTTTGATTCTAGTTTTGGAAAGGCTAAAAACCCAATCCTAAAAATTATTACCTTTGCAGAACTAAAATTGGTAAATTAAAATGGATAATTACGAGGAAGACCAAGAATACCTGCGCGAACTGCTCGAACGCTTCGAAAGCGTTTCCGGGGAGGGTGGATATTCCTTTTTCGATAGTGGCGAACTGGAGGATATCATTTACTATTATTTCAGTGAGGCTGAATTGGTGAAAGCCCAAAAAGCTATTGATTATGCCATGGAGCAATTTCCTGCCGAAGTAAGTTTCCAGGTATTTAAGGCTCAGTACTTTCTGAATAACGGCGAACCCGAAAAAGCCCTTGCCAGGCTGAATAGCCTGGAAGCAGTCGATCCTCAAAACCCGGATATTTCCCTTACACGTGCAACGGTATACAGTTCGATGCATAAACATGCTGAAGCAATTAAAGAATACCAGAAATCGTTGGCCAAGGTGGATGAAGATTTGGATGAAATCCACACCAGCATTGCTTTTGAGTACCAGAATCTTCGCGACTACAAAAATGCAGCCGAGCATCTGAAAAAGGCAATACGACTCAATAAAGAGAATGAAAGCCTCTTGTATGAAATCGGCTACTGCTACGAAATGGGGCAAATGAGCGAAGAAGCGATAGCATTTTTCACCAGCGAAATCGACACCCGACCTTATTCACTTGTTGCATGGTACAACCTGGGGATAGCTTACAGCACACTCGAATTGTACGAAAAAGCAATTGACGGCTTCGATTATTCGATTGCCATTGATCCCACTTTTACACCGGCATATTTCAGCAAAGCACAGTGCTACGAACAAATGGAGATGTACCAGGAAGCCATCAATGTTTATAAGCAGACCTTCGAACTCGAGAAACCCGATTCGATGACCAATTACTATATCGGCGATTGTTATGCCAGTATGGAAAAATATGAAACCGCCATTGAATTTTACAGGAAATCCATCAGCCTCGAACGCCATTTTTCGGATGCCTGGATGGGAATCGGACTATGTTTTGTTGAGTTGGAGCAATACAGTGAAGCATTATCTCATATCGAACAGGCTATAAAAATTGAATCAGATAATGCCGAATATTATATTGTGCTTGCTGAAACGCAACTTGCTCTTGGACTGGAGGATGAAGCCGCTTTAGCATACGAAAAAGCAAGTGAACTCGAACCTTACCATGCCGAAATCTGGCTCGATTATTCCGATTTTTATGCCGAAATAAAAAAAGATTTCAGTAAAGCACTCGAAATACTTGAGAACGGCATTTATTACCAGGGCGAAAACAGCGCGCTTGCTTACCGCCGCATTGCTTACCTTTACGAATCAGGCAAACACAAAGAAGCCATTCTCGAGCTTTTTATCGCTTTAACCATGGACTTTGAAGCACACGTACAACTGCTTGAATATTCAGAAAAAGCCAGAAATTCCACCGAGATACTCGCCGTAATTGCCTCCTATAATAATCAATAAAACGCGCAAAGCGTGACCCTTTTTCCTCCCTATACCCTAACCCCCAAAACCTAACCCCTGACTATAATGGGAATTACACAATGGATTGCTAACACCGCTGTGGCTTTTATCGCCGTTACTTCCTATCCCGGAATCTTTTTACTGATGGTACTCGAAAGCATGGTTTTCCCGGTTCCAAGCGAAGCTGTGATGCCTTTTGCAGGATTCCTGATCGTTACCGGGCAGTTTACATTTACGGGTGTTATTATTGCGAGCACTTTGGGGAGCATTGTCGGTTCATTGGCATCTTACACCATGGGATTTTATGGCGGGAAACCTTTTATTAAACGTTTCGGGAAATATCTTCTCCTCGATACACATGACCTTGAAATCACCGAACGGTTTTTTGCCAAACGAGGCGAACTTACCATATTTATTTCCCGTTTTATCCCGATTATCCGCCATATGATTAGTATTCCGGCAGGATTAGGGAAGATGAATATCTGGAAATTTTCGGTTTACACCATTCTGGGAGCAGGGATGTGGAATGCTTTCCTGGCTTACGTGGGATTTAAATTAAAAGAAAACTGGTCGGAAGTTATGAAATATAGTCATACCATTGATATTGTGGTAGTTGCAGTTCTTGGACTGGCATTCTTATATTATGCATACAAAGTGTACATCAATCTGACCAAGAAAAACACCGTCAGATAATCATGCGGTTGTTCGGACTGATCGGTTTTCCTCTCTCACACTCTTTTTCTGCACAGTATTTTAAGAAAAAGTTTGATAATGAACGCATTTCAGAAACTGAATACCGTCTTTTCCCATTGGAAGATATTTCCATGCTTCCATCATTAATTTACCGGCTACCGGATTTACAAGGATTTAATGTAACTATTCCCTATAAATCATCTATTTTGCCGTATTTGGATCATATCAGCAATGAAGCAGCTGCTATCGGTGCGGTAAACTGTGTTAAAATCCAGCGATCTACTTCCGAAATAAATTTAACAGGTTATAATACAGATGTTTACGGTTTCAGGCTATCGTTGATACCTTTATTGAAATCACATCATAGGAATGCGCTTGTGCTTGGCACGGGAGGTGCCTCGAAAGCTGTTTGCTATACCTTACGTGATATGGGAATAAACTATACAATCGTATCGCGATCGAAGCAGGATGAAAAACAGTTGCTATATTCCCAGCTAAATCAAAATCTAATTAGCGACAACTTGCTCATTATCAATACTACGCCGGTTGGAACGTACCCTGAAACTGAGTTATACCCTGATATTCCTTATCAATTTCTTGGAAATGAGCATCTGCTTTATGACCTGGTTTATAATCCCGCTGAAACCAGGTTTCTGCAAAAAGGACGCGAAGCAGGAGCTTCCACTATCAATGGATCGCAAATGCTTGAACTACAGGCCGAAAAGTCGTGGGAAATCTGGAATGGTTTGTGATTCCGGAATCTGGAAACTGGAAAAAGTGGAATCTGGAATCTGGAATCTGGAATCTGGAAACTCGAATAAGTAGAAACTGGAAAGTGAAACTTTGAAATCAGAAATTTCTAAACCTGAAACTCTGCAACTCTGCAACCCTGAAACCTGAAACTCTGAAACCTGCAACTCTGAAACCCCAACCCCCAACCCCTAAAACCAAATTTCTATGTCAGTACTTATGCAATTTGCAATGTTCCCAACAGATAAAGGCGCAAGCGCAAGTCCTTACGTAAGCCGCGTTATCGCTATGATTCGTGACAGCGAGTTGCCCTACCAGCTCAGCGCAATGGGTACAATCATCGAGACTGAAACACTCGAAGAAGCACAGTCAGTAGTGAACAAGGCGTATTCTTTATTACAAAACGACTGCAGCAGGGTTTACTGCACAGTTACTTTTGATATCCGCGAAGGTTCGACCGGCAGAATGCAGCAGAAAATCAATTCCATCGAAGAGAAAATCGGCAAGGTAAATCACTGATCTTTACGGATAACTTCGATTGTAAAATCGGCTGCAAGAGCTGCCAATGCACCTACGGCAGCCAGTATAGGTGCAATTACTGCACCAATTACTCCCAGTGTTACAGGAATTTCCAGGTAAACTTTTCCTTCGTGATCCTTGATGATAATGCGATTTACATTTCCTTCGTCAATCAGTTCGCGGATTTTGCGCATCAGGTCTTCACCTTTAACTTTAAATTCGGATGAGTTCATAGCTTCTGATTTTATCCTATTCTGACGAGATTTTTACATTTAGGTTAGATTTCTTTGGGACTGCAAAAATATAATCTTCGTATTCAGCATCTTACATCATAAGAGAGGCATATGTCAGCCAACAGCCAGATATCCAACCGAGAACCAGCCTCAAATCAAAAATTACATTGTTACTTAGCTGGCTTTATCTTTACACTAGCTTCCCCAAAACCAACACGGATCCCGTCTTTTTCGCCAAAGCCCCGAATTAGAACAGTATCGTTGTCGTTAATAAATTTTCGTTCACTGCCATCGGGCAGAAGTATCGGCTTAGTTCCTTTCCAGGTCAATTCGAGCATACTGCCGTAACTTCCAGCATCGGATCCGCTGATGGTTCCGCTTCCGCAAAGGTCGCCAATACGCATATTGCAACCGTTCACCGTATGATGGGCCAATTGCTGGCTCATATTCCAGTACATATACTTAAAATTGGATTTGCTGACACAAACCTCAAGGCTATTTTCGGGCTTGATCAGCACTTCAAGATTAATATCAAAATTACGATCTCCTTCAAAACGAAGGTAAGGCAATACTTCCGGTTGTTGTTCAGGGCCTTTGGTCCTGAATGGCTCGAGTGCTTCGAGAGTAACCACCCAGGGCGAAATGACCGAAGCGAAATTTTTCGAAAGAAACGGTCCGAGAGGCACATACTCCCAACTTTGTATATCACGGGCCGAAAGGTCGTTGAAAAGCACTATCCCGAAAATATGATCCTCGGCGTCGCCCGTTGAAATGCTGTCACCCAACAGGTTACCCTTGCCTATTACGAAAGCAGTTTCCAGTTCAAAATCAAGCTGGTTGGTGGGACAAAAAACGGGTGCATCTGCATTTACCGGTTTTATCTGGCCTTTTGGACGATAAACTTCAGTACCCGAAACTATTATACTTGAAGCCCTTCCATGATAACCGACAGGAATTTGCCTCCAGTTCGGCAACAATGCATTCGCCGGGTCGCGAAACATGATTCCGACGTTGGTGGCATGTTCGATACTCGAATAAAAATCGGTATAATCGCCCACCTGCAGCGGCATTTTCATCTGAACCTGAGAAGCATCATAAAGAGCCATCTCTCTTATCAACATTGCCTCAGATTCACTGTAATTTTCACTCAGAAAACATTCCTGTATAATCGTGCGCACCCTACAGCTTGTTTTTTTGCCTTTTGCAATAAAGTCATTTAAAGCAGGTTTTTCAAAATCGGAGACTTTGAAGCCAATCTGGTCAAAATAACCTAAACGCGACATACCGGCAAGGTTGATCACTGTTTCACCAATTCGGGTGCAGATGCACAGCCCGCTGTCAGGAATCGCTCCTATCCCGAAAGGTATATTATCCAAAGAAAAATCACTGTCTGCTGTAATTTCAATCCACGATTTCATAGGGTTGTTTGATTGTTAGTTGATGGGTTGATGGGTTGATTAGTTGATCAGTTGATAGGTTTGTCAGTTGAAAGGTTGTGAGGTCGATCTGTGCATGTTTGAACTGTTGAAAAGTCATTGTTGTTGTTTTTCAGGGTTAAACTCATCAACCAATCAACCAATCAACCTATCAACTAATCAACTTATAAACAACCCATCAACCAGAAACGCAAGTTGGAATCACTCCATAACAACTAAAGCGTTCCCCGTCTTGCCTGCTCTCTTTCGATACTTTCGAACAAGGCTTTAAAATTGCCTTTGCCAAAAGATTTTGCGCCTTTGCGCTGAATAATTTCATAAAATACAGTTGGGCGATCCTCTACCGGTTTGGTAAACAGTTGCAGAAGATAACCTTCATCGTCTCTGTCAATCAGCACACCCAGATTCTGAAGGACTTTCAGATCTTCTTCGATAAGTCCTACACGTTCGGTTACGGTTTCGTAATAACTTTCGGGCACAGTCAGGAATTCCACGCCTCGTTTGCGTAATTCTCTAACGGTGAGCATAATATTATCGGTTGCCATGGCCACATGCTGAACGCCGGAACCCCGGTAGTAATCGATATATTCTTCAATCTGCGATTTCTTCTTCCCTTTGGCTGGCTCATTGATAGGGAATTTTATAAAACCGTTGTTATTCGACATAACCTTGCTCATCAATGCCGTGTATTCAGTCGAAATATCGTTATCGTCGAACGAAATTAACTGATTGAATCCCATCACTTTGGCGTAAAATTCGGTCCAGACATTCATCTGACCCCAGTCGACATTGCCAACCATATGATCCACGTATTTCAGTCCGACATCCGAAGGCTGGTATTCCGGTTCCCATTTTATATAGCCGGGCAGAAATATTCCTTGGTAATTTTTCCTTTCAACAAAAATGTGTACCGTTTCGCCGTAAATATGAATTCCCGACAATACGACTTCGCCATCTTTATCCTTCTGAACTGTAGGCTGCAAATAAGGTTTTGCGCCGCGGCTGGTAGTTTCTTCGAATGATTTCCGTGCATCATCAACCCATAAAGCCACCACTTTTACGCCATCGCCATGCTGCTTCACATGTTCGCCGATAAGTGAATCGGGTACAAGTGCTGTGGTGAGTATGAATCGGATTTTACCTTGTTGCAGCACATAGGAAGTGCGATCGGTAAGCCCGGTTTCGAGGCCAGCATAAGCGCAAGGCTGAAAGCCAAAAGCTGTCTGGTAATAATGAGCTGTCTGTTTGGCATTCCCGACATAGAATTCAACATAGTCGGTTCCGTTGATAGGGAGAAAATCTTTGTTATCCATTGTTAATGTATTTTGGAGAAATTAATTCCTTATTTATTATTCCACCCATGATTTATAATACTCCCTATCTTCCAATTCCAGCGCCTGTTTTGTGATTTTCAGGGGTTTGAAAGTATCAACCATTACAGCTAATTCCCTTGTTTCTTTAACGCCAATGCTCTTTTCTACAGCACCGGGATGAGGGCCATGTACCAGGCCAATGGGGTGCAACGTAATCTGACCACGTTCGACGTGCTTGCGGCTCATAAACTCGCCATCCACATAATAAAGCACTTCATCGGAATCAACATTACTGTGATTATAAGGTGCTGGTATGGCTTCCGGATGGTAATCGTAAAGCCTGGGCACAAAAGCACACATCACGAAATTATTGGCTTCCAAAGTTTGATGTACAGGCGGTGGCTGATGAACCCGCCCGGTTATGGGTTCAAAATCGTGAATTGAAAATGACCAGGGGTAATGACAGCCATCCCAGCCAATTACATCAAAAGGATGAGATGCAAAATGGTAAGGGAAAATCATATCATTTTTTTTAATCAGAACTTTAAAGTCGCCCATTTGGTCGAGCGTAACCAGGTTTTCGGGAGTTTTAATATCACGTTCGCAAAGTGGCGAATTCTCGAGTAACTGACCCATTACGTTCACATAGCGCTTAGGAAACCGGAAAGGAGTATAGGATTCGACAATAAAAAGGCGGTTCTGTTCTGTCGAAAATTCAATCTGGTAAGTAACTCCGCGCGGAATAACTACATGATCGCCATATCCGAATTGAATTTCTCCATACATAGTGCGCAACACGCCTTTGCCTTCGTGTATAAAAATCAGTTCGTCGGCCGAAACATTCCGGTAAAAATAATCTGACATAGAATGACAAGGAGATGCCAGAGAAATGCATACATCTGAGTTCAACAGCACCGGAACACGGCTTTTCAGATAGTCGTTTTCGGGTTTAACTGAAAACCCCAGCAAACTTCGGTTTTGGGTATTGTTTTCGATGGCAATTTCGGGAGCTATGCTGTAAGGCTCATCAATTCCGATTACTAAAGTAGGCGGATGTACATGATAGGTTATCGAAAATACATCCGAAAAGCCCTCCGTACTAACCAATTGCTCGGAGTATAGTCCTCCGCCAGGCTTGCGGAATTGGATGTGACGCTTGCGGGGAATGCTTCCCAGTGAATAATAATGAGGCATACGGAACGCTTTGATGGACTAAAAATGCAAATCCAGAATTATCCCAAAGATACTAAAACCGCACAAACAGAAGTTCGTAGCAACTATAAAAATTGTTGATTATAAAATTCGATTATTCGTTAACTGTTCGGAATCAGAATTTTATAGCAAAAAAAAACAAGGCATCAGCCTTGTTTCTCAACCTGTTTCAGATATCAAACAGATTATACTTTACTCACAAGCAGGAAATACGATTGTATTTTACCTATAACCAGCATAAATTATTTGACAATTTTCGCTTTAGCTTGTTCTATATATTTCTCTATATCTCGGGCTTCATTACTTTTTGTATGTTCTTTTTGAATTTTTTCATACAGTTCAATCGCTTTATCAAACTTACCCAGATCTTCGTAAATAAAAGCTGCCCGCATCATATAAAGAGGTGTGGTTAAATCATTTTCCTGCTCTTTTGATGCTTTAAGATACGAATCGAGTGCTTTGTCTTTTTGTCCCAATTCCATGTATGCATCTCCAACGCCGCCAATGGCCATAGCTCCGACAAACTCATCATCGCTGTCAAATTTATTCAGATAGGTAATAGCATCTTCGTATTTGCCTTGTTTCAGGTAAATGATACCGGCATAATATTTTGCCAGGTTCGAGGCTTTTGTCATGCTGTAGTCATCAATAATATCGAGAAACCCGGGATAATTGGCATCCCCGTTTAAGGCCTTAGCCAGCGAATCCTGTTCGAAATACTTCTGAGCCATAAACATTTGCCCCTGAGCAGCTTTCTCGCGGGGAGCTATAAACAGTTTCTGGAAAGCAAAAATCCCTAAAACTATAACAACGGCTGAGCCGATGACAATAGTCAGAATTTTTTGGTTTTTTTCAATAAATTTTTCTGATTTCGACAGTGCTTCCTCCACTTTGTGGATTTTCTCTTCAGTATTGTCAATTTTCTTGGCCATAATTCTTATTTTTGAGGCGCAAAAGTAGCCTTTTTTTAG
>JBAXBJ010000121.1:0-12384 GCA_037142075.1 Bacteroidota bacterium
CGAAGGTCTTTTAGTTGGTTGTCAATTTCGGCCAAAGCTTGTTTTTGCATGGCTCCTTTATACTTACCGGCTATGTTAAAGGATTCTGTATTTTGTGGATTTTCGTGATGCAAACGAATAAGCTGGAGCAATTCCATATCTTCAAGCAGCTTAACTGCCTTTTCGTTTATGATATCAATGGTTAAAGTTTGCATTTTAGTCTTTTTGTTTTACAAAATTACAATTTTTATACTGTTAACGGTGAAAATTAATTAGCTTTCACGCGAACTTCCGTCTATAAACAATAAAAATTAATACTAAAAACCACCCTTGGCGCGCATCTTATTCCCGGAAGCCTTTAGCATAAAACACGAATGCCCCCACTGTACTGTCGCGGATTTGCAACCCCTCCTTATTCCCCTTCTGGCGCATCTCCTGACGCGTGCCGATAGTATATTTCAATCTAATCAAACTAGTCAGCAAGGTATAAATTTTACAATAGTAAGTTATTATAACTTGCTACGATAGTGTGGATTTTCAATCCATGCAAGCGGCGAAAAGAAATAAAGGATATATTTGTAATTGAATAAAAATAGAAAGGATTAAGATGCTCGGGTTACAAATCCTTGACAGTGAGTGACAGCAAAATCAATACTTATAGAAAACCAAGTTAAAAATAGCACTAACAAATTAGCTTATTCAGAAGAGTTGAAACCACTAAAAATAAATCCATCATTTAGTTATATAGTACATATGAAAGCATTTCAATTTATTCTATGTATATTGCTTTTAAATAGTTGTGATAAAATTGACAATAGGCTAAAAGTTGTCAACAATTCTGATCAGATTTTATATTACAGATGGGGTTCAGATAGTACTTTTGCAAATTTATTTAAAGAAATTGAAGAAAGCAGAATTGCATTTAAGTTTGATTCAATACAGGTGTTGAGAATTTTCAAAAAAATAGAACCTAGAAAAGATACCATCTGTGAAATGGTTTTTGGAACTTGGGAAAACTATATAAAAAAATCGCGGATAAAATATATTTGTTTGTTTATTGTAGAGGATTCATTATCGCAAAAATGTATTCAAAGTCAGTCAGATTTGCAAAAGCTAGTTAAAAAACGCAAATTTTATAGCATTGATTATCTTAAAAAGTATAATTGGATAATAGAAATAAAAGAGTAAAAGAAGTTTGCCCCCCGCTATCCAATATCGCGCTTCTTCTGACGAGTGAAGGTATAAAACGGACTAAGTACACAAGCGAGGAAAACCCGGTGAAGACTTCCTATATTCCACTGAAAACCCGCACCTTATCCAAACAGTGCCATTTGCTGCCATTAATTGACTAATTTTGCGGCGCAATTCCGCACTATGAACAAACTTATCAGGTACTTTTTACAAGGTTTATTGCTGATTTCGCCGGTGGCCTTAACCATTTATGCCATACTGGTAACACTCGAATTTATCGACGGCTTGCTGATTCAGCATCTCACCAACCTGATCGGCTTCAAAATTCCCGGACTGGGATTGGTTATCATCCTTACATTTATTACCCTTATCGGAGTTATCGGGAGTTCGATCCTGATCAAACCTTTACTCAGTTCAATCGACGGCTTTATCAGCAGGGCGCCGCTTGTAAAAATAATTTATACCTCGATCAAGGATTTTATGTCGGCCTTTGTGGGTAAGGATAAGAAATTCACTGAGCCGGTGTTGGTAAAAGTTAATGTGAACTCCGACCTCGAAATGTTTGGTTTTATCACTCAACACGACCTGACCGGACTGGGTATAAACTCAGGAAAAGTGGCAGTTTATATACCGTATTCCTATACTTTTTCGGGAAATCTGTACATTGTTCCGGCAGCCAATGTGAAGCATCTGAATGTGAATTCAACCGAGATCATGAAATTCATTGTATCGGCAGGAGTTACAACAATACCGGGGCATAAAGTCAGCCCAAATCCGGAAACAGAACCGGAATCGCACCAATAAATTACGCCCAGGCTCTATTATGAAAAAACCACTTATACTGATCACCAACGACGATGGCATCCACGCTCCTGGACTGCGTTTCCTGATCGAAACCATCAAACCACTGGGCGATATACTCATCGTTGCTCCCGACAAGCCACAATCGGCCATGGGACATGCTGTAACCATCCAGCAACCCTTAAGGCTTCACCTGATTGCCGAAACGCCCGGTTACCGCGAATACAGTTCCAACGGCACTCCTGCCGACTGTGTTAAATTGGGCGAAAAGGTTATTCTGCATGGCAAACCCGACCTGATCGTTTCCGGTATCAATCACGGCAGCAATGCATCCATCAACGTGCTGTATTCGGGCACCATGGCAGCCGTTATCGAGGGAGCCATGGAAAATGTCCCGTCTATTGGGTTTTCCCTGAATGATTATTCACATTCGGCCGATTTCAGCCATTGCGGCACGATAATAACATCCGTTGCTACGAATGTATTGGCAAAAGGTCTTCCCGACGGAGTTTGTTTAAATGTGAATATTCCTGCACTGAATGGCAGCCCGATAAAAGGGATTAAGGTTACGAAGCAGGCAAAAGCATTCTGGGATGAGAATTTCGACGAGCGCAAAGATCCCCATAAACGCGATTATTACTGGCTTAGGGGTGATTTTGTAAACCTTGACGAAGGGGAGGATAATGATCACTGGGCCATCAACAATAATTATGTCAGCATAGTTCCGATTCAGATTGATCTTACTGCGCACCACATGATAGCAGCATTAAAAAACTGGGATTTAGAAGCTTAATCTGGACAAACCAGGACTGTTCGGCTGAGCTTACGCCGAAGCCAAAAAGGAACGCAAAACACAAAACATTAAATTATGAATGAAAAAGGAAGGGAACTTGCAATACTTTTAAATTTTGTGTTCTGTGTTTAATATTTTTCATTACTTGACGAATATTATGCCAGGAAAAACATCATATTAAAAGATCAGACTCTAAAAAATTAGATATGCAAATCAAGAAGTGGCTAAAAACGGATACAATCTCACTGGGCATCATCCTGGGGCTGATCATTCCTATACCATCCGGAATTATTTTTATGATTCTGCTCAGGCTTTTTCAGACTTACCTGCATCTGTTCAGCACGGTGCGGGATTTGGATATTTTGTTGCTCGGCATGGCCTTGAACCTTATCGTGATGAGGTATTACCTGGTAAATCTAAAGTTTTATAAAACCGGTAAAAGCATTATGGCATTAACAGTATTTATGATTTTGATGTTTTTGATTTTCCTGAAGAATAGTAATTTTGTCGTCCCTTTCTGACTAAGCCACTTTAATTAATGAAATACTACATCCTAGCAGGAGAAGCATCCGGTGATTTGCACGCCTCGAAACTCATGAAGGGGATCGAAGCACGTGACACACAGGCTGAATTCCGTTGCTGGGGTGGCGACAACATGCAAAAAGCCGGTGGCACGATTGTGAAACATTACCGCGACCTGGCTTTCATGGGTTTTCAGGAAGTACTCCTCAACATCCGGACTATATCGCATAATATCAAATTCTGTAAAAACGATATTATCGCATGGAATCCTGATGCCGTTATCCTGGTTGATTACCCGGGTTTTAACATGCGGATCGCGAAATTTGCCAAAGCCAGTGGATTTAAGGTAATTTATTACATTTCGCCACAGGTCTGGGCCTGGAAAAAGCACCGCGTACATGCTCTGCACCGCGACACGGACCTGGCTTTCGTGGTGATGCCCTTCGAGAAAGAATTTCATGCAAAATACGGTTACCATGTAGAATTCACGGGACATCCAACGCCCGATTCTATGGATCTGACCTTTAAAATTGATGAAGCTGGATTTCGTAAAAAAAACCAACTTGGCGAAAAGCCTATAATTGCCCTGGTTCCCGGCAGCCGCAAACAGGAATTGCAACACATTCTGCCTGTCATGCTGCAAATCATCAAACGATTCAGCGACTACCAGTTTGTAATTACCGGAGTTTCGACACTGAGCGAAAAATTTTATACCAAACTGATAAAAGACTATCCTGTAAAAGTGGTATATGACCAGACCTACGACTTACTAAGGGTATCGCGGGCAGCAGCCGTTAAATCAGGAACTGTGACTCTTGAAACCGCCATGCTTGGCATTCCGCAGGTGGTATGTTATTGTACCAGCCCGGTAACAGCTTTTGTGGCCCGACTTTTGGTGAATGTTAAATTTGCTTCCCTGGTAAACCTGATATTGGATCGCAAAGCCGTTACTGAATTAATTCAGGAAGAATTCACAGCCGACGCGCTTTACAATGAGCTTGCACCACTTTTAGCCGACGGGGAAGCCCGAAGCCGTATGCTGGATGATTACAAGGAATTGCTTATACGCGTAGGTCCCCCTGGTGCTTCCGACAGGGCTGCCGCTATTATTGTTAAAAAACTGAACCTACTCAAACAAGCTCAAAATAAAAACCACTAAGGCACTAAGATCACAAAGGATCACTAAGTATTGATGTTCAGCAGTATAATTCCAACCTGAATAACAAACTTTGGTTACTTTGCAGAAAAAACCGACTTTTCGATGCGTACTCAAAACTTAAAAATGAATCTTAATAATTAGAATTGTGAAAAAGAATATACTGCTCACACTTGCCATATCGCTGTTTGTTGCCTCCCTGGCATTCAGTTCGGGTTATAAAAATAATGCGAACAAGTTTAATCAATTTAAAAACAATCAGCTTTTTACAGCTAATTCCCCGATTCCGGATACGGCTATCAACCACAAAGCTAAAACCAGCAGCATTCCAAGCGGGGAAATCGAGTTAAAACCTAATTCGCCGGCTAAACCTGGCTCAACAAATAATGGCAAAAAGCCCTCAGCTACTCCTGGTGCGAAGCCATCAGGCCCAACTATCGTAAAGCCTAAAGATATTCCTGACCCTAACAAGCCCAAAGAATTATTTAACGGTATTGATAAGGCTTCGAAAGGCGATCTGCAGGGAGCCATAGTTGATTTTGACAGCTGCATCCAAAAAAACCCACGAAACTACAATGCATATTTTTACAAAGCCAAGGCTCAGATCGAACTGAACGAACCCCAGAAAGCCATGGCAAACCTGAACCTGGCCATTCAATACAATCCGGTTAATCCGATCATTTTTTATTACCGCGGTAAACTACTCTATGATGCAGGCGAAATTGATAAAGCCTATGACGATTTCGATTCGGCAGTTAAGCTGAATCCAGGCCTGCCTGACCCGCTCAATTTCCGCGGCGTTATTAAAGCCCAAAGAGGAAAACATGCCGAAGCCCTTGAGGATTACAATGCTGCTCTAAAAATTAATCCCATTTTCGCAACCGCTTACTTTAACAAAGGCACCTCCGAAGCAGCATTAGCATCCTATGCAGAGGCAATTGCTTCTTTTTCGAAGTGCATTGAGCTTGATTCAGTTAACGTGTCAAGTTATATGAACCGCGGCAATTGTTATTTTATGACTAAGGAATACAGATCAGCCATTGCTGATTACACGAAGGTTTTATCGATTGATCCCGTCAAATCGGATGCTTATTTCAACCGGGGAGCTGCGTGCCAATATTCGGGCGACAAAAATGCATGCAACGACTGGTTAAAAGCAAAGTCGCTTGGCAATAAAAAGGCTGATGCTATGCTGGAAGAGTATTGCAAGCAATAGTTCTACTTTCAGTTTGGCGGTAAAATCAAATTGTCGGAAGTCAGAAGACGGAAGTCGGAAGATACCATGAAAACTGTTTTATCATACGTAAGCAGTCCAATGAACGACAAATTTTTTAGAATTATTTCTCATTAGCAGAACGTAGTATCAGTTTTCAAACACTTCGGTCTCCCGGCTTCGGTCTTCTGTCAAAAAAAAGATCAATTCAATTCAAGACAGAGCTCAAATAATATTTTGTAAAACGAAATTCAAAAGGCGAAATTCAATAGAATATTCGCCTTTTTTACTGCTTATTTTTCCGGAAATAAATTTCCCGGGTCACCAATTCATTTATTCATTTTTTTTACCTTTGGATTAAGATAGTGTTGTATGCAATACAGGCATCTTTACCCGATGGTGAGAATATTGCTGCCCTTTATGGCTGGCATTATCGTATGTATTTCCCTTTCTTCCGATCAAATAATACCGGTAATTTTCTGGATACTGCTGCTATTGCTCACCGTTGGGGCAGAATTCTTACCTGCTATTAAAAAAAGCTCTGTAAAAAAATGGTTTTTTGGCGTTATGCTGAGCTCATTCCTGTTCGTAAGCGGTTACAATTCGGTATTGTTGCACATGGAAAATCTCAGGCCCGGCCATTTCAGATTTATACAGACGAAGGGTGTTTTCGTGGCTATGGTAGCTGAACCCATACAGGAAAAAGATCACAGCTATAAAACGATACTCCGTGTTACCGGTTTAAAAAAAGGAAACACTATCCTGAAAGCGGAAGGCCACATTCTTACCTATTTTGCCAAGGATTCGACCCTAAAACCTCCGACAGAAGGCAGCCTGATTGTTTTTTCGGGCGATATCCAGAAAATAAGTCCGCCACAGAATCCGGGGGGATTCGATTACCGGAAATACATGGCTAACAACAATGTGTATCACCAGGTTTACCTGAATAATATATCCTGGAAAATCCTCGAAAACCCGCATGGTTTCAGCATTACCCGGATTGCCCATGAGGTTTCACGGAAATTTGTTTCCATACTGAGCAATAACGGGTTAAAAGGCCAGGAATTTGCCGTAGCCTCGGCTTTGATTTTAGGCCAGAATGATATGCTTGATAATGAGACGTTACAAGCCTATTCAGGTTCGGGAGTAACTCACATCCTGAGTGTTTCGGGTTTACACGTTGGTGTTATTTTTATAGTGATTAACTTTCTGCTTGGCTTTATGAAAAAGGAAGGCCGGCAGTTATTCATAAAAACCTTCCTGATTCTGCTCACCATCTGGGCTTATGCCCTGTTAACCGGCATGTCGCCTCCGGTTATGCGTTCAGCAGCCATGTTCACATTCATTTCGCTGGGCAATGCCAGCAAGCGGAATGTGCATATCATCAATTCCCTGTCGGTTTCGGCTTTTATGTTATTGCTTATCAACCCGCTGATGATCAGCAATATCGGATTTCAACTCTCGTACCTGGCCATTGTAGGAATTGTATTTATCAATAAGCCTATCGCTGATCTTTGGAATCCGAAAAATAAAATTGGTAACGAAATATGGGGACTGATTGCTGTTTCCCTTGCAGCACAAATTGCCACGGCACCTCTGACCATGCTTTATTTCCATCAATTTCCGGCATATTTCATACCAGCCAATCTGGTTGCCATTCCTTTATCTTTTCTTGCCATTTATGCCGGATTATCGGTATTGGTAACTTCAGCTATACCGCTTATCAGTAATTTTCTGGGCCTGGTCACAAATTTCCTTCTCTTCTGCCTGAACTATTCCGTTAGCTTTATTGAACATTTGCCTCATTCGGTACTGAAGATCACTTCCATTTTTACCCGTGAAATGATTTTGCTATACCTGATCCTGATATCCATTATTCTGCTTTTCACTTTTAAGAAAAAAGCGATGATCTATATCTCGTTATGCTTTATCTTATTGGTTTCTGCGAGCTTCACCCAAACAGAATTAAAGCGGCAGCGTCAACAAAAAATTATTTTTTACAGCACGGGCAAGCAATCGTCAGTTGGATTTATCAATGGAAGGCAGCAAATACTGATGGCTGATTCCGCTTTGCTGAAAGATAAAAAGGCCAGTAAATTCCAACTGGACGGCGCTAAATATCTGTACGGAACTTCCGTTACTAAGGCAGTTGCTTTGGATACGATTACCAGTTTCTTTCAGCAACTTCCACCGGAGTTTTATCCGCTGCGCAGCCTGGGCAATAATTTTTTGTATCGCGATAAACGGATTGCCATTATCGACAGTATTCCGAAGCGGGTAGGTGAATGTAAAAAACTCAGCGTGGACTTCCTGGTTATAAGGAATAATCCGAAATTGCGCATCAACGATCTGAAGCAGTTGTACTTACCCGGAATTATTATTATAGATGGTTCGAATTCCTTTTATAAAACGGATAAGTGGATGACTGACTCCCAGAAGGCCGGACTAAAAGCATATAGCATTAAGAAGCAAGGTGCGTTTGTCGTTGATTTGTAAGTGTAACATTGACTGCCCTCCGAAAACTTGAAAGTAAGGAAAAACCACTAAGGCACTAAGAACATTGAGGCGCACTAAGCATTGTTGTTCAATATTAAATATAAGCCTGTACTAGGGATTTTACCAGCAATTGAGAACTTCGAAGTTGAGAAATCACTATTGAAGTATTTCAGGAATCACTTTTAAGAAAGTATCAGGATTAAAATCAGAAAGAAATCATATCTCCAACCTTAACTCCATGCTTTTCTGTATAACCTGCGTTGACTTCGACCACGTACATTGCCGGTTTTTCCGAAGGAATCTGGCCAAGTGAGTAGGGAGTGCAATTTTTGTGAATGCTCACAATACGGCGATCGGAACCTGCAAACATAATATCCAGCGGCAGAATGGTATTTTTCATCCAAAAAGCCTGCGGTTCCTCGGCATCCATCATAAATAACATGCCCGCATTTTCAGCCATGGTATCCCTGTACATTAAGCCTTGTTCCCTTTCGGCATCGTCATCAGCCACTTCAATTTCGATAGTTGCAATCGTTTTATTTGTTTTGCCATTCATGAACCTCAGTTCGCCATCCTTACGAAAAAGTGGTTTTGGCGGGGTCGTTTGCTGTTCGTTTTCGGAAATCACAGGTTTTCTGGTAGGTTTTTTGACCGGGTTTACAAAAAGAATTAGTGCGCCAATAATCACGATAAGTGCCAGTATGACTGCTATGACGGAGTTGTATAAAGTTATTTTTGTTTTCATCAAGATACCCTTTGTTCAATTCAGCATTTGAAATAATTTTAGCAATTACCTCTTTTACAATAATTTAAAATTTAAAATCGGTAAATATAGGCAGGTGATCGCTGTAGCCCCCAATGTATTGGGCCCCGTAATAGGTTCGAAACGGTTTTTTACCAAACCAGACGTCATCATCCTGCAAAAGAAAAGGTGCATCGAAAATCTGTAATCCATGCGGTGTGGTGTGAGATAGCAAGGGGAGGGAAACTACCATATGGTCGATGGCTTCCCACTCTTCCCGAAATTTTATGGTGCCTTTTTTCCACGAAAGTCCTGCACCTGCGAGTAAATCGTACAGGTCGTCGGGTGCCAGGTTTACGGAATCCATTTTTGCGCGAAGCACTTTGCTGACACTTTCTTCGAAAGGAGAGTCGTTAAAGTCGCCCATTATCAGTATGTTAGCATTTTGATTAACGACGAGCAACGAGTCAGCAAATTTGCGAACCACCGATGCTACATAATTTCTTTTGGGGATAGTTATCGTAGCTCCTCCGAATTTTGACGGCCAATGGTTTACCAGGATATTGATCGTATCGCGCCTGCAGGCAATTCCCTTTACGAAAAGGATGTCGCGCGTACGAGCTGCAGTATCGAAAGGAAAGCGAATCGAAACAGGTTTACTGTACAGCACCCTGAATTTATCAGGCCGATAGAGCAAAGCAACATCTATACCTCGTGGATCGGGCGAATTATAATGAACTATCTTATATCCAAAACTGCTAAGCGGAGTATCGTTTGTGAGTCCATACAGCACAATGCGATCTTCCACCTCGCATAAACCAATGATTTCGGGTGCTTCCCAGCCACCTACCGCCAGCACTACCTTCGAAATATTGACCTGTTTGCGTTTCAACCGGTTATAGCTCCATCCGCGCATGCCTGTGGGCTGGTATTCGTCATCGGATGTAAGACTGTCGTTGGAGGGGTTAAACAGATTTTCGGTATTGTAGAACATGACCCGGATTGCGTCACTTCCTCTGCTATTAGCTCCCTGCTGCTGAAAAACCTGTTTATTCTGGCCGGATCCGCCCTTTTCCTGTGCCATAATCGAACAAACACAGAAAAATGACAACAAGCAGATTAACAAATATTTATACGAATATTTCATCCAATCCATTCATTTAGTTTTCAAAGGTACTAATTTAACAGAAATCTCAGTCTTTCTCTCAAATTCTGCAATGAAAAATGTAAACGGTAGATTAATTCTAAATTACAGCAAAGCCACTGTTGCAAGGGTTCATTTTATACTTTCGCAGAACATTTCAATCCACACATTTTGAAATTGTAAAATCTTTCATATTATGGCTGGCAAAAAACAATCACCCGTTAACTATTATCGTATTACTATACAGTGGGGAATATTGGCTCTTCTTCTTTATATGCTTCTCAGGCCATTCCTGGATAAAAATTATGCAGCCGATTTTGAAGCTTTTTGCCCGTTTGGGGGTATGCAATCGCTGGCAAGTTTTTTCTCGAGCCATTCTTTGGCTTGTTCTATGACTACCGTACAAATCTTTTTAGGGATAGCAATGCTTCTGGCAGTAATCCTTCTCAGCAAACTCTTCTGCAGCTATATCTGCCCGATAGGAACCTTGACTGAATGGCTGGGGCAAATGGGCCGTAAAGCCAAAATGAATATTACCTTATCCGGAAATACCGACCGGATTCTCAGGTTGCTAAAGTACGTTTTGTTGTTTATAACATTCTACTTTACGGTAACGGCAAGTGAGTTATTCTGCAGGAAATTTGACCCTTTTTACGCAACATTTACAGGTTTCAGCGGCGATGTGAATTTATGGTATGCTTTACCAGCATTGATTTTGACCATTGCTGGTTCATTTTTCATCAGGCAGTTCTGGTGTAAATATCTTTGCCCTTTGGGCGCTATCACCAATATTGCCGTTTACGCATTACCTGCCGCGGCCATCACATTACTTTGGGTTTTGCTTACCAATGCTGCAGGATTGATAATTCCCTGGCCCTGGTTACTCGGAGCTTTATGCCTGATGGGCTTTATTTTTGAAGCAACTACTCTTAAATTCTTTATTTTTCCCACGTTGCGTATTACCCGCCACGACGATCTGTGCACGCATTGCCGCATCTGCGACAAGAAATGTCCTATGAACATCCCGATTTCAAGCGTTGAAACCGTTGATCACATCGATTGCCACTTATGCGTCGACTGCCTGGTAAAATGCCCGGAAAAGGGCGCATTGACTGTAAACAAGCGGGATCTTCGCTGGCTGGCTGCCGTTGCAACCGTTGTGCTCACATCTATGGCTATTACCTTAGCCACCTGGTACGAATTACCCACTATCAGCGAAAACTGGGGTAATATAACTGGCAAAAACGCAAAAATGATGCAGATGGATGGCCTGAAAAGCATTAAATGTTTCGGCAGTTCACGTTCATTTGCCAACCATATGAAAGAAATAAAAGGCGTGTTGGGTGTCGAAACTTTTGTGAAACACAAACGGGTGGTTGTATATTTCGACCCAGGCATTATCAGTGAGGAAGGCGTTAAAGCGGCCATCTTCTCGCCTCTTTCAGAATTATTAAACAGCAACAGAAAAATTTCCGGTGAGGTTAATTTTGTCAGAATGGGCATCGACCGGTGTTTTGATCCGAAAGACCAATCCTACCTGGCGGAATTGCTTCGTAAGGATAAGGGCGTACTTGCCCTAAGTACAAATTTTGGCGAGCCTGTGCAGGCCACCATTTATTTTGATGCGGCTTTAACAAACGAGAACAAGATCAGAGAAGCCATTTCAAAACCCTCGCTTGTGATGGGTGAAGGCGACGAGCAAACCACCATAGAAACCGGATTTATTGTTAACGAGAAGGAAAAAACGACTGGTGTACTTCCGACTCACGAATTTTTATCTCAGTTTCTCCAAACAACGGATATATCGTTCAATAAATATGAAAGTTATACTGACGACAAAATGCTGGTTTACACTCTGCCGTTTGAGCAAGCTGCTAATCCCGAAATGCTGCAATGGATACCCTATCTAGTTTCGCACGTTTCGAATGATGATGGGATTGTACGATTGCAGACTTCGTTTACAGAGAGCGGCCCGGTACTCAGATTATGGTTTGTGAACAGCCTGACAACTGTCGAAAAAATAAATTCACTGCTTAAAGCCCCTGAATTTACCGTCCACTATCCCGACAAATCGGTCAAGAAAGTGAAGAATCCTTTTCGATTTGCGATATAGGAATCTGGCAGCCGGCAGAAATGGATGAGAGTATACGTTTAAATCAGGAAATCTTTGATTTGCTTTGATTCTTGTTTACAGCAAAGGAAGAATCGTTGTCCCGAATTTGTACTAGGCTAAGAAAAAATCAGTCGTAACTATCTGATTTTCAACTTCGTGCGTGGTACTGGGCTCGAACCAGTGACCCCCGCCCTGTCAAGGCGGTGCTCTGAACCAACTGAGCTAACAACGCAG
>JBAXBJ010000122.1:0-12263 GCA_037142075.1 Bacteroidota bacterium
TTTCGCCCTCGAATCGAGAAAAGCTACCGACACCCTGGTTGTATCTTATATCGGTTATTCACCTGTGTTTCTTCATATACAACGTAATAGTTTCCAGGTAGTTGAAATAAAAATGGAACCTGAAAAATACGAACTTCAGGGCGTAGTAATTCGTCCACGCGAAAATCCGGCTGAAATATTGTTGCAGAAAATAATCGATCATAAATTCATGAACGATCCTGACAAAGTTGATGCAGTTGAATGCCAGGTTTACACAAAAATGCAGTTCGACGTGAATAATTTAGGCGATAAATTTCAAAACAGGCGCGTTTTAGAGCCATTTAAATTCGTTTTCGAGCAAATAGATACCAGCGTGGTAAACGGCAAAGTTTATCTTCCGGTGATGATTTCCGAAACTTTTTCGGATTTATATTACCGTAAGACGCCTAGGGTCAGAAAGGAAATAATCAAAGCGTCGCAGATATCGGGCGTCGAAAATGCAAGTATCACGCAGTTTGTGGGGAATATGGCCCAGGATGTGAAAATCTACGATAATTTCATCAACCTGTTCCAGAAGAATTTCGCCAGCCCGGTCTCAAATTCCGGTTTGCTTTTTTACAAATACTACCTGGTCGACTCCGCATTCCTGGATGGCAAATGGTGCTATAATGTCATGTTTAAACCGCGCAGGAAGCAGGAATTTGCTTTTACCGGCAACTTTTGGGTGAATGACACTTCGTTTGCCATCAAAAAACTGGAGATGCGCATGGTTGGCGATGCCAATATCAATTTTATTAATGATTTGTTTATAAAGCAGGAATTTGGCATTTCCTCCAGTGGCCGATGGGTGTTGAACCGGGAACAGACTGTTGCCGATTTCAATGTGGTTGTCGATTCAAAAGTTACCATGGGATTTTTTGGTACCCGGACGGTTTTGTATTCGGATTATGATTTTTCGCCCGTAATCGACGAAAAGATATACTCAATGCCTAACAATATTATAGTATTGGATAATGCCAACCGCAAAACCGAGGCTTTCTGGAATCAAACAAGACCCGAAGCGCTCACCAAACGCGAGGCTTCGGTTTACTGGCTGAGCGATACGTTAAAACAAATGCCGCTTTTCCGGACCTACCTGGATGTAATTAAGATGATTGCGACAGGCTATTATGTCAAAGGCAATTTCGAATGGGGTCCATACGCATCCACATACAGCTACAATGCAATCGAAGGAAACCGGTTCAGGGTTGGCGGCCGCACCAGCAACGATTTTTCGACCAACCTCATGCTGAGTGGCTACCTGGCATACGGCACCAAGGATAATGCTTTAAAATACAATGCCGGCTTCATGTATATGCTGGGTAAAACACCCGACCGCATACTCAGTGCCTCCTACACCTATGATATGGAACAATTGGGCATGAGTAAAGAAGCATTCAGAGAAGATTTTATTTTAAACTCCATTTTCAGGCGAAACCCGCAGGATAAACTCTCTATGGTTTCGCAATACAAAGCTTCGTACAAACATGAATGGTTTACTGGTTTTTCCAATACTTTCACAATAAACAACCGCCGTATTTTTACACTCGACGGTGCCGAAATAAACCTGTATGATGCCGAAAGCCACGATTATGTGCCTGTTGATGAGATTACGACTACCGAATTAGCCGTTGATCTTCATTACGGTTATCGCGAAAAAGTGTTGGCGGGCGAGTTTGAACGAACGGTAGTCAGCTCGCCGTATCCTGTTTTTAACCTTCAATATGCGTATGGAGTAAAGGGTTTATTTAATGGCGAGTACGAATACCACAGCCTGCGTTTCAACACCTCGCAATGGTTTAATTTTCTTTCGGCAGGCTGGTTGAAATATACCATCGAAGCCGGGAAAACATGGGGAACATTGCCATTTCCGTTACTCAATATTTATCCCGGAAACGAAACTTTCATTCACGACGATTATGCTTTCAACCTGATGAATTATTACGAATTTCTCAGCGACGAATACGCCACGTATCATCTTGTTTATCACATGGAAGGCTTTTTCCTGAATAGGATACCGGCTATCCGCAGACTGAAATTGCGCGAAGTAGTTTCACTGAAAGGAGCAGTGGGTCATGTTTCAGGAAGCAATTTACAATACAACGAGTGGCCCGAAGGCCGGTACCCAATAACGAAACCTTATACAGAAGCTAGCCTGGGTATCGAAAATATTTTCCGGTTTATCCGTGTGGATGCCGTCTGGCGTTTGGCCTACAACGATCATCCAGATATTAAACCCTTTAGTATCATGATTTCGATGAATTTTAATTTTTAAACGATCAGGATTGTAACGCCCAACTACTAGCCATCAAACCATTTAATAAGAATTTAACTACTTTTGCCTGAATCAAATATACCTATGATTTTACGAACCGAAGATATAGTTAAAAAATACCGCCAGCGCACCGTTGTTAACCATGTTACTATACAGGTGGAACAAGGAGAAATTGTGGGACTGCTTGGTCCGAATGGTGCCGGAAAAACCACTTCTTTTTATATTATCGTAGGCTTAATAAAACCTCTTCAGGGGAAAGTATTTCTTGACGATCGCGAAATAACCAACGAACCTGTTTATCGTCGCGCGCAATTAGGCATCGGTTACCTTGCCCAGGAAGCCTCTATTTTCCGCCAATTGTCAGTCGAAAACAACATCAGGGCGGTACTTGAATTTACTAAACTCAATAAAAAAGAACAAGCCGAAAAGCTAGAGTCGCTGCTCGATGAGTTTGGATTAAATCATGTGCGGAAAAGCATGGGTATTCAGCTTTCGGGTGGTGAGCGCCGCCGTACCGAGATAGCCAGGGCACTGGCAACCGATCCGAAATTTATTTTACTGGATGAACCATTTGCCGGCGTTGACCCTATCGCTGTTGAAGATATTCAGACCATTGTCACAAAACTGAAAGCCAAAAACATCGGTATCCTTATTACCGACCATAATGTACACGAAACCCTGAATATTACTGATCGTGCGTACCTCCTTTTCGAAGGATCGGTACTAAAGTCGGGCACAGCCGAAGAACTGGCTGAAGACGAACAGGTACGGAAAGTCTACCTGGGAAGTAATTTCGAGCTACGGAGGTAATCCTTCTCTATCAGTACTACTATTTTGATAAAAGGACCAGAGCTTTTTTAAAGGAGTTCGAGGTGCTGAATGCTTGGTACATTTCTTGTCAGGAGTAGTTTGAATACTAAATTTATTTATAGAAAATCACTTTTTGAGTATAAACATTCCTGTCCGAAATCAGACGTACAAGGTAATAGCCAGGTTTAACCTCCTTTCCGTTTTCGCTTTTACCATTCCATAGCAATTCATACTCTCCGGTTTTTTTATATTCATTCAATAATGTAATAATTCGTACTCCATGTGCATTGTAAACAGTTATGTTTACCAATCCTTCATTTTTAGCGCAATAAGTAATTTTCATTTTATCCTTAAACGGATTAGGCGTTATAAGCAGTTGCTTATCCGCTTCACGAACCGGTTTGTAAGCCAGCCCTACAGTATAAGTGGTATCATATACCCACACCCCATCACCATTTGTTGCAATATAATATTTATTCTCGTTTAATAACGGAATAATGTCGGTGGTTCGGCTATTGTAAGCGCCTGCAAGTTTTTGCCAGGTTGTACCGGCATTGTTACTGTAGTGAATACCGTCGTTACCAGTACAGTAATGCATAAAATTGGGATTGTTTTTACTAATAGTAAATTTTCGGATGTTATCAATATTGAACAGACCTTGATATGTATGCAATACCTCAAAAGTAGTCCCCCAGTTGTATGATACCCATATATCATTGCCTGTCATATAGTTTGTACCATAAATGGTATTTGAGTTCTGCGGATGTATCCCTATAATTTTTACCGGAAACGCATTTTCCTGCCAGGTAAGTCCTCCGTCTGTGCTTCTGTGTGTTCCAAAACAGATTGTATCGGGATGCGTTGGGTCCATAACTATTTTAGGGGATATTTCATGGTTGTGGCTCACAAATACAAGTGACCAGCTATTGCCAAAATCGGTCGATTTATAAAGCGGAAATGAATAATCACCCGCATCGGTGCATAAAAACAGTATATTGGTCAATACCGGATGTATTACCAAATCTGCAAAAAGTCCAACTATAGTATCGCGAATACTGTGGAATGAAATACCGCCATCACAGCTTCTCATCAGGTCAAGTCCTGCATAATATAGTGTGTCCGGATGTTTAGGATCATATTTTGTAAAAACGACCGGATCTGTCACTTTCCTTTCCCAATTGTGTCCGCCATCGGTTGTTTTCCACAGGCCTTGGCTGCCTCCGGCATACAACTCATTGCTATTATTTGGATTTATCTCTATATCCCATATATATGAATTCATCAGATTTACATTTTGTTCATCCATTGCAACACCACCGTTTTCGGAATGAAATAGCCCATAGTAATTCCCAAAATAAATGTTGTTTACATTCGAATTTTCCGCCTGGCAGGTATTTGTCAGATTAATATTGAAACCAACACGACTATAATCATTAAGCTTATCAACTTCACTCCATGTTAAACCATGATCTGAACTTTTTAAAATGCTCAAATTGTTATCCGGTGGTTGATGCCACCTTTCGATATATAAATTAAACTCACTGTCGGCATATATACTCATAACCGTTATGTAAGGATTAGCAAATCCTTCAAATAGTAACCATGTATGCCCTCCGTCAATGGAATTCCTCAACTCCCATTCTTGCCAACCTGTTAAAACAACCCCCCACATATTTTGGGTATTAGCCGGATTTATACAAATACCGTAAACAGGAAACGCAGTAGTTAGTACCTGCCAGTCAGTTCCGTTATTGTAACTTTCCATTATTCCCCATGCGAAACCGGCTTCACCTGCACTCGAAATACCAATAAGTATATGTGCATTATTTACCGGATCTCTTTCTATACTTGATATGGAATAGGATTTGCCGTGAGGAATACCTTCCACAAGCTGCCAGGTGCTACCGGCATTCCGGCTCCTGTATAATCCTCCGTTTTTTAATCTACCGGGGCAACCGGCATACTTTCCTGTACCCAATAAAATATCGCCGGGATCATCAGGATTAATGTGAATGAAATTTACTGCCAGAGTATCGGGTAAGGTAGCATTGGCTTTCTGCCAGCTATTTCCCCCATCACTACTCTCAAATAGTCCTCTCCCAAGCGAGCCAATCCACAACCTATTCTCATCCTCAGGATCTATGGCAATGGCATCAACCGGATAATAATCGCCATGCCGCCAACCAGGTACTCCGGGTGAGTAATAAAGCGTGTCCTCATAAGCAGGTAGGTTTTCAGTTGAGCAATAATCCCATGTTTGTCCACCATTATTAGTTCTATATAAGCCGGTCGCATAGGTACCAAGGTAAATAATATTGGGATTAGATGGAGCCATGGCTAAAGATTCTATTAATGCGCAAAAAGGCCCATTACGATACCAGTGAGAGTTGCTTTGCGCACCTTGTTGCGAATAGGCAAGCATGTTAAAAATGACACCAGCTAATAGCAAATAGAAGTTTTTCATCGTATTGTCCTTTACTCAATATAAAAACCAACGCATAAATAGATATCAAATATAGCATATTTAATTGAGTATATGTTTCAACGTTGTTGTTTAAGTTTCGCAAAGCAAATGTTTAAACACTTACACACCGGGCTTAAATACCAGCGAAAGCAGAATATACGCCAGGATAATCAGCGGTATAGCTGTAAAAGTGAGTAATACGAACGAAACTACAGCAAATAGTACCAGTATAAACTGAGGTTTGTTATCTGCAAATTTCAGGTTACGGAATTTAAGCGAAATCAAAGGTATTTCCGACACAAGCAGTAAACTCATTCCAACTGCTATAAAAGCAAGAATGTAATAATTATTGGTTATCAGCGTAAGCCACGAAAGCGAATCGCTGAATCCTGCCTGCATTTTTATAAGTGGAATCGATCCTAAGAAGATGGCATTTGCCGGCACAGGCAGCCCTATAAAGGATGTCGTCTGGCGTGTATCGAGGTTAAATTTAGCTAAGCGTACCGCCGAAAGTACAGGAATAATAAAAGCTATTAGCGAAAAAATACTGATGTATGCTCCGGCAGACGGTGTATTCGGGCTGATCGCCATAAGCTGGTAAATAATGACTCCGGGCAACACACCGAACGAAACCACATCGGCCAGCGAATCGAGTTCCTTCCCGATTTCACTCTTCACGTGCAAAACCCGAGCAGCCATGCCATCCAGGAAGTCGAAAAAGGCTGATAAAAGAATAAAATAGGCAGCATAATCAATGTGATTGCGGTATTGAAGTGCTATCAGTATACCAATACATCCGCTGAAAAGGTTCAGTGTGGTTATAAAATTCGGGATATGTTTCTTCACGATGAATATTAGTTAGTGCTTTCGATGATGTAAAATTAACAAAAATGTGTTCCGGTAGCGCTTTCTTGTGCATTTGGGGCTTACTGATTTTCGGATTACGTAATCGGAAAGAAATAATGTGCTGTTTTAATTTGCTGATTTATTTTATTTTGACCCCTCCAAATCTCCCCAAGGGAAGACTTAAAATTCGTGATCAGACTGGCAGCAGAGCACTAAGCCCCTCCTTGGAGGGGCTGGGGAGGTCAAAATGTGAAGGTAAAAAGTAAGACAGTATATTATTCATATTACATACGCATCAAATTGTTCCTCTTCGCCAAAGCTAAAATCGTAATTTTGCCGTTCTGTTTTCAAAAACCAACTATGCTGAATGCCTTGCAGAATATCCGAATTGAAGAGTACAACTATCCTTTGCCCGCAGAGCTTATTGCCCAGTTCCCGCTCGAAGTACGCGATAGTTCCAGGCTGCTTGTTTATAAAGACAATCAAATCAATGAAGATACTTTTACAAACATAGCCTCACATCTGCCCGCTGACAGCTTGTTGATTACCAACGAAACACGCGTTATTCATGCCCGGCTTTTGTTCAGAAAACCTTCAGGTTCACGCATCGAAATTTTCTGTCTCGAGCCGGTTGAGCCAACCCGCGACATTCAACTCGCCTTTCAGCAACAACAATCCTGCACATGGAAATGCCTCGTTGGAAATGCCCGCCGTTGGAAATCGGGAGCTTTAATACTTGAGGATGAACTGGAGGGCATTCCTGTTCAGATTATGGCTACCATGCAGGATCGCGAGGAAACCACTTTCCTGATCCATTTTGAATGGACACCTACTCATTTCACATTCGCCCTGGTGCTTGAACATTTTGGCAAAATCCCTCTGCCACCATACATCTCCCGCGAAGCATCCGAAAATGACAATACGCGTTACCAAACCATCTTTGCACACAACGACGGCTCGGTAGCCGCACCCACTGCCGGCCTGCATTTTACACCAGAAGTACTTTCTGCTTTGGAAACAAAGAATATTAAAACTGCGGCAGTAACTTTGCATGTAGGTGCAGGCACTTTTAGACCGGTAAGCACCGAAACCATAGGCGATCACCATATGCACTCTGAGCAGGTAATCGTTAAATTAGAACTGCTGAAGGAAATCATCAGGTATAAGAATAAACATATCACACTTGTTGGAACTACTACCGTCCGCACACTCGAAAGCGTTTACTGGCAAGGTGTAAAATGGCTGCTAAAACCGGCCGAAACGCCTTATATGTCTATCGAACAATGGGATCCCTACCAATACACATCCGAAACACCTGTTTCGACCGAAGCTGCGCTGCAATGTGTGGTTGATACGCTCGAAAAATTCCATCAGACTGAATTGCACGGCGATACATCACTCATGATTGCCCGTGGCTACACTTATCAAATCCCTGATGCAATTATCACTAATTTTCATCAACCGCAAAGCACATTGCTGCTTTTAGTTTCTGCCTTTATTGGCGAAGGATGGAAAAATGCCTATGCTTACGCGATTAAAAACAACTTCCGCTTCCTGAGCTATGGCGATAGCTGCTTGTTTTTTAAACATATACAGGCATGAGAACAAATGTGACCGGGATTATTTTAGCCGGGGGAAAAAGCTCGCGAATGGGCTCCGACAAAGGTTTATTGCAACTTTGCGGAAAACAGATTGTTAGCTATGCGATAGATGCTCTTTCAGGAATTTGCGACAGAATTATAATTAGCACCACTTCGGACGCGTATCAATCTATTGGTTATGAGGTTATTGCCGATGAAATTCCGGGTATCGGACCTATGGGTGGGGTATATTCCGCTTTGAAGGAAAGTAAGACAGGGAAAAATCTTATACTTTCGTGCGATTTGCCTTTTGTTTCGAAGGAATTACTCGAACACATCCTTTCACATGGAGAAGGATACCAGGTAGCAGTTCCCTGGCAGGGAAACCAGCATTATGAACCTCTTTGTGGTTTCTATGAGCTCTCCACCTTGGATAAATTAAGCGAATTTATTCATAAGGGAATTTATAAACTTCCTGATTGGTTCGATGAAATTAGCGTTAACAAATTGATTATCAATGATAAATTAGGCTTTTATCATGAAAACCTTTTTCTGAATGTAAATACGAAAAGCGATTTGCAAAAGGCTGAAAAACTAATAAAAAGCATAAGTATATAATTCTGCCACTAATAATTCCACTCATTTATAAATTCACTTTTCCTTTTTTAGCCTCACATTCTTTCGTTGGTCGTATCTTTGCAACTACTCACACTTCGGTTCCGCCCAGTGTGCATAACTCATAATTCATATCTCATAACTAACAAAAATGGCCAAAGCAAAAAACATAGCCCTTGTGGCACACGATAATTGCAAGAAAGACATGGTGGAATGGGTTCAGTGGAACTGGGAAATATTGAAGGACCACAAACTTATTTGCACAGGCACTACCGGCCGAATGGTAGCCGAAGCGCTTGCCTCGCGCATGGACGAAGATAAGTTGGACGATATCCGCATCACCAAACTGAAATCAGGCCCGTTCGGAGGTGACCAGCAATTGGGTGCCATGATAGCCGAAGGCAAAATCGATGTTCTGATTTTTTTCTGGGATCCTATGGAACCGCATCCTCACGAAGTGGATGTCAAGGCGTTGGAACGTATTTCGGTATTATACAATATCCCGGTCGCATGCAACCGCTCTACTGCTGATTTTATCATTTCTTCTAAATTGTTCAAAACTGATTATGAGATAATTATGCCTGATTATTCATGGTATATAAACAGGAAAATCTCTTTGTGAGAAGGTGGTGGGAGTAAGGGTTTGGGGGTTAGGGAAATCCGCAATCCACAATCCGCAATCTGCAATCCCACATCAACTTTCTTCCTATCTTTACACTTCCAAAACAATCTCTGTGGAAAAACTCTTTCTGTTAGACGGCATGGCCCTGATTTATCGCGCCTTTTTTGCCATGCAACGTACACCGCGCTATAACTCCAGGGGGCTGAACACCTCTGCTATCATGGGTTTTGCCAATACGTTGTACGAATTGCTTAAAAACGAAAAACCTTCGCACATTGGCGTTGCCTTCGACACCCAGGCACCCACGGCCCGTCACGATAACTTTGTTCAATACAAAGCCAACCGCCAGGCTATGCCTGAGGACCTGGCAGCCTCCATTCCGTATATTAAAGAACTCATCAGGGCTTTTAATATTCCCACACTATACGTGGATGGATACGAGGCCGACGATGTGATAGGCACACTCGCCAAAGAAGCCGAGCAGGCCGGTTTCCTGGTTTATATGGTTACACCGGATAAGGATTTCGGGCAATTGGTAAGTGAAAATATTTTGATTTATAAACCAGCTAAGGCAGGCGAAAAACCTGTAATAATGGGTGTGCCCGAAGTGTGTGAGAAATTCGGGATCAAAAATCCGCTCCAGGTGATTGATTTCCTGGGCCTTATGGGCGATGCCTCCGATAATATCCCCGGCATTCCTGGCGTAGGTGAAGTAACTGCCCGTAAGCTACTTGCTGAATACGATTCTGTGGAAGGAGTGCTCGAAAATGCAAAATACATCAAAAACGAAATTTTACGGAATAAAGTTGAAAAGGGCCGCGAATCAGCCATAATATCAAAACAATTAGCCACCATAATTCTCGATGTTCCTATCGAATTTAACGAAACTCACTTACACCTTGACCCACCGGATGCGGAACGGCTCAAAACTTTATTGGATGAACTGGAATTCCGCGCCTTCGCCCAACGCGTTTTTACCGATTTATCGTTAAATCCGGGTGGAATTCAAACATCCGTTCCAACAAAACCTTCAAATTCCAAAACAGCAGTCTCCACCGGGCAAGGTGACTTGTTCAGTCTTGCTGAAGTGCCTTTTGAACCCATTGAAAGCACCCTTAAAAATATTGGCAATACCACCCACGAATACCGTGCAGCGGATACTGAAAGCACACTTGCCGAACTTATCACTGAACTGCAGAATAGCCAATCGTTCTGTTTCGACACCGAAACCACCGGTCTTGATACCCATGTGGCTGAACTGGTGGGCATGTCGTTTGCAACCGTTCCCGGCAAAGCCTGGTATGTACCCGTACCCGAAAACCGTGACCTAGCCAACGCACTGGTTGCCAGGTTTAAACCCGTTTTCCGTAATCCGCTAATCGGGAAAACCGGGCAGAATATGAAGTTCGATATAGCTGTACTGGGTAATTACGGTATCGAAATAAAAGGACCCACTTTCGATACTATGCTGGCTCATTACTTAATTGAACCGGATATGCGCCATAATATGGACTTGCTGGCCCAAACTTACCTCGGGTATTCGCCGGTAAGCATCGAAACCCTGATTGGCAAAAAAGGGAAAGGTCAGACAACGATGCGTTCAGTGGCTTTGGAAGAAATTAAAGAGTATGCGGCTGAAGATGCTGATATTACCCTTCAGTTGCGTAATATTCTTGAACCCAAATTAAAAGAAACGGATACCCTTAAAATTTTCAATGAGATAGAAATGCCGCTGGTGCCGGTATTAGCCGGCATCGAAGCTGCAGGCGTAAAACTTGATTCGCAGGCATTGAATGAGTTTTCGAAAGAACTGCATCTCGAAATCATCAAGGTTCAGGAAGAAATCTGGAAACATGCAGGTGTAGATTTTAATATTTCGTCGCCCAAACAACTTGGCGATATCCTTTTCGACAGGCTTAAAATTGACGAAAAACCAAAGAAAACGGCCACCAAACAATACCAGACAGGCGAAGATGTATTGCAGAAACTGGTTCATAAGCACCCTATGGTTCAGCTGGTTCTTGATTTTCGGGGGCTCACCAAACTAAAATCAACGTATGTTGACGCTTTGCCTTTGCTTGTAAGCCCTGTCACCGGGCGCATTCATACAAGTTATAACCAGGCGGTTGCAGCTACCGGACGCCTCAGTTCAACCAATCCCAATTTACAGAATATTCCTATCCGCACCGAGCGTGGCCGCGAGATCCGTAAAGCTTTTGTGCCCCGGAACGAAGATTACACCTTGCTTTCGGCCGACTATTCGCAAATTGAACTCCGCATTATTGCTTCCATGAGCCAGGATGAAGCGATGAAAGAGGCTTTCCGCCAGGGACTCGATATCCATACCGCTACCGCAGCAAATATATACGGAATAGCCATCGATAAAGTGGATCGCGACATGCGCCGCAATGCCAAATCGGTGAATTTTGGCATCGTTTATGGCATTTCCGCTTTCGGGCTAAGCGAAAATTTAGGCATTCCCCGCAAGGAGGCGGCCGAAATAATCGAACAGTATTTTGCCACTTTCCCGGGCATCAAGACATATATGGACAGCACCATGGCATCAGCCAGGGAAAAAGGTTATGTAGAAACTCTCATGGGCCGACGCCGTATTATACGCGATATCAATTCCGCCAACGGCGTAATGCGGGGATTTGCCGAACGCAATGCCATCAATGCACCGATCCAGGGATCGGCTGCCGATATGATCAAAATTGCCATGATCAATATTTACAACGAATTTTTGAAACGAGGGCTGCAAAGCCGCATGACCATGCAGGTACACGACGAATTGGTATTCGATGTGTATAAACCCGAAGTGGATGTGGTAAAACAGCTTGTCGGCGACCTGATGCGCAGCGCTTTACCGCTTGATGTCCCGGTGGAAGTGGAGATGAATACCGGAGATAACTGGCTGGCAGCACATTAGGTCGTTAAAGGTGACTATTGAGTGCCTAAAGTGATAAGTGCCTAAAATGCCTAACCTGGACAAGCCAGAACCGTTCGGCTGAGCTCACGCCGAAGCCAAAAAGG
>JBAXBJ010000123.1:0-12067 GCA_037142075.1 Bacteroidota bacterium
GGACAAGGGTAAATTCGGTATCCGAAACAGGAGAAGCCGTTTTAGTTGGTTCCACCGTAAATTCAACCTGCGTATTTGCCGAAACTTTTGTTTTGGGCATCGCAACCGGTTCGAACTGAGTACTGACTGCCTGTTCGTTACCAGTATTCGCCATTGGTTTATTTGACTGACTAACAGACACTTCCGATTTTTCGAAATCATTAACCGCAAATTCTACCGTATTGTATTTGTCAACAGGCAATTCCTGCATACTATTTCTCGTACTTACAGTAAATTCGGGATTCTGGTTTATCAGATTTTCTTCCGATGCGGCTTCCTTTTTCCGCCTGTTAAGCCACGGCTTTATCTGGTGAAGCGAAAAGCTAAAAACAATGACCAGGAACGCAATAAAGATAAATATTAAAAGAAGCATCAGCCCCATCTTTCCCATAAGGCCTTCGAGATAAAGTGATGATTCATAGCCTGATATCCCCCCCAGTATTGATAATGCCGAGTTTCGAAACAAAAAACCTAAGGTTACTGAAAGCCAGGCCATGGCTAACAAAACAAATCCCAGGCTTGAACCCAGTGCCATTATTTTATGCTTGAGGGTCAGCCTTACGCCAAGAACAAACAGCCAAAGAGGTATGAATAAGGAACCTACACCAAAACCTTGTTTTACGAATAAAATAGATGATGCAGCGCCTAAGCGGCCACCCAGGTTATTAGCTTCCAGGTTGGTATCCGATACTATCCTGCCAAAGCCCACACCTGAGAATATATCGTCAGCTTCGCCCGTAAACCAATTGATAAGAAAGGAAATAATGGCAACAAACAGGAAAAATGAAGTAAGCAAAGAGAAAATGCCAACAACCTGCGAGAGTTTCTCCAGATGGGATGTGGAAGGATCCAGGTTTTCTTCCTGTTTCGTTTTGGCGGACTTTGGTTTCTTCTTCTCCTTAGGCTCAGGTGCAAAACTTACAGGCTCTTCCTGCAGCGTATTTTTGGGGAGTGAATTTGTTGTGTATCGGGGCATTATGGTATATCTCGGATAGAATAGGAACGTGGAATTGATCTGTTTATTCCCTAGTAGAATACAACAATCGCAATCTGCAAAAATATGAAATTTTTAATCATGCCTTCATAGCCATGTTTTATTCAAAAAGCAGAACATTTCCTGTTTGCGAAATGTTCTGCTCATGAATGTAAGCAAAAAATCAATTATTTATTTTGCCAAGATAACCATGTGCTATTTGATGGTCCTGAACAACTTGCTCCACCTAATTTTACCACCAAACAACGACTTGTTATTATCGAGCGAAAGCCATACGAACACGGCCTTTCCTACAATATGGTCGTAGGGAACAAATCCCCAGAAACGGCTATCGGCCGAATTGTGGCGGTTATCACCCATCATCCAGTAATAATCCATTTTGAAGGTATAGGTGGTAGTTTCTTTCCCGTTAATATAAATTTTTCCATCCTTCACCGCAAGTGCATTAAGTTCGTAGGCGTTAATAATTCTACGGTACAATGGCAGATTGGCTAATGTAAGCTGCACAGTTGCACCGGCTTTGGGGATATACAAGGGTCCAAAATTATCCACATTCCAGGCATAAGTCGAATCGAAAGGGAAGATATCGGGCAGCCAATAACCTTTGGGCTGAATAATTTTTTCTACCGAAAGCACATTCGGGAGCTTTTTGAGTTCTGCTGCCGATGCGTTGGTCAAAGTGAGCACCTGGTCACCCGATTCAGTCATCTGAACCTCTTCGGTTATATCCAGTTTGTTTATTACACGCTTGTTTATTGGATTTCCATCCGTTTTCACCTGGTATTTAAACTGTGAAAGTTCGGGGAAATCGAGAGCTTTTCCATTTATGTGAATAACCTCATCGATAATCTGAATCGTATCGCCTGGCAAGCCAATACAACGTTTGATGTAATTTTCACGTTTGTCAACCGGTCGTGACACAATATCACCAAAGTTGAATTTATCGTTCCAAACCCGCTCGCGACCATATTCGCGGACCAGCCGGTAATAACTGTCGTTCTGCACTTTAAGAGAAACAGTATCGCCGTCGGGATAATTAAAAACCACCACATCTCCATGTTTGATTGTAGTTGTGCCCGGGAAACGATAAAATGGCCACTTGATCCATTCCACATACGATTTGGTGTATTGTGTCAGGGGCATGGTGTGGTGGACAAATGGAAATGCCAAAGGTGTATTAGGTAGTTTTGGGCCATAACTCAACTTGCTCACAAAAAGGAAATCACCGACTAACAGCGATTTTTCCATTGAGGAAGTTGGAATGGTATAAGCCTCGATCATGAAGATGCGGATTATCGAGGCTGCAACTACTGCGAAAATGATGGCATCCGTCCATTCACGAACCTGTGATTTCTTAACTCGAACCCTGTCGGCAGGTTTGATATATTTTTCTGTTTCCGAAATACCCAGGTAAGGAATATACACGAAAGGAACCAGCACCGAAAGTGCCTGCTCGCCAAGCCGGTGTTTGCCGTAACTCAATGCTGTCTGCACAAGCATGAGCATGATCATGAAGAAGTTAATAAAAGGAACCAGCATGAGCAAAAGCCACCACCAGGGTTTCCCGATTATCTGAAGCCAGATGTAATAGTTGTAAAAAGGTATCAGGGCTTTGTATCCGCCAACTCCGGCTTCGCTGAAAATCCAGTAATTCAGCATCGGGAAGAGGATGATAATAAGCAGCAGAATTGTCATCAGATCCATATTTTGTAGCTTTAAGTATTATTTATAAATATTGAGTTATTTCGACAAACAGCCATATCGTATCTCTGTTTTCATTCTTTTTCACTGGTTTGCAATGGTATTAAGGCGCAAATATCTACCAAAAGTTACAGCTTATTTGCTGTGGTTACGTTAAAATGTGTTAAAACCCGGTCTGCAGGAAACTTTAAAAACGCTCACCCTTACAAATCCAACATGTCTTTCATGGTAAATACGCCTTTTCGGCCTTGCACCCACGAAGCCGCCATTACGGCTCCGAGCGCAAACCCTTTGCGGTTATGAGCCTCATGGGTTATCGTGATCTGGTCGATATCCGAACTCCAGGTGATGGTATGTGTACCTGTAGTATTTCCTTCGCGCAGGCTGTAAACGGGTATTTCACCCTGTTCCGGCTTGCCAGATGTAAGTTTCGTGAAGTTAGAATTTGACGTTATAATATCTTTTGCCAGTGTGATGGCGGTGCCGCTGGGAGCATCCAGTTTCTGAGTATGATGTATCTCTGTCATTGATGGTAAATATACAGGATAACTTTCGAGTAAGGATGCCAGCCGGCGGTTGATGTCGAAAAAAATATTAACTCCGATGCTGAAATTGGAAGAATAAAACAAGGTGCCATTGCCGGCATTACAAAGGGCTGTGACCTGTTCAAGTTGATCGTACCACCCGGTAGTTCCAACCACAACTGGTACTCCGGCTGTGAAACATTTGCTCATATTTTCTATCGCTATTTTCGGGATTGAGAATTCGATCGCGACATCACAATTCTTCAGCAATGCAGCATTGTTAGCCCAATCATCTTCGTTATCAAGAATCAGCTCAATGCTATGTCCATGCTCAATGGCTATTGTTTCCACCTCATGACCCATTTTACCATATCCCAGGAGTGCAATTTTCATATACACAATTTTACAACATTTTTTTTAATTTATCTCTATAATTCTCTGATACTAAAGTGAATCAGAAATAAGAAGCACTTTTCAACCGGCAAACATGTTTCAGAATCGCAAACTCAGATTGAGTCCTCCCGAAAAACCATAAGCACTTCTTGTATCAAACGCAGGTATCCAAGGATTGACTTTCAGGGAAAGATCACTGTTAATATCGTAGTCAAAAAAATGAGCATCCACAACCGCATCAACCACAGTCAGCAGATACCAGACTCCTGTGAAAATATAGGAAACTTCAAGGTTCCGCCTGTAGTAATCCATGCCGGATTTCAGTTGCGATTCGGTGTATTTTTTAGCATAGTCGTTGGGTGGCTCAGGGTAGGGGAATACGTTAACCCAGGTTGGCGGGAAAACTTCTTTTTGAGTCACCGCAACGTAATCATATGCTTCTTTAATGTCCTGGTAGTAGACGTTGTTTTTATGAATGAAATAAATCATTGTTCCAAATCCCAGGTAAACAATGGGCACTTTCCAGTATTTCCTGTTATATATCTGTCCTGAACCCGGAAGAACCAAAGCGTAGATAGTTGCTTTACGGGGCGAATGAAGTTCTTTGGTCGCAGCGGCAGCTTTGGCCGCTGAGGTTGTATCCTGCGCTACAACTCTGTTTCCTGAAAAGATACAAAAAACAACCAGAAATATAAAAACAGAACAAAGTTTGCAAACCTTTCCTGATGAGAAAACCTGCAAACTTTGCCCCGCTTGTTTAATAATGAATCGTGTTATGTTAATCACTGGAGTTTTTAAATTCCTAACTTTGATACAATTGTTTGCAAATCCTCGTCTGATATAAAAGGTATTACAATATTTCCCTTCCCTTTTGGAGTCCGGTTGATTTCAACCTTCCTGTTCAATCGTTCTTGTATTGAGTCTTTTATGACTTCATACTTCAAAGGCAAGGCAACTTTACCGGATTTGGTGAGTGGAGTCAGTACTTTGTTGAGCTGACGGGCTAACTTTTCGACATCACGCACCGACAGCCCTTCGGCAATTATTTTGCGCGTTATCACCAATTGTTTGGCTTCACCTTCAATATTAACCAAAGCACGGGCATGAGCCATACCAATAGAACCGTCACGTATAGCAGCCTGAACTTCGGCGGGAAGTTTGAGCAAGCGCATATAATTTGTAACAGTTGATCTGTTTTTACCAACCCGCTTACTCAGTTCGTCCTGTGTTAGGCTGCATTCTTCAATAAGCCTGCTGTAACTGATTGCAATTTCGATGGCATTCAGGTTTTCGCGCTGTATGTTCTCTATCAATGCCCATTCGAGCATTTGCTCATCATTCGCCACTCGTATGTAACAGGGAACCGCATTCAGTCCTGCAATTTTTGCAGCCCTGAACCTTCTTTCGCCCGAAATTAACTGATACTTATCGTATCCCATTTTCCGAACTGTAAGTGGCTGTATTATACCTTGTTCGAGTATCGACTGCGAAAGTTCAGCCAAGGCTGATTCATCAAAATCTTCTCTTGGTTGAAAAGGATTAGTCTCAATTTTTGAAACAGAAAGATTTGCGATAGCACCTGCCACATAGTTTCCCGAAATATCTTTCGAGGTAATATCTGTTTCGGGGCTTTCGAGTATTGCGCTCAATCCACGTCCTAATCCTGTCCTTTTTTGAATTGCCATTATTCCTGAACCTTTATTACTTTTTGTTCCTGTGTAAGTGTCGTCATTTTATTCTTTTGCAATACTTCCCTGGCGAGGTTCAGGTAATTAAGTGACCCGGTACTGCCTGCATCATGCATCAACACAGTTTGTCCGTAACTTGGTGCTTCGGCTAAACGTGTATTGCGAGCAATGATAGTATTGAAAACCATGTCCTGGAAATGTGTTTTAACTTCCTCGACCACCTGGTTCGACAGGCGGAGACGCCCATCGTACATGGTAAGTAAAATACCCTCGAAATCGAGCTTTGTATTCAAGCGTGACTGAACTATCTTAATGGTATTCAACAATTTACCTAAACCTTCCAAGGCAAAATATTCGCATTGCACCGGAATTATCACCGAGTCGGAAGCCACCAGCGAATTAATAGTAACCAATCCAAGTGAGGGAGAACAATCAATCAGAATGAAATCATAATCGTTACGAAGTTTTTCAACCACGTTGCGCATCATAATCTCGCGATCCGGTAAGTTAATCATCTCTATTTCGGCACCCACTAAATCAATATGGGCCGGCAACAGGTAGAGATTAGGTGTTTCGGTACTCAGAATGATATCTTTGGCATCCACTTCTTCGATAATACATTCGTAGATGCTGGTTTTAATGGTTTTTGGATCGAAACCAACACCGGACGTAGCATTCGCCTGAGGGTCAGCATCAATAATTAATGTTTTAAACTCCAATACGGCCAAAGCTGCACCCAGGTTTATGGCGGTAGTGGTTTTACCAACCCCACCTTTCTGGTTAGCTATGGAAATTATTTTTCCCATGCGTGAAAATGTTATTTAGGTATTAATACATTTATATCCAATGATTTACAAGTTGTAATAAAGGTCAGAACAACTAAAATCCATGGATTGTAATATGGAGCAAAGGTACAAAAAAGCCATTGCCGCTTCGACTTGTGTTAATAAGTTTTCAGGAATGTAATTGCAGTATGCAGCCTGTTACGGCATGTAAAATTTTACCGTAAGCCATGAAACAGAGGTTGCTCTACAAACGATTACACTGTTGTATCAGTCCCTCTATGATCATTTTCTATGTCGGAAAGCCTTTTGACTTCCTTATAAAAACGTTCAGGAGGTTCTGTACCGGTTTCGATAAATGAGAGTGCATCCTGCAGGCCATGCATGAATTTCTCGAAATCTTCCTGGTATAAAAAGATCTTGTGTTTGTCGTAAACAAATTTGGCTAATGCATTGTCGAAGCGCTTCTTGCTCTCAGTAACAGTAATGTATAACTCCTTGTCGCGAGTGCTTTTAACATCAAAAAAATAGGTACGTTTCCCGGCTTTTACTGCCCTTGAGAATACATCTTCCCTCGAATCTCTAGAATCAAAATCTTCCATCTTATCGTTACATTTCCGGTTTAAAAAATCGTTGCTACTTTAACGCAAATGTAGAAATTATATTTCATACAACAATTGGGTCAATAAACAATAGTTGGTCATCCATTTTCATTTTGATAGGAATAAAGCTTATCTGAGATTGTTTCCAAAATTCCAACCCCAAAAATCTGAAAAGCTTTGAAAAGCCAATCATATTGAATAAGTATGAAATAAACATGATTTAATTGCTTCTACCCCGAATTGAATGGAATTAGTCTTTTGGGGGACTGGAAGACCGAAGTCGGAAGACCAAAGCAGGCGCTAACCCGACTCATAAATCATCAATGAAAAATGAGTTGTATAAAATTAATCGTCTTACAATGTGATAATTAGAGTGGATAAAATAATTTTTTATGATATCCTACCAGCTCCCGTCTTCTGACTTCCGACAAATTGAATTGACCTACTAAATTAACAGTAGAATTATTTAGATAAATCAGCCACCGAAAATGATATTTTGATTCATTCGGCAATACTATCAGACAAGTAAAAAAAGCAAATAATTTGGGACGCTTTTGCCAGAAACTAGCGACAAGAAACCAATTTATTTGGACTGGACTTTTTTATACTGTATAGCGGCTCTAACAAAATGGACAAAAAGCGGATGCGGCGAAGCTACTGTGCTTTTATATTCAGGATGAAACTGAACTGCCACGAACCAGGGGTGATCTTTTAACTCAACAATTTCAACCAGTTCATTTTGTTTATTTACCCCGACTGCCATCATCCCGGCATTCTGATATTCAGCAAGATAAGCATTATTAAATTCAAAACGGTGACGGTGGCGTTCGCTGATTTCGGTGGTTTGATATACTTCCCAAACTTTCGTATCACGCTGAATGGTACAGGGATATAACCCAAGCCGCATGGTTCCGCCCTTGGTATTGATCTTCTTCTGTTCCTCCATAATATCGATAACCGGATAAGGTGTAGCCGGGTTCATTTCGACAGAATGGGCGTTAGTAAGCCCAAGTACATTCCTCCCGAACTCAATTACAGCACATTGCATGCCGAGGCAGATTCCCAGGAAAGGTATTTTGTTTTCGCGGGCATATTTTATGGCAATAATTTTCCCTTCGATTCCTCTTTCACCAAAACCGGGTGCTACCAATATACCGTCCAGGTCTTTTAACAAATGTTTCGCGGTGCTATCATTTATCGATTCGGAATGGATCATTTTAAGGTCTACTTTATACTGGTTTTCAGCCCCCGCGTGTATAAACGACTCTGCGATAGATTTATACGCATCTCTTAATTCGACGTACTTTCCAACCAAACCGATCTGTACATCACCAACCGGGTTTTTAAGTTTATGAAGAAATTCCTCCCATCTTTTCAAATCGGGCTGCTTGCGGATAGGCACCTGCATTTTTTCGAGTATAACCTGGTCGAGCCGTTCGTCGCGCATCAGCATAGGCACATCGTAAATGGTTTCCACATCAATGGATTCGATTACCGCTGATGGATTCACATTGCAGAAAAGGGCGATTTTGTTCCGGATTGCCTGGGTGAGATGTTTTTCGGTACGGCAAACGATAACATCGGGCTGCACACCCGATTCCAGTAGCATTTTAACCGAATGTTGTGTAGGCTTCGTTTTAAGTTCGCCCGAAGAAGCCAGGTAAGGAACCAGTGTAAGATGTATCACCAGGCAGCGATTGCCCATTTCCCATTTCATCTGTCGTACCGATTCAATATATGGCAGCGATTCGATATCTCCTACGGTACCCCCGATTTCGGTAATTACAAAATCATAATTACCGCTGGCGCCCAGCAATTGTATCCTATGTTTGATTTCGTCGGTTATATGCGGAATTACCTGCACAGTCTCGCCTAGATAATCACCACGCCGCTCTTTATCAATTACAGCCTGGTAAATACGGCCGGTAGTAACATTGTTTGCCTGCGAGGTGCGCACATTTGTAAACCGCTCGTAATGACCAAGATCGAGATCTGTCTCAGCTCCGTCATCTGTAACAAAGCATTCGCCGTGCTCGTAAGGGTTCAATGTACCCGGATCGATATTTATATATGGATCGAGTTTTTGGATTGCTACTTTGAAGCCACGAGAAATGAGGAGCTTGGCAAGCGACGAACTGATAATTCCTTTACCTAAGGAGGAGGCAACTCCTCCCGTGGTAAAAATATACTTTGTTTCAGCCATGGTATTTTATTAACGATTTTAACCTGATATTCAAATATTCCGGTAGTTTTCTGATGGATACAAAGCGTTTTGCTGTACCTGTCGATAAGATGCTGTTCCGCTTTTAAAACCTGTGCAAAATTACAAATCAAAGACCTTAAATCCTTGAAAATAAATAAATAAAAAGCCTGATCATAATCAGGCAATCCAGATATTACAAAAAGGCTTTATTCAGCATTCAGAGAGCTGATTTCGATCCATTCGTTAATGACGGATTTAATTTCGTCGCGTGAACAGGGCTTTGCTAAAAATGCATTCATCCCGGCCTCCGCGCATTTGCTTCGCATCAGCCCGTCGGCGTATGCCGAAATAGCTATGATAGGAATTTTTGCATTAAACTCCCTGATAAACCTGGTTGCTTCAATCCCATCGAGAACAGGCATATCAATATCCATTAAAATCGCGTTAAATTCATCTGCCCGGCAAGCATCTGTTGCCTTAAGCCCATTATCAACCATCACAAATTCCCATCCCAACTTGCCCATATACCTGGCCATGAGCATTTGGTTCATCAGATTATCTTCGGCGATAAGAACTTTCATACGTAAATGAGGAGTTTTCAACCAATCCGCAATCCATCGAAGGGATTAATGCAAATTTAAAAATCTTTTTGGATTAATACGGAGATAAATAGTGAAATCAGAAAAAAGATCAAAATTCAGATGCTGTGCCTCCAAGATTCAACTTTCGCATAATAACATTACCAAATTAGCTCAGTAGCACATTAACACATTATCAAATTAGCACATTAGCACATTAAAGAAATTACACCAGGGCATTTAATTCCTCCAGGTAATCGAACTGTAAATCTTCATGCAGGGTAGCAATTGCCAGCCTAGTTTTCCGGACCTGGTTTGCGTACAGGGTATTCAGCGAAGTACTTGATTTATAATGTATTCCTGATTTTTTAAGTTTGAGGCAAAAATAAATGAGCAACTCGACTTCGGTTTGTTTTACATTTGAATACTTAATATACTTGTTCGTGTTTTTAACAATTTTCCGTATGCTTTTTTTTGCAAAATACAGATGATCTTTATTGATTTCGGCAAACTGAAGGTCGATTTCCTGTTTGATACTTACAATATATTCAGCCTCGTTATTTGAGTCGAAAAGAAGGTAACTAAGCAGTTCTTTATTCTCCTTTTTGAACTTTGCCAGCCTCATGCAAATGGCAATAATATCGCCGGGCGGCAATAAAATCAACTCTTTCCTGAGCGTACTGATGGTAGAAGCTTTCATTGCGATTGGTTCATTTTCCGGATCGGGCCCAAAATATCCTCCAGCCCGTTTAATTTAATTTCATACATCGTTTGCAGCAAACCACCCAGTTTCCCATCCGGAAATCCTTTCCTGTTAAACCATTCGAGGTACGAAACGGGGAGGTTACAAATCAAAGTCCCCTTGTATCTGCCAAAAGGCATCTCCATTTTTACTAATTGCAAAAGCATTTGAGAATCAGGAAGCATATTATGTTATTGGATGTGATTTAAATTGTAGCAGACTGTCAGTTTTTGTATTACTGAGAATAATTATCTCATAATGTATTCTAAAACAGTGATTTATCTGCCAGCTTTTGTTACGACCATGTGCATTTTATTTTCATGAATAAACGTAAGATGGATAGCAACATCAAGGGGTAAAATTCACTATTTTAGTCATTCCTAGTATGAATCAAAGTTAAACTAAAAACAAACCCGATTTTTCAGTAAACGGCAGATAAAGAATCCGAGAAAATGACGCCGATTGATACGCTTATAAAAAGGCTGTAAAAGTTAATTCAATTCATTTTATTATATACAATAATTTAGATGTATCTTTAGTGGCATGATCGGACAAAACCAGGTTCTTGTTTTTGCAATGGTTTACCGGAAATTTATAAATTGTGAATTTTCAAAACCAAACAATTCAGTTTGAGCTGGCAAAGTTTATTAAACGAGTTCCAAACCGGAACGAATCATTACACCTGTGCTGCAAATCATATTTATCAAATATTAAAAGGGAGAAACTGCATGATTTATTCTGCTGAAACCGACATTTTACCTTTTCTGAAAGGATTGGTGCAAAGCTTACTTCCATATGCGCAAGCCAACAAAGTGCACATCTCATTTTCGTCCGGGATAAAAAAACAGAATGTACTTTACCAGCCTTTCTTGCTTTCGCAATCCATCGTTCAACTCATCTGTAATATTATCAATTTGCTGCCTCCAAAAAGTAAAATTGAAGTTCGTTTACTTTATACCACTGATAATCAACATTTACAGCTTGAAATTGAGAACACAAGCATCAATCTGATCCGGGTATATGAAGTCGCTTCACAAACGATCTATGCATTTACCGGCTACCCTTTATCCAACGGCACACAGTACAACATGGTTCTTCCCTTACTCGATCATTCTTCAGTTCCTGACCAGGTATTGCCGGCAAATACATCAAAAGATAGCCTTCCCCAGTTTTATAAAGAAATTCAAAAACGGCTGCGTTCGCATTTCACGCAAACCGAAAAACTACTGGCTACTCTTGAACAAAGCAGGCCAAAGGAAGCGGCTTTTATGCAACGTATCAACGCGCTGATAAAAGTGAACCTCGAAGATGAAAATTTCGACTCTGATGCTTTATGTAAAGCCATGTCGCTAAGCCGGACACAATTATTTCGCCGTTTGAAATCACTTATACATCAAGCCCCTGCTAATTACATCAAAATCATACGATTGCAAAAAGCCAAGGAGTTGCTTGAAACCACTGATCTTACGGTTGGCGAAGTAGCCTTTAAAACCGGGTTTCAGACTTTGAGTCATTTTACTAATATTTTTCAGAAACAATACGGAATATTGCCTTCAGTTTTTCGCCGGAGCAATAATTCTGCAACAAATGAATAAGAGAATGCAACAAACGGACTAACACATCTATATTTCTGCATGTAACTTTGTCGAAAAAAACAACTATGGAACAGCAAAGACAAAACAAGGAGTTTATCATCCGCTATATCAATGCATTGAGCGGCGTTTACAAAACCAGGGAATTGATGGAGCAATATATGACCGATGAAGAACTCCTGGGTCACATATCGTTTTTTGATGCGGCATTCCCGAAATACGAAATGTT
>JBAXBJ010000124.1:0-11936 GCA_037142075.1 Bacteroidota bacterium
TACAGAATGCAAATAACAAGATAAAATCAAAAACAAGAGTACGGGTCGAACATGTTTTTGGATTTATGGAACAAAGCATGAATGGGTTATATCTCAGATGTGTTGGATTAGTCAGGGCAACCGGAATGATCGGATTGATCAATTTAACCTACAACTTATTTCGGTTTGAACAAATCAAAAGACTACAATGTAACTAATTAAAATACAATGCTATAAACCCATAAACGCAAGTCATTTTGGGGAGAATATTGCGGTTTGACAAAAAAAAAGCATTCGTTTTTTTCGCACCAAACCCGAACCTCTTCTTTTTTTGTTATGGCTTATGTTAGATTTAATCGAAAACCGAATTTTTAGAACTCACCTTTAATTAATTTGAAGGATCGTTTCCAGATGGTGATACGACCGAATGGTGCTTCAACTTCTTGATTAACGGTAGATAAGCGATCAACAACACCCGTGTTTATCCTGTTTATTGTATCCTGATTTACAGGGTAGAAAATTTTTTGAATAATCGAAAAAATTATCAAGGAAAGAATAAATAGACCTGCAAAAAAGAGTACCTTTTTTAAAGTTATATTTTTTTTAATGAAAAAATGGCGGGAAATGAAAAATGCTGTCAGAGCAACAATCAATAACGCTAACCCAAGATAAAATGCCCTGGAACTCATAAATAGTACTGCAATTGCTCCTGAAAAGGAGGCAAAGTAACCAAGTTTTTTCTTCCAGCCATCACCGAAAATCATTAGCCAGATAGCCGCAGGAATTTTTATAAACAAGGCTGCGGAAAGCACATTTTTATGCGAATATACTGATTTGATGTCATAGATGGAATCGACGTTTTTGTTGACGTATTCCATGATATGATAAAATACGGTAAAGCACTCGAAAAGCAGCAGTAAGGTGAATGCAATACAAAGGTGGAGTACATAGTCGCGATTGCTGCTAAAAATCACATAAAGAACATAGCTTGAAGCGAATACGGAAGATAGTTTGGCGAAATTTATAATTGACTCCGGCAGATTGTATGCCTGGAAAAACGAAAGCAGTGTGATTACAATGAACAAGGTGTAAGCCAATCCAATGAAATTCCTGAAAAACCCTGATTGTATCTCGGTGCGCTGTTTAAAGTCCCGGTCATTTGCGATAACAAGGAGAGAAACGAGGTTCAGTAGTGCCAGGGCTGCGAATTTAGGACCGTTTGAGTCGAGAGTGTAAAAATTGGGGGTTAATACAGGGACCAGCAAATATGAAAAGAGAAGGATGTAATAAGCTGGGTTTAAATGGCTTTGTGTTGGACGGTGTGTAAACGCCTTGTTTGTAGTATGTGCGTTTTTCATTGATGATAATTATTGTTTACGAGATCATATAAAATATGCCAGGTTGATGTAATTTCATATCGGTCTGAATATGTTTCCTCGCTGGCGTGGGATGTGTACTGAAATAAAAATGCGAAGTTAAATAAATAAAAATATTTTACATATATTTAATTAAAGTAAATATAATTTACATTTGGTTAGGATTAAAAAGGATTTATCATGCTTTTAAGTAAAAAAAATTTATAATCTGTATGAGAATGATGGAGAGGGCGCCGCAAAGCGATGAACCTTTGCAACAGCAATGCAGGCAGATATTTCAGCTAAGTGCTTGCACGTTCTCATGAACATAGCGAGTAAACCGCCTTGTGGCGCTGTAGTTAAAAGCTGTGGTATTGAAAGGACAAGGAACCGAACGTAGAGAATAACGAAAACCATAAAGAACAAATTAGTCTTAGCCCATATTGCTCCGCGAATCCTTTTTCGTGGTAGAGTGATATTTGATACATTTCCTGGATGAACCGCAATTATAAATTTCATTAATCAGAAGCAGCCTATTATGTAAATTTTGCTGTAGAGGAATAGATCGATTTTTTAGAAAGAATAATTGCAAACACATTGTTTCGCAGAGCCTTGGCTTTAGCTGGCAAGATACGGAACCGGGGTGGTCTTATAGACCAAGCAAAAGGGTTTGGGCGGTAACGACGGGTAAAAGCAAACAAATCGCCAGTATACAAAGTAGTTAAAACAGAGCTTCTAACGAGGGAATGCAAATCAGCGCCCGCAAGTTGGGAAAACAATCATTTCAACACGCTGAAGGATTCGCGCAGTAGCAGGTATTCAAAAATGTTTTTAACGGGTATTTCTTTTGGCAGGATTTTTGCCATTCTCAATGTTTTTTAAAATGATCTTATACCCAACATCGAAAATTACAAATTTCCGAATTCAATGAAAAAGATTTACACTCCGATTGTCTGCCTTTTATTCTTTCAATTTCTTTCATGCCAGGCACATGCACAAAGCAATATTGCTTTTGATACAATCCGCCTCGTGCAGGATAATTTTTTCCGCCAGGAATATGGACTGAACGACACAATCATTAATTCAATAAAGATTGAAACTCGCAATGCTAAACTGGTGCAAAAAGTACATTTTAAATTTGGCAGCGATGTTGCAAAAGGAATGTTGACCAGCATAACAGGTATTGGTTTAAGCGATGCTAAAGATGTAGATTGGTACCTGGCGTCAACCATTCAGACCAATAATCCGAAACTGGACTGGATCTCGGATATATATTGCCCCGGGTATATCGAAAAAGAAAGGCAAAGAGTACGAAACAACGACGGCTCTTATTCAGTTGAGTCGCATGAAGTGAATCACTATCTTTGGGAGAACGGAGCATTAGCTTATATCATTGAAGCCAGTGATACCGTTGGCTGGCATTATGTTTACCGGAATCCCCGATCAGATACCACACTTGCCAGATGGACACCGCAAGTCTATACGAAACAATCGTCTTTCGCGGCTTTCAATAGTTTTGATTTTGCCCTGCTTGGTCAGTTTACAGGCAAGGAAAGTGCTATTTTCTATAATTTTGATCAAGGCAGGATATACGTATTTTCGGAAGACGAGCTTTGGGGGATTTTGCAATTTCCGAAACAATCACAATGGTCGATGAATAAGAAAAAACGAAACTCTCATCAGCCTTATTTATTGGCTAATTCAAATCTTTCAGCCTGGGAACGAATGGATGTTTTACGCCTGTCGATGGTCGGTATGCGAATAAAACTTGCTATTGAGAAGAGTATTACTGAACAGTAGTTTTTGTTCTCAGCTAAACCGGATAACTATATCAGGCAATTAAGCGAACTTTTGCCCCCGCTGCAGGACGAATCCTTTCTCGTGGTTCTATCCATCTCGGTTTCTTAGTAAATATTTTATTAATCTGGTTTTCAATCTTTATTTCGGAACTTTTACCTTTTGACTTTACATCTAGAAAAGCAGCTATTACTCTTAATGTGATGTAGGCTGTTAGACTGTTAGGCTGTAAGCGAATTGCTAATTCAATTAGGCTTGTTGGCTACCTGAAATATAACTCAAAGTATCACCCCCAAATCCCAAAGCCTAACCCCCAACCCCTTAGATTCCCAATTTATTTCCCGGCTCTTTAATCTTCACAATCTCAAAAATCCCATCAATTACTTCCAGCCCGGCACGCAGAGCAATATCCCGGTATAGTTCCGTTCCGTTAAGGTCGGACAATACAATTTCAAGCTCCGAATCAATGCTTTCCTTGATCCGGCGGCTCATTTTTCCTGATTTGGGTGCCAGCAGGATTCCTGAATTTTTAAGGGTGGCCTTTATAACGAGCCGGTGCTTTTTGCCTTTAAAGGCCAGAGTTAGTTTTTCGTCAGCCAGTTTCAGTGCTGTAATCTCCGATTTATGATAGGTGCTGAAAGGATAGAAGGTGCCATTGTAATATAAAAAGCCCAGGAAACCGGTGAAAAAACTTCCCAGCCAGGGTATTTTGGCGATACTCATCATAATGCAGGCGTCAGTATTCACGAAATTGTTGCTTTGCAGCCAGATCCACGATTCCGGAAATGATTTTCCCCAATCTTTCTCGATATAGCCTTTTCCTCCCGAAAAATCGAGAAGTTCGCCGTCAACCTGCAGACTGCCGTCGATTTGATGTGTTACCGAAACAACCCCGTGCTTGCATTCCATAAAGGGTACAAACGAATACCAGCCCATGATTCCGGGAGAAAACGTCGATGCAGGATATTTTACACTTCCCGAATAACAGAGCCGGCCACTGACCTTGATCAAAGGAGAATTGATGTTTAATAACATACTATCCGCTGTGAAAACCGAATCCCCCACCTGGACTTCGAAGCTATTTTTATTGAAACTAAAAGAAGACAAGGGATATTCGATGTATTGTGTCTTGCCGGTCAATCCGTTGATAACCTGAATAAATGCATGCCTGTTTTCCGGATGCAACGAAATGCCGGGGATAAAGGAATAAACATGATCCATGTTTTCCGAAACATGTTTGAAGTACCAGCCTTCGAAATAGTTTTTTGACGACAGGTTCCCCTGGAAAACTTCAGGTTTGAAAATATTCATAGTATTGGTTCAGCTGTTAGTTAGGTGGGTTGATTGTAAAGGTCGGAAGACAGAAGTCGGAAGAATCCTCAATTGAAGATCACAATTTAAGGTATATTTCCGACATTCGCCCCTCTCCATGTCACCCTTCGCCCCTTCATAATCTTTTAAAATAAACAGTCTCCTAACTTTTCTCTTTGAGAGAAATTTTCTGCAATTCGGCTACAAACTTCTCCAGTTCCGTATAAAACATCTGCACCGGGAATCCCATTACATTGTAGTAACAGCCTTCGATACCTGTAATTCCTATGTACCCTATCCAATCCTGTATGCCATATGAACCGGCTTTATCAAAAGGGTGGTGATGAGTTACATAATATTCGATTTCATCCGGCGTAAGTTCCCTGAAAGTAACCAGGGTGTGTGCATGAAAAACCACTTTTCGGGAGGCCGATTTCAGGCAAATGCCCGAAAAAACGGAGTGCTGTTTCCCCGAAAGTTGTTTCAGCATAGCTATGGCATCCTCTTTTCCGCTTGGTTTTCCAATGTATTTTCCGTCGAGCCAAGCAATCGTATCGGCAGTAACAAGGATAGAATCGGCAGGCAGAAGTGCGGCATCAAAAGCATCGGCTTTCAGTTCACATAAGTAACGTGCAATGTCAGCACCCTGTAAATGCGGCGGATACACTTCGTCCACATCAATTTCAACGAAACTGTAATGCAATCCTAAGGCTTTCAGCAAGGCCTGCCTTCGCGGCGACTTTGATCCTAAAAGCAGGTTGTAGTGCCTGAGTATTTCCTGGTTCATTGTTGTTTTTATAAATATAAAATTGCAAACTATTCATAATGAGTCTTATTTGTATCCCTTTGCAATATGCAAACGACTCAACCTATCAACCTATCAACCCATCAACATCTCAACCCATCAACATCTCAACATCTCAACCCCTCAACATCTCAACCCCTCAACTTATCACAATTGCCCCGCCGCTATTGCCCCGAATCCTCCTAACATGATCCATTTCAGCCAGGTACTTAATTTGTGAAAATCGTTTCTTGTGATTGCTTTTTTTAATGCAAGTGCGAAATAAACCAGGGGGATTTCAACAAATACCAGTAACCAGATTGCCGCAATAATCCGCGAAAACTGAAAAAGGTAAACCTGGGCAACGATCAGAAGTACAAAGGTGATAGCCGTGCAGATTAGCAGGAATCGTTTTGTAAAAGGAATGCCTTTTACGATGGGCAGCGACCGGCAATTTATCAGTTTATCGCCTTCAATATCTTCCATATCCTTTACAATTTCGCGGATCAGGCTGAGTAAAAGAGCGAAGATACTCACTGCAGTAACTATTCCTGTTATTATCCTGTAAGGTTCGTCAGCAACTGCTGAACATTGTATTTCGATCAGCCACGCCATGACTATGGTTCCGGATGTCATGCAGGCAACGGCTATATTACCCCATAATAGACTCTTTTTTAATCGTAATGCATACCACCAGGCAACTGACAAAGCCAGTAACAGTAATCCTGCCGGGACCTTGCTTTGCGCGACTACCGAAAGCCAGAAGGCTAATATTACAGCAAGTAGGCTGAATGCAAGAGCCATGGCCAGCGTTCCGCCACTTGTAAGTTGTTTGCCGATATATTGTTTTTGGGGTTTATTGATGCTATCCGTTTCCACATCGAAATAGTCGTTAGCGATATACCCGGCTGAAGCAATCAGAATGGTGGCAACCACCATCAGCTGGAAATGCAGATTTGTTATCCCTGTTTTAATAGAATAAGCTACATAAACCGGAATGAAAACCAGGTAGCGCAAAATGAAAAATAAGAGTGCAATCATTAAAAGGTTCGGCACCCTCAGCATATTGATAATTACACGCATTGATTTATATTGGGGATAAGAAAAATTCACTAAGTTTAAGCTATTCTGCTTGTTACCTGAACTTGCTGTGTTATAGAAAGTGCTTTATAACAGCCCGCCTTTTTTAAGAGTTCAAATTGTCTAAATGCTTCATTTTCAAATTATCGCATTTTCAAATTATCGCATTATCGCATTTTCGCATTATCGCATTACCAATGATACGCATCATCATTCATCCATTTCCCCTGAACCTTAAGCACTTGCTCAATAATATCGCGTACACACCCGCGTCCTCCGGGCATATGCGAAATGTAAGTCGCAGCCCTTTTGATTTCTTCTGAGGCATCCGAAGGGCAGGTAGGTACGCCGGCTTTCAGCATGATTTCATAATCAGGAATGTCGTCGCCCATAAAAAGTACATTTTCTTTCTTGAGGTTGTGCGTTTCGAGGTACTGATCGTACACTTCGATTTTTTTATCAACACCAAGAAAAATATCTTCAATTTTAAGGCTCTCCAAACGGAGTTTCATCGATTCGGAATAACCTCCGGAAATAATGGCGATGCGGTAGTTCTTTTTTATGGCAAGCTGCATGGCATAACCATCCTTCACGTTGGCGGTTCGTAAAGCATCGCCCGAACTGGTAAATAACACATTGCCATCGCTAAGTACTCCATCGTAATCAAAAATAAATGTGTTGACTTGAAGCAGTTTTTCCTCGTAGTTCGACATAAAAAGTCTGGAATTTTAGTGATATTTTTTACTTATAAGCTGTGACAGAAGCCGGTATGCTTCAGCATATTCAGGTTGTAATGCAAGGGCTTTCAGATGCTTTTCGATCGTGATTGTGTCATTCCGGCGGGCCGGACCGGTCTGCATTTTTAAAGGATCGCCTGCAACAGCTTTGCGGGCCGTTTCCGACAGTAAAGGATGAAGAACTTCCGGGGGAAGATCGCAGTTTTTAAGTAATTCGTTTCCAATAATATACATCAGGTTCGAATAGTTGCCGGCAAATACAGCCGCGACATGCAACAATAAGCGTTGTTGACTGTCAGTTTCATAGACTTTCCGTGAAAGTTTCAATGCAACCTGCTTAATCGATGATAAACCTTCGCTTGACGACGATTCGACAAAAAAAGGAACTTTATCCAGTTCGAGTGGGATTTCCCTGCTAAAAGTCTGCAAAGGATATAAAACACCGAATTGCTCAAAAAGAGAACCAAAAACGTCAACCGAAACCGAACCGGCTGTATGTACTACCATTCCATCAAAGTTACCGATGCTGCGGACAATATTTTCTATTGCTTTATCCGGAACGGCAATAACTATCAAATCGGCTCCTTCGCGTAATGCAGAAACCTCCCTGCAAACATCCGTTTCACAACTTTCGGCCAGCGCCAGAGCATTTGCAGGTTCGCGGCTCCAAACGCCTGAAATGGTGTAACCTTGTTTCTTTAACCCATGTGCCAGGTGCCAGGCCAGGTTCCCTGCGCCTGCAAAAGCAATATTTTTAATGCTGTTCAGCATGGGTGTAAATGTTTCAATATATTGTCATTCTGGACTATGCAGTTTCTTCGGGTACATTTTTCCTGCGCATGGTTCTGCGCATAATCGAATAGGTTAAACCACTGAACAAAACTACCACACCGAACCACAAAACCGCCATGTAGGGGAAAATAATGGCTTTCATAACGATGTAATCCTGCTGTTTCTCATATAATCCTACATGTATTGCTTTCGAATCGGTTGCCACACCTTCAAAGCGCAGTTTCAGGTTCATGGGTCCGATCACCCCGTCAGTGCGTTTCAATTCACCGTTAACGATTTCGTACTTGATTTCCGTTTCGAGCACTCCGTCTTTCATGCTAACGATCTTGAACTTGGCAGTTATGCTGGCATTGTTCGCATTGTCGTTTAGCATTTTAGTCTTAATATCCTCAAGTATCAGGTAACTGCGTTCAATCATAACCGTATCGTTCAGATTCATTGGCTGTTCGCCGCTCTTGCTGTAGCCTTCAGCATCAGCATTTTCACCGCTTTGCTGGGCAAAACTTAGGAATGTATAAATGTCCTTATCGATAAAATGCTTCGTATCAGGATTATAAACATTTCCCATACGGGCATTTTTATTAAGTGAAGGATAGACCGAGAAATCAATTTTCCCTGTCCCGGCATCTTTCATTTTGACAAAGTCAACACGATAAAAAGTTTCCCTCCCTTTAACTTTCGCATCTGTATAGGTTACCATATACCTTCCCATCGGCTGGCCTATTCCTTTTACAAGTACCAGGTTATCCTGATTCTCGGCATCAGCCACTTGCCCGGGTAAGGTATTGTGTTTCGATATCACCTGTGAATTGCTGAAGGCAAGTACCACACCCAATATAAACAGGGTAAATCCGATATGAGAAAAAGCGCTCCCAACGTTTGATGTTTTGCGGATGTAGCATATTAAAAAATCAACCGAAACAACCGTAGCTAATAAAATGCTGAACAGAAGAACAATCCGGCTTACCCCGGTAACATTGTCTCCCAGCGCGATCAGTAAAGTAAGCACAGCAGAAATTCCGCAAGCGACCAGTATTTTCCTGACGAATGGTTTCATCTCGTTTGAACCATAGTTTAAATACTGGCTTATGGCAATACCAAGTGTAATAAACACGGCAAATGGCAATTGCCAGGTATTGTAAAAGTTAACATTGTCAATTGGCGGGGCAATTCCGGTTCCGAAAATTTTATTGAAAACCGGTATCGAGGTGGTTGCAATAACCTGGAAAGCAGAGAGAAGCATTACAATGGCTCCTATCAGCATCCAGAATTCGCGCGTCATTACCTCATCACTGTCCTTTTTGGGGAATTTTTTTTTTCTTACCAAAAGGAAGATTATCGGTAACAACAGGAAAATCACATTGAACACGACCATCTGGCCCGACAGAACATTTTCGCCGAACGAATGCACCGAGGTTTCGCCCAATACGCCGCTTCGTGTCAGGTAAGTGGCATACACCACGAAAAACCAACCAAGTATGGTAAAAAGGTAGGTTGTTGCGTAAGTATTAAATCGTTTAATGGCTATAATCATGCTGTGAAGCGCCGCTATCAATAATAGCCAGGGAACCAGGGAAGCATTTTCAACCGGATCCCATGCCCAGAAACCACCAAAAGTAAGCGACTCATAAGCCCAGCGGCCTCCAAGGATAATTCCGATCCCAAGCATAAGCACTCCTGCAATGGCCCAGATAATGGCAGGCTTTAACCACGAATGATACTGCTTGCGCCAAAGCGAAGCAATGGCATAACTAAATGGGACCAAAGCAACTGCATATCCAAGGAAAAGAGAAGGCGGGTGAATGATCATCCAGATGTTTTCTAGCAAGGGATTCAACCCGTTGCCATCCGTTAACATGCTGAGGTAATTCGCGTTTTTAAACAGATCCTCGGCGGCATTCTGCGGCATATTGCGCAACAGTTCGAATGGGCTGCCTCCAATACTGAAACCGCCTAGGTGTAGGCCCAATACCATCGAAAGTAAGAAAAACTGCCCGCTAATAAATACCGGCATTACCCACGATTTCCACTCTTTGGTGGTGCGTAGTAACAGCAAGCCAATGATTCCTTGCCAGAACGCCCATATCAGGTAGGAGCCTTCCTGCCCTGCCCAGAAACAGGAGATCATAAATTTCTTCTGCATATCAACTGACGAATATTGATATACATAGGAATATTCAAAATAATGGTTGCCAATCAGGTAGTAAAGGGCAGCTATGGCTCCCAGCAGGGAAATAAAATGGAGCCGGAAAAAATTCGATGCCAGTTTGGTATACAAGGCCTTTTTGTCTTCATTTCGAAGCGAATAAATGAACAAAAATGCCGAAATAATAAGCGACAAAAAACTGAGCCATATAAACAACCGGCCAAGGTATCCGGCTATGAGGTGTTCTCCTACAAATTGTATGTTCATGTATATGTTGGTATATGTTTAAGGTGCAAAAGTATGATTTATAACCAAAACAAAGGAAAGTTGTTTTTATTCCGCACCTAATATATTATAAAATATTGATATGTATATAGTTATATTCAGTTAAAATGCCTGGTTTTGCGTCATATTCAATTACAGGTTTTGATGTTGATAATAATTTCTTAATATTGCGTTTGCATAATTGTAAGAAAAATTCTGTATTCTTCCAGGCAGTTGTAAGATAGCATGGTTAATCAACCTGGTTTACCAGCCACAACTTAAATCAGATCAGGAATTTAGATTATGGAAGTACTGGAATAGCATGACCACTTTTAGAAACACTATCAGCAAATATTCCTTCAAAACGCTTTAAAAACAGATTCCTATGGCCATCGTGTTAAGAGATGTTTCAACCAAAAAAGAATACAGGGATTTTATATACCTTCCGGAAAAAATCCATCAGGGACACGAGGGCTGGATGCCGCCATTGTATATGGACGAAAAGGTATTTTTTGATCCCAAGAAAAACCATTCATTTGGCGTTTGCGATCATCGGTTGGTCCTTGCCTATAAGGATGATGTTCTGGTTGGGCGGATAATGGGTATCATCAACCGGCAGTACAACGAGATGAGGGACGTAAAAAACGCCCGTTTCGGATTTATCGAAACATACAATGATCAGGAAGTTGTACATGCCCTCATATCCGAAATCGAAAAATGGGGACGTGAAAAAGGGATGACTAAAGTGGTTGGTCCCTTCGGATTTTCGGATCGTGAGGCACAGGGACTGCTGATCGAGGGTTTCGAATTCGAACCTGTGATCGATAGTGCATGCAATTTCGAATATATGCCAAAACTGGTTGAAGCAGAAGGATATACACGAGAGTTGGACTGTGTGATCTATCGCTACCCCCTGGCAAATACCTTGCCGGAAACTATGTATAAAATATACGACAGGATTACTTCCCGCAAAGACCTTGAATTTCTTGAATTCAAGAATAAACGGCAGCTAAAACCCTGGATAGTACCTGTTCTCAGGGCAATGAATGAATCGTTCGGCGATATTTACGGATTTGTTCCTATGGACGAAATCGAAATGCAGGAAATGGCAAAAAAATACCTGCCTGTTGTCGATCTTGATTTTGTTAAAGTAGTAGCAAAAGAGGGTAGGGTAGTAGCCTTTATGATCAGTCTTCCCAATATGTATAAGGGAATGCAAAAAGCGAAAGGCCGCTTGTTTCCTTTTGGATTTATACATATTCTCAGGGCAATGAAAACAGCGAAAACGATTAATTTTATGCTTGGTGCGGTAGTTCCTGATTATCAGAAACGGGGTCTCGATTTATATTTTACTTTATCAACAATCAATTCGGCCATTAAAAGAGGAATGACCAGCGTCGATACCCATGTAGTTATGGAAGAAAACCTCGCAATGATGGCTGAGTTTAAGCGGTACGGGGGATTCCTGTTGAAGAAATTCAGGGTTTACCAGAAGGAATTGTAATTTTCCTGTTTTATCCCAAGCAGCAAATGCAGAAATATTTTTCAATCTTATCCTTTATTCTAAAATAATCACTACTTTTGCACCCCTGAAAATAATACAATTAATCACTTAACCGAAAGGAAGTTTATACATTATGATCATTGTTCCTGTAAAAGAAGGCGAAAGCATTGACCGCTCGCTGAAGAAA
>JBAXBJ010000125.1:0-11813 GCA_037142075.1 Bacteroidota bacterium
ATTTTACCGATAAGTTTGTCTTGAACTTCGTCTAATGTATGTGTTTTCATTTCTTTGCCTTATTAATGATTTCTTTGTCTTCAAAATATCTTGAACGCAATTGCTTCACCTTTTGTATTTCGCTGTCAGGTGTTTTACTGGTTTTCTTTATTATCCCATGCGTTGAAATTACAAGAGTATTTCCAGAATTTGTCTTGTCCCAAAATGCGAATAGTCTGTAATGCAACCCTTGGTAAAGAGTTCTGAATTCCCAGATTTCGTCATTAAGTTTTTTGAAAAGTTCAGGATCATGTCTTGTCTGAGCTTTACGAATGTTAAAAATTATTTTTTCGTAGTGTTTCTTCTCAAGATTGCTGAGAAATTCGAAAGTCTCTTCCAAGAATACAATGTCAAAAAGCTTGTCCATTCTTATAATTCTTGATAGCACAAAGATATACAAAATGTTTCATTATATAGAAACTATTTTTCAAGTTGATATTTTTCCTACTATGGCCCGTAACGCCAATCCAGCCAACACCCTCCCTCCAACTCAATTCCACACTATACATGCGATTAAAAAAGTACTGCGTCAACCGTTTTCTTTGCTGTTTTCTTCATAGGTCATAAATTCTCCGGGTGAATGAATTACTAATTCTTCGAACCAAGTTACCTTCCGAATCCTGGATCGTGGTGCTATGATACAACACTATTACACCATACAGTTTGAGTGGTTTTTAAAATGAACTCTGCAAATTTGTTTTCCGGACATGTTTCGTATCAAATATCATTATACAAATATCCCACTTACTGTATAAGGTTGCAATTCAGCACATTCTCCCAAGATGATTTCTTGTAAATGAAGTTAATTAAAAGTTAAAAACACAATAAACTCTTGATTTCATTTTTATGGTGGTGTAATTTTACAAATTATAAACAATTTTTAACCAAAACTCACTATTATGAAAGCTTACATTAAAGGAAATCTGAAAGGTTATCTTTGCGAAACATGCTTTGAAAACCTGAGTAACACAAAAGTTCTTCTTTATCAAACCAGGCCCGATTCCAATGTGACTGCAGCCGCAGTTGCATCTTCCAAGGAAACGTTCCACCTTGTAACTGAAGAAGAAGCTAAAGCCCGTGAAAATCTTCTGCTTGCAACAGCCATCACTAACGAAGCCGGTGACTTTGTATTTGAAGTTTCTGAAAAGAACCTGGAACAGGCCTTCGACATTGATTTCGTTTGTGGCAATGTTCCACAGGGGCCAAAGCCACCAAGAGGGGGCAAAGAATTCCAGTTTCACATTACAACTATTTATCCTAAATGGAAAAGTGACGAAAAACAAAACCTTCTCTTTGATTGGAGTTATGCCATTTCTGCTAAATGGTGGTGCATGATCAGGGGTCAATATTTCGGTGCATGGGTTATTTGCGGTATGCTGGTTGATTGCAAAACCGGCGCCCCGCTTCCGGGAGTTACGGTAAAGGCTATGGATGCCGATCTCATCACCGATGACCTGCTAGGAACGTCAGTTACAGATATGACGGGCCATTTCCGTATTGATTATACCTCCACTGATTTCAAAAAGACTTTTCTTTCTCCAGTAATCAATGTGGAAACTGATCTCAACTTTCCATTTTTCAGCAGCGGACCCGATGTTTACTTCAAACTTGAAATAGGAGGTACTCCAATTACATTTGAAACCTCGGCCAACAGGCGAAAAAATGTAGGTTATTGCCTGTGTGTTCGTTTGTGTGTCAGCGACCTGGTTATCGTCGATCCGCCAATTCCGGCATCGTTCACACGTATCGGACATGATGCCAGGTTTAAAATTGTGAATGAAATCAATCCTGCAACAGGCAAAAGTATGCGTGGCGGGTATGATAATTACGCTTTCTTTTCTTCAATTATCCTTGTCGGCAGTTTGTCCAAAAAGCTGAACAACCAGCCGATGGAATATATGTTCGAATACCAGGAAGTTGCTGCTCCAGGCACGCCGCTTTCAGCAACCTCGTGGCTACCTGTCACCCCGGCAATGATCCCGAAAACTGTAATCGGCTACCTTTGGACGCTTACAGGCGATATTCTGAACCCGATTGAAACTGAAGATTATTTTATCAACGGGAATCCTGTTGTTGAAAAGACAGTCAGTTTTAATGGGAATTGGATTCAAATGCCCCAGGATTCAAACTTTGCTCCACATGTTGATACCGATATCCTTACACTGAACACCGAATTTTTGATGCCAACAGTAAATATCAATGTTAATGCAATGACCATTGGCAGTGCAACCATTCCGGCAGTTGCGGCACATGTTTCAAACAGGTATTTCGCAATTCGAATGAGGCAGCGCCAATGGGGAAATGCCGGTACTGAAGTAGTAGCCGGAACCTCCCGCCCTCTCGCCATTTTTAATGCACGATACAACCGTGTTCGCAAGTATGGAAGCTGGATACCAACCAAAGTTGATGACCAGGTAGCAGTTTGCTCACTCGATATTGAGGAAATTATTCTTGGAATGGGTGGTTGTGGTAAGATAAACAATTCCCTCACCATTCATGTTAATGCCAGGAACGAAAACCTGGGAGGAGTTTCGCTTTCGCTCACAGGACCTGCAAAGCCCGGACAATCATTCTCTTTCCCGGCCATTGCCTCAGCCCAGCCTGAAGTATTCAGTAATACTATTCATCCGATTATAGCGCCGGTCAATAATGTAAACGAACTGTTGCCTTGTGCCTACACAGTAACGCTTAGCGCTTCAGTGTTGCTTACCACCGGCGATTACATTCCGGGACCATTCTACGACTTTATATCGTTCTGTAAAGTGTAATCTATCAAAACTAATCCCACAAAAAATCCCTGCCACTCCAGTAGTAGCAGGGATTTTTTCAATTATGCACCTTCTGTAAATCGTTAATCGTAGCCCGTTAATCGCTAATCGTTCTTCGTTTATAACTTATATCTCTCCACTCATCCCGTCCTTATGCCCGGCTATCTGCCCTGCTCCTACTTCTTCTCCAGAGTTTCCATGGCTTTCTGAAACACCTTATCCGTACGGAGGTAAATAGGATAAAACCCTTTTGCATCGTACAAGGTACGGGCAATATAGCCTTTCATCAGTTCGGTTATACGTTGTTGAGAAGCGGCTGTTTCGGCAGGTGGATATTTTATGCCGTTTTGCCCGGCATAGGCAATGTAATCGTTGTACATACCGCCGGTAACCTGGAAAAGTTTATCGAACTGGCTGGCGTCCTTATAGGAAGAAAATTTAGCCCGGTTGTTATCGGCATAGTCGAAAGCAAACTGGTATAAAATGCCTTTATTAACCGATTCGTTATAGAATTTCAGCCCTGTATTACGTTCAATCGGAACAAAGATATCGGGCATAATGCCGCCACCACCGTAAACAGTGCGGCCACCGGGCGTTTTAAATTTCAGTGAATCGTTCATTTTAACACTATCGGCACTTTCCATTTCACCATCCGTCATACGGTGATACACGTCCATATAATATTCCTCGGCACCTTTGGTGTAAGGTTTCTGGATGCTTCTGCCCGTTGGCGTATAATAGCGGGCCACGGTAAGCCTGAGGGCGGATCCATCGCTCAGGTCAACCTGTTCCTGCACCAATCCTTTCCCAAACGAGCGCCGGCCGATAATGGTGCCACGGTCGTTGTCCTGGATGGCTCCGGAAACAATTTCGCTGGCCGAGGCTGATCCTTCATCAATAAGCACTACCAGAGGCAGGTTGTCCCAGAGACCATCAGCTGTGGAAGTGGCAATCTGCTTGGGGCGGTGCAGCCCCTGGGTGTAAACGATCAGTTTATTCTCGGGCAAAAATTCGTCCGACACCGAAATGGCTTCATTCAGGTATCCACCCGAATTACCTCTAAGGTCGAGTATGAGTTTGCGAACTCCTTTTGCTTTTAATTCAGTCAAAGCTTCGTGAAGTTCATCGCCTGTGGTTGCGCTGAATTTACTTAATTTTATGTAGCCTGTTTCTGCATTTACGGCGTACGAAATTTCGATGCTCCAGGTTGGAATAATGCCGCGGGTGATGGTAAAATCGTTGAGTTTTTTCAATCCTTTGCGGTACACACTCACTTTTACCTTTGTGTCCTTTGGTCCTTTCAGGAGTTTCATCACCTTTTCGTTGTCAATTTTAATTCCGGCAATGTTTTTCCCATCCACTTTCACGATACGGTCGCCGGCTAACAAGCCTATTTTTTCGGATGGGCCGCCCGGAACCGTATTAACCACCATAACCGAATCGCGTTCGATCCTGAATTGCACCCCGATTCCTTCGAAATTCCCCATTAGTGGATCGTTGGCATCGGCGAAATCAGATGCAGGAATATACACCGAATGCGGGTCGAGGCTCAACAGCATCCCGGTTATTGCCTCCTCGTTCAGTTTTTTTGAATCCACACTATCCACATAATTATTATCAATAAACCGGATCAGTTCGCTGAGAGTATTGCCTGATTGCTTTCCGCCCGGAAACACATGATTCTGAATAAAAGAATTCCGCATCAGGTAGTATCCTGTCAGCATTCCGACAACCAATACCAGGGAGAAGGCAATTGGTAAATAAATATAGGATCGGCGGTTGTTTTGCATGGTTGAGGGGTTGATGGGTTGATGAGTTGATGAGTTGATGAGTTGATGGGTGACAAGAAGAGGGGTGACAAGGAGCGACGGGGCGACGGGGCGACATTCAACATCTGACATTCAACATCCCACATTCGACATCCCACATCCGACGTTAAAAAACTTACTTCCCAAACTTTTGAGCTGCACCATTCATGGTATATGCGGACCACATCATGAAAAGTTGTGCCACTTTTTCGCGGTTATATGTTTTGTCCTGCTCTAGGTACCAGCTGTCCTGGGTATGAAGCACTTTGCCTTTCTCATCTAAAATAACAAAAACCGGGAAGCCGAAACGTTGTGGGTAACCCAATGTGGCAAGCAGTTCGTGGTTGTCATTCTCTTTACTGTAATTTACCTTAACAAGCTCATAATTGGCGTTAACCAGGCTATCGAGGGCCTTGTTTTCAGTTACTAATTTGTGAAATTTTACACACCATGGGCACCAGTTGCCCCCGATCTGCAGAAATACGTGCTTGCCTTCAGCGGCTGCTTTGGCAACTGCGGCAGCCACTTCTGCTTTGGCATTTGCATCAGGGTTATAAATGGCAACTGCATCCTGGGCCGATAAATACAGGCTGAAAAATGCTATGAATAAGGTAAGTATGAGATTTTTTTTCATAGAAGAGGTTGTTAATCTGGGATTTATAAACTGTTAATTTGCCGGAATGTTGTTTAAAAAGTGTTGATTCGTGTTAAAAATTCACAAATGCAAAGGTAATAACTCCCGGCATGTAACAAGGGTTTATTGCTTTTTCTAATTTTGTCATTCACCAATGGGCGTCAGGCAAAACTCCACCAAGTATGAACTTTATCATCGATACCGGCAATACTCTTACCAAACTGGCTTTGTATCAAGGGAAGGAGATGGTTGCCTTTACCAGTTTCGAAGGTATCGACGTAAAACATATCATACAGTTTTGCGAATCTAATAACCAGATAAAGAATACGATACTATCAACTGTAAAAGCGTATCCGTCCGAAATTGATGAGTTCCTTGGCAGGAAGTATAAAACTTTGATTTTTAATCACCAAACTCCGGTTCCTGTTACTAACAATTACAGTACACCCGAAACACTGGGGAAAGACCGGCTTGCAGGAGTAGTTGGCGCCAGGCAGTTAATTCCTCGTAGTAATATTTTGGTTATTGATGCCGGTACAGCTATTACCTATGATATTGTTACGGAAGAGGGTGAATACCTGGGTGGTGCCATTTCGCCCGGAATTACGATGCGATACAAGGCACTTCATACTTTTACCGACCGCCTGCCCTTACTCGATTATTACGGCGACGCGCAACTCATCGGAGAAGATACCTCCACAAGCATACATTCGGGCGTGTTGAACGGTGCGCTGGCCGAAATGGAAGGGATTATACAACGTTATCAACTCGTATACCCCGGCCTGAAAATTATTCTGACGGGCGGTGACCACAATTATTTTGATAAAAGATTAAAAATTAAGACCTTTGCGGCCCCCAATCTGGTACTTGAGGGTCTAAACCTAATACTCAATTTCAACATTGAAACACTTTAAATTTTCGGGTAAACATATACTGGCCGCGGTTTTGCTTCTGCCTGTTTTTTTTGCTACAGCCCAGGTCAAAATTTCGTCGCCCTATTCCGTTTATGGGATTGGTAATTTGTACGGTGTTAGCAGCCAGATGAATATGGCTATCGGTGGTGCCTCCACGGCTTTCAGCAGTCCTTATTTTATCAACCCGGCCAATCCGGCATCTTACAGTGCGTTCGATACCAACAGTTTTGTATTCGATGCCGCCTTTAATATTCACACAGGAACTTTAAATACGATCGACCAATCGCAAAAAACCAGGTTTGGCACACTTTCGAACCTGTATTTTGGCTTCCCGGTTACCAAATGGATGCGCACCAGTATCGGGATTATGCCATACTCGCATGTAGGGTTCGAAATGCAAAGCAGCCAGGTGGTTCCCGATGTTGGAAATACATTAAGTATTTACGAGGGAAGCGGCGGCTTGAACAAAGCCTATTTCGGAAATTCATTTTCGCCATGGAAAAGTTTTTCTGTCGGCGTAAACGTCTCCTATCTTTTTGGCAACATTGTAAAAGAGTATGCAACCACATTTCCTGATTCGGCTTATTACCTTAACACAATGAGGAGAAGTACGGCCAGCTTAAATAAAGTGGTTTTCGACCTGGGATTTATTTACCATAAAGCCTTGAAGGAAGGACGATATTTACAAGTTGGCCTTACCTATAACCCTTCGCAAATGCTTGATGGGGAAACAGAGATAATCCACTATTCGTATACACACAATATATCTTCAAACACCGACGATATCAAAGATACGGTAAGCCGCGTAGTAGGCTCGAATGGCGTTGTAACCCTGCCGACTGCTTTTGGAGCAGGATTTATGATTGGAACTACCAACAGGTGGTTTGCTTTGGCCGATGTTAACTACCAGAAATGGAGCGAATTCCGTTACCTGGGAAATAATCCCGGGTTAAAGGACAACTTTCGGGTTTCGTTAGGGGGACAATTCAGGCCTTCAACTGTTGATATCGGCAAGTATTACCAGCGTGTCAATTATCGCGCCGGTGTCAGGTTCGAACGGGGTTACCTCGAGCTCCAGAATACCAGTATAAACGATATCGGGATTAGTTTCGGAGTTGGCCTTCCAATGAAAAAATCGAAGTCAACCATGAACATTGCCGTTGAATTAGGTACGCAAGGCACTACTGACAATGGCCTGATAAAAGAAAACTACATACGCTTTACCGTAGGCTCGTCATTACAGGAAAGATGGTTTCTGAAACGGCGCTTTAATTAGTCCGAAACGTACATGTTACGTGGCCACTTGCCGGAAAAGCCACTTGCATTCGTTCAACGACAAGGAAATAAACAAATACTGTTGATGTATAATTTCAACTACTCGCAGGCTGTTTCTTCCTCTTTTATAAATATTACCCACATGTGAATATGAGCAGTATCTTTTCGGCAATAGTAAAAGCCAGATTTGCTTTCAGCATAGCAATGCTTCTGCTGGCAAGCATGCTCTTTTCGTGCGAAAACGACATGATGGCTGTAATTAAACTGTCGTCGAAGGATTCAATACCGGATGTTGCCATCACCAATGTGAACGTGAAAAAGAGTGAAATGGGCAAACCCACATTCGAACTCACGGCTACTAAAATGATAAGTTACCAAACGGCTGAATCCTATACGGAATTTCCGAATGGGCTGAAAATTATATTTTTCGATTCGCTGATGCAGCCAAAAACGGAACTCACCGCCAATTACGGTATCAGCTGGGATGCAAAGCGTACCATGCAGGCGCGGGGTAATGTAGTGATCCGGAATTTTCAGAAACACGAACAACTGAACACCGAAAGCCTGTTTTACGACCAGAACCTTAGAAAAGTATCAACCCAAGAATTTGTGAAAATCACTCAACCCGATAAAGTTATCTTTGGAAAAGGAATGGAGTCGGATGAATTATTTGATAACTGGGCTATACGCGATGTGTCGGCAACCATTTACCTCCAGGATGATAAATAAAAACCAGTAAGGGTTTTCTATCATGCAACTTTTCAATTAACCGATGAATAATTATTTAATTATAGCGCTTACACTTGCTTTTTCCGCGTTCTTCTCGGGGATGGAGATCGCATTTGTGAGTTCTAACAAACTTCGGATTGAATTGGAAAAAGGCAAAGGCTTATTTTCTGCAAGGCTCATTTCAGGTTTTATTCATCATCCTTCGCGTTTCATAGGCGCCATGCTTGTCGGAAATAATATTTCTCTGGTAATTTATGGTATTGCTGCTGCTGCCATTCTTGAACCGTTTCTTATTTATTATCTGCCTGCGCCGATTTCCTCTGATGGTTTTGTGCTGGTTTTCCAGACCATTTTATCCACATTACTGATACTGATCACCGCCGAATTTTTGCCTAAGATATTATTCCGGCTCAATCCGAACGGGCTGCTCAGTTTTTTCTCGGTGCCCGTTTACCTCATTTACCTGGTACTGTATCCGTTCATGTATTTTTTCCTGGGTTTATCCGAATTGATCCTTCGTTATGTACTTGGCATGAAAACGGGAGCGGTCAGGTATCAGTTCACCTCCATCGATTTTGATGAGTACCTGCGGGATTTCTACAAACCGGTTGCAACCCAGATTGATGAATCAAGTGAGATTCAGATGATTCAGAACGTGCGCGAATTTCATACTACCAAGGTCCGCGAGTGCATGGTGCCCCGAAATGAAATAATTGCTGTTGAAGATACGATCACTATTGAGGAATTAAAAATATTTTTCACCGAAACACAACATTCAAAAATCCCCGTTTATAAAGAAAGTATCGATAACCTCACCGGATATGTTCACCTGTACGACCTTTTTGGCAAACCCTCGGACATAATATCAATTGTAAAACCTGTTGTTATCGTACCTGAAACCATGGCTGCCAGTAACGTACTAAAGGCGATGATCGGTCAACGTAAAAGTGTCGCCGTAGTGGTTGATGAGTTTGGCGGCACAGCAGGAATGGTGACCGTGGAAGACCTGATAGAAGAAATATTTGGCGAAATAGAAGATGAATTCGATGTAGACGAACTGCTTGTAAAACAAAACAGTGAAAATGAATACATACTGGCCGGCAGGCTGGAAATTGATTTTCTTAACCGGGAATACAATTTAAACCTGCCTCAATCGGATGAGTACGAAACCCTTGCCGGTTTGATACTGAGTTCGCACCAAAGCATTCCTGAAATACGCGAACAAATTGAAATTGAACAGTTTACATTTACAATCCTCGAAGCAAGCGGAAGCCGGATCGATAAAGTTCTTCTGAAGATCGGAGTATAATTTTGGCCGTTTTCAGATTTTTCTCCGACTCATTTCCGCCTGAACTGGCTGTGATTAATCAAAAATTTGTAATCGTTTCATACTAAAGCCTTTCATTTTTTGGCTCTTTCCATAAGATTGAAAAATTTATTTTTGCAACTGAGGAATTATTGTAAATTTGCACCTCTTTTTACGTAAACTATTAAATTACATACAAATGGCAATTATTGGCGAAATACGAAAACATTACTGGTTACTTGTGGCTATTATTGGCGTTGCACTTCTTCTTTTTGTGCTTAGTGATTTTCAGCGCAAACGCACAAAACAATCAAATACGATTGGGGTTATTGCAGGTGAAAAAATCGCAATTACCGAATTCAACAAACGGGTTGAAGAAAACAGTGAAATTCAGAAAACCAACAGCGGTAAAGAAAATCTGACCGCCGAAGAAAGCTATCAGCTCCGTCAACAAACATGGCAGCAGGTAGTTAACGAAATTGTCATGAATAAGCAGTACGATATGCTTGGCGTTTCAGTTTCGGTTGAAGAACTCGATGACCTTATCAGGGGTAAAAATCCGCATCAATATATAGTACAGTCTTTTACCGACCCTAAAACCGGGCAGTTCGACTCAAAAGCTGTGAACAATTTCCTTAAGAACCTCGATAACCCCGAGCAGGTAAAACCTGAAATGAAACAGCGCTACCTTCAGATGGAAAAGGCTATCAAAAACGACAGGCAGTCGACCAAATACAACAGTTTGATTACAAAGGGCTTTTATGTACCAACGGCTTTTGCCAAACGTAACTACTTTGAAACAAACACCATGGCTCAGGTTCGCATAACCGGAATTCCTTACCAGACCATTTCGGACAGCCTGGTGAAACCGACCGATGCTGATTATGAGAAATACTATACAGAGAACAAATACAGGTACAAACAGGATAATCCTGTCCGTAATATCGAATACGTTTTATTCGAGCCTAAAATGTCGGAAGAGGATGTCGTTTTGTTGAAAACTAATGTTCAGAAAGCGTACAGCGATTTTTTAGTGGCAACCGATGTTGTTGGTTTTGTAAATTCAACATCCGATAACCGTTATGACAGCAGTTGGCGTAAACGTGGCAGTTTTGCACCTCACATCGATTCAATGCTTTTCAATGCACCCATTGGTCAGGTACTTCAGCCTATTGATGAGAATGACATGTACCATATTTTTAAAATTATGGATCGTCAGACCAAACCTGATTCACTCAAGGCAAGTCATATCCTTATTTCCTATGCCGGCACGCCTATAAAAACGGCCACCCGCACCCGGGAAGCTGCCGGTAAGTTAGCCGACAGTATTTTAACTGTAGTAAAAGCTAACCCTGGGTTATTCGAAATGTTTGCCGCTACCAAGAGTGACGATGAATCGGCCAAAGCTAAAATGGGCGACCTGGGTTGGTTTGCCGATGGAGCCATGGTTCCTGAATTTAACGAAGCTGTGCTTAAAGGTGCTGTTGGGGATATTAAAAAGGTAGAAACGCAATTTGGTTTCCATATTATTAAAATCGCCGGTAAAAAGGACCTTTCAGAAAAAATCAGGGTTGCTTCGGTTGACATTAAAATGGAGCCGGGAGCCAAAACTATTGAAGCTTTATATAACGAAGCAAGTACTTTTGCCGCCGCCAACACAACCATTGAGAAATTTGATAAAGCGGTTAAAGATAAAGGCTTGAATCTGCGTAATGCCGACAGGTTAAATGAAAGCGATAATACCATTCCTGGCCTGAAAACTGCCCGCGAAGTGGTTCGCTGGTCGTTTAACGAAGAGACAGACAAGGGTGCCGTTTCTAATGTATATGATATTGAAGGTACATATGTGGTGGCTGCTTTGAAAAATAAAGTCGAAAAAGGCTTTGTACCTCTCGATGTGCTGAAAGATGCCATAAAACCACTGGTGATCCGCGAAAAAAAGGCTGAATTGATCATGAAACAGGTAAGCGATCAGTTTGCAAAAGGGAAAGACTTGAATACGATTGTTCAGAAGTTCCCTAATACCAAAATTGATACGGCTGATGTATCTTTTGCAAGTGCCAATATTCCGATGTACGGACATGAAGCTAAACTCACAGGCCAGATTTTTGCAGCTAAAAAAGGCGAGGTCAGCGGCCCAGTTCAAGGTGATCAGGGAGTATATGTTTTTGTACTCGATCAACTTAAGGAAGCACCAGCAACAACCGATTTTGCAAATCAAAAAAGGCAAATGGCTCAGTATTTCCAGGGCCGTACCGGAATGCTGTCGAATATCCTTCAGGAAAAAGCTGATATTAAGGATCATAGACTGATATTCTACTAAGCTACCAGAATAAAATA
>JBAXBJ010000126.1:0-11782 GCA_037142075.1 Bacteroidota bacterium
CCGAATTTGGTATCTTTGCGCCTCATTAAAAAATACAGATGATTTCAGTTGATGGACTAACAGTGGAGTTCGGAGGTACCGTACTTTTCAAAGATGTAACCTTTTCGATAAACGAGAAAGACAGGATTGCCCTGATGGGAAAAAATGGAGCCGGAAAATCGACTTTACTCAAAATAATTGCCGGCACTAAAACTGCGTCACGGGGGAAGGTTTCAGCGCCCAGGGAGGCCGTAATTGCGTATTTGCCGCAACATTTGCTTACCACTGATAGCCGGACCGTGTTCGAAGAAGCAGCACAGGCATTTGCCCATATTTTCGAAATGCAACACCAGATTGAGGATCTGAACAACCAGCTTTCGTCGCGTACCGATTACGAATCGGCTGAATATTACGAGCTTATAGAGCAGGTTTCGGCAGTAAGCGAGAAATTCTATTCGATCGAAGAAATTAATTTTGATGCAGAAGTAGAGAAAATATTGCTGGGACTTGGGTTTTTACGCACTGACTTTACCCGCCCCACGAGCGAATTCAGCGGAGGCTGGCGCATGCGCATCGAACTGGCAAAAATTCTTTTACAAAAACCCGACCTTCTGCTACTCGACGAACCGACCAACCATATGGATATTGAGTCGATACAATGGTTCGAAGAATTCCTCATCAACAGCGCAAAAGCTGTCATTGTAATTTCACACGACCGCACTTTTATCGATAACATTACTACCCGGACTATCGAGGTAACGATGGGCCGCATATACGATTACAAGGTTAACTACTCCTTATACCTTCAGTTAAGGAACGAAAGACGCGAACAACAGCAGAAACATTTCGACGAACAGCAGCGGTTTATTGCAGATAACCAGGATTTTATCGACAGGTTCAGGGGCACGTACTCGAAAACCAACCAGGTGCAATCGCGTGTAAAAATGCTCGAAAAATTACCTGTAATCGAAGTTGACGAAGAGGACAACTCGGCATTGCGTCTCAAATTCCCTCCCTCACCACGCTCGGGCAGTTACCCGGTAATACTGGAAGAGATGTCGAAAAGCTATGGGGATCACAACGTTTTCGCCAATGCTTCATTCAGCATCGAACGTGGCGAACGGGTTGCTTTTGTCGGCAAAAACGGGGAAGGGAAGTCGACCCTGGTAAAAGGACTAATGGGTGAAATTGAATACGACGGCAAAATGACTTTAGGTCACAATATTATGATCGGTTATTTTGCTCAAAACGAGGCATCCTTACTCAACGAGGAAAATACGGTTTTCCAAACCATTGACGATGTGGCCAAAGGCGATATACGCACCAAAATAAAAGACATCTTAGGCGCATTTATGTTCGGTGGCGATAGCTGGAATAAAAAAGTCAAAGTGCTTTCGGGCGGAGAGCGTACCCGCCTGGCTATGATAAAACTGCTGCTCGAACCGGTTAACCTTCTTATCCTTGACGAACCTACCAATCACCTGGATATGAAGACCAAAGACATACTTAAAAGTGCTTTGCAGGATTACGACGGCACACTGATCCTGGTATCCCACGATCGTGATTTCCTCGACGGCCTGGTGAATAAAGTTTTCGAATTCGGCAATAAGCAGGTGAAGGAACACCTGGGCGATATCAGCAGTTTCCTGGCAAAGAAAAAGCTGGAAAACCTCCGGGAACTGGAGAGAAAATAAAGGTGAAAAATGAAAAGTGAATAACGAATATTTGTTCAAAATCACAAAAGCCGGTTGAAAGAAATAATGGCCTGTATTACTGTACTTTAAAAGTTACATAATTCTTAAAAAAATGAAAAGGCAGCAACTTCCTGATTTACTTAAAGGGCTGGCTGCCTTTTTTATGGTTCAGGTCCATATTACCGAACTTTTTATTGATGATGCAGGTCGGGAAAGCCTGTTTGGTAAAATTTCATTGTTTTGCGGCGGTCCTTTTGCAGCTGTTGTCTTCATGATCGTAATGGGCTATTTTATAGCTAAAAACAAGAAGACTCCTGCAGAAAACATAGTAAGGGGCGTAAAAATATTTTTCCTCGGCTTTCTCCTGAACATAGGCTTAAACTTCCATTTAATTCTCAAAGTCATGTTTGGCGGTTGGCAACTGAACTTTTGGGAATATATTTTCGGAGTCGATATCCTTTACCTTGCCGGAATGAGTATCGTTATACTCTCGATGTTGAAGTATTTCAGGAAAGGGACATTCTGGATAGCATTGCTCCTGATTTTATCAGTTTCGGGCCTGACAGGTTTTATGAACGTGAAGTTGACCGGTATCGGACAAAACTATGTACTACCCTTCATTGCCGGTAACTATTCGTGGTCGTATTTCCCGATTTTCCCCTGGCTGGCCTATCCTTTGGCAGGATTTCTGTTTGCCTTGCAGGAAGAGAGAATCAGGCAGTTTGTCACACGCCGGAAAACCATCTCAGGGGTTACTATTTTCTTAACAGGCTTGCTGGTATTGGTTTTTAGCAGATCAGCCATAGAAACCACCATTCAATTGCCCCTTTATTATCATCACACATTTACCTATTTTATATGGGCTTCAGGTTTTGTGCTTCTTTGGATATTGCTGGTGCAACTTGTGTCAAAATACGCTTCGGATACAAGACTGAGCCAGTTTATTTGCTGGATAGGAAAGAATATCACACTTTTCTATGTCGTACAATGGCTTTTAATCGGGAATGTTGCCACTGCCATTTACCGGACACAAAGTATCGACAGGTTTTTATACTATCTGATCGGTATTTTTGCTTTGACTGTTCTATTTACGTTTTTGCTTGGAAAAATAAAAATCAGAATACTCTAATTACCAATATATTAAGCCTTCCTTGGCTATTGCAACTCCGAATTAAAAGCGACATACATTTTATCAATCCAAAATTTCAGAATAAGAATTTATCTGCCGTACTAATCCCATTTATTGCAATAATCTTGTTTTTGAATAAATAAATCTGTAATTTTATAGCATCAAAGAATGATAAAGGGTTCTTGCTTTTTTTCAATAAACGGTAAGATTCCTGAACGTTATAAAAGCTCAGACTCGTCAACGAAAAAATTGAAATCTACTTATGAGTGGCAATATTTACAGCATAATCACAGGTACGGGAAGCTACATCCCGACGGTTAAAGTTAAAAATTCAGACTTTCTAACGAATGTTTTTTTTGATTCGACCGAAAAGGTTCTTGAGAAAAAGAACCAGGATATCATCGATAAATTCCTTGAAATAACCACAATAGCGGAAAGAAGATATGTTTCGGACGAACTGACTACCTCCGATATCGCGTATTTTGCTGCTATGGAGGCCATTAATACTGCCGGAATTAATAAAGAAGAATTAGACTATATTATTGTTGCGCATAATTTTGGCAACGTAAAGGCTGATAACAAGAGGTCAGATTTTGTGCCAAGTATAGCTGCCAGGGTAAAGTACAGGTTAGAAATAGTAAATCCCGACACCGTTGTTTATGATATAACCTTTGGTTGCCCGGGTTGGTTGCAAGCCGTTATTCAGGCCGATTATTATATAAAATCGGGTGATGCAAAAAAAATCCTGGTAATCGGAGCAGAGACTTTATCCCGGGTTTCGGATCCACACGACCGCGACTGTATGTTGTATGCCGATGGAGCCGGGGCTGTAGTTCTTGAAGCAAAAACAAGTGAAACTCCCGTTGGAATACTGGCACATAAAACCCGTTCCGATACATTTTCACATTCCACCATGTTGCTCATGGGCAAATCATTCAAGCCCGATTTTGAAAACAAAAATGACTTGTTTTTAAAAATGAACGGCCGGAAATTATACCAATATGCACTCGAAACGGTTCCACAGGCAATAAAAGCCTGTCTCGAAAAAAGCTCTGTTCACCTGGAAGATATAGCAAAAGTGCTTATACATCAGGCTAACGGAAAAATGGATGATGCCATATTAAAAAGACTTTATAGCCTGTATGATATAAAGGATATACCCGAAAATGTGATGCCAATGTCAATTTCATGGCTCGGTAATACATCGGTCGCAACTTTACCTACCTTATTCGATCTCATTCTGAAAGGTAATCTCGAACCCCATAAAATAGACAGGGGAGATTTGCTTGTTTTCGCTTCGGTTGGGGCAGGAATGAATATTAATGCATTGATTTACAAGATGTAGAACGAATTTTACACAATTTCACAAACATTTTTTTAACTATATCAGAAAACTACCTGGTTTCGATCAGGGAATTTTTCATCATTTTGAGGAACTTTTTCACTGACAATATCACCTTGCAACCTTTAGCTTAAAAACAATGCCGACTAACGACAAGAAAATTTACATGCTCGAAGCCATTAAAAAGGCCGAAGAAAATATAGTTACAGGTAAAGGCGGGCCTTTTGGGGCAGTAGTTGTAAAAGACGGAAAAATCGTTGCTGCTGCCGGAAACCGTGTAACTTCAACCAATGATCCTACCGCTCATGCAGAAGTTGTCGCAATACGCGAAGCATGTAAAACGCTGAAAACCTTCGACTTAAGCGGTTGCGAAATTTACGCAAGTTGCGAACCTTGTCCCATGTGCCTGGGAGCAATTATGTGGGCACGTATCGATAAATTGTACTATGCTGCCGACAGGAATGATGCTTCCAGAGCAGGATTTGATGATGAGCTTTTTTACTCCGAACTCTCCCTGCCCATTGAAAGAAGAGCTATCAAGCCTACACAATTGCTGCAGAGAGAAGCCAATGTGGTATTCGAGAAATGGATTGAGGATAGCAGTAAAATTCCTTACTAAACTAAATAATCCTTACTCAACTTTAATATTTTTTTTTGCACATCTAATCAAGCACTTCATAAACAACCACATTGGCGGCTTTGTTCTTCAGGCTCACCTCCCCTACTTTGCTGCAATTGAATGATTCTTTTACTTTCTGGTACGCGGATTCATTAATTAATATCTGCCCTGGGACGGCCGCCGATTGCAGGCGCTGAGCAGTATTTACCGTATCGCCTATTACCGTGTAATCGAGACGGCGTAAACTGGCTGAACCGATATTGCCCGAAATCATGTCGCCGCTATTAATACCAATGGAAACTTTTGGAATAAAAGCCACACTTTCGGGAAGAGAATTGGAGCTTTCGATTTTACTCCGGACTGACAGGCTGGCATCAATTGCCCTATCGAGATGAAAGTCGCCTCGAAAAACTGCCATGACTGCATCGCCTATAAATTTATCAATATAACCACCCTGAGCAATAATTTCTTTCACCATGATCTCGAAATAGCTGTTCAATATTTTAACAACCGTATCGGGTGATTCATTTTCGCTTATCGATGTAAAACTGCAGATGTCGATAAAAACAATTGAAGCTTCCACAGATTCATTTGCCATCAGGGATGCTTCGAACTCGCGGCTACCCATGAAGTTGAGCACTGTTTCGTCGACATACATTTTCAGGATGCTGTTCTCGCGGATAGCTTTTAATGTTTCCCGCATCTGGAGACATTGCCTGATTGTTTTCTCCATGGTCAACGACAGGTCCTCAAAATTGATGGGCTTGGTAATAAAATCGAAAGCACCCCGGTTCATGGCAGTCCGGATATTTTCCATATCACCGTAGGCTGATACGATAACAGATTTAATTAGCGGGCTTGATTCAGCCAGGCGGCTCAATAAGGTCAGGCCATCCATACCGGGCATGTTTATATCGCTGAGAACGATATCAATATCGGGATGCAACTGTATCTTTTCCAGTGCATCGTTGCCATCAACGGCAAATACAAATTCATATTCCTGTTCACGTATTTTCTGGCGGAATTTCTGCTTGATGAGCATTTCCAGATCGACCTCATCATCGGCTACTAAAATTTTTGCCATGGATTTATTGTTTAAATTTTTCTTTCAGATAATTGAAGTCAACCGGTTTGGTTAAAAAATCATCGGCGCCCAACTCTTTGGCTTTATTGAAATTTTCGGCATCACCGTAAGCTGTTATCATCATTACAACTGGCGGCGGGGCTACATACTTTTGTTTAATATGACGAAGTAATTCCAGTCCGCTCATACCCGGCATATTTATATCCGAAAGGATTAATACCGTTTGATGTTCAGGTTGGCTTAGGTAGGTAAGTGCTTCTTCGCCGGAAAATGCGAATGCAAATTCCAGTTTGTTTTCCTTAATTTCCTTCCTGAACCTTTGTTCAAACAGGACCTGAATGTCTCTTTCGTCGTCAACTACTAATATTTTCATGATCTGTATTTAGATTTTTTTATAAAACTCATGAAATTCAATGGTATTAAGAATTCGTATTAAGAATTACAGTCTTGAACTGTCTGTTTTCCTGGCCAGTTCCTGATTTCCGCATTAGTATCCTTTCAAGAACTGTATGAAACAACACGTTTATTATCTTTAATGTTCGATTTCATTTTTTAATTTTGAAAGTTCAGGCAAAACACTACTACTGATCGTAATAGGGACAGCAAGCACAATTGGTTTTAATTTTTCCAGATGGATTGATTCCAGTTTTTCAATGTCAGCCAGATGCTTTGCTGGTTGAATAAGCTGGATGAATACAAGCATCCCTATAGCGAATCCGGCAAAACATAAAATCACATATTCCCAGGGCATTATCGCCCGCAGCGGTCCCAGCAGGCCGGCTCCTACAGCACGTCCTAAATTTGAAATAGCCATATAAAGGGTAAACTGTGTGGCAGCCACCCGTTTCCAGCAAAGTCCCATTCCTGTGGCAAATCCGGCAACGGTTAAAAAGACATACAATGTGTAATAAGCCGCCATAAAACCTTCAACCATATAAGGCCTGGGCCAGTACATTTTCAAAAAAGCCATAGTTGAAACCAACAATATCAGGCATACCAGGTAGATTGACATCATTCGTTTTTTACCAAAAAGATCGGCGAGGGCTCCACCTGCAAACATCCCCAGAAAACCGGCGCTGATGTTGATGACCGAAAACACATGGGCATATCCCTCGTCGGACCAGCCAATCTTCTGAATGGTAAAAACAGGGAGAAGAGCATCTATGAGTCCATTACCCATTTGAAAGAAAAAGAATGCAATACCCATATACAAACTGCTTGGCAGAAAGAAAACCCTGAATAGGCTTTTAAATATCTGACCCAAGCTCTCCAACTGCATTTTTACAGCACTTTCGGATGCGGCACCTTTGGTCCAGGGAAGTAATTTCTCGCCCGGACGTTCCCGCATCAGCAGAGGTACAAGAAAGATAATACTAACAGCAACAGAAAGAACAAGAATTGCAAAAGTAAACCCATAGTTGTGAATCATCCAGTTACCTGCCACCAATGAAGAAGATACTCCAATAGTTTTGGCTCCCCACATCAATCCATTTGCTCGTGCCTGCTGATCAATTGGTACAATATCAATTGCCATTCCATCAGTTGCCACATCCTGCATTGAACCAAATAAACTAACAGCAAAACCAGCTACCATCAACAGTTTAATATTATTCATAGGATCGGGAACAAATGCCATAGCGATAAAACTCATCATCAATCCTATTTGCCCAAAAAGCACCCAGGGCCTTTTGCGCCCCATTGACAAAACGGTAAAACGATCCATAAATGGTGCAAGCAGTATTTTGAGACTCCATGGGATAATTACAACGGCAGCAAATCCGCCTATCTCCGAAGCACTCTTTCCATTCATCGCCATCCACGCAGGAATGCCGAAAAAAGTCATTCCTTCGGGAATTCCTTGTGCCACATACAGTATGGCAAAACTCATATACCTGAGGAAAGTATGCTCCGAAAGCGATGGAAGAGCACTTTGTATAAAGTGTTTTGTTGATGGACTCATTGATTCCGTTACTGTCATACCTATAATTTACATGGATTAGTCAATTGGAAATTTTTTTAACCAGGTATTAACCAGGCAGCAAAACAATAAAAGCAGAACCTTCACCTTCTTTTGTTTCCACTCTCAATTCTCCGCTATGTCCTTTGGTGACTATTTCGTAACTCATACTTAATCCTAAACCGGTGCCCTGACCGCTTGGTTTGGTTGTAAAAAAAGGTTGATATATTTTATCCAGCACTTTTTGAGGAATACCGTTGCCATTATCAGCAACTTTGATTTCAACTTTACCATCTACTCTATGGGTGCTTACTGAAATCGTAGGCTCATAACCGGAAGGCATTTGCTGTTTCTTCTCGGTAACTGCATAAAACGCATTGGTAATCAGATTCAGAATAACCCTGCCAATATCCTGAGGAATAATATTGATATTACCGATACTTTCATCAAAATCCGTTTTCATCGATGCATTGAAGGATTTATCTTTGGCTCTCAATCCATGATATGCCAGCCGCAGGTATTCTTCAGCCAGGGCGTTGATATCGGAAGGTTCTTTCACCCCGCTGCTGCTACGACTATGAAGCAGCATCCCTTTAACAATAGCATCGGCTCGTTTGCCGTGGTGGTTTATTTTTTGTTCGTTTTCTGCTATATCTTTGGCTAAGGATCTAACTTCTTCCAGATTCCCCCTGTCAATTTCATCTTTCATTTCAGCTATCAGTTCGGAGTTTACTTCCGAAAAATTGTTAACGAAGTTGAGCGGGTTTTGTATTTCATGGGCAATGCCGGCGGTGAGTTCGCCGAGAGAGGCCATTTTTTCGGACTGGATAAGTTGGGATTGGGTGGCCTTTAGTTCGGAATATGCTTTTTCGATTTCTTTGGCCTGGGCTATCTCCAGTTTTCGTGCCTTTTCTTTTTCTTTCTGCAGTAAGCGCTGCCGCTGGAAACGATCAATACCAAATATAAATAGTATAAGCAAGAGACCATAAATGGTATAGGCCAACCATGTTTTCCACCAGGGTGGTGAGATAATTATCCGGATACTCCTTCCAACCTCGTTCCAGATCCCGTCGCCACTCGAACCTTTAACCATAAAAGTGTATTTACCCGGCGCCAGATTGGTGAAAGTCACAAAATTTCTATCTGCAGAAATCCAATGATCATTAAATCCTTCCAGTTTATATAAAAGTTTATTCTTTTCGGGCCGGGAGAAATGAACCGATGCAAACTCAAACGAGATGTTATTTTCAGTAAAAGAAAGTTGTAGCTCATCGGTTTCCATGATACTTTTTTCGAGTTTCACAACAGCCGAATCTGATTTCAACGATATATCCGAAATTTTAATATCTACAATAACAATATCCGGTCTTATCTCATTTATTTTTCCGGGATAAAAAGTAGTAATTCCGTCGTTGCTGCCGATTACAATATTACCACCAGCGCTGATCCAGCTGGCCGCACTGGAATTTGAGCCCTGTAATCCATCCTTTGAATCAAACCGGATAAAATTCCATTTATCCCGGGGTGCATTTTTATTTAGCTTCGATATTCCATCTGAGGTATTGATCCAGAGATTTCCCTGTAAATCTTCAATAATGGAATTTACCTGGATTGATGGAAGGCCATCCTTTTGGTCAAATTTTTCGACTTTTTCTGTTTCAGGGTCAAACCGCAACAGACTGCTGAGAGTGGCAATCCATAAAATACCTTCTTTATCTTCCATCATGAATGTAATGGTATTATTGGGGGAGAATTTATTCTTTTTATCCAGATTAAATTGTTTAAAATCCCCGGTAGTCAGGTTGTATTTAAAAAAACTACGCAAAGCAGTACCCAACCAAACGATATTGCGATTCCTTTTGCTGAATTCAATACTTGAACCTGCTTCCATAGGAATGTACCTGTCGGATTTGATTTCCTTCTCGTTCAGTTCACTGATAGTTCTGTATTCTGAAGCATCAATAGTCAAAACCTGAATTCCATACCACAAGGAGTCGGGAGGTGCGGCTGTATTCCAGGTTCCATAGGAATGACCTACGTCGGTAACATACGTGAGCTTATAATCGCCAGCTTTCAATTCCAAACACTCCACAGCAATACGGTTTTTAAAACCTCCACCGTCATTAAACGTTCTGGATAAATCGTTCATCGACCAGATCAGTTTCCCGGATGCCGTTGTCAGGGAGCCTCTGTCCGATGCATCGTCAATACCCTGACCACTTATCCCGGCTTCACCCAGGCAAATAATAAGGACTTTCTGATCGTGACTGAGTGAAAACTTTTCTTCCAGACTTTTTGCTTCCCCGACCTCCAGGATGGAAGCTATGGGTTTACGTGATTGTGGGATTCGTTTTATGCTCTGTTTCAATATTTCGCTCATCTTTTTATCATAAAGCGTAGGTACCAGCGAAAATTGCCCTTTAGAAGGGTCGTATCTTTCAAATCCATATACTGAAGCAATCCAGATATTACCCAAATAATCAATCTTCAGGTCGTTCGTCCGGTATGTGCTTGTTCCTTTATAAAAAGGCGATTTAATTTTACTTACTGTATTATTCTGATCCAGTTTATACAGACCCTGGTTATTATAAGTAAACCACTTATTCCCTTGCTTATCAACGGCAAGGGTCTTTACATTTACTCTCCCGCCAGGTATTGTTAACGGGTCGAACCGGATATTTAAAGGCCTGGATATTTTGCTTTCAAGATCATACACAAACAAGCCATCATTGGAAGTGCCAACAACTATTTGCTTTGCCTGTGGTAACCCGGCTATAACGTTTACCCGGTTTACATCAGAATTTGCTATTCTGTTTGATTTAATTCTGGAAAAAGTAAATGGTTCTCTTAACGGATCAAATTTGTAAAGCCCTTTCAACAAAGTACCTATCCAGATGATGTTGTATTTATCTTTATACATTTGCTGAACTATTGGGCTTGCAGAAATCTCGGCATAATCATCGGCGTAATCAAACCGACGGATATCTTTCTTTTTCGGATCAATCCGGTAAAGTCCCTGCGAATAAATCCCTGCCCATATATATCCTTCTTCGTCTTCAGCTATTCCCAATGTATTATCAAATGTAGTTGGAGTTTTAAACAAAGCAGCCATGTCGTATTCTTCTATGGTATGTTTGGATGGGGAGTACTTTTCCAATTTGCCTCTGCCACCAAACCAAACGTTGCCTGACTTATCTTCATAAATAGATATAACCGACAAAGGGCTGTATTTTGCGCTCAGATAATAGGACTGAAAGGAACTGAGCTTTTCGTTATAAATTTTTATACCGTTTCCATAATCGGCAGCAATGATGGCACCATTCTTCAATTGGGCAAGGCCATAGACTTCGCCCCACTGTGCTTTGTTATTCGTTGTATCGAGGCGTACCTGTTCAAATTTGTTTTTCGACCTGTTAAATTTCTGAATACCGTGATTTGAAGATCCGAACCATAAATTCCCATTCGAATCGGTCATAGCTGTCCAAAACGCAGATGTAATATTTACATTCCCTGTTTCGATCGGATATTTTTTAAAACTTTCATTTTTCGGATCATACCTGGCTATTGCATTTCCGGATACACCAATCCAGATGAAACCATCACCATCTTCGGCCATGGCAAAACAATTATTATTAGGCAGTGTGCTTGAATCGTCAGGATTGTTTTTAAACACGAGCATGTTCACTCCGTCAAACCTGTTGAGCCCATTGGATGTTGAAATCCAGAGAAATCCGTTTCTATCCTGAAAAATTGTATGTATTTCCGGATTTGACAAGCCTTCGGAAACAGAGATATGCTCAAAAAGGTAATTGCGCTGTCCAAAAGCGAAAGGAGTACCAATCAGGCAGAATATTAAAAAACAAAGGACAGAGCATATTAATCTGGAATTATCTCTTTTTTGAAATGCGAATACTTTTATCATAAGGGGAGTTCTATAATTTAATTCATTGTTAATCAGATTAATAACCTTATATTTGT
>JBAXBJ010000127.1:0-11736 GCA_037142075.1 Bacteroidota bacterium
TAAGCCAATCCCACCTCTACAAGCTGACCAGCACGCGGCAAATACCGCATTTCTGTCCACAGGGCAAGAAATTATATTTCAACCGCACTGAGCTTGATGCCTGGTTACAACGTAACCGCCAGTCCACCAACGAGGAAATCGAACAGGAAGTAAATGCGAAACTTATTAAATCAAGGAGAGGATAAGTATGAAAACAGTTGTAACCTTCCTCAAATTCTTCGCTGATTCAATACCGCACTTGGCGCACATTCTATTGGTCCTTTTTCAGGTTCTGCTATCCTCCCTGTTGCCAGGCTTCTGCTTTAACCAGTATCTTATTTTTCTGACAGATTTAGTGCATTACTACGCACCCAACATTTTTATTTTGCTTGTAAAGCAAAATTCCCTTCTTAAATCCTGATCCATATGGCAACATCCACCATCTTCACAGGATTCAACCAGGCGGTCGAAAACAGGTCCCTGATACTGATCATGAACGATATCAAAAACGGCAAATACAGGACGGATATCGAACATATTCGTTCTTGCATTGCTTCCTGCGAAACCGAAAAAGCCGATCAGCTCAAAAAAAAGCTCCCGGCTTTTACACCTTCAGGTACTTATGAAGGTGGACGTAAATCAAACCTCCTTAAAAAATACAGTGGCTTTGTACATCTCGATTTCGATAAACTTTCTCCCGAACAACTGCTTGAAATAAAAACTGGGGTTGCTCAAATACCATACACTTTCGGTTGCTTTCGCAGCCCAAGTGGTAACGGATTAAAAGTGTTGGTCGAAGTTAATACAACCGAATTGCATCATGATCTTGCCTACCGCCAGGTACAGCTCTTTTACGAAAACATCCTTGGCATCCTTAGCGATCCTAAATGCAAGGACATTACCCGGCTCTGTTTTGTAAGCTACGATCCTGAGTTGTACAAGAACCTGGGTAATGAACAATTCCTGGTACAACTCCCTGAAACGGCTATGGAAGAATCTATTCCAAAGCCTTCACCTCCGCCCGCATCATCACTTCCTCCCGGGGAACCTGAAGACCTGAACAATCTGTTTATTTTTGAACAACAAATTCAATTTACCAATAACAAAGAAACATACTCCGATGGAAACCGTAATAATTATATTTATCTGCTGGCATCTAATTGCAACAGGGCAGGTCTCTCTGAAGACACTACTCTCGACCTTTGTTCTCAGCATTTCAGCCTTCCTCAAAAGGAAATAAAGCAATCAGTCCGAAGCGCCTATTCTAATCACTCTACAGAATTTGCAAAGTTTGCAAAGTCTGCAAACCGTGCAAACCGTGCAAAGTCTCCTAACGCGCAACCCTCCGGGCAAGGTCAGGCAATAACAGATGAAGATCCTCTGGAAGATTATCTCAAAACAACTCCCACCATTCCGGATGAAGTGTATGAAGCTTTGCCCGAATTACTCAAACAAGGAGCCAGCGCATTTACCGACAAGCGAAAGAGAGATGTTTTCTTTACAGCTGCTATTGCTATCATAAGCGGATGTTTACCCAATGTTACGGGCATCTATTTTCAGGAAAGAGTTTACCCGCATCTCTACACGTTCATTATTGCTCCGGCAGCGAGTGGTAAAGGAGTGTTGAAAAATGCCAAACGCCTGGCAGAGAAGTACCACCAGAATATTTTGCAGCAAAGCCGCGACGCTCAAAAAATCTATCAGAACGAAATGGATGATTTTAAGATGATGGAACGCAACAGGAAGAAGGGCGAACCTTCCACAGAAAAACCGGAAGCGCCACCTTTTAAAATTCTCTTTATTCCTGCCGATTGCAGTAAAGCCAGGATGATAGAACATTTAAAGTCGAACGACGGTCAGGGTATCATTTGCGAAACGGAAGCCGATTCCATGAGCGGTGCCAAACAGCAGGACTGGGGCGATTACTCTGTCATCCTGCGGGCGGCATTCCACCACGAAACTGTTTCAAGCACACGCAAGACAGACAACCAGTACGATGAGATTAACGAACCTCGCCTGGCAGTTGCTTTATCTGGCACACCTTCACAGGCTCCACGTTTGCTTTCATCCGCCGAGGATGGACTTTTCAGCCGGTTCCTGTTCTATGCATATAAAAACAAAGCTGAATGGCAGGACCCTTCACCCCGTAGCAATGGCATTGTTTACAACGACCATTTTGAGGCTCTTTCGTTACAGGTATTGGAAATTATCAGCCATTTGGAATTATCCCCAACCACCGTTGAATTAACATCTGCTCAATGGGACATAATCAATACTGAATTTCCCCTCATGCTTTCAGATGTCGTCACCTTCACAAGTGAAGAAGCTGTAGGTGTTGTCTACCGCTTAGGTCTGGTATTGTTTAGGATGTGCATGATATTTACTGCTTTGCGCAAATACGAGAACGGTGAAATCTCACAATCTTTGTTCTGCACCGACAAAGATTTTTATACAGTCCTTCAGTTAATACAAACCTATCTGGAGCATAGCTTGCTGATGTTCAATAACCTGCCTAAACAATACGAACCTATGCAGTTCCTTTCGGGCGATGGTAAACGCAGGTTCTTCGATGCCTTGCCTCAGGAGTTTACCCGCAAGGAAGCAACTGAAATAGGACTCAGGTTCAAACTTGCAGCCCGAACAGTGGATGAAGTCCTCCGGTCAGCAACCGGAATATCCCTCACCCGGATAAAAGCCGGTCATTACCAGCGCAAATAATTTTAAATCTGATTTATATCATCCAGTCTCCTCCAGGAGGCTTTTTTATTGCCATTGCACACTTTGCAGACTTTGCACACTTTGCAGATTATGTTCGTAATACTTTGTTTGTGTTTTTGTAAATTTGCAAATAGTGGCGTTTAAAATAAATATCTTTTAAAATGGAAAAAGAAACCATACTAAGGCTCAATAAATCTTTCGAAGAATATGCCTACGAACAGGATGGCATTGAATACTGGCTCGCTCGCGAATTGCAGGAGTTGCTGGGGTATGCCGATTGGCGCAATTTCCTGAACGCGGTCGAAAAAGCAAAAGAAAGTTGCAATACCACAGGTGAAGAGGTTTCTGATCATTTCGTTGACGTCAACAAAACGATCCCAATGCCCAAAGGTGCAACAAAGGAAGTACCCGACATTATGCTCACCCGCTATGCCTGTTACCTCATTGCTCAGAACGGCGACCCAAAGAAAGAACAAATTGCATTCGCACAAAGCTATTTTGCTATACAAACCCGCAAACAGGAGTTGTTGCAGGAACGCATTCTGCTGATGGAACGTTTGCATGCAAGAGAAAAGTTAGCAGCAACCGAAACTGAATTATCTAAAAACATTTACGAAAGAGGAGTTGACAATAAAGGCTTTGCTAACATTCGCAGCAAAGGTGATGGGGCTTTATTTGGCGGCTACAACACTCTTGCCATGAAACACAAATTAGGTATTGCCGAAAACCGTCCCTTAGCTGATTTTTTGCCAACCATTACCATTACTGCAAAACAATTGGCAACCGAGATCACCAACTTTAACGTAAAGCAAAACGATCTCAAAGGTGAATCACGAATCACGAAAGAGCATGTAAAGAATAACGAAGATGTACGCAACTTGTTAGGTAAAAGTGGAATCAGGCCCGAACAATTACCTCCCGAAGAAGACATCAAAAAGCTGGAACGCAGGGTAAAATCTACCGATAAGAATATTGTAAAGAAAAAATTAAAAGGCAAATAAGCCTTATCCTCAACTATTCTATTCCCAAACTGCACAGTTTGCACACTTTGCAAACTTTGCAGTTTTTATTTATTGACATTTCTTTTCTTTCGTATATTTATTCTTATTTTTGACATAATAAAAGTAGAGTTATTGATTATGAATTTAATATTGGCTACGCAAAGGAATTAATTCCACAACTATAAGTCTGAAACTGCAAAAACAAACTAATCTGAATACATAAGTTATTTGTACGCTTAATATTACTGTACTACCGGAATAGAAATTTTAGCACAATATATAATCCAGTAATTTGATAATATTTAACTTAAAAACTACCGCTTATGCAACAAGAACTGCGTTTGAACATTATTCCGTTCACAGCTCCTATCGAGGAAGCTGAATTTTCATTTTATCAGGAAAGGATTCCTGACAGTTATCCGGTATTTAAAAACGATTTAAACGGCTTATTAACCTTTCATTTTTCCGATGCTGAAATAGAGAAGCTGGAGAGGTTGTATACTGATTTTCTACCACCCAAAGAAGGCGCTTTGGTATTGAATATTAACTTAACTGAGAACCCCCGCTTCGCCAATCACTATTTCAGGTATCTCATAAGGCAATATTTTACAGGGGTTGCTGATATTATGCACCAGAATTTTACAAGCGAAACGGAAGTCTGGTTTCTTGATTCTGATATAAAAAATGATAAGTTCAGCGTATATAACCAGTTCACGTTGAAAGTGCAACATGGCAGGGTTACTGATAAGCATGAACTTGTTGTATCATACGACGGTACAACTAAAGTCCTGAAAAAGCCCGTGTCCCAGATTTACAATTTCAAGACCGAACTATTTAACTGGATTGCCTTCAATAGCATTTTATACAAATGGAAATACCGGCCTCAGGAAGTTATAAATCAACCCGAAAAATGCTACCCGGTAGTTAGCAACACACTGAAGCCTCATTTTGAAATTGCTTTTGATGTGCCGGTACTTAAAAATCGTTACCCCAAATACTATAAAATATTACAGGACTTCTACTCAAAGCATCTGGATACGGATACTTTCAGAAACATAATCCCTCTATCTGTTGATGGCTTTTATAGTTCTGTTACAGAACAGACTCGGATTATCAGCCCTGCGTCAAACGACTTGCTTTATTCGCATCCGAATACCGGTAAAGAACCTAAGAAAGATTTTAAATATAAAGGGCCCTACCAGCTTCCGAAGAAACCCAGCAACTTCAAATTCTTTTTCATTTATCAGGCTTCTGATAAAAAAGGTGCCGTCACTGAACTATACCGGTACTTACACAGTGGCTATAAAGATGAAAAATTCCCGTTTCCGCGTATGCAGGATTACATCAAAATTCCTTTCGAATTAGACATAACAAAGAACATCGAATTTGATGAAGTTAAAAATGCAGTAACAACAGTTCGCAACGCGGTAAAAAACGCGGATTGGTTGCCCGATACGCAATACATGGCTTTATTTGTAAATCCGGTTCCTAAGTTGGAGAAAGACGAGTCCCGCATCAGCATCTACTATAAAATTAAAGAAATACTATTGTATGAAGATGTTCTCTCACAGGTAATCAAGAGTGAACACCTGCTGAAGAATGGCCAACCCAACAAATACTTCAATACTTTTCTTCCTCACATTGAAATTGCCATGTTAGCTAAGTTGGGCGGTATTCCCTGGAAGCTTAACCGACCACCAGTAAACGAATTAATAGTCGGAGTAGGTGCGTTTTATTCTGTAACTCAAAAAACACGTTTTGTCGGATCAGCTTTTTGTTTTAACAACGAAGGCATGTTTAAGGGTTTTGATTGTTTTAAGAGTAACGACACATACAGCCTTGCCGGATCAATCAGGGAAGCAGTAGGAAAGTTTATTGTGACTAATCATACGGCAAAGAGGTTGGTTATTCATTTTTATAAGGATATCTCAAAAAAAGAATTGGAACCTATTATCAAAACCCTTCATGCATTGGGTTTGCCTATCCCGGTAATTGTAGTTACGATCAATAAAACGGAAAGCAAAGAACTCCTGGGTTTTGACATGAAAGATCCTGACAACCTCATGCCTTACAGCGGCACTATCCTGAAGGTAGGTAAATCGGAATATCTATTATTCAACAATACCCGGTACGAACCTACCTCAAAGCCTGCGCAAAAGGAATATCATTTCCCCGTGAAGATAGCTTTGTCTTGCACAGTAAAAGGCATGTTGGATGATATGGACCTGGTTGAACAACTTATCGACCAGGTATATCAATTCTCCCGCATGTATTGGAAAAGCACTGACCAACAGAGCTTGCCTGTAACCATTAAATACCCTGAAATGGTGGCGTCAATCTATCCTTACTTCCAGCACGATAAATTGCCGGATTTTGGTAAAGAAAATTTGTGGTTCTTATAACCTTTAAATCCTAAATACCAGGTATTATGTGTGCTCACTCGTATAACAAAGACGTTCCGCACAAAGGCTGGATTTTAGTTGATGTAATTGATGTAAGAGACGATGGCCGGCCTGTTGAAGAAACTGATTATGAAACATGCATGATGTGCGGTAACGAGAAAATACGATACGTGCATATTGCTGAACATAAGGATATTGAAGAACAATACCGGCTCGGTTGTATTTGCGCTGAGAAAATGACGCAAGATTATCTTAATCCTCGCAAAAGAGAAGCTGAACTAAAAAACAAAAATAATCGTCGTATTAACTGGCTTAAAAGGCAGTGGCGTACTTCTGCTTCAGGAAATTCTTACCTTAATATCGATGAAAACAATGTTGGTGTGTTTAAAGATGCAAAGTCCGGTAAATACAAATGTCGTATTAATGATGACTTTGGTAAGTTATTATATAACGACCTCAATGCAGCCAAAATTGGCCTGTTCAATAAGATTGAAGAGTTAAAGCAAAAGGGCAAATGGCTCTGACATTTAATTATTTGGTTCTGCCACGAATTGAGTGGAGTTATTTTAATAAAGTCAGTAGTCCGTAATCAAAACACTCAGGAAAGTGCTAATTTGAGATTTAACCATACTAATGTAAAACCAGCAGAAGAAAAGCAATTGGTCCGCAAGGCTCTACCTTCATTGAATAAAAGAAGTTTCTCAGGGTAACTTCTGTATTCTGAATTCTGAATTCTGACTTCCGGCCTTATCAATCCACCCATTAATTTAACAGTGGAACCAATCATCTAAATGAGTACAATTTATATCTTGGCTAATTGCGCTCTTGGTATTTCTGCTTACCATTATCGCGCACCGGGCATCCGCTTCATAAGTTTTCCCGTTTCAAAGGTATTCTTTATTGCTTATCGGAAAAAACGTTATTCCCGCTAAAGCCCTATTACATTCACCCAAACAACAATCGACGAATAACGATTAACAAATAACCCATAACTAAGAACCATTGTCCATTATCCATTATCCATTGTCCATTGTCCATTATCCATTTCCATTATCCATTTCCATCCCCAGCCTCCCTAATCCCCTCCAGCACTCCTCAGTATTTGCTGGCGGAGCAGTCAGTTCGATTAGCAACACCCTTTTGTTCTTATAAGATCGTCAACTGTATCTTTCTGCCTAAACCGGTTTCAAATATTTTGAACAAAGTTGATAATTGAATGTCAACTTTCCCGTTTTCAAGTCTGGAAATATAACTTTTCTTTGTCCCGATTTTGTCAGCTAACTGCTCTTGTGTGATATGAGCATCCTTTCTGGCTTCTTTCAGCATTTCGGAAATAACAAAATAGTTAGCTTTGGCTTCATACTCGTCTCGTATGGAAGAACCTGCTTTCCCATATTTGATATCCAAAAGTTCATCAAACGTTTTAGCGTTTCTTATTGCTTCTTTTTTCATTTTCTTGAGGTTTTTTTTAGTTCAAAATACTCTCGTTTTAATCTGAGAGCTTTCTCGATTTCCTTTTGCGGAGTTTTCTGTGTCTTTTTCTGAAATGCGTTGAACAAAACAACTATTCTCCCTTCATCAAAGCAGCAGAAAATTCTGTAGATATTAGAGCCGTATTCGACTCTGATTTCAAAAAGTCCATCTGTGTTTTCCATTGGACTGAGGAACTTTTTCGATACTCTCTCAACCCGTTTGATTATGTGAAACACAAATTCTATCTTCTCCTGAACTTTTGTTGTTTGTTCAAGATAAAAGTCAACAAAGTGGCTTCCATGAAATATGATTTTTCTTTCTACAAATTCCATGCAACAAAGTTAACTATAAAGTTAACATTTTCGAAATTATTTTTTGTCCGGATTTTTTCGCGACGGGGTTGTTGCCAACGCCATTCCCTCTACCACCCTCTCCCCCCAACCCAATTTCCTCCTTAAATTGGCTTTTAAAATTAGTCTAAAGCTTTCATATAAGCATAGCATATCTCATCAGTCCTATCTCCCCTCCAAATCCCTGGTACAGCCACAATAACGATTAACGAATAACGATTAACGAAAAACGATTAACGAATAAGCGGCTTCATGCTGGGCACTTCGTGCCACATGAAGTCCTATTTATTATGTGTAGTGCTTTCTTTCGTTAATGTCAGTCAAATTTAAAATTATATTCTTTAGTTTCTGTTTTCTCTTCACAGTCTACGCCATATTTCATGTATAATTCTCCGTATTTTTTAATTGCATCAATGGCTGCCTTGTCGCAGTCAGAAGATAAAGATTTGGTTATCGCAATGTTGGAAATCGAGCAATCTTTATGTGTTTGAAAACTCACAATTACGGTTCCTTGTAATTCTGCCGCCACTGCACTTTCTGGATAATATGGATAAATGATAATTATTGGTGAAAGTTTCTTTTTACTATCAAAATCAAATCTTTCAAATACTTCACCTCGTTCTAGCGCTGTCAGCCAGATTCCAACTTTCTTGTCATTGCTATAATTGCCTTTTATTTTAAGACCGTCTGGCTGTGAGTATTCAAGCCATTCGCCATCTTTCTTCCCATTTTTATAAGTGCATTTCTGTCTTATAAAATCATCTGTCTTAAAAGTCCCTTTCTTTATTTGCTTGTCTACGTTCCCTGGCGCTTTAAAATATGAAACATATACTCCATGTTTTGTCTTTCCGTTTGATTTAAGAACAGAATAGCTTTCAGAGATCTGTTTCGTGTCATTGAATTTTTTAGTAACCAATTTCGTCTCTTGACAGATTGCTGTCAGAGTCCAGATAATTGTAATTAGTGTCAAAAGTGTCGTTTTCATAAGCATTACACATAACTCCTGACGCTATGGCAAGTGCGGGAATAAATTGTTGCTCAACTGTTTGCCAGCACAAATGTATGTAAAGATTCCAAATGTTTCAACGAACACGCAAACCCGCATTTGCTATAGCGTTTGTGTGTGCCCTGCATGAGCAGTGCACACCTGTCGCAAGCATTAGAAAAATGTGAAAATTACAAATTTTTCTTTAAAAAGCTAACGATAGGTGTAATTTCTTCCAGAGGGCGAAAATCCCTTATACGCCGGGGTAACAACCGGAAGTATTAGCAAGTGGCAAGCTGGTTGTTGGTGACGGCAGCAGTGAAGGAAGCCAGACTGCAAAATCCGGTACTGACGAACAGGAACGGTATATGAGGCATAACTGTTTGGGTTAGCAAGCACATCTTTGCAACGCCCTATGATTACAAGAAAAGCAGCTATGTAGATACCGCAGGAATTGGAGGAAGGAAGAAGCTCTTACCAGGGGAGATCTCGGAGTATTCGTGTAATACACCGAGAAGTCAGCAGAAGCCATAGTAATTGCACATGGTATGAACTGAAAGATAGTAACGCGGTGGTCGAGCGAACTGAACCAGCCGGGCTATCCGACGCCAGAGATGCACAGTGAAGGGCTGAACATTAAGATGTTCCAAATTAAACAAGGAGGCTTCGCCAGCCTTGTTATAAGCGGAACAGAGCAAACCAAACAAGTAAAACCGGATGATTGAACAGGTGCTGAACCGAAGGAACGTAATGCAGGCGTTACGCCATGTGGTGTCGAACAAAGGTTCGGCAGGCAAGGACGGGATGCCGGTAAAGGATTTATATGCCTACCTGACAGAAAACAGGGAACGCCTCGAATCCGAAATCCGCCTTGGCAAGTACCTGCCACAACCCATCCGTGGGGTAGAAATATCCAAAGGTAACGGGAAGACCCGCTTATTAGGCATTCCCACCGTGGTCGACCGCATGTTACAACAAGCGGTATCACAGGCAATAGCAATCAGGTTCGAGATGGAATTTGAGGATTACAGCTACGGCTTCCGACCCAACCGCAACGCACAGCAAGCGGTACTGAAAGCACAGCAATACATCAACTCAGGCTTAACCCATATAGTTGATATCGATCTGAAAACCTTCTTCGATGAAGTAGATCATAGTATACTGTTGCAGTTACTGTATCGCAAGGTAAAATGCCCGCTCACCTTACGCCTTATCCGCAAATGGCTGAGAGTACCCATCTGGAAAGACGGCAAATTGGTCAAACGCCGTAAAGGAGTGCCACAGGGAAGCCCTCTGAGCCCATTGCTGTCCAATATCATACTGAATGAACTGGACAAAGAAATGGAAAATCGGGGACTTCGGTATGTCCGCTATGCGGATGATTTTAGTATTTACACTAAAAGCAAATCCTCAGCCCGAAAGACAGGAAACGAAATCTATCTGTTCCTAAAGAACAAATTGAAGTTACCCATCAACCGGGAGAAAAGCGGCATACGCAAACCCATTAACTTCAAAGTGTTGGGGTTCGGGTTTGTACCAACCTATGTGAAAGGGGAGAAGGGCAAATACCAGTTAGTGGTTAGCGAGAAAGGATGGAACAACCTGAAACAGAAAATCAAAATTATCACCCGCAAAACCACCCCGGCAACGTTCGACGAACGCATCCATAAATTGAAAGAACTCCATCGGGGTTGGCTCGGATACTACCGAATGGCAAGTATCTCCGGCAAACTGAAAGATATGGATGGCTGGATACGCAACCGTCTCAGGTACTGCATATGGCACAACTGGAAGAAACCAGAGAGGAAAAGGAAAAACCTGATCCGTTTGGGTGTCGACCAGGAACATGCCTATGCATGGAGCAGAACACGGAAAGGCGGATGGGCAGTAGCCCAAAGTCCTATTCTGGTCACCACCATTACTTTGAAACGATTACGGTTGAGAGGGTATGAAGCTATGCTTACCTATTACGAGAAAATTGCTCCACATCTTAATGAACCGCTGTATACGAGAACCGTACGTACAGTGGTGTGAGAGGCGCACCCCGTCAGTATTTGCTGGCGGGGCCGTCTACTCGATTATGGGCAGGTTATATTTCAATCAATAATTTAGGTAATTATTCATGTATTTCTAAGCACGAATCAATTAGTACGAAACAAATAAATCCTTATACTGATTAATTTTTAATCTTTAGTATTGGTATTAGAGTATTTATTTAGAGCATAATAGCCACCATAAAGTGTGTAGATTGCACCAATTATAAGAATTAGCGCTTTGCCTTGTGAAGCTTCCTCGTGTAGGGTAGTATTAATTGAAGCTCCCAAAATCAGTATAATAATTCCTATCAAGGCCATGAATAGAGAATTACGAAACGAATTTTGCTCATTTTTCTTATCATGAATTTTGAAAATAAAGTAAATGAATCCTGCAATTGCTAGAACAATAAGAATGGTAGATCCGCCAATGTGTCCCATGTTATTTTGAATTTGATTGTTTCCTACTCATTTGGCTTTTCGGTGTCGCCCCGTTTTTGTCATGGTGTCTGGACTCCATGAAAATATTTTGTTTAATGACAATAACTCTCAAGATTGTCAATATAATTTGTCGGTTCTCTTGTCCTCATACTGTGTCGTTGTCTTTTTTTTAACTTGCCCATAACGGATGAGGCTATGGCAAGTGGCGGATTGCGTGATACTTAGCTGTCAACCAACACGAATGATTATGCGGGCTACAAAGTTTCAATTATGTACAAAACCCGCCATTTGCTATAGCCTTTGTGTGTGCCCTGCATGAGCAGTGCACACCTGTCGCAAGCATTAGAAAAATGT
>JBAXBJ010000128.1:0-11568 GCA_037142075.1 Bacteroidota bacterium
GGTATTGGAGAATTTTTTTATGTTCGTGCTGACGAAAATCAGCTTAAATGCCGGTCATCGCGGCTTTGATCAGAGAGAGTATCCGCAGATTTTCTAAGGCACGAACATAAAAAAATCCTCCAATCACCAATCACCAATCACCAATCACCAATCACCAATCACCAGTCACCAGTCACCAATCACCAGTCACCAGTCACATCTGATTTTTTACACTGATCTCTTTCTCATAAAAATATGTCCCCAAAAACCGCACTTATAACAGGAGTCACCGGCCAGGATGGCGCTTACCTGTCTGAATTTCTTTTAAAAAAAGGGTATATGGTGCACGGTATTAAACGCCGTGCATCTTTGTTTAATACCGATCGCATCGATCATATTTACGAGGACCCGCACCTTGAAAACCAACGGTTTAAACTGCATTACGGCGACTTGACCGACAGCCTAAATCTGACCCGCATTATCCAGGAAACCCAGCCCGACGAAATATACAACCTTGCGGCCATGAGCCACGTCCAGGTATCGTTCGAAGAACCGGAATATGTAGCAAATGCCGATGGCATTGGCACCCTCCGCATACTCGAAGCTGTACGAATGCTGGGTTTGATCGACAAAACACGGATCTACCAGGCCTCTACTTCCGAATTATATGGTCTGGTTCAGCAGATACCCCAATCCGAAAAAACGCCTTTTTACCCGCGTTCGCCCTATGCTGTAGCTAAAATGTATGCTTATTGGATTACTGTCAATTACCGGGAAGCCTATGGGATGCACGCCAGCAATGGCATATTGTTCAACCACGAGTCACCGATCAGGGGTGAAACGTTTGTTACCCGCAAGGTTACTCGTGCCCTGAGCCGCATTGCCTTGGGGATGCAGGATAAAATTTACCTGGGAAATCTCTCAAGCCGCCGCGACTGGGGGCATGCTAAAGATTATATACGCGCCATGTACCTGATCCTTCAGCAGGAACAACCCGATGATTATGTGATAGCTACCGGCATTACCACCACCATCCGCGATTTTATAAAAATGTCGGCTGCCGAAGCAGGTTTGGAGATTTCTTTCAGCGGCGAAGGTGCTGATGAAAAAGGAATTTTAACCGGAATTAACGATAAAATATTTACTGAAAAAGCCGGAGCAAAATACCTGGAAGCGATAAAGAAAAGAATCAACACTGATTCTGAAATTGTAGCAGTTGATCCCCGTTATTTCCGTCCCACCGAAGTGGATTTATTGATTGGTGATCCGACAAAGGCCAACACAAAATTAGGATGGAAACCCGAATATGACCTGTCAGGCCTGGTGGCCGATATGATGCAATCGGATATAAAACTCATGAAAAAAGATGCTTACCTGAGAGAAGGAGGATTCAGGACGCTGAATTATTTCGAATAGTACACTGATTTCACGGATTAAAGCTGATTGCACGGATTTCGCGGATTAAAGCTGATTACGCTGGTATGACTCTTTTATTTGAGCAGGAAACATTCAGTATAATTGGAGCATGCATGAATGTGCATAAAACACTGGGGGCAGGCTTTTTAGAATCAGTCTATCAGGAAGCGTTAGAAAAAGAATTCATTAATCTTGGCGTGCCATATATTCATAATCAAAAACTGCATGTTTTCTACAATGGTGAAAAACTACAAAAGTATTTTATGGCAGATTTTGTTTGCTTCAATAGTATTATTGTAGAATTAAAGTCATCAACTTTTCTTCATCCTGACAATTATGGCCAAACTATAAATTATCTTAAAGCTACAGGATTTCAGGTTGGTTTATTGATAAATTTTGGACAGGCCAGTTTAAAATGGAAGCGATTTATACATACAGTGTAATCCGCTGTAATCCGAGTAATTGAATTGTAATACTTAAACATGAATAAAACAAGTAAAATATACGTCGCCGGCCACCTCGGACTAGTGGGTTCAGCCTTGTGGAAAAACCTGCTATCTAAAGGATATACAAACCTGGTGGGCAGGACGATAACAGAATTAAACTTGCTTGATCCGCAGGCTGTGAACATTTTTTTTGAAGAAGAGAAACCTGAGTACGTTATTCTGGCAGCAGCCAAAGTAGGCGGAATTGTTGCCAACAATATTTATCGCGGTCAATTTATATACGAAAACCTGGTAATCCAGGCAAATGTAATTCATGCTTCGTACATGAACAATGTAAAGAAACTTCTTTTCCTGGGCAGCACCTGCATTTATCCGCGCGATTCGCCTCAACCCATGAATGAAGAATGTCTTTTGACCGGTCCGCTGGAATATACCAACGAACCATATGCCATTGCAAAGATTGCAGGTATAAAACTCTGTGAAAGTTACAACCTCCAATACGGAACCAACTTTATCAGCGTGATGCCTACCAATTTATATGGCCCCAATGATAATTTCAACCTGGAAACCAGCCATGTATTACCGGCATTGATCCGCAAAATACACCTTGGCAAATGCCTTGCAGAAAATAATTGGAAAGAAATCAGGATAGATCTGGATAATCGTCCCATCGAAGGAGTGAATGGGAACAGTTCCGAAGTGGAAATACTGGAAAAATTAGGTAAGTATGGTATCACTACGCAAACAGTTACAAATTCAGGACAAATTGATTCCAATAGGGTAAAAGTCGAAATTTGGGGAACAGGTACTCCCTTCCGCGAATTCCTCTGGAGTGAAGAGATGGCAGATGCCTGTATATTCTTGATGGAAAATGTTGATTTTGCAGATGTTTCATCTTTCAATCACGCAGTTCATGACCCATCCGGTTCAAAGGAAATCAGGAATACTCACATCAATATAGGTACAGGTGAAGAGATAAGCATCAGGGATTTAGCCTATCTTATCAAAGAAACTATCGGGTTTACCGGCGACATAGTGTTCAATTCCTCAAAGCCAGACGGTACTCTTCGTAAACTCACCGATCCGACGAAACTACACAAATTGGGCTGGCATCATAAAATTAAAATAGAAGAAGGCATCAATAAATTATATCATTGGTACCTGGGAGGCGGTTAACTGTAATGGAAATTGGTATTCGTTATTCGTAAATCGTTATTCGTTATTCGTAAATCGTAATTCGTAAATCGTAAATAGAAAATAGAAAATCGTTATTCGTAAATCGTTATTTGTAAATCGTAAATAGAAAATCGTAAATCCGAAATCCGAAATCCGAAATCCACCATTGTAAATCCCTCACAAACCTCAAATGCGGTTTCAGCCGCTTTTTCCATTTCTGACAATATTGCTTTCCAAACTAAAATGAAACGAATTTTCACCATCCGACCTTGGCTGCGAAAAATCATTGGGCTATTTTATCTTGTATTGATTGTACTGCTTTCGCTGTTGCCAACCTCCAATCTGCCTGACATTCCATACTTTTCAGGCGAAGATAAGGTGGTTCATTTCTGTATGTATTTTGGACTTGGGTTCATGGCTTGCTGGAGTCTGGATATAAAACGCAAACAATCGGCATCATATACTATGCTTCTGCTTGGCATATTCTTGTGGGGAGTATTAATGGAAATTATGCAGCGCATCATGGCAAATGGCCGCTCACTCGAATTCATGGATATGCTTGCTAATTTGGTGGGTGCTGCATTTGGAATTTTTGTCTATGTGTACCTGGCAAAAATAAGTAAACACCTGTTAATCAAATAGGATATAAAATCCGTAAGTGAAGAAATCTGACTTTTCAAATTTGGTTCTGCTATAAATTGAATGGAATTGGACTTTTTTAGTCACAAGACCGAAGTCCGGAGTCCGAGGGGTTTGCTAAATAATATTACTTTCAATCAATGAAGACGTATTAGAAGAACTTTAATTACTATAAAATGTGCTACTTATGTTGTACAATATGATTTTCAAGATAACTTCCGGCTTCCGTCTCCAGACTTCCGACTAAATTTCATAACGGTTTCATCTCTGTTCTTTGAAAAACGATTTTAACTCCTTTTTACAACAGTCGGAAATTGGAATTTTAAAATATTATCAGGTTTTGGATTGATGAATATGGAAATTATCAGGATACTACATATCTTAGCACGCTAAAAAAGAAACAAATGTTAGAAAAATTCAAAACATACATTTCGAAAAATCGCTTATGGCCAATGGTTGATGTAGCACTATTTGTGATTATCACTTATGGTTTTCATGAACTTTGGTGGGCAAACAGCGGATGGATCTATAGTACATCAGCCTTTACATCAATAGCTAACTGGCTTGCAGAAACCATTTACGGTGCAAGCGCCTGGTTAGACGGACATGTTTTCGGGATGGATATTGAAATGTATACACCGAATGTGATTCACTTTAATGCGAATAATACAGCTATAAACGTAAACGAAAGCTGCTCCGGTTTTAAACAGATGTGGCAGGTTTTGGTGTTATTTCTTTTATTTCCAGGCCCATGGAAACAGAAACTATGGTATATCCCTATGGGAATGGTATCCATCTTCCTGGTAAATATTTTACGCATCGTAGCTCTTAGCTTCGTGATGATCCATTGGCCCCAAAACTGGGATTTCATTCATATGTGGATTCTCAGACCGGTTTACTACCTGGTAATCTTTATTCTATGGGTTATTTGGGTTGAAAAATTTGGCGGAATGAGAAGGTATTTTGTAAAATCATAAGTTTGCCGGAACCTCTCACTTGTCTGTAAGAATCAAATTATAATTATTCAACCACAGGCCTGCCAATTCGACTTTCTGTACGTTTGATCTCCGGTCAAGTTATAGATTGTGTATCTCTGTCGAATGTGTGTATCAGAAAAATAAACATGGTGAAAAAGATTGTTTTCTTCGGATATCTGTTTTTAATTACCATGCTAAGTGTCTGGCCTTCTGACGGATTACCTGATATTGAATTATTCCCGAATGCCGACAAACTGATTCATACCAGTATGTATGCAGGTTTAACATTTCTTGTACTATGGGCTTGGGCAGATAAATTCACCGGGATCAGGCTATTGATCCCGTTCTTTTTTGTTGTAAGTTGGGGTTTGTTTATGGAAATTTTGCAACTATACAGCCCTCTCGGCCGATCCTTTGATATGACTGACGAACTCGCTAATAGCCTGGGATTTATCCCCGGATGGATATTTTGGGAATTAGTAAAAAACCTCCTGAAATCATCACATAAAACTATTTTCTAAAAAATTTCCGACTTCCTGTTTTACCGAAATCATCTTCAACAAAAATAAAACCTATTCATTCCGATTTCGTTGGTGAAGATTACTTATAAAAGTGCATTTTCTGCATTATTAACATGATTCTCAATATTCTCCCGAACTCCCGAACCGATAATTCACTCCCCGCAACTGGTAGGATTGCGACTATTGCCGAAAACGGATGTTTGCCCGGAATTATAGCAGGTACTTTTGGATGGGAAGCTATTAGCCTCGAATTTATTGACGATAAGGGAAAAGGCACCACTTTCGGGGCATGCCGCATAGGCCCGAAGATAGTAATGCTTCCCCATTTTTCATACGGTCCATCCCCCGGACCAGGAGTAGCTCAGGAAGTAATGAAAGCATTACTCGAAAAAGGCTATTCTTGCGAATGGAGGCTCACCGAAAAAGTTTCGGAATACACATTTACTGACAAAGTCGTAACCCTTTTGCCTCTCCTATCCGACGTTGATCAGCAATTTAGCCAGTTGGGAACTAACCTGCGGCGGAAAATACGAAAATGTGCTTCAAACGGAATTTCAGTAAAAAAGGGCAAATCGGAATTGTTACCGGATTTTTACGAAACCTATTCCCGAAATATGCACCGCCTGGGATCTCCTGCCCTACCCTATCAATGGTTCGCTAACCTATTGACTCAATACAACCAGGGCGAAGCGGCAATCTGGTGTTCATACCTGGATGATAAACCGGTTGGAACTGCTTTTATGCTTGGATACAAGGGTTTTTATGAAGCATGTTGGTTTTCAACTTTAACGAAATACAATAGACTATACATTTCATATGGATTATATTGGGAATTGATACGCTGTGCAGTCGAACAGAATGGAAACCATTTTTCGTTCGGGCGCAGCTCATCAGGCAGTGGGGTTCATAAATTCAAACAACAATGGGGTGGGGTCGACATGCCGCTAATCTGGAATTATTCACACCCTCAAGGCAATAACATAAGGAAATTTACTTTTCTCGCTACACTTTGGAAACTCCTGCCGTATCGTGTTGCTCAGATATTAGGGTCAGTGGTTGCAGGCAGGCTGTATTAGTTATGAGTTATGAGACATGAGTTGTGATTTGTCAAGATTAAGGTTTCCATACCACCGCATTTCCGCATTACTGCATTACCACATTACCACATTACCACATTACCACATTATCACATTATCACATTATCGCATTATCGCATTATCACATTATCGGAATTATAACTTTCAAATTCCACGAAACAAATTACTATTGCCAAACGTTAAATTAGCAATATTTTCATATTCATATTCCCCTTACATTTGCCGTTACCAATAATAAAACCTGCATGCGCATACTTACCTTTGATATTGAAGATTGGTATCACTTCCTGGAGCACCGCTCGACCAGGAACGAAATACAATGGAAGGATTATGAACCAAGGGTAAGAAAGAATACAACTAATATTCTGGAATTTCTCGAAAAACACAATCAAAAAGCGACTTTTTTTATCATCGGATGGGTAGCTAAAAACAATCCTGGTTTGGTAAAAGACATAGCTGATGCCGGTCATGATATTGGAATGCATTCTTATGGCCACCAGTTGGTGTGGCAGCAAACGCCTGATGAATTCCGGCAGGATCTGCTCAGGAATATTGGAATACTCGAAGATCAGCTAGGGTATAAGGTTGACAAATTTCGCGCGCCCGGATTTTCGATCAAGCGCAACAGCCTGTGGGCTCTCGAAATACTGGCAGAGGCCGGTATAACGATCGATGCAAGCATATTTCCCGCAGCCCGTGCACATGGAGGAATGCCTTCATTTCCAAATAATTTCCCCTGCCTGATTAATCATAAAGGCATTTCAATTAAGGAATTTCCGATCAATTATAATAGTCTGGCTGGAATCCGGACTGTACTGACAGGTGGAGGATATTTCAGGTTTTGGCCCTATAAACTCATACAGCATTACACCTCCGTTTCGCCATATATTATGAGCTATTTTCACCCCCGCGATTTTGATGCCATGCAGCCACACCTCAGCGACCTGGGGCCATTTCGCAGATTCAGAGCTTATTATGGATTGAATAATGCGCAACAAAAATTAGAACGTTGGCTCAACGAGTTTTCGTTCACTGACCTTGGCACAGCTGACGCTTCCATTGACTGGGCTAATGCATCGGTCATCAATTTATAAATATAGCAGCAATGATTCTTATTGGATGGGTTAGCTGGTCAGTCATATGGTTGAAAGGTTGATGGGTTGAAAGGTTGATAAATGTTGGCTGATCATTTAAAATCGTGAGGAAAAAGTATATAATTCGATTTTTAGCAGACTGCATTTTCGACATTCCTGAAATTTTGTATCGAAACACATCCTGATCCACTCTGTGTCATTTTCCATGTAACCTATAGTGCCTGTTGTGGTTGTTTGATAATTATGATGTATCAGAATTCCATTTTGGAATAGGAGACAACACTTATTCAGGAGGTACAGCAGTATATTCTGCTGATCCTAATAACTCTGACCATTCATGTTTACTTGACATAATGGCATTAAGTGATATCAAAAAACAGGAAATTTTGATTCCTATTTGCTGGTTTTGAAAATTAACCTTAAAGTATTACCTTTGTCCGGTGAAAAAAGAGAACAATTTTCAGACTGTACAAGTTAATTTATTCACCTCGACTAGCTGACATTTAGTATCAACCTTGGAATTTCTCGTTACCTTTTTTATTGATGCGCAACGCAGTTAATCTTTATGCATTCAGAATATAACTTCTATTTTCATTTTTTTCAACCTCAGTACCGCGTTGGTTTTGCTTTTCTGATAGCTGCTGTTTTTAACTTTTATGCTATTCCTATAATAATCAGGATATCTGTAGCGAAAAAATTGTTCGATGTGCCTGACGAGAGAAAAAACCATACCCATTCAGTACCAACTTTAGGCGGATTAGGAATTTATGCGGCTATTGTTTCGGTTAGCATGACTTTAATTAACACATGCGGCATCAACGGAGGTGGAATTTCGAGTAACCTTACCTCTCTTCCCCCTATTATTGCGGGTTTTACTTTAATTTTCTTTATCGGGATGAAAGATGACCTGCTCAATATTTCTGCCTATAAAAAATTATTAGTCGAGTTTCTCGCATTATTTATACTTATAGTAGTTGGAGATGTAAGGCTTAATAATATGCAGGGCATGTTTGGTATATATGAACTAAGCTATATTGTTAGTGTTTTGCTCTCGCTGTTTGCGGGAATTGTAATTATCAATGCTTTCAACCTAATTGATGGGATTGATGGTCTTGCCTCATCCATTTCGATGCTTGGCTGTGTCGTTTTCGGAAGCTACTTTATCGCCGTCTACGAATGGGAATATGCAGTTTTGAGTGCTGCTATACTGGGTGCTCTGATCCCATATTTTTTGTACAACGCATTTGGTAAGACAAATAAAATCTTTATGGGCGATACCGGATCCCTTATACTCGGTTTTGCTTTTGCAGTTCTTATTTTCCGGTTCAACCAATTGAATGCGATACCTATAGTTAAACCTCACTTTTTTGCAGGACCTGCTTTTTCCTTCGCCGTAGTTATTATTCCTATGTTCGATACGCTCCGGGTTTTCACCATCCGGGTTTACCGCGGAGGCAGTCCCTTTAAAGCAGATCGCCGCCATATACATCACATACTCCTTGATATGGGATTTTCGCATTTACAATCAACATTGATACTGATACTATTCAATATAGGTTTTATAGCTTATGCATATTATTTTAATTTCTTAGGGAATTCGAATCTGGTTTTTTCGATGTTAACAATGGCTGGCATATTTTCGATAGCGGCAATATGGTTTCATCGTAAATACTCTTTGATACTCAACAAAACTGAAATAGTTAAATAAGAGGTTAATTGTCCGGAACATTTTCCTGCTTTTCAGGTATTAAAAAAAGTCAAAAAGAGTTGATACTTATTTTAGGGCCGATAGGGTTTAACTATTATGCAATTAGTCATATTTCATTAATCTGGTTTTCATAACTCAAAGCTACCGACTTAAAAGCCATGCCAAAATTCCTTTTCATCACTTTTTTTTTACTTTCGATCTTTCCGTTTCTCAGCTACGGACAGTACATTCCTCTCGATAATTATTACTACGATCTGCTGCTGCAAAATCAGGCGGAAAAGAATGTATCAATGCTATCGTCGATGAAACCTATCTTACAGCAGGATTTGGACACTACAATAAACATTGAAAATATACTCTATGCCAAACCCTCGAATACTAAAAACAGGAACACTTTTATTTATCGTAAACTATTTAATGAGAGCCTGATCCAGTATAAAACAAAAGAATTCAGCATATCAGTTGATCCCGTCTTTAATTTTGGAATTGGTTATGATTTTAAAGAATCAAAAAATACATGGATCAATACAAGAGGCATTTCGGTAACAGGATTGCTTGGCTATAATCTTTCATTTAATACTGAAATTTACGAAAACCAGGCTGTATTATCGTCGTGGCCCACAGAATTTATACATGCAACGGGCGTTATTCCCGGACAAGGCGCTTATAAACCATTCAAAGAAACCGGGGTAGATTTCTTTTATAGCAACGGCTATCTGAGTTATAGTCCTGCGCACTTTTTAAATATGACACTTGGGTATGGTAAGAACTTTATTGGCGAAGGATATCGCTCTATGTTGCTATCGGATGCTTCGTTCTGCTACCCCTACTTTAAACTGACTGCTAATTTTAAAAAAGTTAAATATACCATTATATACGACCAGTTTATCGACCGCAGCGCTACAACCTCCCCTAATTTTGGATACGATCGGAAATGGTCGGTCATGCATTACCTTGAGTTTATGCTATGGGGCAGGCTTAAACTTGGCGTTTTTGATGCCATCGTTTGGGAAAATGCCGATTCAACGGGTTACAGGGGCTTCGACATACAATACCTTAATCCACTCATCCTTCTCAGGCCTGTAGAAGAATCATTTGGTTCGCCCGACAATGCTTTAATGGGTGCTACTTTTGGATTCAGGATCAATAAACATTTCAACATTTACGGGCAATTACTTCTCGACGAGTTCACATTGGAACATATGAAGGCAAACGATGGCTGGTGGGCAAATAAGGTTGGAATACAAGTTGGCATTTCCGGCTGGAACATGCTGAATGTGCCGGCTCTCAACGCTAGGGTTGAATACAACCAGGCCACACCTTACACCTATTCTCATTTTGCTACCATTCAGAGTTATGGTCACTACAGTCAGCCATTGGCTCATCCTTTGGGAGCCAATTTCAGAGAATTTATCGCCATGTCATCGTACACAAGGGGAAACTGGATGGCCAATATTAAAGTAATTTTCGCCATGTATGGCCTTGATACTGCTGGAAAGGATTATGGCAAAAATATCTTCATCCCTTATGATCAGCGTGAAAATGATTACGGAAATAAGATTGGCCAGGGACTAAAAACTAACCTAACTACTACAGATGTGAGCATTTCGTACTTGCTGAACCGGCGAACCAATATGCGTATCGAAGCTGGTATTACGGCACGCAAAGAGTATAACATGAGTTGGGATAAGCAGATGCAGTACATTTATTTCGGTATACGAACCGGGTTGAGAAATATATATTACGATTTTTAGGTTTTTGGCACTTCAGCTTTTTAGTGAGTCTCGCCACAAAGTTCTAAAATCCGGATCACCTGAATCTTAAAACCTAGAATATAATTTTCTATACAGCTGATAATAAGACATCTGAGAATCACTGGTTAACGTCTGATACCTCAAAGCAAAAAAATATAAATAAAATGGCAGAAAATTTGGCAGTTTAAAAATAATGTTTACTTTTGCATCCTCTTACAAAAGGGAGCATAGCTCAGCTGGTTCAGAGCATCTGCCTTACAAGCAGAGGGTCCTTGGTTCGAATCCATGTGCTCCCACTGAAAATCAAAAGGTTACAAGTCACTTGTAACCTTTTTTTTATTTATGCGACCAAAAATGCGACCATAAAGCCCAAGCCAAAAGGAAAACGGGCAACAATAAAAAGAAAATAAAATCATCGATATACAATTTGTTACCGATATATTTTACATACACGAACAAGTAGAAATATTCGCATATAACGGAAATAAACGGCAAATGATATTTGTGCGGTAAAATCAGACTTTTGAAAAGCTTAATTCGGAATAACTCGACTTTTAGTATTTGGGGCTGTAAAAAGTAGATAATTCTGCCGGTAATTAGCCTGGTATGGAAGTGTGGTTGAAAAATACTTCTTATTGCTTTACCGCGTATGAATGAACCGCCAGTAGTTTTCAGATTGGTTTATTCTTGGGTTTATTCCTGTTGTTTGCCTGGATGCGCTGTTGAAGTTCATTCTTTTTGGCAACAAGCGATTGCTTGTA
>JBAXBJ010000129.1:0-11459 GCA_037142075.1 Bacteroidota bacterium
GAAATCAATGATTTCCTTCCTGTCATTTACAAGAAACTGGACGCGATGAGCAAAGAAGAAATTATCAAACGCTTTGTTTCCATTGAATTCAATAGTTTCCTCGAATATTACCGTGATGCTAAAGATCTGAATGTTGACGAATCGCGTGAGCGGGGTGATCGTTCGGAGAGTGGTTCATTCACCAGGCTTTTCATGAGCATTGGCCGTAAAGACGGATTAACAGTTCCGAAACTTCTCGGTATGGTCAACGAATTTACCAATAGCCGGGATTTAAAAGTCGGCAGGGTGGAGTTGGGTGATACTTTTACTTTTATAGAAGTCGATACCAAATATCTGCCTTTGTTTATGGCGTCTTTTAGAGACCAGACTATGAACGAAAGGCCAATTAAAGTGGATGTTGCAGAAGATCAGTCTTCGTCGGAACGACCTGGTCGTTCGTCACACGGAGGAGGAAGAGGCGGAGATCGTGGAGGTGACAGAGGTGGTGATCGTGGAGGTTACAGAGGTGGACGTAGCGGAGGCGGAGATCGTGGCGGATTTGGCGGAGGTGACCGTGGTGGCGGCTCAGGCGGCGGCGGTTATAAGAAAAGCTATGGCGGATCAAGTGACAGACCTGCCTATAAAAGCGGAGGAGATCGCAAAAGCGATTCAAGCCGCTCGGCAACGCGTCCGGATTCGGACAGAGGTGGAAGCAGCAGACCTTCAGGAGGAGAACCCTGGTATAAGGAACAAGCCGGAAAGCCGGGAAAGAAGAAAAGATTCTAAATGTCGGATGCTTCTTGAATAGGGGGCAGAATAACCACATTTATTAAGGGAGAGACAATGAAATAGACTCTTTCCTGATATATTGATCGCCTTAACACAGTTATCCTGATTTTAATGGATAGCTGTGTTTTTTTTGTTTTTCTTCCAAATCGAAAAAGGGTGAAAGTTCTGTTTGAAAATTGTATTATTTATTGACTATCGTAAAAATCAAGCTATCAAATAATAACAGATCATACACGATTGAAATTTAGTGTGTTATGCATTAATTTGATGTTTTTTCCGGAATATTATTCGTTAAGGAATTAAAAATATTGAACACAGAACACAAAATGTAAAAGTATTGCAAGCCCCTAACTTTTTCATTTTTAATTTAATGTTATGTGTTTTGCGTTCCTTTTTGGCTTCGGCGTGAGCTCAGCCGAACGGTTCTGGCTTGTCCAGATTAGGGTTCTGGTGAACACAAAGGCTATTCCCCCAAACCTCACATGAACTTTTTGATGCTCCCGATTTTAGATTTCTTTTAACGTTTTTTCCTAAATTTGCGAACCATCTAAATCACATTTCTATGAAACAGGTTTTAAAATATGCAGGTTATATCTTAATTATTTTTTTGGTTTGTTTTTTTATCTGGCGCTTCTCATTTATTCTGGTTTGGATATTGATAGCTGCCGTAGTATCTTTTATCGGGCATCCCATAGTACGGTTTTTCGACCGAATCCACATCCGGAAAAGACATATACCGCATTCTTTGAGTACGTTGCTATCTCTTTTACTGATCGTGCTTGTGTTTTTTGGCCTGTTGGCTGTTTTCGTTCCTCTTATTGTTCAGCAATCTAAAACTATTTCGCAAATTGATATTAACCGCCTGGCCGAAAACCTGCAAAGTTCCCTGCAATGGCTTGATGATGGATTACATTCATTTGGAGTAATTCCTGCAGAGCAAACCTTACGCGATTTTACTGTATTAAGGGCAAAATCTATTGTCAATCTCGACAGCGTTACAACCATACTAAATTCGTTGTTCAGTGCCGCAGGAACGATTTTTGTCGGTTTGTTTTCAGTGCTCTTTATTGCGTTTTTTTTTATAAAGGATGAAAATATGTTTGAAAATGGGCTTTTGCTTTTCATTCCCGAAATCCACCATGATGCAGCCATCAAGGTAATAGCTGATTCTCAAAATCTGCTGAGGCGTTATTTTGTCGGTGTTTTGCTCGAATTGCTTTGTGTAATGTCGCTTATTGCTCTTGGGTTGTGGATTTTAGGTGTCGAGAATGCCCTCCTTATTGGATTTTTTGGCGGTGTTATGAATATTATTCCTTACCTGGGACCTATGATTGGAGCAGCAATTGCAATTACTTTGGGCGTTACCGGAACTCTCGCTTCGGCAGCTTACGATGAGTTGTTTTCGGTTTTGTTAAAACTTGGCGGAGTATTGGTCGTTGCAAATTTTATTGATAACAATATCCTGGTGCCCATGATTTACTCAAAAAGTGTCAAGGCACATCCTCTCGAAATATTTTTCGTAATTATTATGGGGGGAAGCCTGGCAGGTTTATTCGGAATGTTGCTGGCAATACCAGTTTATACTGTGCTAAGGGTAATAGCAAAAGAGTTCTTTCAGAAATTCAAGGTTGTACAGAAACTTACCTCAAGGATAGATGAGTGAAATATTTATATTCTTAGATACTGTTTAAAATTACAAAACTATATTCCGAAAGCGTAAAGGTCGGAAGTCGGAAGACAGAAGTCGGAAGATGGTAGAATCCTTAATTGACGACTACAATTCATAGTATATTTCCGGCATTCGCCCCTCACCTTGTCGCCCTTCGCCCCTTCAGAATCTGAAAAAACTATTTTAAACAGTCTATCAGAGTTTTCCTATGCTTCTTTCCTCCCGGTAAGTTCATGAAACACCTGTTCCAGGTTATGCTCTTCGCGATGCAGCGAAAGCAGGGAAAGATTGTTTTCGAAAGCAAATTTATTGATTCGTGGCCGGATATCTTCGCCTGGTTTGGCTTCAAGCTTCCATGTTAGTTCGGATGTTTTAATGGCCCGCGCTATTCCGGGTATCGTCATTAAAAGTTTCTCAGCTACAGGAGTTGCAAATTCAACCGTAACAATATCGTGCGATTGTATTTCGGATAATTCTGCAGTGGCAGCATCGGCAACAATTTTCCCGGCATCAATAATAATAACACGGCTGCATACGGCTTCTACCTCCTGCATGATATGCGTTGAAAGAATCACCGTTTTTTGTTTGCCAATGCCTTTAATCAGTTCCCTGATTTCGAGCAGTTGGTTCGGGTCCAAACCCGAAGTAGGTTCATCGAGTATCAATACTTCAGGGTTATGTATCAGTGCCTGCGCAAGTCCCACGCGCTGCCTGTAGCCTTTCGATAGTGTGCCGATTTTCTTATTCTGTTCAGGCCCTAACCCGGTTGTTTCAATTATTTCTTTTATACGTTCCCTGGATGCTTTTCCCAATTTATGAATGCCGGCTATAAATTCCAGGTACTCCTTAATATACATATCCAGGTAAAGCGGATTGTGTTCAGGCAGGTAACCCACAATCTTCTTGACTTCTTCCGTTTCCATCAAAACATCATGCCCATAAACGAATGCTTCGCCCGAAGTTGGAGGGATATACCCGGTAAGTATTTTCATAAGGGTCGATTTTCCGGCACCATTCGGTCCTAACAAACCAACCACTTCCCCTTTGCCAATAGTGATATTTACGTTATCCAGTACTACCTGAGTGCCGTAAAGTTTTGTGATATTCTGAGTTATTATCGACATTCCTTTTTCCCTTTTTGAAGATGCAAACCTACAAAATTTCGGTGATATCATTTTTGTTTAGTTGTAACCCGATTGTCATTGACTTCTCAATGAGTATTTTGCCTACTTTTGCGCTCCAATTCGGACACCTAGGACGGATATTTACAAAGGCGAAAAAGTATTCAACAAAATATTGTGAATAAGTCTTTGGAATTTCGAATTATAATAATACCTTTGCACCCCTTTTAATACCAAAGAGGGAATTTTTGATTAACAGCATATTACACAGGAAGATGAATACATTAAGTTACAAAACGATTACTCCTAAACCCGCTGAAATTACCAAAGAATGGGTTCTGGTAGATGCCGAAAACGAAATTCTGGGTCGTATGGCGACTCAGGTTGCAAGGATTCTGCGTGGTAAAACTAAAACCAACTTTACGCCTCATCTCGATTGTGGTGACAATGTCATCATTATCAATGCGGATAAAATTCGTCTTACCGGAAAAAAGATGAATGACAAGGAGTATGTTCATTATTCAGGACACCCAGGTGGACAGAAACTGAACACACCCAGGGTAATGCTGCGTAAAAAACCTACCTACGTGGTCGAAGAAGCCATTCGTGGCATGCTTCCTAAAAACCGCCTCGGCGCTGAGTTATTCCGCAACCTGCGTGTTTTTGCCGGTGCAGAACACACACACGAAGCTCAGCAACCTAAAAAGATTAACATTAACGAAATTAAATAAGCAATATGGAGACTACGAATGCTATTGGTAGGCGCAAATGTGCTGTTGCAAGGGTTTACATCAAAGAAGGTACCGGTGTAATACTTGTTAACGGTCGTGATTATAAAGAATATTTTCCAACCGCAATATTACAGAATACCGTGTTGCAGGCATTTGAAATTTCTGCAACAGTGGGTACTTTCGATGTTACAGCTAATCTCAACGGCGGTGGTGTTAAAGGCCAGGCTGAAGCATTAAGGCTGGGCATTTCACGTATCCTGTGCGAACTTGACCCTACCAGGCGTCCCGCACTGAAGGCTGAAGGCCTGATGCGCCGCGACCCACGTATGGTTGAACGTAAAAAATTCGGTCAGAAGAAAGCTCGTAAACGCTTCCAGTTCAGCAAGCGTTAACAGAGAAAATGAAGGTAGTTTAGTATCTAAATTGTCAGGACTCCTGTATTCTATACCGGGCTACCTGGCAATTGCGACATTAAAGAATGTAAACTAATTAATTAAGGAGATAATTTAAATGGCAAGAACAACATTTGACGAATTACTCGATGCAGGCGCACACTTTGGTCACCTGAAACGTAAATGGAATCCAAACATGGCTCCATACATTTTTATGGAGCGTAACGGTATCCATATCATCGATCTTTACAAAACCATCGCAAAAATTGATGAAGCAGCTGCTGCCATCAAACAAATTTCAAAATCAGGCAAACGTATTCTGTTTGTAGCAACCAAAAAGCAAGCTAAAGAATTAGTTGCTGAACTGGTTCGCCCAACCAATATGCCTTATGTTACTGAACGTTGGCCGGGCGGAATGCTCACCAACTTCGCTACCATCCGCAAGGCAGTTAAAAAGATGTCGTCAATTGACAAACTGATGGTAAGCCCGGCTTTCCTTGGAATTTCGAAAAGGGAGCGTCTTCAGATTACCCGCGAACGTGCCAAACTCGAAAAGAACCTTGGATCAATCGCTGACCTGAATAAACTTCCCTCAGCTATTTTTGTGGTTGATATCATGAAGGAGCACATTGCTATTGCCGAAGCCCGCAAACTTAACATACCTACTTTTGCTATAGTTGATACGAACAGCGATCCTAACCTGGTTGATTTTCCAATCCCGGCAAACGATGATGCTTCAAAATCAATTTCACTTATTATCAAAAAGATGATCGAGGCTATTGACGAAGGTAGCAGCGAACGTAAACTTGATCGTGACAAACGCGATGAAGAAGGTGAAGAAGGCGAAGAAAATACTACCAGCAGAGTTGCCGATGACGACGATGACGACGCACGCGAAATAGCACGTAAAAAACGTGTTGCTGCAGGTTTGGAACCCGCTGAGGGCGATGATCGTAAACGCCCGCGCAAGCCTATTGCCCGCAAACCTGCTCCAGGTGCAGCCCGCAAACCAAGGCCCTAATTAATTTAACAAATTATTGTAATCACGAACCTGTACTTATGTGCGGGTTTGTGTAATTACATCAGTAATAAACAAAATTGAAATAATACAACAATGGCTAATATTACAGCATCAGATGTAAACAAACTCCGACAGATGACCGGAGCCGGAATGATGGATTGCAAAAACGCATTAGTAGAATCAGAAGGCGATATTGAAAAGGCAATTGATATATTACGTAAAAAAGGCCAGAAACTGGCTCTTAAACGTGCTGACCGCGATGCCAACCAGGGTATTGTAATTGCGAAAACTACCGAAGATAAAAAATTCGCAGCAGCTATTATGCTCAATTGTGAAACAGACTTTGTAGCTAAAAACCAGGAATTCATTGATTACGCCAACAAAATTCTGGATCTGGCGGTGGCTACGAAACCAGCTTCTTTAGAAGCACTGTTGGCTATGAGCATTGGCGGACGCACTATTGCAGAAGGAGTCATTGACCTGACTGGTAAAACCGGCGAAAAAATGCAATTATCGCATTACGAATTTGTTGAGGCTCCTTTAGCAGTTGCTTACAACCATTTTGGAAATCGCCTGGCTGCCATTCTTGGTTTGAACAAAACTGATTCCGCCGGAATCGAAGATGTGGCTAAACATGTTGCCATGCAGATTGCAGCTATGGCTCCCGTTGCTCTTGATAAAGACGGAGTAGATGCTGAAATCATTGCACGCGAAATTGAAGTTGGAAAAGATCAGGCTCGTGCTGAAGGAAAAGCTGAAGAAATGCTTGAGAAGATTGCCATGGGCAAACTGAACAAATTTTATAAAGAAAACACCTTGCTTAACCAGGAATTCATCAATGATTCGAAAGTTACCGTTCGCGAATACCTGCAGAAAGCCGATAAAGACCTTACCGTTACGGTATTTCACCGTTTGCAGTTAGGAGCATAAGTATTTTTTTTTTTGAAAAGTCCCGTCTGATAAGGCGGGATTTTTTTTTGCTATCGTATCCACCAAGACGGCAGTTTTATTTCCGCCCGAATTCCTTTTACACTTGTATTACGCAAGGTTTTACGGCTCATTCTATAAACTATTTCAATTGCGGCTTGCGCGTTACAAATAGAAAAACTCCCTCAAAGGTGTATAACCCTTGAAGGAGTGTGATTCAGAATCTATTACGATAGAGCAGTAAATCAGACTGTAGGTGTATTCTCCTTTTCGAACTGATTCGTCTTTGCGTAGACCTTGCATTGATGCATAAATGCCTGCAGGCGCGAATCGATATTGGTTGCTTCCTGCCCATCGTAGGCAATGTTTTCCCAGGGTATATTGTTATGATCTTTCCGGAACTCGTTGCTCACCGAAGCTACCAGGGTGCCGGGCATACAAGTAAACGGCATGATGTAAACAATGCCCGAAATATTAGCCTGGACCAGTCCACCGGCACTCCCAAGAGCTGCAACCGGATCGCCGTCATAATCTTTATGAACATAGGGGGCACTTCGTTTGATCATTTCTTCCAGTTCAATTTCCGTTTCCATTTCCACGAAGTTTTTCACTGAATTCTTAAGTTTATTCCCGGTATAGTGCTGTCCCCATTGCTGGAGTTTTGATTTAAACATTCCTTTTAAATCGCCTTTCCATAAACTGTCGCGGAAATAGCGGTAGGAGGAATATATAAGCCATTCGCCAAAGGGTGCCATAATGGTTTCAGCGCCCAGGGCTTCGAGTTTTTCGACTAAAAATGAACTGCAATAGGGGTTATCGCGCATAAAAGTCTCACCCACAATAGCAATCACAGGCTTACGTTTCCCTTCAAGCAGTTCGAGTTTGCTGAACTCTTTCCCGGCACTTTCCAGTACTTTTGGCAAAGTTTTGGAACCTTGTTCAATAGATTCAATCACTTTGTTTAACCAGAACTGATAGAGTTCGTTAGCAGAGCCTTTTACCTTTTCGTAGGGCCGTTTTTCCTGTACCATTTTTTTTATAAGGTCGGTGGCTACAATTCCTTTCCAGGCATTCAGTCTGAACTTACCCGACTTACCCGGAGCAATTTCGGCATATGAATTATCATTGGTAGGGGTGAGGATTTCCGCTTCGAAATACCCTAGCCGGTCGAAAATAATGCGGTTAAGTTTACTGTATTCTCCAAAACGGCAAGGCCCGTTATGATCAGGCATAAAAAATGTCATCTTCGACGGATCCGCACCCGGTTCCTGAAGTTTCATAATAAAACTTCCCAGGGTGGCGATAAAAGGAAAGCACTCCTGGCCGTTAGTCAGTTTGCGGGCTATTTCAATGGCACGGGCATCAGGCATAGGAAGCACTTCTGCCTTAATACCACACAAGCGGGATGAAGCAGCCAGGGCATGAACCGTATCGCGGGCATAAGGGAAATACAGTGTACGTCCTGCCACTTTATCAGCAGTATTGTGATTGTATTTTGGTTCAACCGGCTTCGATCCGCTCACTTTCAGGTAGCCGTCGAGGCTGTCGAAAAAAGCTTCGAGGCGGGTCACTAACCCTGCATCGGCACTATGCTCGTCAACCTCGATATGAAGGTATGGCTTACCCTTCATTTCATCGCGCACATAATGCAGGAGGAATGAATCGGGTCCGCAGCGGAAATTCCCCATAAATACGCCGAACATCCTGTCATCCTTGCGGATCAAACGGGTTGCTGCGAGAATTTTCTGACCGTTAGGCCAATACATCATTTTATAGTCATCAAAAATATTTTCATGGTTTAATGGCAGAAAATCCAGGGGAATAGGTATGGTATTGAGGTTTATCAGCTTCTCGACCAGGCGCAGATTTAATGCCGGATCGCCGGTATTGTATGGACGCCCGAGTATAACCATCGCTTTTTTGTCGGCTGGAAGATTTTCGAGAATGATACGTCCACGCGATTGCAACGCATTTTCAAATGCTGTTTGCTGCTCATCGGCAACTTCAATTGCCTTGATAGTTTTAGTTTTTGCAATCCTGAACTTCGCTTTCATAAACGATGCCAGTTCATCATTAAGTACCCTGCCGAAATAGCGGAAGTGCAAAGTCGGAGTGAGAAATTTTTCCTTTATTGTTACATCCGGGAATGCACTGCGTAACATAAACGGATACGATTGAATCCAGGGGCAATTGGGATTATTGGTGGGATTGGTTTTTGTACCTTTAGAGTTTACGATGAAAGGCAGAAAAACAAAATCCACATTTTTCTCGAGCAAATTATTTACATGGCCATGAATCAATTCAACCGGGAAACAGGTTTCGGCAACCATTAGTTCGAGCGATTTTTTAGTGAGCTGATAATCAGTTGGATCGGAAAGTACCACGCGGAAACCCATTTGGCCGAAATAATTCCGCCAAAACGGGAACTGCTGCCAGAAAACCATCAAGGCACGCGGAATGCCTACTGTGGTGCGGGTATCAGGTGCTTCTTCCTCAAAATCACCCATCAGGTATTTTAACCTTTCCTCAAAATAATTTGGAATGTCTTTTCCTTTTCCCTTGCGATCGTCAACTTCCCATAATTCGCAACGTCCGCCGTAAAAAAGCGGTTTTTTCTCGCCTCCGATTTTTACTTTTTGTATTTCGCAGTGATTGGTACACGATTTACATATGAACGTATCGACTGCAAAAGGCAAATCGCTGACATGAAAGCCTTTAAATCGAGAAGGAACGCCTTCGATCCGGGCATTCTGTGCCAGGATAGCCGCGCCTATAGCACCGGTAACATCAAAATGCGGGGGTATAATTATCTGTTTTCCAGTAATTTTTTCGAAAGCTGCAACTACCGATTTATTATTGGTTACACCACCCTGGAAGAATATTTTATTTCCTATGGGTTTGTCGCCAACTACCTTCTGGATGTAATTCTGTACGATTGAATAAGCCAGGCCCCCTACCAAATTATCTTTATCCGCGCCCCGTTGCTGATGCGAATTCAGATCCGACTCCATAAATACGGTGCAGCGGTCGCCCAGGCGAACCGGTCGCTGAGCCGAAAGAGCAAGGTCTTCAAATTCATTGATGATATTGATATTCAGCTTTTCGGATTGTTCTTCGAGGAAAGAGCCTGTACCGGCGGCACAAACTTTATTCATTTCGAAATCAACAATTACGCCATCCTGTATGGAAATGTATTTCGAATCCTGCCCGCCAATTTCAAAAATTGTATCTACAGTCGGATCAAAATCAATTGCAGCAGTGGCTTGGGCGGTTATTTCGTTGCGTATAACATCAGCACCAATAAAATCAGCAATCAGGTACCTGCCCGAACCGGTAGTGCCGGCCGATGCGACTTCCACATCAAGGCCAATTTCTTCAAATATTTCCTTCAATCCACGCTGAACTGCATTCAACGGCTTGCTGGCAGTAGGTAAATACCTGCGCGCTACCACATTATGTTCATCATCAATTAAAACCACATTGGTGCTAAGCGAACCAATATCAACACCCAGGGAAACTTTAATTTTTTCACCCGGTTTTTTCTTTACTACAACATCTTTGTTATATGTTGCTATGGATTTTACAAGCTGATCATGAGAAACATTTTCATATTCTGTATTTAAGAGGTATGTTTCCAATTCATTGAGTCCTTTGAAGCGGGTTACCGAGTCTCTGCCATTCGACAGTACATGATATAAGGCACCCAAAGCACCCATGGAAGCATGGTATTCGGGAATGATCAGCTCATCATCATTCAATTCGAAAACTTCCTTAAAAGCCCTTACCATACCGGCATTGGCTGCTACACCCCCCTGGAAAAGAAAAGGTGATTTATATTTCTTCCCCCTGCCGAGGTTACTTTTAAAATTCCGTGCAACGGCAAAACACAAACCTGCAACAATATCATGCACAGGTGTTGCCAGTTGCTGAAGGTGAATCATATCACTTTTAGCGAAAACGCTGCAGCGACCGGCGATTCGCGGTGGATTTTCGGAGAGAAGAGCAAGCTTGCCAAACTCTATTTCGATAGGAACGCCAATACGTTTAGCCTGTTGATCGAGGAAAGAACCTGTACCGGCCGCACAGAGGCTGTTCATGGCAAAATCCGCCAGGCGGGTAGCCCCGTTTTCTTTGCCATTTTCCATCAGGATGAGCTTGGAGTCTTCTCCACCCATTTCGATAATCGTGCGTGCCTGCGGATAAAGCTCTGCTGCTGAGGTTGACTGGGCGATGATCTCGTTAATAAATACACCTCCTATTAATTCCGCGGCTTTTTTCCCGCCACTGCCGGTGAGCGCAATACAACTGATATTTTCGGCTCCGTATTTCCCGACAATTTCAGAAATTAAACTTTTCAGAACATGAAATGGGCGGCCTTCGCAATAAGTATAATGGTTTTCAATAACCTGCCTTTCCTCGTTCATCAGAACTGTATTCACAGAAATGGATCCCAAATCAAGGCCAATGTGTATTTTAGTGGATAGTTTTTCTACAGTAAGCTTCATATCTGCCTTTTTTTTCTTTATACTACTATCAATTATACTATATAGCAAGCGAAGATAATCACTATTTGCTATATAATTTAACCTTGGATTAAAAAAAATACCCCAAAAACTGTAAAAAGGATGGTTTTGAAGGCAATAAAATGAAGTACAAATCATCAGATATTAGCTGATAATAAACAGTATATTAGTATTTTGCATCTATTGAATATTGTTATATTTCTTATTATTTCAGTACGAAAATACCCAATATATTTTAAACTTAAAAAATGATTAACCCAAGTTGCATTTTAAAGTCTGCCACTTCCGCGTTTTTCTTGTTTTTAAT
>JBAXBJ010000130.1:0-10630 GCA_037142075.1 Bacteroidota bacterium
TTCCTCTACAGGGTAGCTGGTTATTTTTCATAGCACCTCAAAATAAGAATTAGCCATAAAGGTTCTGAACTGGATTCTTTTTAAAAAAAACGCTACTATGGCTGGAAATCAAATGACAGAAAAAGGATTTTTAGATTCCGTAAAGGATAAAGTTTGATATGCTGAGTATAAATTTCAATGTCAGGGTTTCAGGGTTTCAGTGTTTCACAGTTCGATCCTTAATCGTGCACTGAGCGCAGCCGAAGTGCAGGGTTTCAGAGTTTCATCCTTAATCGAGCACTGAGCGTAGCCGAAGTGCAGTGTTTCAAGATCATAAAATCTATCGATCATCCCCACAGACTTAGATTTTTTGACTTTTGACTTTTAACTTTTGACATAAGTTCAAGTGTCAGACACCCTCCGGGTATGCAGACACTTGGCCAGAGCAATTCACTCAAAATTACTTTCCGGCTTTACATTCTTCTACAAGCCTTTCTGCCTGGTTTTTCCCCCAAACCGGGTATAGTGGTGATTTGGGTTTGTATTCATCCCATTTTGCAAATAATTCATTTGCCTGCCCGCAATATTCATTCGGGTCTTTGCCGAAAAACTGCGCAGCCCCCATTTCATTCTGCAATTTCAAGACTTTTGCACGTGGATTATTGGGGTCTATTGCAAGTGCTTTTCCCAAACTCTGCCCGGAAAGCATGCTGTATTTCTGACCACGTTCCATGGGATTAACCACCAAACGGGCTGTGTAGCAAAACCCTTGCAGCGTATAAGCTTCCGACTCGTTTGGAGCCAGCGCCATCATCTTTTCGATAGATTTTTCGGCAACATCCAGGTAACTGTCTTTTTTTGCTGCATCCGATGGTTCCATAAAACTCATCAGTATGTAGCAGTGTGCCTGGTAATATAAAGGAAGCCACTCGGCTTTTTCGGTGTTAGCAATTAGCCCAAACTTGTTGCCAAGTGCCTGGAATTCTTCGACACTTTTGCAGTTTGCGTATTGGCCTAGTGCCTGGCCCATGGCAGATGAAAATTCTTTACCCTGGCTTTTGCCGGATAAGACTGATAAAATTAAAGCAATTGAAAGGATGGTTGTTTTCATGATTGTTTTAGTTATTGATTATTAATTAGATATGAGTTATAAGTTATGAATTAAGAGTATTTACTATCAGCATTTTGAACCTTGAACTTTGAACCTTGAACTTAGAACCTTGAACTTTGAATTTTAAATTTTGAATTTCTTACTCAATTTTATCAATCTGATTAGCTTCTCCTTTCTTACTGAGCGTAATAAAACAAGCAACAAGATAAAACCTGTCGGCTCCGGCTGAAATCGGGGCACTTCTGTAAATACCCTCAGAATCTGGTATTTTGGCATAAGAGTTACCATAACCTTGTTCGAAACCAAAAATATTGGTGACAGCTGCATATATGATGATATTCTGCCTGAAAAGGAAGCTCCAGCTTACATCAACGCTTCGGTAAGGTTTTGTATGCTCACCGTTAAATACATTTGAATTTGGATTGTTGTAAACCCGTGGCGACGAGTATTTTAGGTTTGCGCTTGCATACGACCTGATTGCACCAAACCAGTGTTTGTATACTGCAGCAAAATTGTGCTTACTGGCAAAGCCGGGTACTACTTCGCCGGGATAATCCCTGTAATCGCGTTTAGTATCTATGTAGGAATAGGAAATCCAATAATCCCCGTTTTTGATGGTTTTTTTGTCGCGCCAGAAGATATCAACTCCTTTGGCATAGCCAAAACCGGAACTGGAATAACTGGTTGGTTGGTAAAATGCTTCATTATTAATTTTTGCAAGATTTTTGTAATCTTTATAATAAATTTCAGCACGGAAAGTACGGTCGTTTTGCGAAGCCTGGTAGCTGACGGTGTAATGATAGGCTCTTTCGTAGCCAAGAGTATTTGTGTATAAAAGATAATTGTCGGTAGGATCCTGGTAAAACCAGCCATAGGCTGCCGATACCTGCCCCGACCTGGAAACTTTATAAGCCATGGAAATGCGGGGGGCCAGGTTTGCTTTGTGCAGGTAATCGGAATATTCGAACCGTGTGCCTGTCATGATTATTAACTTTGAGGAAAGGTAAATTTCGGCCTCGGCAAAGGCGGAAGTTGTATGATTGGTGTATTTGCTGGTAATTGAATTAAAAGAAGTAAGATAATGTTGCGAATAGGTTTTGGTGAAAAATTCCGCTCCAAACCGAAAAGTAATTTTTTCGCTGTAGAAATTTGAAAATACATTTTTCACATGCGCTCCCCGGAGCAGTTTATCGAATGTAATCGTATCATAACCAACATCATCATTGTTGTTTGTAAACGAAGCGGCTGACGCAATGTTCCATCTTGGCCCCAGGCTGCTTTTCCATGAGGCATTCAAAAAGTAATTATCATTGCTCAAAGCGTAATCGTAGAATTTTCCTTCCTGGTTGAGATCTTCCTGGTTTATTGTGTACCTTGAATTGGTGTAACTGCTGTAGAGTTTTAACATTCCGGTTTTACCTGTTTTTTGCCTAAGGCTGAATGCACCTTCCGCATTTGACGGGTATTTTACCCAATTGTAATTTTGAGGCACAACCCACATATATGCGCTCAGATCGTTATAGGATAAAGTGGCCGTGGCAGCGCCCGTTTTCCACAGCTTTGTTCCGGCAACGCCAAGCCCTACCGTCATAAACGACAGGTCAAGTTGTTCTTCTGTTGGCATATCGTTGGTATTCAGCAAAAGTACTGACGACAGAGCCTGCCCGTATTCTGCCGAATAGCCGCCTGTACTGAAAATAGTACCCTTAAACATAAACGGATTGAACCTTCCCCTGACCGACATATTGGGTGCCGCTGAACTATAAGGTGCATAAACAAGGGAACCGTCGATAAAAGTTTGTGATTCTTCGCTATCGCCGCCTTTCACGAATAATTTTCCAGATTCGCCATTAGTTGTGGTGCCTGGCAGCATTTGCAATGCACCGTATACATCGCCTACAGCACCGGCAGTGGTAATCATGTCGAGCGGAGTGAGAATATTCGACCGTTTCTTATCGCCAGCCTCGAAAGTTCCGGCAGTGATGGTAACTGCATCCAATTTGGTGAAAGCGACTTCCAGGTTTATTTCCAGTTTTGTCTGAAGATGGGCTAAATCTATTTCTTTTGTAAAAGGCGTGTATCCTATCGATTCAACTTTCAGTATTGCTTTCCCTGTTTTGGTTGTTTTGAAACTGAATTCACCACTGTCACTCGTCGATGTTCCATCATAAGTTCCTTCAATGTAAACACTTACGCCAGGCAAAGAGCCATCTTTTCCCGACACCTTACCCGAAATAACTACCTGGCTGAATGCATTCAGGCTAACCAATCCCAGTAAAATGATGCAAATATGTTTTTTCATGACTTGTGTCTCTTCGACCATGTGTTGTTTATGTTGCAAATTTGTGCTTTGAATATGCTCATTCAAAATAAGAGTTTCCCAATTGTCGAAAAATGCGGATGAATTGTCATGATGAAATGATAATCGGGGCTTTTCTTCTGCAGAGAAGAAATCTCTGATGAGCTTAAATAGGCAAGTTTAATTCTATGTACGATCGAATGAAAAGTGTGCAGAGATTACCATTCAACTGTTCGGAGATAAAAAAATATCATAAAATACTGTATACTAAATATATATGTTCATTCTTGCGGTCTTGAATTCATTTTTTACTTTTTTTGCGTTTTTTAAAAAGAAAAATAAAAATACTACCTTTGCAGAGCTGTTTTATTTAATGGAGATACTAACCGACAACACTACGCTATTTTTTCTTTTACCGCAAGGACGCTACACTTTAAACATAGAATATCAACTCTTTAGGCCGCAAAGATTAAGTTTTGTATCTTGCTGATAATTAATTGTTTAAAAATTATTAACGGGCTATTGAATTGAAGTGAGGGAAATAAACTTTTTAAGCTGTATTTCTCTCATTGCATGAGAACTTTTCTCTTTTTTTGAAAAAGCTCAATATTAAATTTAATTAATACTCAACTTTTGACTAAAACCAAAACCAAATGAAAAAAATCTACGCATTGTTTATTTTCAGCATGCTTTTAGCTGTTACAGCTTTCAGCCAGAATAAAACCTATGTAACCTCAGGTTTTGAAATCATCTTTTCGGAAGCAACAATAAGTGACGTGAAAAACCCCGATGCAACTTCAACCTTGCGTTTTGCTCCTATCATCAATCCGCAAAGTATGCTGAATGCTGATTTGAGTAAAAATATCGGTATTTTCACCGGTCTGGCAATTCGTAACGTTGGTTATATTTACGATAGTTATAGCACAGTTCTATCCGGCGAAGAAACCACACCTATTAAGAAGAAATTCCGCACCTATAATCTTGGAATCCCGGTTGGGATAAAACTTGGCGACCTGGGCGGATTGTTTTTCTACGGCGGGTACGAAATTGAATTCCCATTTGTTTACAAAGAAAAGACGTTCAATACGGCAGGCGAAAAAACAAACACTGACACCTTCTGGTTTAGCAGCAGAACGGAAAATATTCAGCAAAGCTGGATGGTAGGCATACAGATGCCTTACGGTCTTAATCTGAAGTTTAAATATTACTTTACTGAATTTCACAACCAAAACTTTGAAGCAAACGGGGTAAAACCATACCAAGGGTTGAATTCCAAGATTTGGTACGTCTCACTGACGACCAACCTCTTTAAGAATACACAATTTGCAGGCGGAGGCAGATAAGTGTCAAACCTGACTTTTTCTTTGTAATTGTTTTGGTAGTGCTGACCAAAGATTATTCAAGAGAAGTGATCAATTAAAAGTTAAAATTAATCGATTTTAAATGAAGTGATTATGAAAAAAAGTATTCTCACCTTTATCATTTTTGCCGGAATTACGGTTATGGCAGCCGCACAAAGCATTCATTTAGTGGGGTATTCATCGTATGTTTTCGACGACAAAGTCGATTCGTATTACGATCCCACAAATTATTACAGTGGAACCATAAATGGCGGATATTCCTGGGGTGCCGGCCTGGAATTTATGGCAGCTCCTACTAAAGGAATTGAACTGAAATACTTACACAGAACTACAACAGCTCCCATGGAGTATTACAAAAACGGTGTGAAATATAAAACTTTCGACCTTGGCCTTAACTATATCATGATAGGTGCGAACAATTATTTCAAAACAGGCGGGAAAGTGGAGCCTTACGCGGGTGCTGATTTAGGAGTTGCCTTATTCTATATTAATAACGCCGAAGCCGGAAGTGATGACAATGCAACCAAATTTGCATGGGATATAAAACTGGGGGCAAATATCTGGTTCAACGAAAAAGTTGCGCTGAAGCTACAAGCCGATTTATTATCTGCAGTGCAATCTGCAGGCGGTGGCTTGTATTTCGGAACCGGTGGAGCGAGTGCTGGTATTGGAATGTATTCAACCATGTACCAATGGGGCCTTGGCGGAGGATTGGTCTTTAAATTGAAATAATCAGGATTTTTTTACAAAAGAGTTAAATATCTAATCATCCATAATTTATAATCACTAAAACAAATTACAAATGAAAAAAATCACATTATTTATTGCCGCATTTTTGTTTGCCGCAGTTACTTTTGCACAGTCGAACAAGGAAGAAGTTGATTTGTTCCAGGCTGCTGCCGGAATGCAAAAGAAAGAAGCAGTAGCTGCCTTTGTCCATCCTTCTGATGCACAAAAAGTTGCCTTCTGGAAATTATACGATGAGTACGAAGCAGCTCGTAAGATAAACGGACAGAAACGTATACAGGTGCTGGAGCAATATGCAAAACAATACAAAACTATGACTGACGCACAAGCCGAAGCATGGATGAAAGATGTTATTGCTCTGCAGTCCTCAACTGATAAGTTGATTATCACTTATTACAAGAAAGTTAAAAAGGCAACTTCTCCCCTGGTAGCAACACAATTTTACCAGATTGAAAACTATATTTTATCGGTTATACGTACCGAAATACTTGACGAAGTTCCATTTTTAGGAGAAAAAAAATAAGTTTGATTAAGAGAATTATTCAATCCACAAAAAAGGCTGACTAAGACACTATCTTTAGTCAGCCTTTTTTTATTGAAAGAAATGAGTATTTACAGCCATAAAATGAACTTGCCGCGAAACTATGAGTAATAAAAACCAATTTAACTGCTTTGCATTTTAACAGCGGATGCCTGAAAAATCTGATAAAAAGGTTTACTAACCTTTTTTGGATCGTTATTCTCCTCCTTATTTTTCATTCTTCATTTTTCACTTTTCACTCCTTACGTCCATTGCGTCCCTAAGCCCGTTTCCGATCAGCATAAATGCCAGTACCATTATCATAATGGCAATCCCGGGAAGGATGGCCAGGTAGGCGTAATCCAAAATAATATAAGCGTAATTCTCCTTGATCATGCCTCCCCATGAAGGCATGGGAGGTTGTACGCCAATGCCCAGGAAACTCAAACCCGCTTCAAGCAGAATGGCGGATGCAAAGTTGGCTGCCGATATAACGATAACAGGAGCCATGGCATTAGGAAGGATATGACGGAAAATAATACGGAAATTGCGATAGCCCAGGGCTCTGGCGGCTTCAACAAATTCCTTCTCGCGCAGGCTCATGAACTGTCCGCGCACCACGCGTGCCACTTCCACCCACATGGTAAGCCCTACGGCCACAAACACCTGCCAGAAGCCTTTGCCCAGGGCAAAAGTTATCGCGATTACCAGCAGCAAAGTAGGTACGGCCCATACCACATTGATAAACCACGAAATAAGAGCGTCGATTTTCCCGCCAAAATATCCGGCTATAGCCCCCAGGAAAATACCGATAAGCAACGAAATGGCCACCGAAATAAAACCAACCGAAAGGCTTATCCGGGTGCCAATGATCAACTGGCTCAGAACATCGCGCCCGTAGCGGTCAGTTCCCAGGAGAAAAGTTTTGTTCACGATATTCTTATCCATGATACGGTTTCTTAGCACTTCAACCGTAGTGTTTATCTTTTCACCTTGCAAGGTGATAAATGAAATCTGGGTTCCGCTTTTAACTATCTTCACATTTTCGCCCAGGGCGTAACAAACATCGGCCAGGTGAAACGCCAGTTCCAGGCCAGAGGAATCTTTGCTATACTCTTTAATAATAATGGAATCATTTATAAACCTGTATCCCGAAATTGGGTAATCCCTGTATAGGTTTTCCTGCCCGTAAAGCAGATGATGAAAAACAGTTCGTGTCGGGATGTCCTGGTTTTTATGCACTTTTAATACACGTACTGTGGCGCCCGGTCTCAAGGTTGCCAATAACAGGTTCTGTTCGTTCACCATGGGTGTCTTATCTGGTGTGACCAAGTATCCGAAAATTCCCAAAGCAGCCACTAAACCAATAAATACCAGCGAACTGAAGGCAATGCGATTCCGGCAGAAACGCAACCAGGCCAATTTACTTAGCGATCCGGAATTCGTGTATTTGTGTTTTCGGAGGAACAAATAGTTTGTGTTTAAATCTGGTTACAATTACGCTAAAGCCTAAGTCTCATATTATCAGGCTATTGATAGTTTTATACAAGCAATTATGAAAAATGAAGATTCACAGCTAAGATCTCAAAAGTGGCGTTTGTTGGAGAGCATATCTGCAAGATATTTCTCCAAATCGCTGTTTGTATCTTCTTTGGAATACTCTTTAACGAAATCCAGGATTTGTTTTTTTGAAGAAGTCCACTCAAAGGTGGCGATATAGTGCTTTAGATCGGAAAATATGTCCGTAAGTTCCGATTTATCTCCCAAAATCTCTTTTAATGCATGGCTTTCGGTAAGAAATGAATACGATGTAATAGAGTTAAACCTCGGGTGATTGTAAATACGATACTTTTCGGCCTCCAGTTCTTTTACTTGTTGCTTGAGAGCCGAAATATAAATCCCTAATTTGTCATCAGTGAGTTTTTCTAGGTTTTCGGTAGTTTTATGTACCCATTCCATTTCGAGCTTTAAAAGTGTGGTCAGATCTTTTTGGTCGTAAGCAGAAGTGACCTTTTTCATAATCTCTTCTTTTTCAGCCTTTAAGATAACGTTTGTTTCGGTGTCGGGATGCAAAACCTTGGCTAGCGCGATAAAAATATTACGGATGCTTTTGGCTTTCAAAGCTTCTTCGACTTTCAGGGCCTCTTCATAGATCAGTTGTTTTTTTGACTTTTTGCCGGTTGGCCTGGCTTCATTTTGACCGGATTTGTCGAACTGATCTTTCACTTTCGAATAAAACCGAGCCTGTCCTTCTTCACTGGCATCAAAATCGTTCATATCGATATCCATTCCAAAAGCCTGGCTCATGTACTCGGCATACTTTACTTTTTCTTCCTCCATCTGCTGCTCTAAACCTTGCTGATAGGAAACATCAGCCCATTTGTCGTAAAAAGCCTCCTGCTCCGGAGTAGGTTCAATATTGCAAAAGGCTTCGTCGCATTGCTCCACTATTACAAATGCTATATTTTCGACTTGTTTTTTTGAGAACTGTATATTCCCTGTTGCCTTTCCAAGTGCTATGGCAAGTTGTATCCGGGCATTTGCTACCTCGGTTTCGAGAGGCTTGATTTCCCTTCCGTGAAATGACAATAACCTCGCAAGTTTATCTGAAAGTTTTACATTTTCTTTCTCCAGGTTTTCGATGCGCTTAGTAAGCCTGTTGAATAGTTGCTGGTTTTTCGACAGACTCTTTTTGCCTTGAAGCACAATTTTTAACGATTTCGCTTTTTCATCCTCAAACTCGCCGAATAGTGTTTGCATATTTTTATATTAAAAACCCGGGTGACAAAACATACCGCTTTGTTTGGGTAGCCAGCATTAATAAATTGCAATTTAATGAGTTGTTAGTCAGTGTTTTTGCCTTCAGCCGATTCTCATTTGTAAAATTCAAAGGATGAAAACCGGGTCAGATCTTAAAATTTATTGTCGCCACCGAGTAACCCTCCAAGCAAACTGCCTCCAATACCCCCAATTCCCTGCGATTGTTCGCGGGTGGAATGTGATGATGATATAATTCTGTCGGCTAAGCGGGATAAGGGTAAGCTTTGCAGGTAAATGGTTCCGGGCCCGGTAAGACTTGCCAGGAAAAGTCCCTCACCTCCAAAAAGTGCGTTTTTAAAACCGCCCACAAACTGAATATCGTAATCAACTGTCGGAGCCATGGCAACTATGCAGCCGGTGTCGACCCGCAGCGTTTCGCGTTCGCGCAAGTCGCGCCTGATAATGGTTCCGCCGGCATGAACAAAAGCTAATCCATCGCCCGAAAGCCTTTGGAGAATGAAGCCTTCACCACCAAATAACCCGGCCCCGATTTTTTTGGTAAAAGCTATGTCGATATCAATGCCATTGGCAGCGCATAAAAATGAATCTTTCTGGCAAATAAAAGTTCCCCCGACCGACTTGAGGTCAAGAGGAATTATTTTTCCGGGATAGGGAGCGCCAAAAGAAACGCAGCGTTTTACCGAAGCAATATTATGGAATGTCGAAATAAAAAAGCCATCTCCTGTCAGCATGCGCCGGAGACCTTTGAAAACACCGCCACCGGTGCCGGTTTCCATCTGTATACCTTCTTCCATGTACATCATAGCGCCAACTTCGGCACGGACTCCCTCTGAAGGGTCAAGTTCAATTTCGACGATCTGCATATCATCGCCATAGATTTTGTAATCGATTACGTCTGCCATTTGCGGTGAGGATTGGTTAATGGGTTATTAGTTAATGAAAAACAGTAAATGGTTAAAGGAAAATGGTTTACAGATTTCTAGGTTCAAATGCTTTGTGTTCAAGGTTCAAAGTTCAAGGTCTAACCGGATGCTTATTTGTAAATTTCCAGGTACGAAGACTATTTTCTGATTTCTGTAAACTATAAACAACTTTTCAAGACACAAATCTAAGAAAAATGTCAGAGCCAAAGAAGCAAACAGCGAGGAAATGCAAAATTTTCGCCAAGGCTTTCAAATTCCAATTTAAAAGTTTACTTTTGCACCATTAATCAGAAATGGTGGTATTAGCTCAGCTGGTTAGAGCGCCGGATTGTGGTTCCGGAGGTCGTGGGTTCGAACCCCATATTCCACCCTTACACAAAATCAAACGCTTACCAATAACGACAAGGCTTTCCCGAGGGAAGGCCTTTTTGTTTTCTAAGCACTTTAAGCACTTAAAAAGGGTAAAAATGTACTACTAATGTTCTACAAAAAAGAAAATGTTCTACAAATGTTCTACAAAAAATAATTCAGGATATGGCAACTTTTAAGGCAATGGCACTGGAGCATCACACCTGCAGTCTCAAAGGCGGTTGCCTGGTTGTTGAAGGCAATAGGTGCGCGTCTAAGCATATTGGGATTGTCAATTGAGCAGTATGTAGGCTCCGTAGTATCTGCCTTTTGGTATGAAGTCGGGTAAATATAAAACACATCCACCGATTTCCGGAGATATCCTGAGAGTGAGAGCCGGTGTTCAGGTTTCGAGAAATCGGTTACACCCGGACTAACAGGATTCTGGTCCTTTTTGCAACCTGCGGTAGTAACAATAAAAAAGATAAATTTGACAGAGAACCAAAGCTAGTGTTAAGTTAAATATATTATGACGTAATAATATGTATCTTTGTTGAAAAA
>JBAXBJ010000131.1:0-10569 GCA_037142075.1 Bacteroidota bacterium
TTCGGCATGTGGAAGGAAGGTGTGAAATTAGTCCTGCTAAAAAATGATCAATATTTTGAATCGGGTACTGATGGACCTCTCCCCTACCTGGATGCCGTGGCTGTTACGTTTATTGTAGATAAGCAATCGGCATTTTTAGAATTTATTAAAGGAAACCTCGATTTCGTTTCGGGAATTGATGCTAGCTATAAAGATGAATTACTCACCAACACAGGGCTGTTGCGAAACAAATATTCCTCGCAACTAAATATGACCAAGCAACCTTATCTGAACACCGAATATCTTGGAATACTTATAGATACCAATTATAAAGCGGCTGCCGAAAGTCCGTTAAAATACAAATTGCTGAGGCAGGCGATCAATTACGGTTTCGACAGGGTGAAAATGATGCGTTACCTTCGCAACAACATTGGAATTGCCGGTACGGCAGGTTTTGTGCCTGCCGGGATGCCGTGGTTCGATCAGCATCAGGTAGTCGGATACAATTACAATCCCGTGAAAGCAATGCAACTTCTTGGAAAAGCAGGGTTCCCGGGCGGGAAAGGACTCGCGCCTATAACTTTGACTACCAATGCTTCATATCTCGACCTCTGTAAATTTATTCAGAGCCAGCTTGGCGAAATCGGAATAAATGTGTTGATTGATGTCACTCCCCCGGGTACTCTCCGGGAAATGATCGCACAATCGAAAGTGAATTTTTTCCGTGGATCCTGGATTGCCGACTATCCGGATGCGGAAAATTATCTTTCCTTGTTTTATACACCGAATTTTTGTCCGGCAGGACCCAATTACACGCATTTCTCATCTGTTGAATTCGATAATCTTTACAGGGAATGTATACGTGAGAGCAACGATTCACTTAGGGGAGTGAAATATATGCAAATGGACAAATTATTGATAGAGGAAGCCCCGGTAGTGGTACTTTATTACGATGAAGTTCTTCGTTTCAGCCAGAAAAATATTTCCGGTTTAGGTTCTAATCCATTGAATCTGTTAAATTTAAAACAAGTTAAAAAAGCCAAATGACACACAACGACTTTCAAAAAATCGAACCTCAGGATATAAATCAGAACCCATTCAAACTGATTGATGATGACTGGTTTCTGCTTTCGGCAGGTAACCTGGAAACTTTTAACACCATGACTGCCAGTTGGGGCGGAATGGGCGTACTCTGGAACAAACCTGTTGTATTTTGCTTCGTCAGGCCGCAGCGGTATACCTATAAATTTATGGAATCGAATGAGTTGTTTACAATGAGTTTTTTTTCTGAAAGCCATCGCGAAGCCTTGAATTTATGCGGAAAGGCATCGGGAAGGCAGACTGATAAAATGAAAGCTACAGGGCTTAAACCTATTGAATCGCCTGGCGGTTCAGTTTTCTATGAACAGGCCAGACTGATGCTCGAATGCCGGAAACTATACTTTTCGGACATTGATCCTGCGCATTTCCTGCTCGACAAGATCAATGCAAATTATCCTAAAAAAGATTATCACCGTATGTATATCGGTGAAATTATCTCGTGTTACAACAATTTTAAGTGACGAAAAAATAATTGATAAACGAAATTTTCTTAAATTGCACGAATATAAGAAATCACCTGAATCGAAATATCTGACTAAAAATATGGATAACGAAGAAAAATCACCCCGGATAATTGAATTAGACCCATGGCTCGAACAGGCTGCAAATGACATTGTTGCGAGGCATGGCAGGTATAGTTCGAAGCTTGGCTATTTAGAAAGTATTTCAGGAAGTTTGGAGCAATTTGCCGATGCTTACAAGTACATGGGAATTCATTTTATCCCATCCGAAAATTGCTGGGTCTACCGCGAATGGGCACCTGCTGCTCACGGTCTTTTTCTGACCGGCGATTTCAACTACTGGAACCAGTACGCCCATCCCTTGCAAAAAATGGATAACGGAATCTGGGAAATAAAGCTGAATGCGGAGTATTACAAAACAGTATTTACCCATGGAAGCAAGATTAAAGTACTGGTAAGGAGTTCGATAGGCGATCTGCTCCGGATTCCTGCGTATATCAACCGGGTTATACAGGATGAAGACACTAAAAATTTTAGCGGTCAACTTTGGTTTTCGCCCGAATTTACTTGGGAAAACGAGGCATTCGATATGCGCAAACTTGGAGATCTTTTTATTTATGAGGCCCACGTGGGTATGGCCCAGGAAAAAGAAGGACTGGGTACATACGATGAGTTTACCGAAAAAATCCTTCCCCGGATTAAAAAAGCAGGGTATAATGCGGTGCAACTTATGGCTATCCAGGAACACCCGTATTACGGCTCGTTTGGATACCATGTTTCAAGTTTTTTTGCACCTTCCTCACGTTTCGGAACTCCCGAAGACCTGAAAAATCTTATCAGCACGGCTCACAGCATGGGTATAGCCGTTATAATGGATTTAGTGCATTCGCATACGGTTAAAAACCTTAACGAGGGTCTGAATCTTTTTGATGGTTCTGAATCTCAGTATTTTCATGCCGGGACCCGTGGTGAACACCCAAACTGGGATTCAAAACTTTTTGATTATGGCAAGACAGAGGTTTTACAGTTTCTATTGTCGAATATCAAATACTGGTTAAAGGAGTTTCATTTTGATGGTTTCCGGTTCGATGGCGTTGGTTCTATGCTGTATTTTCACCATGGCGATGAGCCAATTGATAATATCGATAAATATTTTAACCAAGGTGTAGAATTCGACGCCGTAACCTATCTGCAGTTAGCTAATCATTTAAGCCATATTGTTAATCCACAAGCCGTTACCATTGCCGAAGATGTAACGGGAATGCCCGGGTTAGCTTCACCCATCGAAGACGGAGGAATTGGTTTTGATTACAGGCTGGGAATGGGAATTCCTGATTTCTGGATAAAATACCTGAAAGACGTGCCAGATGAACAATGGAGCATGGCGGAGATGTGGCAGGTTCTCAACGACAGGCTTTCTTACGTAAAAACGGTAACGTATTGCGAATCGCACGACCAGGCTTTGGTTGGAGATAAAACGATAGCCTTCAGGCTGATGGATAAGGAGATGTATTTCAACATGCAATCGTCCGACGAAAATATTGTGGTCGAACGCGGAATTGCATTGCATAAAATGATCAGGCTTATCACAATCTCACTTGGCGGCCAGGCATATCTGAATTTTATGGGCAACGAATTCGGGCATCCCGAATGGATTGATTTCCCGCGCGAAGGCAATAACTGGAGCTATATGCATGCACGCAGGCAGTGGTCGCTTTTGGATAATCCATTGCTGAGGTATCATTACCTGGCAGATTTTGACCGTGCCATGATAAAAGTTATGAAATCAGCCAACCTTTTAAGTACGCTTTATGCCAACCAGATCAATTGCGACGAAACCAATAAATGCCTGATCTATGAGCGGGCCGGTCTGCTGTTTCTTTTTAATTTTCATGCCAATGATTCGATACCGGGGTATGAATTTGTAGTTGCCGAAGCCGGTGCATATAAAATCATTCTGAACTCCGACAGTTCTAATTTTGGTGGCCACGGGAGAATAAATGAGGAGATAACTTATCCCACCCATTTCGATGAAGCTACCTCAACTCACCGATTGAGTATCTATTTTACATGCCGTACAGCAATTGTTCTTAAAAAAGTGGGATAGCCGGAACGATTTTTTGAAAAAAAAATATAAAATTATCGCAGGAATGATGTTTTTTTCATTTTCTTCCGTATAATTGTACCGTCATTTCGAACAAAAATCTGTCTAGACAATGCAAACTAATCGTAAAAAGCTGATAATCAATTATGCAAATGTCACTCCTGAATTAATGGAAGCCATTCGCAAAAAATATCCTCTGGGGTGGATCAACCATACAATTAAAATTCCTACGGCTGGAGGTGCATTCTTTTTTGCCATTACCATCGATACCGAAGAGGTTAGTTACCTGATAAAAGTACCTGTGAAAATTGATACAAAATCGGATAAGGACGAAGACTTTTTTGATTCTTCACTCGATTTAAAAGAGACTGAGGAAAAAGAGGAAGATGAGGACAAAGAAAAACCTGCTGAAAAAGAATCGGATTATTAATTGCATTCCCCTTATTAACATATTTTAACAACCATTTTATCAGATTATTTATCAGATAATTATACTTTAGCCACCTAGATAATCAAACAGCATTTTTTCTACCTATAATTAAAAAACACTGAGAAGAGAGGTACATCACCTCTCTTTTCTGTTTTATTACGTACCAACCAAATTCAACCAATACCCGGATAGGTTACCGACTCTTTTCCCTTTCGAAAGCACTGACATGTATAAGAAATGGGCCGATCCCATTCCTGGAAAATCTTCCCTTATGGCAATGTAACCTGACAAGGGTTTGAATTTGCTGGTAAATTTTCAGGGTATAAAGACCGGTTTGATAGAAATTTCACAACAGATGTAGCTGAAACTTGACAGCCTGGGCATGTATGAAGCAAAATACCAACTTCTCATGCTGCCAGATGTTGTTTAAACTTTCCTAATCTTGTTTTGCTAGCTCTATCTAGGTGTATGTCTGCCTGAATACTGATTTTCATTTATTTGTAAATCAATGTATTAAGTATGACAATGACTCATATTTTCTTTTTCTTTCTTGCAAAAGCAAAAAAAATGAGGTCAACCTGAATTTGAAGGGTAACGAAATTTAATAAGAGTTTAAAATTTGCATACTGATTTGATTTTTTCACCGGGCTTCTCCCTGATAGTAAGTTATTTAATACCTTTATTGCGTTTTTATTTCCGAAAATAACCGGACTCCCAGTATGCATGATAAAAGCATAATTGTAGGGACAATGTATATAAACCAGGATAGATCTTAATTTAATCATGCATAGCAATTTCCAAGTGACTCTTTAAAAAAAAACACATGAAAAAGTTAATTCCGACAAATGGGGCTGCATTCCTCCTTTGCCTGCTTTCAGTGACGGTTCTCCTTACCGGATGTGCAAACAAAGAAATTGTTACCGAATGCCTTACAGGCCACACCTATGGTTTTTGGGGCGGGCTTTGGCATGGAATAATTGCACCTATCGATTTGATTCTGATGCTGTTTAAAAATGACATTACAGTTTTTGCTCCCAATAACAATGGAGCCTGGTATGCATTTGGTTTCATTCTTGGAAGTGGCGGATGGGGATTTTTCGGAGGAAATAAGGCTTCGAAAAAAAACAGGTAGATCAATTTGATTTACAAATCTATTAATTCCTTTTGCTGAGGCGGGTTTGTATCGTATACCGCCAGTTGCCTGCGGAGACCGTACGGAACAGGTAAAGATAAGATTTCCTGTTACCTGGCTTGTACAACAAACCGGAAACATGAATGGGCATTCAATTCTGAAGTCAGAATACCTGTGTAAAATCCCGGGCTCAGGTCACTTGTTTTAATAGTTAATGTACTACCGTTGCTAATAATATCTTCACTCCGGACCACCGCACCCTGCACGTTATATATTACAGCTTTTAGTTTCCCTGTCATTTGCCTGTCGGTTTCTATGCGGATAAAATCAGTTGCGGGATTCGGATAGACCTCAGCCTTCATTGCGTTCGGCTCATCCGTTCCCAAAGGACTAAGGTGATAAATTACCGTGACGCTTGCTTCAACGGGTTCTGCAAGTGTTGTGTTATCGAAAATAGTGTAGGTAACTGATGTCAGACCGGGAGGCAGCGCAGGCTGAGGGTAATCAAACCTCCGAATATGGGTAACATGGGATGCGAAATTATAATCTTCAGCACCGGCAGGAATCGTATCTGCAATATCGGTAGTATCAGTGTCGGACCAGCATTTGATATAAAAACAAAAATAATCGCTTGTACTGTCACCTACCTGGTTTATTTTCTTCCGCAGAAAAACTGAAAGAGGTACGTCGGTATTGTTTTTAATGGTAAAAATTGCCGTAAGTTGGTTTATTGATGGATCGCTGCTGGATAACGTGATGGTGGAATCGTTCACAATTTTATCATTGTTCCCCCTGTCCATAATAATCAGTTTCTGCGCAAAAAGTCCCGTTGCATTACCTGACACAATAAGTGCCGCAAGGCTGAAAACCAGAAAAAATGTGCAGCATTTCTTCATCTTGTATTCTCAGTTTAATGTATAATTATAAGTCTCAAAGCCAGGCAGATTTGATCAACACTCCAAAAGTAAGAGTAAAATGAATAAGTATGTATTTAAATATTGAAAAAACTGAATATTTCAATTTCATGTTTTTCCAGATCTGGTTTTTCGGTAAGCAAATTAAATATTTAGATTAAATCTCACCTATTGCGCAGATAATGGATATAACAAAATGACTTTACAATGGTTATATATATGTCAATAAATCAATCTGATAAACTTTATTGCATGGAAGCGGCTGAACTAAAAATATACAGACAAGCCTATTTGCTAAGTCTTTTCACAATTTTCTACAATGTAGCCGAGGGTATTGTATCAATAATTAAAGGTTACGAAGACGAGACTTTAACCTTGTTTGGTTTTGGGGCTGATAGTTTTATTGAGGTCTTGTCAGGCTTAGGGATTGCCATAATGATTTCGCGAATACGACTAAACCCCGAAAGTTCGAAGAGCCGGTTTGAGATTAAAGCCTTAAAAATGACAGGAACAGCATTTTATATTTTATCGGCAGGTTTATTTGCCGGCATAATCGTAAACCTGTTGAATCATCACAAGCCTGAAACTACCCTTTGGGGAGTTGGAATATCATTAGTATCAATATTGGTAATGATTTGGCTTATGAATGCCAAAAACAAGGTTGGCAAAAAACTCCATTCCAAACCCATACTGGCAGATGCCAATTGCACCAAAATCTGCATATATATGTCCCTGGTGTTGCTTGCATCAAGTCTTATTTACGAGCTTACGGGCTTTGCTTACGCCGATGTATTGGGTTCTGCCGGATTAATCTATTTTTCCTTGTCAGAAGGCAAAGAAGCATTTGAATCGGCAAAAGGAAAATCGTGCCATTGCGGCACTCACTGCGATAATGACCAGGAGTAGATTTATCAGAAGGCTCACAAATTGTTTTCTGAAGAGTGAAGCTACGTCTTATTTAATCGGATGATATTTGTTAGTCTTAAATCTTGAGGGTCAGGGTAAAGATATCACCATATCCTATCTATTCCGTTAATATTCCGGGTAATTTCACACCAGGTATTCTAATAAACCAGCAGTTTTCCATCATAGAGTAACATACCATTATTCAGGATTTTATAAATATACACTCCGGCAGCAATGTTTTTCAGATCAATCGTTTCTGAAATAGTTTTATTTCCATTTACAGGCAGACTAAACCTTCCAACGCAATTGGCTTGTATATCAAATAATTGCAGATCACAGTTTTTTAAAAATTCACTTTTTGAGCTTATATTTACTAACACCTTCCCCTGCGCCGGGTTAGGTGTCAGACTGACAGAAAGCACCTTTTCAGCCTGTAATTCTTCAAGCTGGGTTGTACCTGCAAAATGTATATCCAATATAGGATGAAACTCAATATTATTGGGTGCTTTGCCGGTTTGTCCGTGAGCCGGATCTACAAATGCAACGCCAGTCACTTCGACGTCAGCAATATTTACATTGTTGTTATTTGCCTGGGGTATATAAGTATTGACGAAATTCCTGCAGGCAATATATTGATCCACATAGGCTGTTGTTGATGCCATGGCGCATACAGGGTTAGGGATTTCTCCGATAAACGTATGCGTGCCATCGCTTAATACAAGGTGATAGTCATCATCACTTTCGTTCTTCTTGATGGTTATTTTACAGACAAGCCTGTATGTGATATCTTCAACTCCTGCATACCGGGGCATGGTTGTACTTGGCGGCGGGGTAACAATACTTACCATCCCGTTCACCGTAGTATTTACAGGCGTAAAATTTATTGTATTTACAGCAGCATCAGCCAATACTTTCACGGCCCATCGTTCCACTCCGCCGCAATTAACCGATTTGTCTGACGATTCTTCTTCACTATTTTTAATCTGTGCATTCAGGTTTGTATGTATTACAAGCAATGCAGTCAGGGCAATCAGTAATTTTTTCATCCAAGTAATAAATTGAGGCAACAAATGTATTGATTTCCTTTGGTTTGCGGCCGCATTATTAATTTAACAGCCTATTCCCCCCGATTATACGCAACTTATTTTCTGATGTATGCGGGTATAATCCTCGTTTATGAACGCTTTGCTTTGGTAATTGCACTGCTGTTAAATTTGATGAACAGTATGGCGCATCCGGCATTCGCATTATATTATTTTTTGATAATTTCCTGAATCCAAATATGTTGTAGATTTGGCTTTTACCTGAACGAATAAATTATCTAGTCTGCATTATGAATTATAGATTTTTTATTGCCAACCTATTAGTGCTTATCTGTTTATTTCCCACCAGGCTCTTATCACAAACTTTTACTGAGGTCCCAACTACAATACCGGCTCTCATTGGTTCCTCCGACTGGGGAGATGTTGATTCCGACGCTTACCTTGATTTAATAATAACCGGAACAAGTAATTGGTCTCCATGGAATTCCTGCACGTATATCTGCATGAACGATGGAAACGGCCAATTTACAACAGTAAGCATTCCAAACCTGCCGCCAATTAATAACGGAACAGCCAGGTGGATCGATTTTAACAATGATGGCATGCTTGATATATTTCTCAGCGGCTTATCATACAATCCCGGAACGCAAACTTATGTGCCTGTGTCAAAGTTGTTTATGGGAAAAGGAGACAAAATTTTTGAATTAATGCCGGATGATTTCGAAAAGACACAAGGCACGTCGTTCGACTGGGCTGATTTGAATAACGACGGATCGGCCGATATAGCCTTATCAGGTTATGCCGATGTAGTACCCGATTCGTATGGCTAGGTGTACGAAAACAGAAATAATTCGTACACAGGATCAGCCAGGTTCAATATTATGCCCCTCTACTGCGGATCTATGCAATGGGGTGATTATGATGGCGATAGCGACCTTGACCTCATCCAGTCAGGTCTTTATTTAGACGAAAAACTCCACAAGGAGATTAGTAAAACCTATATTTACCGCAATGATGTGGATAGTTTTGCTCTTCTTAAAAACACCGGGATAATAGGGGTATCCTTTGGCTCAACCGAATGGGGTGATTATGACAGCGATGGCGATCTGGATATTCTTCTCACGGGCCAGGTAGGCATGGGATCGGATGCAACAGGTTATTTCAGGGTATACCGGAATGACGGAAATGACAGCTTCCATTTGTTTACAATCGCGGATGAAACCAACCATGTATACTTAAAATCAAAATGGGGCGATTACGATAATGATGGTGACCTCGACATACTCGTCTCCGGCGGCTACCCTGCACAACCCACGGGCTTTACTTACATTTATCAAAATAATAACGGCGTTTTCAGCAAGGCCGAAACCCTGTGTGAAGTTATCGCTTCAAGCCTCAACTGGGTTGATGTTGATAATGATAAAGACCTTGATGTTTTTCTGCTCGGCTATGTAAATTATACCATAAAATCTAAACTATTCAGGAATAATACTGTGCACCATAATACCCGGCCTGAAGCTCCCGCAGTCATACATGCATCGGTTGACAAGAAAAAGGTCCATTTCAGCTGGTCAAGGGGCAGTGACCTCCAAACAAATAAAAATGGTCTTTCATACAATCTGTCGGTAGGTTCACTTCCTTCCAGTTCCGAACAGATGAACCCGAATTCTTTTCTGTCAAGCGGAAACAGGAAACTGGTCCGGCTGGGTAATACCTCGATGGATACGTGCTGGGATCTGACTTTTCATTTAAAAGCCAGGTATTTCTGGCAGGTTCAGACCATCGATAATTGTTTTGCCGGTTCATTTTTCTCTGAAGCCGGAAGTTTCCTGATCGGATATCCATTGGTAATAACCGGTGAAGCTACTGATATAAATATCACGGATGCCATCCTCAACGGCAAAGCAAATCCGATGGAATTCACAACTGAAGTATTCTTTGAATTTGGTAATGATTCAACTAATTTAAATAAACTTGCCCCATCTTTGGTTCTTCAGGGCGATTCGCTTTTTGAAGTAAAAATGCAGGTACTGAATCTAATCCAAAACACAACTTATTATTTTAGAATAAAGGCAACAAGTGCCAGCGACACACTCGTTGGCGAATTATTTTCATTCCGGACTGCTACAGACGGAATTGCCAATAATTTCAGGAAAATCAATGTGTTTCCAAATCCAGGCAGCGATATTATTCATTTCGGATTACCTTTCATTCCGGAAGGTGAAATTGTGATTTTTGATAACATGGGACGAAAACGAATTCAATTTAATACAAAAGAAATGCAAAACCCAAACAGTATCGATGTCCGGAAACTGGAGACAGGAATATATACGTTGATTCTGAATGCCGGTAAATATTCATACCATTGTAGAATTGAGAAATGGTAAACTCTTTCTTGCTATAATTTTTTTTGAATCCGATAAAAGCAAATACTTCGTGAAACCTAACCCAAGTTGCATTACAAAATTTGCAACCATTTAAATACCAGTCCATAGCGAA
>JBAXBJ010000132.1:0-10546 GCA_037142075.1 Bacteroidota bacterium
TCTTCTTCCTGAAATACTCAACAATCTCTTCTTTTGTCATTTTGGAGAGCTTTTCGCTCAATTTATCTCTCTGGTCACGCATGAATTTTACTGCGTCAAATGTTTTCTTAGCTGTAGTCTTCATAGGTCATAAAGTCTCTGGGTGAACGAATTTCTAATTCTTTGTAGCCATTCTTGATGTTAATTGCATTATACCCGCGAATTCTCAGGACATTCACAATATGTTTGAAATTCCAGCTAATCAAATAGTCCGCACGGTTTATTGTTACCAAAGCAATGTGCAGACAGTCAGCAAAACTTGTCAGGCCGACAACTTTCTCAGCAATGTACTGAGTTGCCAATTCAACCGCTTCTTCATTGGTTTCCACAAATTCGGTATTCTCAGCCCTTAAACCTGTAACAAGTTTCTTAACTCTCTCAGGAGCAGTGCTCAGTTCGTCTTGAGTAACAGCAGAGAATAAAAGTCTGAATTCTCCATCCTGAAGTCTCCCGAAAAGCGGTCTTGTGAATTCGGAAAATTCTTCGTCGAAATAGCCGCCAAAAACTGAAGTGTCGATATAGAGTCTTTGTTTCATGCAATAAAGATACTATAAATCCATGAAATTTTGTCAGATTTTCGTGAGCCGGATTTTTTTTAGCCTGGTTCATAATGTTCCGGGACTATGACAATCAGCTTATTGCGAGACACACGGCTGCCAATCAACCCCGCTGCCGCGGGAATCCTTTCGTGTGATTCTAAAAATCTCAATTCGCGCACGTCGAATTTTCTGACCGGTTCAGGTTTTATTCTTTTTAATTTAATAAATAGCTAAGGCTTATTCTGTTTTTCAATCTCCAGCAGCAGGTTAGAAGGCTCTGTAGTTTTACCCGTGAAGAACGAAGCATGTTTGTTATCTTTGCACCGATTTTCATTTTATGCAACTGTACTTTATCGAGCCTGTCATCACACCTTTGCCCTGCCATATAACGCTGGGTAGCGAGGAGTCGTTCCATTGCATTAAGGTGCTGCGAATGCGGGTCGGGGATAAAATCTACCTGACTGACGGGCTTGGCAGCCTTTTCGAAGGTTCCATTCTTGCCCAGGATACAAAGAACTGCCCGGTTTCTGTTACTAGCGTGACATATGAAGTCGGGAAACGTCCTTTCAGGCTTCACCTGGCTGTGGCCCCGACAAAAAACATTGAACGCTTCGAATGGTTCCTCGAAAAAGCTACCGAAATAGGCATTGATGAAATTACGCCCTTGTTTTGCGAACATTCCGAACGGATGCAGATCAGAACCGATAGGTTGAAAAAGATTATTTTATCGGCAGCAAAGCAGTCGCTGAAAACCAATCTGCCGGTTTTGCACGAACCCATGAAATTTGAGGATTTCATAAAATTGAACCTTTCGCCTTCGCGGTTTGTTGCTTATGTGGAAGAACATCAGCCGGTACATTTAAAACTGGCTTACACACAAGGCGATTGCGTAGTATTAATTGGTCCTGAAGGCGATTTCAGCAAGAATGAAATGGAAAAGGCCACGCAAAGCGGATTCCAGCCTGTAAGCCTTGGCCCGTCGAGGTTGCGCACCGAAACAGCCGCCGTGGTTGCGTGTCATATTATCAATTTAATGAACGAATAGAAATGATTAAAAACAGCTTGCTACTGGCTTTCTGCATGTCGGTTTTCATCAGTGGATTTTCACAGAACACCTACCAGATCGCTTTACTTAAATACAATGGCGGAGGCGATTGGTATGCAAATCCTACTTCGCTCACCAACCTGATTGATTTCTGTAACCAGAATCTGAAGACCGGCATCAATAAAGAGTATGCTACTGTTGATGTGGGCAGTGCCGAACTTTTCAATTACCCTTTTTTAGATATGACCGGGCATGGCAATGTAATTTTCAACGACCAGGAGGCATTAAATCTCCGCAACTACCTGATTGCAGGCGGTTTTCTTCATATTTCGGATAATTACGGAATCGACAAGTATTTGCGGCCTCAAATGAAAAAAGTTTTCCCCGAGTTGGATTTTGTGATTTTGCCTTTCGATTTCCCGATTTACCATCAGAAATACAATTTCCCGAACGGATTGCCTAAAATTCATGAACATGATGGGTTACCACCACAGGGTTTCGGAATTGTGTGGGAAGGGAGATTAGTCTGCTTTTACGATTACGAATGCGACCTGGGCGACGGGTGGGAAGACGCTGATGTACACAAGGATTCACCCGATAAACGACTGAAAGCCTTGCAGATGGGTGCAAATATTGTACAGTACGTGTTTACCAAGTGAGGGAGGGAAAAATAGTTAATCGTTAATAGAAAATGGTTAATCGTAAATCATTCTTAGGAAATGGAAAATGGAAAATAGAAAATGGGTAATCTGCAATCCGAAATCCGCAATCCGAAATCGTAAATCGTAAATCCGAAATCGTAAATCCGAAATCAATAACATGAAGATATTAAAATTTGGAGGAACCTCGGTGGGCTCGCCTCAACGTATGTTTGCACTGATCGACCTGATCAACGACGGAGAACCTAAAATAGTAGTGCTCTCCGCCATGAGCGGCACAACCAATGCATTGGTCGAAATCAGCCGGGTACTTTACCGGAAAGAACATGAAAAGGCAGCTAAGCTCATCGACGGTCTGGAGAATACGTATAAAAATGTGATCCGGGAATTATATACTTCTGCCGCGGCCTTACAAAAAGGTGGTGAACTCGTTTCAACTCACTTTGATTACCTGCGTTCCTTCACCCGCGACCTGTTTACCATCAATGAAGAAAGAGCAATTCTTGCCCAGGGTGAACTGATCTCGACGGCACTTTTCCATTACCTGCTCGAGGAAAAAGTGATTCGTTCCGTATTACTTCCCGCGCTCAATTTCATGCGGATGAATGAAAATGAGGAGCCGGATATGGTTTACATTTCAAAAAACCTGAAACTTCAGCTTCGAAATTATCCCGGCGACAAGCTTTTTATCACCCAGGGCTATATCAGCAGGAATGATTTTGGGGAAATTGATAATCTGAAACGGGGTGGAAGTGATTATACAGCAACCATAATCGGAGCAGCGATCGGTGCAGATGAAATCCAGATATGGACCGATATTGATGGCATGCACAATAACGATCCGCGTTTTGTGACTAAAACGTTCCCTATTGCTCAACTCTCATTCGACGAGGCAGCCGAGCTGGCTTATTTTGGTGCAAAAATTCTTCATCCAACCTGTATTCTGCCTGCAAAAAGTGAAAATATCCCGGTGAGGTTGCTTAATACCATGCATCCGGAAGCCCCTGGAACGCTTATTTCGTTCGAAAACCAGGCTGAAGGCTTCAGGGCAGTGGCTGCCAAGGACGGGATCACAGCCATAAATATAAAATCCGGACGAATGCTTTTGGCGTTTGGTTTCCTGCGTGCTATTTTCGAAGTATTCGAACGCTACCGTAAGCCAATAGATATGATCACTACCTCCGAAGTTGCAGTTTCAGTAACCATCGATAATACGGATGATCTCGGGAACATCATTGAAGAACTGAACGCGTTTGGAAATGTAAATGTCGATTCAGAGCTAAGTATTGTAAGTATTGTTGGCCTTTTCCCGCCGGCAAAACCAGGGTATGCAGGTGCTATCTTCGACTCGTTACGGGATATTCCTGTTCGCATGATTTCCTATGGAGGCAGCGAGAACAATATCTCCATTCTGGTTGATACGAAACTTAAAAAAGCGACCCTACTGGCACTGAACAAAGGTCTTTTTGACCTTGAATAAGTAATTCAAAATGAAAAATTCAAAAAGCAAAATTATCTATGAGGATTTGGGATCTTAGTTCTCATTAATCCATAGCAAATATTTTAGCAGGAAAGCAACAAATTAATTTCCAGATTAGTTGAAATCCGTCCATTTTGAACTTTGCACTTTGAATTTTTAATTGATTGAAATGATTTTCCGTAGCATCTCAAAACAATCCTGATGACCTCCTTCCCAAAAGAACTCATACATAAATTCACCCTCACCCCTACTCCATTCTATTACTATAACATGGAGTTGCTCGACCAAACGCTTCAAAATCTCAAACTCGAGTCCGACCGTTACGGTTTCGAGGTTCATTACGCGCTTAAGGCGAATGCAAATATGCCCATTCTGAATCGTATAAATGATTTTGGCCTTGGTGCCGACTGTGTGAGCGGGAATGAAGTTATAAGGGCAATTGAAAGCGGTTTTAACAGCAAAAAAATAGTTTTTGCCGGTGTTGGCAAGAGTGATGATGAGATAAAAGCGGCTTTGGCCAATAATATTCACAGTTTTAATTGCGAAAGCATGCAGGAACTGGAAGTGATTGACCAACTGGCCGGCGGGATGAATAAAATTGCCCCGGTTGCCTTGCGCCTGAATCCGAATGTAAGTGCCAACACGCACAGGTATATTACCACGGGACTCGAAGAGAACAAATTCGGTATTAACCAATGGGAACTGGAAAGTATTATTGAAAAATTGAATTCCTTGCAAAATATACGGATGATCGGGTTGCACTTCCATATAGGTTCGCAGATAACCGACCTGAGTGCATTTAAATCATTGTGCATCAAGATAAATGAGTTTCAGCAGTGGTTCAGTCAGCGTCATATTGCCATTCCCCACCTGAACGTGGGCGGCGGCTTAGGAATTGATTACCACGATCCCGATGGCCATTCCATTGTAGATTTTGCGTCCTATTTCAGGCTTTTTCACGAATTTCTGGTAGTTTACCCCGGGCAGAAAGTCCATTTCGAACTGGGGCGTGCCATTACGGCACAGTGCGGAAGCCTGATTTCGAAGGTTTTATATATTAAAAAAGGGGTGAATACCCACTTTATGATCCTTGATGCAGGAATGACCGAACTGATCCGTCCGGCACTTTACCAGGCTTATCATAAAATTGAAAATATAACTCAGGGAAGTGCTGATATACAGCGTTACGATGTGGTCGGACCTATCTGCGAAAGTTCTGATTGCTTCGGAAAATCAATTCTGATGCCACTGACTTCGCGTGGCGATCTGATTGCCATCCGCTCAACGGGAGCATATGGCGAAGTTATGTCGTCGAATTATAACCTGCGTGAGAAAGTAAAAGCATACTATTCTGATGAATTTTAGTTTTTGCTTGAAAAGTAAAGGTTCTGATGTTACTTTAATGTATGAAATTATCTTGTCGGAAGTCGGAAGACGGGAGCCGGAAGTTACACTGAAAACTATTTTACCCAAAATATGTGGATCTTAAGCGACAATTGATATTCTTGGACTTATTTACTATTGGTAGAAATTACTATCAGTTCAGCGATCGCTTCAGTCTTCTGACTTCGGTCTTCCGACTAAAAAATAATTCTGTCCAATTCGTGGTAGACCAAAAGCAAAAACCACCCAGGCACTCAGAGCACTGAGGAACACTAAGTGGTTTTTATATTTTTGACAGTATTACATCCTCAGCAGTAAAATCTGTTCCTCTATTGTTTTGATTTTCAGCTCCGCGTCGGCCATTTTACGCCGTTCCACATCCACTACTTCGGGTTTTGCATTGGCCACGAAACGTTCATTCGAGAGTTTTCCCATTACGCTACTCAAAAAGCCTTGTGCATATTTTAATTCCTGGTTTAGCTTTTCAATTTCGGCTTCCATGTCGATCTTATCACCAAGCGGGATATAAAACTCATTTCCTTTGATCAGGAATGAAACTGCCCCGGCAACACTCTCATTCACATAGCGGATTGGGGAAAGGTTGCATAGCTTTTCGATGAGAGAATCGAATAACAGGTTTGGTATTTCTTTATTTGGCTTACGGATAAACAGATCCAGTTTATCCTTCAGCGGAATATTCTTATCCTTGCGTATGGAGCGTATGGAGGTTACAATCTCCAGGGTATACGTGAAATGTGTTAAAATTTTAACATCGAACTTCTGAGGTTCCGGCATTTGCGAAATCATAATGCTTTGAGCTGTTTCGCCGTGTAAAACGTGCCAGATTTCTTCGGTAATAAATGGCATGAACGGATGTAAAACCTGCATGATATCCGAAAATAACGCCACCGCTGCTTTATGGGTTTGAGCATCGATAGGCTGCTGATAGGCCGGCTTGATCATTTCGAGGAACCACGAACAGAAATCATCCCATACCAATTTGTAAGCTGCCATCAGCGCATCACTGAGGCGGTATTTATCGTAATGGTCGTTTATAGTAGTAAGCGCCTCATTGAATCGTGCCCTGAACCATGTAACCGATAAGGCAGCATACATAGGCTGTTGAATAGATTTGTCAACTTCCCATCCCTTTATAAGGCGCATGGCATTCCAAACTTTATTGGAAAAGTTCCGTCCCTGCTCGCACAACGATTCATCAAACGGCAGATCGTTACCGGCTGGTGAAGTAAGCAACATGCCAACACGAACTCCGTCGGCACCGAATTGCTCAATCAGTTGAATCGGATCGGGCGAATTGCCGAGTGATTTCGACATTTTACGCCCCAGTTTATCGCGGACAATACCGGTGAGATACACATTTTTAAAAGGTATTTCTTTACGGTATTCCTGTCCCGCCATGATCATGCGTGCCACCCAGAAGAAAAGAATTTCGGGAGCAGTAACCAGGTCGTTGGTCGGATAATAATATTTAATATCATCATTTTCAGGAAACCGTATGCCATCGAAAACCGAGATCGGCCAAAGCCACGATGAGAACCAGGTATCCAGTACATCTTCATCCTGCCGAAGATCGGCAAGTTTAATGTCCGGAAATTTTGCCAGGGCTTTGCCTAATGCCTCTTCGGCCGTGCGGGCTACTATGATGCTGCCATCAGGCAGGTAGTAGGCCGGTATCCTTTGTCCCCACCACAATTGCCGGCTGATACACCAGTCGCGGACATTTTCCATCCAATGCCGGTAGGTATTTTTAAACTTTTCGGGATGGAATTTAACAGTATCGTTCATCACCACATCCAGGGCTGGCTTGGCCAGGTCGGGCATACGCAGGAACCACTGCATCGAAAGTTTGGGCTCAATGACGGCGCTTGTGCGTTCGCTGTATCCAACTTTATTGATGTACTCTTCAATTTTCACCAGGTTTCCCGATGCCAGTAAATCTTTAACGATAAGATCACGAACGGCAAAACGATCGAGGCCAATGTACATCTGCGCTTTTTCGCTTAATGTTCCATCGGGATTGAAAATATCAATACTTTCGAGATTGTATTTCTGACCGATCGTGTAGTCGTTCACATCATGAGCCGGGGTAATTTTCAGGCAGCCTGTTCCAAATTCGCGATCCACGTACTCGTCGCTGATCATCGGGATGGAACGGCCAAGCAGGGGAACAAGCACACGTTTACCTTCGAGCCATTTAAACCGTTCGTCCTCCGGATGATAACAAACTGCGGTATCGCCTAAAATGGTTTCGGGACGGGTGGTTGCGATGGTCACCCATTCATCATCCGAACCTTCAACCTTGTATTTTAAATAATATAACTTACTCTGAACTTCGCGAAAAAGAACTTCCTCGTCGGAAAGTGCGGTTAAAGCCTGCGGATCCCAGTTCACCATGCGTACTCCACGGTAAATCAGGCCTTTTTTATATAAATCAATAAACACCTGGATCACTGACTCGTAGCGGGCTTCGTCCATGGTAAAACAGGTACGGTCCCAGTCGCAGGAAGCTCCCAGTTTCTTAAGCTGTTCAAGGATGATTCCGCCATGTTTTTCTTTCCATTCCCAGGCATGTTCGAGGAACGATTCGCGGGTAAGATCCGACTTTTCGATTCCTTCTTCTTTCAGCTTAGCCACCACTTTAGCTTCGGTTGCAATAGAAGCATGGTCAGTACCCGGCACCCAGCAGGCATTTTTACCCATCATTCGGGCGCGACGTATCAACACATCCTGTATGGTATTGTTGAGCATGTGCCCCATATGCAGAACGCCGGTAACATTAGGAGGCGGAATTACAATAGTAAAAGGCTCCCGGTCGTCGGGAACCGAGCGGAAGTATTTATTTTCGAGCCAGAAGCTATACCATTTATCTTCAATTGATCTGGGATCGTATTTGCTGGATATTTCCATAAAAGTAGTGAGCGGTTTCGTTTTTATTTTGAGGGTGCAAAGGTAGGCAAACAGGATGTAATTTATGAAGCGAATTTCAGGGATTTTGTCATAAACAAAAATCTACTAACATTCACGTTGACAAACAGATAGCCAAGTGTTGGCCGGGAATCCGGAATTTCAGGGATTCAGACCTGGCTTATAAAAACACCTAAGCTACCAAGTGACTGATGTTTGAGAAATAAAATATACTTTGCTAAAGTTATACTATATTTGTTGAAGTCATTTTCGCTCAGACTGCTTGTAATATGAAGCAAAGGAACAAATTGTACAATCGTGTTGCCCGCTATGTCAACGACCGGCGGATCCGAAACACATTAATCGGGGGAATCACCGGTTTTTTGGTGATTGTATTTATTTTTGGAATACTGTTTTACCTCACTGGCAGCCTCACGGCCAACACGGTCAGCACTGAAAAGCAACTAAAATTTTTCGATTATTTATACTTCAGCCTGGTAACTTTTTCGACGATTGGTTATGGGGAAATTATTGCTACCGGTATCTCAGGTAAAGTTATAATCGTTGTCGAGTCTTGTATTGCATTGGCTTACACTCCTTTCTTTGGCGGTTACCTGGCATACCTTTTTATTCAACGCCCCAAGGATTTTTTCCTCACCGAAAACATCTTCATCAGGCACAACAACAACAAAATATACCTTTCGGCAAGAGCCGGGAATAAAGGGAAACCCATTGTTGACTGCGATGCAACTATTGATATGTTCCTGATTGAAAATAACGTAAAAAGGACTCTTTACAAGCATGCATTCTCGCGCCCCTTGGTCGAAATTTCCTGGTATATTAACCTCCGCCTCGACGACCCGGAAAATCCGCTTCCTTTGCAGCACCTGAAAACAGTGCTTGCCAACCCTGAAAATTGCCTCATCAGGATTGCTTTCTCAGGCCAGGATGCCGCCACCGGCAGCCTCGTTCACCTGTTTAATTATTATAAAGCCCAGGATATCAGGCGCGGCGGAAGTTTTCTCGACGTTTACAGATGGGAGGGTGTGGAACGGATCATAATCGATTGGAATAATTTTAATAAAACAGCCGAAATTACTGAAGCGCAAAACCTGGAAATAGACCGCTTGCTTCTTGATTGACAATTGCCAAATAATTTATTTTCAAGATATTAAAAAACATTTTGAGATATAAGGTGATTAATTAAATTACATCTATACATTTGCCTTTTGTATTATTGACTATTACTCAAACTGATTTCCGCAATAACTCTGAACCTCTAAAAATAGACTAATATCACTTTTATGAAAACATCAAAGCGCTCCAATGTTTGCATCTTGATTGCATTGTTTCTTTCATCCAACCTCTTGTTGCTTGCACCTGCCAGGTGCCAGAAAAACTACCTTCCAGGTGTAGTAATCTCACTGAAAGGCGACACTTTAAAGGGATTTATTGACTACCTCAACTGGGAAAAGAATCCTGATAAAATTTCATTTAAAGATTCGGAAAGCAGTGAAGAAAAGGAATTCAATCCATTAATGATCAGTGAATTCAGGGTTCACAACGAAGTATATGTGAGTGCCATTGTACAGGCTGAGGATAGTCACCAACTCGAATACAGTCCGAACCAGATCAAGGAATCGGATTATGATCCCGAAATTAAAACAAGAACGGATACCACTTTTCTGCAGTCCATGTTCCGGGGAACAAAAAACCTGTATTATAGCTACGATAAAAAAGGAAAACCTCAGTTTTATATTAAACAGAATCCTGATTTCGAACTACTTATCTATAAAAAGTATTTGAAAAACAATACCAGTAAAATTAATGCCAATACAAGCGATCCGATAAATGTTTACAGCGAAAACAAGAAATTTATCGGGCAGTTGATGTTGTATCTCCAGGATTGCCCTACCCTTCAGGAACAGACAAACAAGCTGCAATATGATAGTAAAAGCCTTGAAAACCTGTTTAATGCCTATTACGAATGTGAAAAATCAGAACCGACTTACAAGTACACAAGGGAAAAAACAAAGGTGGATTTTGGCGTTTTAGCCGGTATTTCGGCAACCAAATTAATAATGATTAGTTCGGATCCGGTAACATACAAATACGTGGCGAATGTCGACAATCCCGTCTCGGTCAATTTTTCGGGAGGACTCCTTATGGATGTCGTGCTGGCACGAAATCAGCGGAGATGGTCGGTTTACAATGAACTGATAATAAGTTCATTCAGCGTAAGCCAGCACTTTGAAGAACATTTCAGCGAGGAAAATTTTTCAATTATTGATACAAAAATAGGTTTTTCATATTTGAAATTAAACAGTATGCTCCGGTATAAATACCTGGTTAAGGACAAGTGGTTTTTGTTTACAAACCTCGGACTCTCAATGGGGAGAGCGTTTGCTGAGGAGAATTCGAGGATCAGATTCAATTTCTGGGGAGTAAGTGGTTTTAAGCGAATAATTTTTCGAGT
>JBAXBJ010000133.1:0-10470 GCA_037142075.1 Bacteroidota bacterium
CCCTCGCTTATCGTGGTTATTGCCATCGAAAACTGTATTTATATTCTGAATAAATACCACTGGGAATACCGGCAACATGGGAACAAAATCCTGGGACTTTCGCGCGTAGTGCAGCGCATCGGTTTCGCTTCACTCATGGTGAACACGGCAACGGCAACGGGTTTTGCAGCCTTTATCGTAGTTTCGAACCAGATGCTTCGCGAATTTGGCATCATTGCCGCCATCAGTATCATGGTCGAATATGTTTTGTGCATCCTGCTGCTGCCTATCATTTTCAGTTACATGAAGCCCCCGACCGAAAAACAGCTCAAACATCTTAACAACAGGATATTCAGCAGCTTACTCGAAAAAATTATCTATCTCATCCAATACAAACGGAAATGGATTTTTGTAACCGCCGGAATCCTGCTTGTGGTGGGCATCATCGGGATGCTGAATATGCGTACTTCCGGAAAAGTGGTTGACGACATCAGCGAAAATAATATTTTGTACAAAGACCTTAAGTTTTTTGAGAAGCAATTCGGGGGCGTCATGCCTTTCGAAATATCAATCGACACAAAGAAGAAGAAAGGTGTTATGCGATTATCAACAATTCAGAAAATTGATGAATTGCAGATTGAAATACTGAAAAACAAGGAATTTTCAAAACCACTTTCGATCGCCGAGTTGGCTAAATTTGCAAAACAGGCCTATTTTAACGGAAATCCGGAAATGTACAGCCTGCCCAATTCGCAGGAAAAGAATTTTGTGCTTTCGTATTTTCCGCGTAAGGCCGAAGGCCAGAAACAAATGCTTACTTCGTTTATCGACAGCACTCAACGTTATACAAGAGTAAGTTTCCAGATGGCTGATGTAGGCACAAACCAGATGAACCGCTTACTCGACAGCATCAGGCCGAAAGTAGCCGAAATATTCCCCGCCCAGGATTACGAGGTAAATATAACCGGTAACAGCCTTGTGTATGCGCGTGGCACCGAATTCCTGATAAAACATTTGGTTGAAAGTGTCCTTATTGCCATCGGGTTTATATCTTTGCTCATGGCGTTAATGTTCTCGAGTGTGCGCATGATCATAGTTTCGATGGTTCCAAATATAATACCGCTGATAATTACCGCTGCCATTATGGGTTTTACAGGTGTTCCGGTTAAACCATCCACCATTATTGTTTTCAGTATTGCACTTGGAATTTCGGTCGATAATGCCATTCAGTACCTGAGCCGATACCGGCACGAACTGAAAGTTACCGGAAACGATATCGGCCGCTCGACCATTAATGCATTGCGCGAAGCCGGTTTCAGCATGATTTACACTTCCATTGTACTGGTACTTGGTTTCAGCGTTTTTATGGTTTCGGGTTTTGGAGGCACACAGGCACTTGGTATGCTGGTTTCGACTACCCTGTTTATTGCTATGTTTTTCAATATCATGGTATTGCCTTCATTCCTGCTTGTACTCGATAAATACGCTGTAACCAAAGCCTTTAAAGCCGAGCCGTTTATCGAAATATTTGATGGCGACGAAGAAGGGAACGACAACGGTCAAGGCTCAGAATCGGAAAATAACCACGATTGACGGCGCAAGACAGTATTTTTTAGCTTGACGGGATTTTTAATCCCGTCATAAGGAGTTTAATATTTGAAATTCCGGAAATTTAATTTGAATGTCACACAAAATTGAAAATCCCAAAACCAAGAGGTGCAAGTGTCAATCCGTACCATATCAAAAGGTTTTTTCCTGACGGCTTGTGAATGCCTGATAACGAATTTGGGTGGAGTGGAGCTATACATGGCCATTTTTTTATAATTTAGCCTGATATTTTAATCTCATGCAGGAAATATTTACTGATCTGAAGGTAGTTATCGAGCAGGGTATTCCGGCTGTATTATGTATTGTAACCGAAACTACCGGGTCAACACCCCGAAAGGCCGGGTCGAAAATGCTTGTTTATCAGGACGGTAGCATTAAGGGAACAATCGGCGGTGGCAGTGTCGAATTTCAGGCAATTCAGGATGCTATAAAACTCATTTGCAGTGGAACTTCATTTGTAAAACATTTTCACCTTGAAGATGACCTTAAAATGCATTGTGGCGGTACTATGGATATCTATTTTGAACCCATTGGATGCCTTCCGGAATTATATATTTTCGGCGGCGGACATATTGGTAAAGCCCTGGCCGGTTATGCCGCCGGACTTGGATTCCGCCCCTTTGTGTTCGATCAGCGCGAAGGTATTTTTGAAACATGGAATTTGACAGGTGTTGAAACCCGGAACGGCGATTTCATTCAGATTATTGATTCGCTTACGTTTGATGCGAATACATACGTTGCTATTGTTACGCATAAGCATGATTTCGACGAAACGGTCCTACTAGCCTGCCTTCCGCATGAATTTGCCTACCTAGGAATGATAGGAAGTAAACGCAAAGTGGCTGAAATCAGGAAAAACGCCCTGGAAATCCACAATTTCGCCGAGTCACAACTCAATAAAGTCGATATGCCGATAGGTATTCCTTTTGCGGCAGAAACTCCTGCCGAAATTGCCATAAGCATTATTGCCAAAATGATCGATGTGAAAAATACACTGAAAAAATCATGAGTTCCACCCACGATATAATTCAGTTTGTATTAAACGACCGGATTATGACGGTTGATTTTAACGCTCACCTTGAATTAAAACCAACCACAACCGTACTCAATTACCTGCGCTCGTTTCCTTTCCATAAAGGCGTGAAAGAAGGCTGTGCCGAAGGCGATTGCGGTGCCTGCTCGGTGGTGATTGCCGAAAATCACGGAGAAAAACTTACTTACAAAACTATCGATAGCTGCCTTGTTTTTCTGCCCATGATCCATGGGAAACAATTGATTACCGTCGAGAATCTCGCTGATGCCGGCAAACTGCATCCTGTTCAGCAGGAAATGGTAAATCACAATGGCAGCCAATGCGGCTATTGTACGCCCGGCGTTGTAATGTCGCTATTCGGTCTTTATAAAAACCATCATAACCCTGATCGTGAAGTGATTCAGGATGCCCTCACCGGCAACTTATGCCGTTGCACCGGTTACCAGTCCATAATTAAAGCCGCTGAGCATGCCTGTTTGTGCGTGGATACCGATAAATTTAAACTTCACGAAGTCAAAATTGCCAGTCTGCTCGATGAAATCAAGCGGGATAAATCGACGATTGAAATCAATACTCCTACCCAGAACTATTATAAACCGCTGACCTTGTCAGAAACACTTGCTTTGAGGCGAAAATATCCGCACGCAACCATTGTAAGCGGGGCATCAGACACGGCTCTCAGACAAACAAAAAAACGGGAACTTCTAAGCGAAATCCTTGATATATCTGATGTTGCTGAACTAAAATATTTTATTGAAGATGAGCAAGTTTACAAAATCGGTTCAGGCTTAAATCTGGAACAGCTTAAATTTAATTCCATAGAAAAACTCCCTGCTTTGAATAAAATGCTGCAGGTTTTCGGCTCGCTCCAAATCAGGAACCTGGCAACCATAGGAGGGAATATCGGCTCTGCCTCCCCTATAGGTGATACACTGCCTTTGATGTTTGCTTACAAGGCATATATTAAACTACAGTCATCGGATTCGGAAAGAATGGTGCGCCTGGATAATTATATCAAAGGATACCGCTTAACGGATCTTCGTTATGATGAACTGATCACGGCTGTTTATATCCCCAAACTCCCTGCCAGTACTGTGGTGAATTCCTATAAAGTTTCGAAACGCAAAGACCTTGACATTTCGACCGTTAGCGGTGGTTTTTCATTACAGCTTGAAGATGGGCTTGTAAAAGAAATTATTCTGGCCTTTGGCGGAATGGCCGACCAGCCTAAGCGCGCTTCCGAAACGGAGCATTATCTTCTCCAAAAATCCTGGACGAGGTCAAATGTGGAACATGCCATGAAAATACTTGTACATGAATTCACACCACTGAGTGATGCCCGCTCCGGCGCTGAATACCGCAAACTTGTAGCTGGTAATCTCTTGTTAAAATTCTATGCAGAAACTTCAACTCCGGGGCTATGAAAACTGCAGACCTTAAACACGATAGTGCCATCAAGCACGTCACCGGGCAATCAGTGTATGTGAACGATTTGGCGGCAAACCGGCAGCTGGTTGGAAGGGTTGTTTACAGCCCGGAAGCCCATGCACGCATCAGTTTAATTGACACAAAAGCCGCTCTTAAGTTGAATGGAGTTGTTGCCATCCTTACACACAAGGATATTCCCGGTAAAAACCAGATGGGACCGGTAATTCATGATGAACCCTGCCTTGCTGAAGATGAGGTTACTTTTATCGGGCAGGCCATTGTTTTAATTGCTGCCGAAACTGAGGAAGCTGCCATAAAAGCCGAAAAACTGATCCGCATTGAGTTTGAAGAACTCGAAACGATCCTTGATCTGCGCGAAGCCATCTCAAAAAACAGCCTTATTGCTCCACCCCGCATTATTGAATGCGGAAATGTCGAAGAAACCCTGAAATCAGCCCCGCATGTAATTGCCGGAGAACTCGAAACAGGGGCGCAGGAACATTGGTACCTCGAAACGCAATCGGCCCTGGCAATTCCTGGCGAAGGAAAAGAAATGCTGATTCATGCGTCGAGCCAGAATCCGGCCGAAACCCAGTCCATTGTTGCCGAAGTGCTTGGCGTTGCCAAAAACGAAGTGGATGTGGAAGTCCGTCGAATGGGCGGAGGTTTTGGAGGAAAGGAAACACAGGGAAATCATGTGGCTGCGTGGGCTGCTTTGCTTGCCAACGCAACAAAGCAACCGGTTGGAATTCATCTTTTCCGCGACGACGACCAAAAAACAACTGGCAAGCGGCACCGTTTTCTATCAAAATACAAGATCGGCTTTAATGACGAAGGTAAAATTCTTGTTTATTCAGTTGAACTGAACAGTGATGCCGGTACAGCGACAGACCTGAGCCGCGCTATCCTCGAACGGGCCATGCTTCATGCCGAGAACGCCTATTTTATTCCCAATGCCCGGATTGTTGGCAAAGCTTATAAAACAAACCTGCCTTCAAATACGGCTTTCCGCGGTTTTGGTGGTCCACAGGGTATGGCTGTCATTGAAACTGCAATGGATAAAATCGCCCGTTTTCTGAAAAAGGATGCTGCCGAAATCCGAAAGTTAAACTTTTACGGGTACGGGCAGAGAAATGTCACACCTTATGGTGAGATTATTTCAAATAATCACCTTCACGTGATGTATGACCAGTTACTGGCTTCGTCAGCTTATACCGATCGCAGGAAAGCGATTTCGGAATTTAACAGGAAACATGAATTTGTTAAACGTGGTATTTCGCTCACCCCGGTAAAATTCGGCATTTCGTTTACCACCGCTTTTCTCAACCAGGCCGGAGCCCTGGTTCATATTTACAACGATGGAACCATTGCCGTTAACCACGGAGGAACCGAAATGGGGCAGGGCCTGAATACCAAAATTCATGGTGTTGCAGCCGATGAATTCGGTGTATCGCCCGAATTTGTTAAAATAAGCGCCACAAATACCTCGAAAGTACCGAATACCTCCGCCACTGCTGCATCATCAGGCAGCGACCTGAATGGCATGGCTGTTAAAAATGCCATCGATAAACTAAAATCACGGTTGGCTGAAGTTGCCCTTGAAGAATTGAAATCAAAATTAAAAACTGAAACTATCAGTGCTGATCAAATCCAGTTTTCGGAAAATTCCGTTTTTGCAGCTCCAAATCCGGAAACGAAAATTCCTTTTGATGAATTAGTGAAAAAGGCCTACCTGAACCAGGTGAGTCTCAGTGCTACAGGCTTTTATAAAACGCCCGGAATCTTTTACGACCGCGAATTGGGCAAAGGCAATCCCTTTTATTATTATGCGTATGGGATGTCAGTTTCCGAAGTGGAAGTGGATGTGCTAACCGGTGAATCAAAACTCTTACAGACTGATATTCTGCATGATGTGGGCGATTCATTGAATCCTGATATTGATCTTGGGCAGATCGAAGGCGGTTTCATCCAGGGCGTAGGTTGGGTGACAACCGAAGAAATAAAATGGGATAAAAAAGGCCACCTGCTCACGCATTCGCCGGATACCTATAAAATTCCGACAGTAAATGATATTCCTGATATTTTCAATGTTACACTGCTTGAAGGATACCCGAACGAAGGCACCATCCGCAAAAGCAAAGCAATTGGCGAACCGCCACTGATGTTAGCTTTTTCAGTATGGCTGGCAATAAAAGATGCTGTTTCGGCTGTCGGAAATCACGAATTTGAACCTGCTTTTTCGTTGCCTGCAACAGCGGAAGTGGTTTTGTTGAGTATTGAGGAAATAAAAAGGAAGGCTGTTAGGCTGTAGGCTGTTAGCGGTCATTCTAAGAAAAAGATCTGACATTTCAACAATAAATCTACATACAAAAAATTAAATGAGTAAAACAAGAACTGGAAAAACAGAATTTGTAAAATGGTTTGGGCCTGTACTTGATGCTTTAAGAGCATTAGGCGGTTCTGCAAAACCAAGAGAAATTACTGAGTGGATTGGAGAAAAGCACAATATCCCTGACAACATATTAAATGAAAGATATGAAAAATCAGGTGTCTTAAAATTTCAAAATCAATTAGCCTGGGCAAGACAATATTTGGTTTGGGAAGAACTTCTTGCATCGTCCAAACATGGTGTTTGGACTTTAAGCAATAAAGGTTGGGAAACAAGTGTAACAGAAGCGCAAGCACACGATATATTTTTAAAATGGGTGAAAATATTTCAAGAGTTAAGAGAAAAAAAACCAACAAATACTGTTGGCATTGAAGCAGAAAAAATCATACAAATACAAGAAGAAACTGAGCCAGAGAACGCCATAAGCAGTCTGAAACCCTCGCTGATAGAAGTCTTACAAAACCTTTCCCCTACTGGATTTGAATTTTTATGTGGCAGGCTTTTACGAGAATATGACTTTGAAAACATCGAAATTACTCAACGCTCTCATGACGGAGGTATTGACGGTTATGCAATATTAAAACTTAATCCTTTTGTAAATTTGAGTGTTTTCTTTCAGTGCAAAAGATATCAAGGGACTGTTCCAACTGAGAAAGTTCAAGCATTTATTGGTGTAATGGAGACAAATAAACGAAGTGTAGAAAAGGGACTTTTAATAACAACAGGTTCCTTTGCAAAAGCAGCCTTAGATATTGAAAAAAATAATATTAAACTTGAACTCATTGACGGTGACAAATTGGTTGAAATGTTTGAAAAAGTTGAGCTTGGTGTGACACCAAAGACAATATATGAACCTAACATGACATTTTTCGAACAATATCGTGAAAAGAAGACTGAATAGAGAAAATAAGAAACTGAACAGAAATATAATAAAGAATGAACCGCTCTATAGGTCGACACGATTTCAAAGCGGAATAAGATCGATTGCCATAAACCATTTATAAATAGAAAGAACCCGATTAACTAAATGTTGAAAATAATAGTTCTTTTACCTAAACTCCTAACAGCCTAACAGTCTAAAAACCTACAGCATAACCCTTCAATTATGAATGATATTTTTCAAAAAATCAACGAACTCTCTCACAAATACAGAGATTACACCGCTCAAAACCTGTCGAAACTGGTACAGATAAAATCAACCAGCATGTATGAAAAAGCGGTACAACTGGAGCTGAAACGCCAGATGGAAGAAGCCGGTTTCGACGAAGTCCGCATCGACGGGCTTGGAAATGTGATCGGGCGCATCGGGAATGGTAAACGAATTCTGGCCATCGACGGACATATGGATACCGTTGATGTTGGAAACGCCGCAAACTGGTCTTTCGACCCCTTCGGTGGCGAAATAAAAGACGGATATGTTTTCGGTCGCGGAACGGTTGATCAGAAAGGTGGACCGGCAGCAGCCGTTACCAGCGGACGCATACTGAAAGAACTCGGTTTCGACCGCGACCTGACAGTTTTGGTTGTTGGCAGTGTAATGGAAGAAGACTGCGACGGTCTATGCTGGAAATACCTGGTAGAAGAGGAAAATGTGCGGCCCGATTTTGCCATCAGCACCGAACCTACCAACCTGAATATTTACCGTGGCCACCGCGGCAGGATGGAAATACTGGTCAGGTTTAAAGGGCTTTCGTGTCACGGCAGTGCCCCCGAACGTGGTATCAATGCCATTTATATGGCTGCCCGCGCCGCCCTCGAAATCGAAAAACTGAATGAACGTCTTCCATCTGATGATTTCCTTGGAAAAGGCTCGGTTACCATTTCTGAGATCAAATCAGGAAGTCCTTCGCTTTGCGCCGTAGCTGATTACGCACAGTTTCACCTCGATCGCCGCCTTACTTGGGGCGAAACAAAAGAAAGTGCCGTTGCCGAAATCCAGGAAATTATCAAAGATATGGATGCCACCGTTGAAGTACTTCATTACGAAGAAGTTGCTTACACAGGTCTGAAATACGGCATGGAAAAATACTATCCAACCTGGAAAATCCCGGCCGAACATACTGCTGTAACTACCGGCGTTGAAGCTTACAAACAACTTTTCGGTAAAGATCCGATTGTGGATAAATGGACTTTTTCGACAAACGGCGTAACCATAAACGGCTATTATGGAATCCCGATCATAGGTTTTGGTCCCGGAAATGAAGTCTTTGCCCATGCACCTAATGAAAAAGTTCCTATCGATCACCTGGAAACGGCATCAGCATTCTATGCGGCTTACGCTTTCCTGATTTAATAACCGAACCTCAGACCCTAAACAGATTCTGAAAAGGCGCAAACCATTTTCCATTTTCTATTAACTATTAACTGTCCTACCAAACAATGAAATCATTCAACCAAATCCTTGAAGCTATTCAACAACTGAAGTCCAACCTGCATCAAAACGATTTCCTCCTCACCTGGGAAAAGACCGAAGACGAACTTAAACAAACCCTGCTGGTAGCCGAAGCGTTAAAATTCCTTCGCGATCATAATATTTCCGCGAAAGTATTTGACTCAGGGCTTGCTGTTTCCAACTTCAGAGATAACTCCACACGCACTCGGTTTTCATTTGCATCAGCATGTAACCTGTTGGGTCTTGAAGTTCAGGACCTTGACGAAGGCAAATCACAGATTGCGCATGGCGAAACCGTCCGCGAAACAGCAAATATGATCAGTTTTTTAACCGACATTATCGGCATCCGCGACGATATGTACCTGGGTGAAGGCCATACCTATATGCAGGAAGTTGGCCATGCACTCGACGACGGATTTCAAAATGGAGTTCTGCCCCAGCGTCCGGGAATTGTAAACCTGCAATGCGATATCGACCATCCTACCCAGGCTATGGCCGATCTTATGCATCTTGCTGATTATTACGGTGGTTTGGATAAACTGAAAGGCAAAAAAATTGCTATGACCTGGGCATATTCACCAAGTTATGGCAAACCTTTGTCCGTTCCACAAGGCATTATCGGCCTGATGACTCGTTTCGGCATGGAAGTCGACCTGGCTTATCCTGAAGGATATTCACTCATCCCTGACGTGGTGAAACTTTCGGCAAAAAACGCAGTGGCTTCCGGCGGGAAATTCAGGGTGCTGAACAACATGGACGAAGCTTTCCGCGATGCCGATATTGTGTATCCCAAAAGTTGGGCTCCGTTTTCGGTGATGCAGCGCCGCACACCGCTATTACATAACAATGATAAAGAAGGACTCAAAGCCCTTGAGCAGGAATGCCTGGCAAACAACGCCCGTTTCAAAGACTGGGAATGTACCGAAGAAAAGATGAAACTTACCAAGGACGGCAAAGCCTTGTATATGCATTGCCTGCCCGCCGATATTTCGGGTGTTTCGTGCAAGGAAGGCGAAGTGGCGGAATCCGTATTCGATCGTTACCGCATCGAAACCTATAAGGAAGCCGGGTTTAAGCCTTATATAATTGCGGCTATGATCTTTAATAATAAGTTCAAAGATGCTGCAGGAACACTGAAAGCCTTGAATGATAGAGGTACAAAGCGGGTTTTATAAGATAAAAACTGATTTGACCGAAAGATGATTTTAGAATACTGGACCTTTGTCAAAGCCTGCAATTTAATGCGGGCTTTTTCGTATGGAAAATTTTAATTTTGGCTGAAGTTTTAGTTAAATTTGTAAGTATGAAAAAACTTGTTGTTTGATTAAAATTATCATCATGAAAAAGCTATTCGTTTTCCTGGTAATAACCTTGGTTTTTAAAAATATCTTCGCCCAGGGTTGCCTTCCGAACGGTATTGTATTTACCAGCCAGCAACAAATCGATAATTTCCAAACTAATTATCCCGGGTGCACTGTAATTCAGGGAGATGTAAGAATACAGGGGCCAGGTATCACCAATCTGAATGGGTTAAACGTCTTAACTTCCATACAGGGTGGCATGTTCATCATTTTTAACGATTTACTTGCCAGTTTTAACGGTCTCGAAAACCTGACTTCGGTTGGCGGGGGAGTTACCCTT
>JBAXBJ010000134.1:0-10429 GCA_037142075.1 Bacteroidota bacterium
AAAAGGACAAGAAAATAAATATAACAATTTCAAGAGAAAATCGCAAAAAACAATAACACCTCAAAAGAAGAATTAGCCCCGATTTTTTTATTTTACCACTTGCTAAAAAATGTGTTACTTTTCGTTTCGAAATTCTCAAACCTCAGGACCACAAAAGAGTTGATAAATTATTCGGTGTTTCGACATTATTGATCCTGCTTTCGTTATTTTTGTGTTTTACTAAGCTACACCCTGAATTATGAAGAAAATACGCCTGAGCAAAAAATCCGGTTTGCCTCCCGGAAGCCCGGTATATACCGGATTGCAGACAGGGGAAACTGTGATTAGTATGTTGGTATACGATGATGAAAATTATCAGGCCTTCGAAAATATTTCTGTTGAGCAAGCCATCAAACTGCAGGGCGAAAAAACATCGAACTGGATTATAGTAAAAGGATTCAGTGAGCCTGAAAACCTTCAGAAACTGGGTGAACATTTTGGAATACATCCCCTGATTATCGAGGATATCTTCAACGTTGACCATATGCCAAAAGTGGAAGATCTCGATAAAAGCTTGTTTATAACCCTCAAAAACCTCACCTGGGATGATAAAATGCAAATCATTGAATCAGAACAGATAAGCTTGTATTTAGGGCCCAATGTACTTATTTCATTTGAAGAAAAAGACAATAATATCTTTGGGGAGATTATTAAAAGATTAGAAGCCGGCAAAGGAAAAGGCCGTGTACGACAGGAAGACTATCTCTGCTATCTTCTAATGGATCAGATTGTTGACAATTATTACATTCTGCTTGATCATACAGAGGATCAGATGGAAGATCTTGAAAAACTACTCATTGACAATCCCACCAACGAGCTTTCACATTCATTTCTGAGACTGAAGAAGAACCTCATGATCCTTCGTAAAACAATTAACCCCTTAAAAGAAGAGATCCGGTTCCTGGCACGCGAAGAATCCGGTGTGATAAGCGAATACACGAGGCAATACCTCACCGATATCAACGACCACTTATCATTTATCGTCCAATCAATCGATAGCTCCCGTGAAATGATTTCATCCATGATGGACTTGCTGATGGCTAACAACGCCAACCGCATGAACAGCATCATGAAAACTCTTACCCTGGTTTCCACCATTTTTATACCTATGACACTGGTTTCCAGCATTTATGGAATGAATTTCGAATTCATGCCTGAATTGCGCTGGAAATATGGATACCCTGTATTTCTGACTGGTTTAGCCACAATGGGAATTGTCATGTATGTATATATGAAAAGAAAAAAATGGTTTTAGGAGGGCAATGGATAATGGATAATGGATAATGGGAAATGGAAAATGGAAAATAGTTAATCGTAAATCCGAAATCGTAAATCGTAAATCGTTAATCGTAAATCGTAAATCGTAAATCGGAAATCGGAAATCCGAAATCCGAAATCACCTCTGGCTTTTCTCCCTTTCACTCTTCACCCCTCCCCTTGTCGCCCCTCCCCTTGTCGCCCCTCACTTTATCACAACACCTAGATTAACTCTAAACAAAACCTATGCTTCATATCGGCTTGCTAAGCGACACACACGGTTCCATAAACCCTCGTATTCTTGATTTCTTTGCTGGCTGCGACCAAATATGGCATGCAGGTGATATCGGGAGTATGGAAGCTGCTGAAAAACTATCGGATTTTAAACCGCTTAAAGCTGTTTACGGCAATATTGACGGCCAGGAAATCAGGATTTCATACCCTAAATACCAGGTCTTCAACTGCGAACTTGTAAAAGTGCTGATGACCCACATTGGAGGCTATCCCGGGCATTATGAAAAGGAGGCACGCGAATTTATCGTTTCCGAAAAACCAGGTATTTTCATCAGCGGGCATTCACACATACTGAAAGTAATATACGACAAAAAGCATGAATTGCTTCATATAAATCCCGGGGCAGCAGGAAATTCAGGATTCCATAATGTAATAACCTGTGTCAGGTTTGTAATTGACGGAAAGGATATTAGGGATTTGGAAGTGTTTGAAAAAGAAAGATAATGCGATAATACGATAATGCGATAATGTGATAATACGATAATACGATAATTTGAAAATGCAATAATTGCGGTGAAATCAACTATCTGTCTCTATTCCAACATCGCACATCAAACTTCCCACATTCCACATTCCAGTTTCCATTTTCCAGATTCAAAATCCAACATCGCACATCCAATTTCCCACATTCCAGATTCCAGATTCCAGTTTCCAGTTTCCAGTTTCCAGTTTCCAGCTTCCAGCTTCCAGCTTCCAGTCTCTACACAACTACCTCAACCTGTCGGCAGAGCGAACAAGTCTTTCATCGCGCTTTATTGCCCTGTTTGCCATCACAATAAACACAAGGGCGACTAACGGAAGATAGATTCCGATGCAATCTATGTAATTCGGTACAATATTAATTTTCTTCTGTATCATTGGTATGTAAAGGAAGAAAACACCCAGAATCAAGGCGATAGAAATAAAAACTCCGATATTGGTAAGTTTCAGCTGGAACTGACGGTTTTTATACTTAAAAATAGCAAACAAAGTAAGTATGGCTAAAACGACAGCGGCGATTGACAAAGGAATGAATACCAGTGAATTGAATACTTCAACCTCGCCGGGAAGCAAAGGAACCATATTTTTCAAACCGGTAATCGACAGAATATAGGCTCCATTTTCACCAAAGAACTGTGCCATCGGAAATGCAAAAAGCAAAGCTACAGCTATAAAAGCAAGCGAAAGATAAACGGTTTGGATGCGTTGGATCATGATTTTTTTTGTTTAGTCTGCAAAGATAACATTGAAAAGTGAATAGATAATAGTGAAAAGCGAAAAATGGTCCTTATTTACCTTTGGAATGGAAAAATATTCACACAATGGAAGTGTGGTACTCAATGGGGAAACTGTACTATTAATAATTAAGTAACTTAGCATTCAATTTTTCTGCTTTTAGCATCAGCAAGAACATAGGATTTATAGTAATAGCAAACCATTTCATTTGAATATGCCACAACGCACTACAATAATCTGGGACTGGAACGGCACTCTGCTCGACGACGCCGAAATATGCCGTAGAGCTATCAATAGAATGTTGAAAACCCGCAGTTTGCCTGAAATTAACATGGATAAATACCGCGATGTATTCACTTTCCCGGTAATTGAATATTATAAGGAAATCGGTTTCGACTTTACCATAGAGCAATGGGAACCGGTTGCAATGGAGTTTATCAATCAGTATATCATTGCCTTGCCCGAATGCGGATTAACGCCCTTTGCTGCCGAAACACTTGAATCGTTCAAACAAAAAGGATACCGGCAGGCAATTATTTCGGCCATGCAGCACGATGCGCTTTTAAAATCGGTCTCCGAACTGGGCATTCACCCTTATTTCGAGTTTATAGGAGGCATAGGGGATCATTATGCAAGCAGTAAAATTGACAATGCGCGAACCTATTTCAATCAAACCGGGCTTAATCCTGCTCAAATTACCATAATCGGCGATACCATTCACGATTCGGAAGTGGCTGCTGAGTTGCAATGCAGATGTATTTTGGTTGCTACAGGTCATCAATCGTACAGCAGGTTGCGTAAATCGGGTTTGCGAGTTATAAGTGACCTTTCAGAAATCGACGGCATACTTTAAAAACTTTTTAAAATTAAGTTTTTGTAGATTTTGAAGGGGCGAAGGGCGACAAGGTGAGGGGCGAATGTCGGAAAAATAGTATAGATAGTGATCTTGAGTTTAGTGTCTTTTCTTTTAATTTGATGTCTTTTCTGGCATAATATTCGTTGAGGAATTAAAAACATGAAACACAGAACACAAAATGTAAAAGTATTGCAAGCCCCTAACTTTTTCATTTTTAATTTAATGTTATGTGTTTAGCGTTTCTTGTTGGTTTGTCCAATTTAGGTTTCTTCCATCTTCGGACTTCGGTCTTCCGACCTATACTCTTTCGACCTCTTGTCTTTCGAAGTATAGATTAGAAAATTCAAACAGCATCTAAATATATCTCACATGGAAACACGACAACGAATCACAAACATTGTTTGCATACTGTTCCTGATTTTAAATTTAACGGCCTGTAATAATAAAAAACAGATGAATGAGAATGAAGTTCTTGCCAACACGGATCGCTTGTATTCGACCCTGTCGGCCGAAAAAGGAATGAATACCGCATTCCTGGCCATGTTCGATCCGGATGGAGTGCTTTTGCGTAAAAATCACCCGCCTATCGAAGGTTTTGACGCCATCAGGGCTTTGCTGCTGAGCGAAAACGACAGTACTTTTACACTCACCTGGGAACCGGTTTTGGCGAAAGTTGCCGCTTCGGGCGAAATGGGCTATACCTATGGAACCTATAAGCTATTTGACAAAGCAACAGATTCCATAACAGGTGAAGGAACCTACGCCACCATCTGGCAAAAGAACAGCAAAGGAGAATGGAAGGCAATGCTCGATACCGGGAATGCGGGATTGAAGTAAACAAAATAAAATTCTGCAAAATTGTAATTGTTAATGTCCTATATTAGCAATGCAGTTTCCGGAGGCGCCCCGCTGTCGCCGATTTGCAATCAGTACCAATACAAACAACAATCTGAGTATATTTGAAGAATCAGTAAACATTATTAATGAGCAGAAAATATAAATTCGATATTCAGAAAATTTGACAATAAATACTAATCTAACAATTTCAAACTATGAGAACAATTACAATCAAGAAAGCAAACAAATGGTTCTTTTCATTATTATTCGTCTTTGGGACTATTTTAACATTGAAAGCACAGGTTCAAGATTCGTTGACTATTAATACAGGAAATGTTGCAAGTACTATGGGAATAGAAACTCAAGCTACTGGAGCCTATTCACTCTCAACAGGGTATCAATCAATTGCCTCAGGGCATACTTCCACTGCAATTGGATATAAAGCTAATGCTTTTGGGACAAGATCTTTTGCAATAGGTGAAAATTGCTACTCAGCTAACCAAAGTTATTCATTCGGGCAGTACGCACAAGCTACTGGCAGCCAGTCGTTAGCCATTGGAAGGTTTGTTGAAACCATGTCATCGGGAGCAATCACAATTGGTTCTTCAATTTCAAATCATACAATGGTTAATAATAAGTCAAATTCCTTGATGGTAGGTTTTCTGAGTACAGTTCCCACACTATTTGTTGGTGAGGCTGAATCAAATGTTAACTTCAACGGAATTGGAAAAGTTGGAATTGGGACTACTGATCCAAAAGCCAGATTGCAAATTGCTGATGGCGACATCTTTATTCAGGATATCAACAAAGGCATTATCATGAAATCACCTGACGGAAATTGCTGGCGTGGAACAATGAATAATACCGGTCAACTTGAATTTGTAAAACTTGCTGACTGTGAAAATCTTACTGTAAAAACGAATGAAGGAACTGAAATTAATTCGATAAAGGTATATCCGAATCCAACGAAAGATTATTTTGAAGTCATGTGTTCTGCAGCAGATTGCCGGAAATTCAACACAATTTCAATTTTCGAAACAAATGGGAAATTGGTTTTTAGCCAGCCTTTTAACTCCGAGACAACCAGGATCTCCACCAGTAATTTTAAATCTGGTTCGTACGTATTGAAACTCCATGGCGAACAAGACAGTTTCTCCGACCTTGTAGTTATTACTCACTAGACCAAAGAAATATTGTACATAATCGAATAGAAGCCCCCACTGATACCGATTTGCAATTGGTGCCGGTACAAGCAACAACCTTGGCATATTTAGAATCATCAAGTGGCACGGATTGCAAAATCCGCTCCAGCAGCGTAGGTGCACCACATCAATACTTGAAAAAAATCCGGATTTGTAAATTTGAGACTTTTGTAATAACTTTGTAGTCACATATTAATGCAATATCATGGAAACATCAATCATCAAAATCGGAAATTCTAAAGGACTTAGATTAAGTAAGTCCATTCTAGAGAAATATAATATAAATGATAGGGTTGAGATTATTCTTGAGAAAGGCAGAATTATTCTTAAACCGATCGAAAATCCAAGGAAGAATTGGGAAACGGCATTCCAAAAAATGCATTCGGAAAACGATGACCAATTGTTAGTTAACGATGTGTTTGACAATGAAACATTCGAAGAATGGAAATAACACAATATTCGATAGTTTTGGTTGACTTAGACCCAACTTTAGGCAGTGAAATAAAGAAGACAAGACCATGCGTCATTGTTTCCCCTGACGAGATGAATAAGTATCTTAGCACGACTGTTATTGCTCCTATGACTACAAACCCGAAACGGTATCCAACCAGGGTTGCTGTTGAGCATGATGGAAAGAAAGGTATGATTGTTATCGACCAAATCCGAACAGTTGACAAAGTCCGAATTCTGAAAGTTTTAGGCAAGCTAACGAAATCAGAGATCAAGACTTGCAAGGACGTTATTAAAGAAACTTTTGTTGACTAAAAAAAACTGATGCTAATAAACAGGAGCTTCATATGGCACCTGATGCCCAGCATCTTAACGACATTTCTTCATTTTGGATTTTCGGCGTGAACTCAACCATAATTTTCAGATATTTGCCACCTATATCATTCATTTTAGCAGATGGAAAACCTTACAGCGCATTTCAGCAAATTTCGTAACGGCATAGTTGGAATTGACCTTGAATACAAGACACATTTCGGAGTTCAGAAAATGATTTATGCCGACTGGGTTGCCAGCGGGAGGCTATACAAGCCTATTGAAGATCAGGTTTCGGAAGTAATAGGCCCATGGGTTGCCAATACACATACCGAGACCTGCGAGAGCGGGCAGTTGATGACAAAAGCTTATCACCAGGCACAACATATCATTAAAGAACACGTGAATGCAGGTCCGGCAGATGTACTTATCACCTCCGGATTTGGAATGACAGGGGTGCTGGTAAAATTCCAGCGTATGCTGAACCTGAAAGTGCCTGAAAAAAACATCTACGGCGAATTTGTTTATAAAAGCAAGAAGCCGGTTGTTTTTATCACCCATATGGAGCATCATTCAAACCATACGTCGTGGTATCACACCATTGCTGATGTTGAAGTTATTCCGCCCGATAAGGATCTGCTGGTTGATCCTGAAAATCTCCGACAATTGCTTAAAAAATTTGAAGACAGACCTTTAAAAATAGGCTCATTCACAGCATGTTCCAACGTCACTGGCATCGAAACACCCATTCATGAATTGGCCCGCGTTATGCACGAAGCCGGGGGATACTGCTTTGCCGACTATGCTGCTTCTGCACCTTATGTGGATATTAATATGCACCCCGGCGATCCCATGGAAAAACTGGATGCTGTCATATTTTCGCCACATAAATTCCTGGGCGGGCCGGGCACTTCGGGCGTTCTGGTTTTCGATTCGGCACTTTACCATTGCAAAGTTCCCGATGCTCCCGGCGGAGGAACCGTCGACTGGACCAATCCCTGGGGCGAATATAAATTTATTGATGATATCGAAATACGCGAAGATGGCGGAACGCCTGGATTTCTGCAGGCCATGAGAACAGCGCTGTGCATCGGGTTGAAAAACAAAATGAATACCGCTCTTATAAGGCAACGTGAGGAAGAATTGGTTGCACTTACATTCAAAGAATTATGTTGTATTCCCGGCGTTCATATTTTGGCTGAGACCCAGCGAAAACGCCTGGGTATTATTTCATTTTATATTGACGGCATGCATTTCAATATGATAGTCAAATTGCTCAGCGACCGCTACGGCATTCAGCTTCGCGGCGGATGTGCCTGCGCCGGAACATACGGCCATTTCCTGTTAGATGTAAGCCACGAAAAATCAAGGGAAATCACCGACCTTATCACACATGGCGATTTATCATTAAAACCAGGCTGGGTAAGGCTTTCCCTCCACCCTACCATGACAAACGATGAACTCCTTTTTATTATCAATGCTATTAAACAGGTTTCGGTACATCACCCCGAATGGAAAAAAGATTACCTGTATAACAAACACACCAACGAATTTATCCATGTAAACGAATGGCATCAAAAGGATGATTTTGTGAAAAGCTGGTTTGTGCTTGAGGATTGAATCAATTAGAAAAGCATTTGCAAGGGCTAAGTAGCTAATATTCGGAATATTTTGTAAACAGGGCAAAATTGTTTTTCACTTCTATCCATTTAGGTTGGCTTAGGGTTTCGAATCTGGAAATTTTTACCGCAATGTTCGCTGAGGAGGCACAGAGAGTCACTGAACTTATATTCAGACGCTTTCTTTGTGATACTCTGCGTAAAAACTTTGTGGCTCTCTGCGGTTTAATCTTTTTGTAGCTAATCAGTTTGTCTAAAGTAGTGAAAAACAAATATATGCCACAGATTACACAAATTTCACAGAAAATTATTCATCAGTTTTAATTGAAATTAATTGAAAAACTGCTAAAGGCAGTTTAAAATCTGTGTAATCCATGTAATCTGTGGCAAAACTGTATTTTGATCAGACTGATTAGTTACAATCTTTTTTATGGCAGAGTTACCTAAAGAAACGCAGAGTAGCTAAATAATTATCAGGAAAACAGGTGGATAATAGAATATGTGTTCATCGGCGAAAATATGTTGGTACTGACCGCTGGTTTTTTCATACTTGTGTGTCTATACACTATCAATCACATTATTTATTTAAAAACCATCGAAAATGAAAAACATTGGAAAATTAATTTTGGCAACGGCAATCCTGGTGATCTTCACTGTTCAGTCAAACGCTCAAAGCAATATTGCTGCAAATCAAATAGATCAAAAACAGACTGTTACCAATTCCACAGGCAAAAATTATGTGGATAAAGATAACAATGGCGTGTGCGACAATATAGGAACCAGGTCAGGCAATGGACGTGGCCCCAATTTTGTCGACAAAAACAACGATGGTATTTGCGACAACCGTGCCACTGCCGGGAAAAAGACAGGAAATAATTGCAGAAGTGGGAATGGCAACCAGAACAGATATGGTCAAGGCCAGGGACGCGGTAATTGTTGCAGACGCTAATACTTTAGTTGAAAAAGAGGTTGAAAGTTATATCTTCGAGCAAGGATTTTGATGATTCTCACCTAATATTGATCTCCATTTAATTTTCAACCTCATTTCTTCTACGCATTGATGACTGACCAGGAACTGATTACCGGCATATTAAATAATGACAAACCGGTCATACAATTCCTGGTAAGTAAGTATCACAAGCAAGTTATCACAACTGCCTTTCACTTTGTACACGATATGGATGATGCCGAAGACCTTGCCCAGGATGTATGTATCGAAATTCTTGAATCAATCGGACAGTTTAAAAGAACCTCTTCATTATCTACATGGATTTACCGGGTTACAGTCAATAAATCGTTAAATTTCGTCCGCAAAAACAAGCGGAAGCAGTTAGTAAAACAGTTTGAAACCTTTTTTCACAAAGCAGATGGCAATGCCGGTAGAATGATCTCAGAACCCGCTTCAAATGACAACTCGTTTGACAATAAGGAAAGAAAACAGATTCTTGATACCGCAATAAATAGCTTACCCGAAAATCAGAAAACGGCTTTTATTCTGAGTAAATACGAAGAATTGTCGTACAAGGAAATTACCGAAATCATGAACCTCAGTCTGGCAAGTGTCGAATCCTTATTACAGCGTGCTAAACAGAACCTGCAAAAGAAGTTAATCGTTCAGTTTTCTGAATATTCAAATAAGAAATAGTATGAAACACTGCGAATTACTGCAAAAAGATTTATTTGCTTACGTGGAACAGGAATTACCACCTGGCCAGATTCACCATCTGGATCATCATATAAGCGAGTGCACCGAATGCAACCGTATTTTGGCAGAGTTCAGAAGTATGCTTGCTTTGATGGAAGAACAAAAATCCATCGAACCCAGGCCTTTTGCCGAAACACGCATCATGCAGGGAATAGAATCCAGGATGGAGAAACGGCAAAAATCAGTCAGTTCTTTTTTCGGGAGAATTTTGCAGCCGGCTTTAATCAGCTTCGGAGTAGCAGCCGCCCTGGTTATTGGTTTCTTTATAGGTTCTGATTTTGCTGATAGTCGTTCGCATTACACTCAAAACGATGAAATGGTTGAGGCTGTCAGAACCGACCTGAATGTGCCTGAATTTATGACTGACGATCTCTTTCACTTTACCGAATAATACCCAAAAGCATGAATTTCATTAACAATAACCGCACGATTTTCTGGATACTTATCTTTCTTGTGCTGATAAATATTACAGCACTTGCCACATATTTCATTTATATGCGGAAACCAGCAAACGAGCCGGTGCCCGGTTCCGGGTTTAAACACGGAATAGCACTCAAACAGGAATTATCTTTAACACCTGGCCAATCCCTCAAAGTGAATGAGATTAATGCATCCTATAAGGCTTCGAGTGAGCCGATTGTAA
>JBAXBJ010000135.1:0-10371 GCA_037142075.1 Bacteroidota bacterium
AATTTCGGTACTATGGCCGCGTAATTAATTAAATATTTTGAACGAACTATTGTAAATTATACGACCTGATAATATCTTCTTCGGCTTTGGAGATGGTAAGAATAATTACCGGTATGCTTTTCAGGCTTTCGTCGGCTTTAATCTCCGCCAGTACTTCCTGCCCGTTCTTTTTTGGCAGGTTAAGGTCGAGAATGATCAGGTCGGGACGCAGTGCATCCTGGTATTCATTTCTTCTGAAAAGAAAATCGGTTGCCTCGACTCCGTCGTACACAATATGAAGGTTGTTTTTAATTTTCCCTTCATTTAATGCCTCTTGGGTAAGGCGTGCATCGCCCGGGTTGTCTTCAATCAGAAGAATTTCAACGAATTTCAGATTTTGCATGATTCAGATTTATAATTTTGCCACTGATTCACAGATTAAGGATTAAGAGTCGCCACAGATTCACAGATTAAGATTTAAGAGTCGCCACAGATTCACAGATTACAAATGAAAGGCCGCCACAGATTCACAGATAATAAAAGAATTGGAACTACGGATTACCTGTGTCATCTCATATTTTTTAAATACTAATCAGTGAATCTGTGGCTTATTTTTTAAACATTAATCTGTGGCATTTATTTAGATCACTAATCTGTGAATCTGTGGCTTCTTTTTTAAACATTAATCTGTGGCATTTATTTAGATCATTAATCTATGAATCTGTGGCTTATTTTTTAAACATTAATCTGTGGCAATTCACTCCGGTATTGTAAAGTAAAAAGTAGTCCCTTCGTTTACTATTGATTCGAACCAGATAGTTCCTCCATGCCGCTCTATTATTCGTTTGCAAATGGATAGGCCTATGCCGGTTCCAAGGTAATCTTTTACCGAATGTAAACGCTGAAAAACGATAAAAACCCTTTCGTGATATTGCATTTCAATTCCTATTCCGTTATCTGCTACCGAAAACTGATAGATATTGTTCTGTTTTGTACAAGAGATATGTATTTTTGGGAAATCCCTGTCTGCCGGCATGCCAGACGATATCTTTTTAAACTTAATGGCATTTTCGATAAGGTTTTGAAACACCCGTAGAATCTGCATTTGATCGGCTTTAATAATCGGTAAATCATCGTAGGTTATTAAGGCATTATTTGTATTTATCAACTGTTGCAGATTAGAAATAGCCTGCCCTACTAAATTTGTAGTGTCAATTCGCTCAAAAGTCTTTGCACGGGTACTTATCCTCGAAAAATCAAGTAAATTGATGAGGAGTTTTTGCATGCGAATTGTTCCGTCTACCACAAAGTGGATATAATCGTTTGCATCCTGGTCTAATTTATCTTTGTATTTGCGTTCGAGCAATTGGGTAAAGTTCGAAATCGTACGCAAAGGTTCCTGGAGGTCGTGTGAGGCAACATATGCAAATTGTTCAAGGTCTTTATTCACATTTTCCAGTTCTTTAGCGTGCTTTTCTTTTTCTTCATTCTGATAGGCAAGTTCTTTGTTTAAAAAATCGAGTGTATTCTTGGCTTCAACGGCATCATTCATCATTTTTAAAGCAACTCGTTGCTTATTTGCCAGTTCCTCAACTGCTTCAGTTAGTTCTTTTGTTCTTTCAATTACCTGTTGTTCCAGTGTTTCGTGTGAACGACGCAATTCTTCTTCTTTTTGCTTTAGCTCCGTTATGTCGGCGGCCATTATACATACATCGCCCAGCAGTTCGGGAGGTAAAGGGCTGAATGAAAGATGCAGATGAATCGGATGGGTATTGACGTTTTTTATATAGGTTAACTCACCATCGGTTTTCCCTTTCAGACCGGCCTGCAGTAAATCGTTGTATTTTTGAAGATCCTTATTTTGAAAAAACTGCTTAAACCACGAACCTGCTATTTGCTCCGGCGCAACCGACACAAGCTCGGCAAACCGGCGGTTGCAATACAGCACAACGCCATCGGCCGAAAGAACAACAGCTCCTTCGTTCATTTCTTCGATGATGACACGGTATGGAGTTTCGGCAGAAGAAATTGAGAATACTTTTTCGCCGCCTGCACCGGAAACAACTATTGCATCCACTTCGCCATTTCGGATTGCATCGAGTGTTTCGTTAGCTTCGGCCAGGCTTGCCCGTAATTCTTCGTTTTCGAGCCGGAATTGTTTTTCTGTTTTCGGTGTTAATGTCGTTAACATAGCCTGCTTTTTAAAACAGATTAGTATTATTTTGCTTTTGCTTTTCGTAAATCGAGCCCTACAAGTACCCGCTCGACAGCCGACAAATCGCCTATAATACGATGTAAAGGCAGGGGCAGCCTTTTGATGAGGGTTGGCGCGGCAATAATCTGTTCTCCTCTGGCTAAGGTTGGGTTTTGGTAAAGGTCTATCACTTCCAGTTCGTAGCGGCCTTTAAGGTATTCCTCGCAGATTTTTTTTATATTGGCAATTGCCATTACGGAATATGGTGTTGTGCCGGCTACATATAACCGTAATTCGTAAATTTCGCTTTCTGCGTTTTCGATTGTCTGCTCAAATTCCAGGGTTTCATAAGACATCCTGTTTATTCGATTTTTCATAATACCTGTTTTTTGATTATTATGAAACAACCTTTAAGTCTAAGCCCACCAATACCCGGTCGGTGTTCGACAAGTCGCCGATAATTTTTCGCACCGGCACGGGTAGTTTCCTCACTAAGGTAGGTACAGCAAGAATCTGGTCTTCGCGGCAAAGTTGCGGGTTCTTTATAAGGTCAATTACTTCAATCTGGTATTTGCCTTTTAATTGCTCTTCGCAAATTGCCTTCAGGTTTTTGAATGCTGTGATTGATTTAGGCGTTTGACCGGCTACATACAACCGCAATATCCATGCATCGTTTGCTTTTTTATCGGGCTTTTGTTTTGGAAGACCTGTTTCCGAAATATCTTTTTTTGGCATCATGTCTATTTCGTTTTAGCATCGTTCCCATTCGGTTTATTTAGCTTGCTTGTTTTTATAACAATATCGCCCTTCCGGTTTTTTGCCATATCTACCCTGTCCTGTAAAAGGAGATTTTCGCGAAGCTTATTCAGTTCTATGTTTTTTAATGTTTCAATTTCTTCAGCTTCAAATTCGGCTTTCAGAAAATCAATCTGGGCACTAAGTGCTTTGCGTTTCCGATCCAAAGCAAGTTGTTTGTTTTCTATCTCCTGGTTGCGAAGTAATTGTTCGGCTTTTTCTTTTGCTTCTTTTGTAATTCGCGATGAACCGGTAAGTACACCCTCAGGACCAACGTACACATCGAGCAGTTCCACACCATGATCAGTCAGTTTAAATTCCCGGATTTGGTTCGAGTGTGCCATTCCGCGCGATTTAAGTATGTACATTCCACGGTTGCGTTCTCCGCCTAATTCAATATCGCGCAAGAGTAACCATGTGTCAATTAATGATGAAATATCTATCCCGGTATAATCGCTTACTCCTGTGGTTAAATGTGTCATAAATACAGAGATATGATTGATCTTTAAAAAATCGACCATACGCATGATCATCGACTTGGCTTCAAACTTGTTAGTGCCGATGATAAAGCTGCTCAGCGGGTCTATTACCACAACCTTAGGTTTAAAATCATTCACTGCTTTATGCATGGCGGTGAGGTAGGATTCCAAACCGTAAAAAGTAGGGCGTTTCGCATGAAACACTAACAATCCCTTCTTTTCCCATTGTTCCAGGTCGAGGCCGATGGAACGCATGTTGCGCATAATCTGCCTGGGCGATTCTTCCAACGCAAAATAGAGTACTTTTTCTCCACGAGCGCAGGCGGCATCCGAAAAACATGCGGATAAACTGCTTTTCCCTACACCGGCTGTACCGGAGACAAGCACTATGCTTCCCCGGTAATACCCTTTATTGCCCAGCATGGTATCCAGGCGTGGGATGCCGCTTGATACGCGTTCGGACGACACTGTGTACTCCTGGCCAATGGAGGTGATAGGCAAAACAGAAAACCCGGTTTCTTCGATGATGAAAGGATACTCATTTGTGCCATGGGTTGAACCGCGATATTTTACAATCCGCAACCTTCGGGTAGATGATTGTTCAGTTACCCGGTGGTCGAGCACAATAACGCAATCACTAACGTATTCTTCCAATCCCTGCCGCGTGAGAGTACCTTCACCCCGCTCGCCGGTAACTATAGCTGTTACCCCTTTTTCTTTCAGCCAGCGAAATAAACGGCGGAGTTCGGAACGCAATATGAGCGGATTTGGTAAACCCGAAAAGAGAGTTTCTATCGTATCCAATACTACCCGTTTAGCGCCTATACTGTCAATTGCATAATTGAGCCGGATAAATAAACCCTCCAGGTCGTATTCGCCCGTGTCTTCAATTTCCTTGCGTTCGACATGTACATGGTCAAGAACCATTTTTTTGTCTGCAACTAATTTATCCAGGTCATAACCGAGTGAAACTACGTTTACAGCAAGATCTTTTTCCGTTTCCTCGAAGGCTAGAAAAACGCCAGGTTCGTTGTATAGCATTGCGCCATGAACGAGAAACTCCATGGCAAACAGGGTTTTTCCGCAGCCTGCGCTGCCACATACAAGCGTAGGTCTCCCTTTGGGTATTCCGCCTCCGGTTATTTCGTCCAGACCCTGAATACCTGTAAGAGACTTTGGAAGTGTTAGGATTGGCGATGGGATTTTCTTTTTATCCATGAGAAGGGTCCTCCTGTTTTTAAGTCCTTTTTCATTTAATTCAAACTATCTCAAAAATATTTTTAACAACACAGGAGTGTGCTCTTAAAGCCCACTGTTTTTCAGTTGATTAATATTTTGTTCTTTGACATTTTTGTAATCGCACTTAGTAAGTATTTCTATAACCGGAGTTTTTTCCGGTTGAGAAATGCCGGGAGTTTATAATATTTCGCAGATTAGTTGATTCACATATAATTTATTTCCTATTGTCGCACCCGGCAATATGCAATAATTACACACTAAATATAGATTTTGACTGCATTTAAAGATGTACTCTGTAAGAATTTTATGTTCAGATGCTGTTTCATCCACTTGAAAAATATTTCCACTCAAATTGTCTCGCATTAAAAAAACGCTACAAGTGTGATCAACAAAAGAGAACGATTTTTAAATATTTAGTACCCATTTGTTTCAAATACATATATTGACTGTTGCATAAGATCCAGTTTCTTTAACTATGTGAACCCGATACAAATATAATCGTAAACAATCCTCCTGCTTGTAGCCAGAATGACTTGTTTTTTGTAGCGGAAACAATGACAAAGTGTAGTTGTCAGAATGACATAAAACAAACAGGGACCTGTATAAAACCGGATAATAAGTGCAGCATGCTAAGTTTCAGGACTGCTATACCTATAATTCAAATTATAGTGTAAAAAATTGATATTTATCCATGTTGACGTATAGAAAGGAAAATACTCTGCCAGGTGGAATTTGCTTCGCTCATCTAATAAATAGTTCGGTTACAATCCCGATCTAAAAACTGTACAATTCACAAAGGCGGTCGCATTCACCGCTGCCATTTATTTTATGTATTTATGTTGCGCAGAATTATAAATTCTGCAAAGGTTAGCAATAACAAACTTCTTTTTTGATTAAGCTGAATTTACAACTGAAAGTAGTGAGCTCAGCGAACTTAGCGAAGCGATCTCATGAGCGAAGCGAATAACTAAGCTAAACTTCAGACAGCGGGTGCCGCATGGTATTACTTCTTCATCAAAAATATTTGTTCTCAGGATATCTCTGATTTAGGTTTTCAGAACTTGTTTGAATCTATTTATCCTTCCAGTCGACTGAAACTATAATTTCATTCCTTCTGCCGATGAACTGAAATGGTGGGTTATATCCCAGGAACCGGTAATGACCGTATGTGGCAATTCCTTTTCCTGCCAAAATACTTTTTAGTTTTTCCGAATAGACTTTTAAATCCTTATCCGACGCGAAACCTGCAAACCGGATAGCGGCAACATATTCATCTGAAGTTTTTGTGATGGACACATTTGGATCATTTGGTTTTGGGAGTGTTGCTTCGCTGTATTCAGATGGCATCACAAAACTCATGGTTGAAACTGAATCATTGATATCCATATGTACAGGAGCTGTCATCGAAATTTTTTTATCACCCTCGTTGCCACCAAAAATATAACCTGCCAGTTTCCGGAAACCCGGTCCTGACAATTCTTTATACGTTTTCGCATCAGATTGAATTGTTGCAATGGTTGCCGAAGGATAGAACCGTATTTCAAAATCCTTTTCCTTTATGATGACGTTATACTTTTGTTCTTCGGTTTTATTGATTGACATTACCGTAAAGGATTGGAATAATAAGAATAGTACGATGATGATAGTTGCAATAATGATGAATGCTTTCATATAGCCGGAACTTTTACTTTTATAACGCATAACCAGATAAATTGTTTAAGTTTGAATCAAAAAGTTTAAACAATAATTTAGTTCAGCGGCATAGAATCAATAATAAACAACGATTGAGGAAGAAATTCATACAGCTTGTGCACGACTGCTTCGATGCTATGAAATATATGGTGGTATGTATTTATTTTAGCACCCGGCAGCCTTACGAACTGCCGGGTGTCAATGCAGCATATTGACATTGATTAGCGTGACACCAATTACCCCGCTACTCTGCGGCAGGAGTTTCATAAATAACCGCATAGCGGTCGGATTTTTTTTAAAAATGGCGTTGTATCACGATTTACCTGTAACTACGGGACCGTAAATTCAGATTCGCTGAGTTCAATCTTTCGGTTGCGCTAACTGGGAATAAGAGTACTAAAGTACCTGGCATTTCTTAATCTTATTAAAGCTACCTGCTACTATTTTATAGTAATACACTCCCGGAGATAATCCCGCTGCATTGAACTCAACAGCATGTAGCCCAGGCATAAATTCTTTATTGACAATGGTTTCGATCTCGTTCCCCAGTATATTATAAACCGTGATCGACACATTTTCCCGTTGTGGAATTGTAAAATTAATATTGGTTGTTAAATGAAACGGATTAGGATAATTCTGCGCTAATGAATAGGCTAAAGACAATTTATCAGCTTGCCCTATAGCAGTTTGATTTCCTACTTTAAATGCACCACTTGCAAGGGGGCTGCCTATATAAGCTGCGTCCACTGCGCGGAGAGTCCATGCATAATCACCATCCTTCAGCCCGGTTAATAACCAATCCGTTACCGCGCTTACATTACCGGGTTCCGGCAGCCGGGCTGGAATGTTTACAGGGATATTATTAAGGAAGAGTTCGAGATCGTATGTTAAAGCAGGGATTGGAGTATGGTCATCGCTTGCAGCGATCCACGACAATCTTACTCCACCAGCTACTTCCTGGGTAACATGCAAACCGGTTGGGGTTGATGGGGCGTCATTTTGACCTGAAACATCATTCCGGTACATATGCATTTGCGCTTCAACCAGTCCATTCCCTCCAGTTACAAAGTATTGCCCGGCGATAAAATAGTCAAGATCACCATCATTGTCGAGATCAAGCCAGGAAAATGTACCACCGCGGTCGCCGGCGGCACGCGGCGAAGGGAGCTCATTTCCCGAATCTGTGAATACACCGTTATTGTTCGTGTATATTCTGGCCCGGCCTTCAATCTCTGTTCCCGAATTGTAATTACCGGCAAGAAGGATATCCATATCACCATCCGAATCGTAGTCAGCCCAGCTGACGGCAGTAAAATCGAACCAGCCTTCGCTGAAAGGATCTGCTATAACCTCCACAGGAACAAAATTATCATTGTCGTTGCGGTAGATACGGATCGCCAGGGGATTTAACGTACCGTCCAATTCTTTCAGGTTACCGGCAACAAGGATGTCAAGATCTCCGTCGCCATCATAGTCGCCCCATTGTGCTTCACCATGCTCAACAGTGAGTGTTCCGAGTATATCCTCTCCGGTAAAAATACCGTTCCCATCATTCCTGTAACGACGTATGAAACCGTCATCAAACATAGGTGCAATGTTCACCAGCAGCAGATCCAGGTCCTGGTCGCCATCATAATCGGCCCATGAACTTTGGGCATGGGTTGTTGAAGCGAAAACAGAATCAAGCGAAGTAAAATTCCACCCGTTTGTGCCATTGGGCCCGTCGTTGCGAAGCAAGGCAGTATAATAAGCGAACGCAGTATCATTGAATACGGATGGAATAAAGAGATCCATGTCGCCATCGTTATCAAAATCAGCCCAGGTTATGGAGCGCAGATCAAAATCAGCCTGGCTGTTTTCCTCCCAGTATGCGGGCAGATTGGTTTGTAATTGTACTAAAGTTCCTGCCTCATTACGATAGATTACTGTTTGTCCGTCAGTCCCAACAGCAAGGTCCTGATCGCCATCTCCGTCCAGATCACCCCATGCCAAATCCGATGCACCTGCGGTTAAATCTCCAAGCGGCAGATCAAAATAGGAGAACGCCCATTCGGTTGGACCGGCCTGGCCATCATTCCTCATCAGCACCAAACGGTAATCTACACTTGCGTTATATACCACATAATAACCAAAAACGGCTATATCCATGTCACCATCATTATCGTAATCGGCAGGTGCCGTTGTAATAACCCAAAAATCTTCGTCAGGTGGTGTTACAAAGAGAGAATCGGGTGGTGTTACTTCTGTGAAAACACCGAAAGTTGTGTCCGGACTGGCAGGACTTTGAGCATGTATGCCTGCTGCCAGTAGAAGAATAAAAAAAATGAAAATCAGCTCAAGGTGTTGAACTGTATTATAAACCCGGCTGCTGATCTGCTGAATATAAAACTCCTTATTCATAGCATGATTCCTTTCTTTTGTTCAGGTTTTTAAATATTTAGTGATTATTCGTTTGTTTAATCGAATATTAATCAGATAAAAAAATGAATTACGTCTGATACAAACTACGAACAACATATTGGAGATAATGTTCAACATGTTTCTAACAATATCTACGAAGCAAAATAACTTCAATCTGTTGCCAGGCAGAAACTGAAAGATAGACCAGCCGGGGCAGGAGGAGCCCCGGCTGAAAAGGGTAATTTGGAATATAAGCGGTCAGGAGGCCGCTATCTCAGCAAGCTTAGTTTGAAACTAAGCTTAGCGGGGCTCCGCCTTCATATGAATTAATCTCACATACTCCCATTCCGAGGGCGATATCAAGCCGCTCCCGCTCCCGCTCCCATGAAGTCATCCCGTCAATAGAAACTGAAGATGCTTTGATTTCTTGCTGTCCCTTGTATAAAATATTTTGATAACGGATACAATTCTGATCAATCCTTTGTATATTAGCATCCTTAAAGCCCTTAACTCCTATACTAAGGTGTCTCTTTTTCTTCTCTGTACTGCATTCCACACATCGGGGGTTTTAATTCATAATTGATTCATCATAAAACCCATATTATCATGAAATCAAATTATTTAAACATTTTAGTTGCAGCAATCGTATTGATGGCAGCAGGTTCAACATTCTCACAGGTTGCCATCAACACCGATGGAACATCACCTGATAATTCAGCTATGCTGGATGTAAAAAGTACAACAAAAGGCATGCTGGCTCCCAGGATGACTCAGGCACAACGAATTGCCATTACCAGCCCTGCTGCAGGGCTTATGATCTTCCAAACCGATGTTGCACCGGGTTTGTATTGTAATTACGGTACTCCGGCCCTCCCTTCCTGGGCTTTGGTGGGAATTAATGCCGGCCAGTGGCTTAACAACGGAACAAGTATTTATTACAACAATGGTTATGTCGGTATTGGAAACTCCACGCCGGAAGCCAGCCTTCATGTAGCCGAATTTACTGGAATCCGCACCGGAACATTCGGAACAAATATAAGTCCATGGTCTTCCGGCACTAATGTTGCCGTAGGTAACGACAATGAAGATGCAGTGTTATACGTAGGCCAGGCTCCCGGTACAGAAGGATATCTGTTGTGGCAATATAATTCCATCCTGGCCAATGCATATTTCAGTATTGGAACCTATAACGGAAGCAATAATATGATCTTGCAGGAATATGGCGGGAATGTAGGGGTAAGAACCAACTCTCCCGCTGCTATATTCCATGTGGCGGAATACAGCCCAAGTTATACAGGCCTTTTCGGGACACCCATAAGTGCCTATAATGCAGGCACCAATGTGGCCATCGGCGATGATAATGCGAGTGCTGTATTGTATGTTGGTCAAAGTGCAGAAAATAAGGGATTATTGAAATGGGACTATGATCTAATACCATCCAATGCCTATTTCAGTGTGAGTACCTATGCCGGCTTAAATCCTTTGATTTTGCAGGAGGGAGGTGGAAGAGTCGGAATTGGCACCATTGCGCCAGGCTCAATGCTGGATGTCCATTATGATGGTTATACCTATAATTATCTAGGCTATAGCAAT
>JBAXBJ010000136.1:0-9948 GCA_037142075.1 Bacteroidota bacterium
CAGAAATGCGGTATTTGCCGCGTGCTGGTCAGCTTGTAGAGGTGGGATTGGCTTACATCGAGATAGGAGCAAGCCTCGTTAAAGTTTAATACTGTTTTTTGTAACAGGTTTTGCTCATCCAGCTTATTTACTATCTCGGAGAGCTTGTTTAAAATCAATTCTTCTTGTGACATTTTTTTGCTTTTTAAAATTTGAAGCAAATGTCACAACAGCCTGAAAGACAAAGTTTAAGATGTTATTCTCTTAATCAGATATCTGAATGATCTTAATGTTTATTGTTGCAGTTGTTTGAATATTTTGTCAATAGTTGACTTTTCTTTTGGTTCTAATCTATTCCTGGAGCTGCTGGCTGAAAGATTGTTTGCAGTAATCAGGGTATCCCACTGAGAATAGAAAATCTTTGATTTTTCGATATTAGATAATGTCAGGTAATTGAAACAGGGTTGGAATTTATCAACGCAATACCTGAAGAGTTTAGTTTCACAGCCAAGTTGAATTTTAATGCATTCAGGAGTAAGGTTCCTTGAAGTGAAAACTTTTAAAAGGTCTTCAGGGCTGGATATATCTTCTTTGAGTAGTTCGATCTGATAACACAATTGGTTAACAACAAGCGTCAACTTTTCCAAGTCATCTTTAAAACCGAACCAAATTCTATCCTGCTTTGGAATTTCTACATTATCTGCACTCTCTTTTGATTTAGCTGCCAGTTTTAATTCAATTATATTCAGGTTTGATTCTTCCAAATCAAGCAAGAAGAAATCCTCCAGGCTGATGGTGCTTTCCAGATTGTGTTTGAAGTGTTCCTGAATGGAGAAGTAAAGCTGAATGAGAGAATTTTTCAAGTAATAGAGTGCGAAGTGCGTGGCTTCGCTTTGTGTATCAGGGTGTGTTGTATATCCCTGTTCCATCAATTCAATTCTTGTCTGTTTGGCCAATACCCGGATATTAGTAAGGGTTTTTCCGACCTGGTACCGGATATCAATTAAATCGGTCCAGATCTCAGACTGATTCAAGAATGAGTTATAACTCCGGAGAGTTTCTCCGGTTATAACCTGATAATAAAAGTTTGTAACTACGTCCTTATACCTGGGCAATTCAATATCAAACAGAAGTGGTTGGAGGGTGGATGGATTTTTAGGTTCATCGTTAAGCAGCTTTTTTACGACCGGGAAGTCAGACAAAAGTTCCATGAGTTGCTTAATCAATTCAGCATTGGTTGTTGGTGTGGTTGCTTTTGCGGCTTTCGCCAAACCGATAAACCGCCTTTTATGGGTGGTGTCAATTTTCCACGGTTTCAATGAACCATGCAGAATACTATCTAATATCTTGACTTCCATATATAACCTATTTCAATTGAGTGAGCAAGTTAGCATATTCCAGCTTAACTTCGTCAGCAAAGCTGTCGAGATAGTTTTCAGTAACGAGCTCTGAGCTGTGCCCAAGGCTTTCTTTGATAAATGCAGTTGAAACCCCTTTTCTTTTGAGAACTGTTGAGAATGAATGCCTGGCGGCATAGGTTCCGATTTTCATTTCGATTTCCTTTTCAACCCTGATGTCTTCCATGTGTTTGTTTACCCATTTAATAAAACGCTGGCAGCGGTGCTTAATCGTGACCGCGTTTAAACCTTGTTCCAATATCGGAAATAAATAGGGGTTTTCGGGATCTGTATTTTTCTGCCGGTCAATAATTTCAAAAGCTCTCGGATTCATCCCGACTTTTATAGGTCGTAAATCCTTCTTTTTAGTCCGTATGGTTTTCTGGCGATTAAAATAAATGTAATCCCCCATAATGTTCTCTGGTTTGAGGTTTGCAATGTCGGTAAAATTAATCCCATTGCAGAGGTAAGAGAAAATCCAGAAATCAATAGCTTTTTGTTTGTTTTTGTCTTCTGTCGTATAATCCAGTAACTTTTGAAGATCATCGGTAGAAAGGGCTTTCTTTATGTTTCTTCCAGCAGGAACCTGATACTTTTTAAATGGGTATTTGTCGGAGGACAACATATTATGGCTGATAGTCTGGTTGAGGATTGCCCTGAGTTGGCGCATGTACATGCTAATTGTGGTCACCGACTTACCAGCCTTAGCCAAATGGTTTTCATAGGAACTCAAGAACTCAGTTGTAATATCATAGATGGTAAGGTTCTTCCTGAACTCTGTTATTGAATTAATGGTTGTCCTATAACCTATGGCTGTACCAATCTGGTCGTTTTCTTTCAGGGTATTGATGTACCGGTCGAACCAATAAGATAGTTTCGACTGGTGCTGTTCGCTTGAAATTGAACTGCGCTGATAAAAAGATTCCTCAAAAGCGACAATTGAAAATGGGTGGAGGTTAGCAATTATCTTCTCAGCTTTTGCCTCAATGACGTTTAACCTGGCTTTGAGTGCCTTTAAGTCTGTATCGCGGAGGTTGGGTGCCAAAAGCTTTTCCCATTCAGCTTTAGTGACAAATTCCTTAATACCATATTTTTTCTTGCCCTCCTTGTAATAAATGTTTAACTTTACAGGGTACTTATCATCCTTGTTTTTCTTGGTTCCTTCTATTACAAATCCCACTGTTGCTGTGTTTTCTATCATAATATCAGTATTTAAAATGCGACCAAAAATGCGACCATATCTTTACACAAAGATATGAAATAAGTGATAACAAAAACAAGAAAAAGAAAAATATATATTGAATATCAGTGTGTTAAATAATATAAACGAATAAGAATAATCAAAGGAAAGATAAAATTATGCCTTACAAGCAGAGGGTCCTTGGTTCGAATCCATGTGCTCCCACAAAAAACAAAAAGGGTCTCAGAAATTTTACTTCTGAGACCCTTTTTCATTTTCCTGAAAAAATTGCCTTATATTTCAATTTTGGGCTAAAAAACAGGCAGTTTCAGGTGATTTTTTCAACATGAAACTGCCTGTTTTCATTTACTTGCGTAATATTACCATACTCTTCGAAGCAGAGTAATCATGATTTGTTCCTAGCAGAATAAGCCGGTAGGTGTAAACACCTGGTGCCAGATCAAAATTGTCGGTTTCAAACTCGTGTAAACCAACATTCTGATCCATGTCAACCAGGGTGCGTATCGCCTGACCCAGTTTATTATACACCTCTAACTGCACTTTTCCTGACTCAGGAAGACTGTAGGTAAAGGTAGTTTTAGTGCTTAACGGATTCGGGTAGTTTGTGATAAACATATCTGCATTTTCGGCTTGGGGATGGGTTGTGACTGAAACGGTTTTAAGTATTACACCTTCCATTCTCCTGGCATCTACTTCGCCTATTTCGGTGATAGCCTCCAGCTCGAAAAGACGGGTACCTGGTTCAATATCAGCTAGTACCATCACTTTCACCTTGACAATTACATCGTTGGCACTGACCATCTTCCCAAACAGATCAGCCCAGGCCAAACGCACGAAACCTTGCTCGTGATTAATGTTTACCACTTCATAATCAGGCACCTCTACCACTTTGATCAGATCATTCCGATATTTCACACCCATGGTGATAGCTCCCAGGTTGGCGTTGCGGTCGATCCGGACAGGAATGCTAATAATTTCTCCCTTTTGAGTAACAAGTTCGTCCTCATAAGAAAGGCTAACAGTCGGATTTTCGCCCTTGAATAAGTGTGTTGGCGGTATGTAGCTCGAATTCACATCGCCGGTGGCTGTATAGTACAGATTAATGTATCCATAATCAGGACAGGATCCTATCGGTGTGTTAAGCGATTGGGTATATGTCTTACTATTAAAGTTAGCACTCTTGTAATAGTGACTGATGGCCTTACTGAAATACGTGTAAGGAGTAGGAGTTGATTTTATGAATACGAGATCCGGATAATTCCCTGTTGTGAAAGGTGTTTTTTTATCCGTTACCTCAGGGTATGGGAATGTCTTCTTTGGAATAGTTTCAACAAATCTTCCAGCCACCCTGAAATTTGGCGTATTGTTAGGGAAAGTAGGTTGCAACCCTGCTATTCGGTATTGCGTAGTGAGCGCGTCTAAGGCAGTGATCCCATTAACCGAGTTAACATCAGCTATTTTGAAACTATAGAAGCCATAATTATCATCGCTTCCATAATTCTTGTTACCTACCCACCGCCAGTAATAAGGATAATCATTTATTTGTGTAGCTCCGCTTATCATATACTGCATGGCAAGGGCATCCAAAGCACTGACCCCTCCCCAGTTATTCCAGGTATAGGATGAACCTAACTGAGGATTGTAAAGGTTCCCGGTCTGACCTCCGGTATTGACAAACTCCTGGTAAACATTACTTCCATCCCAAACCGTAATATAATATTTCTTCGATGGGTCGAGAAGCGTATTGAATTTGAAGAACGACATCAGGTTTGTGTCCACCTCGAAAAGTGAAGTATTGTTGTTGTATATCTCCGCTGTGGCAATATCGACCTTTCTCCATTCTATTGCATTGGAAAGCGGGTTATTAATATTTATCACAGTAAGGGAATCATACAAGGCAACGTAGAAATAATCGGGTGGGCGTGTCCCGCCGATATCTGTGGGGAACGGAGTCTGCATATAGGTTTCCTGCGAATTCCAGTATTTAACCTGGCCCATTAAGGTAAGATCATTAGCAGCATCTACGGTTAGAGTAGTGGTACATGTGTTGCTGGCGTCATTTATCGTATAAGTGTAAGTGACAGTATGTGAACCGGTTCCGGTTTCTAGTGGGTAGAATACACCCGAATGCACCCCATTTCCGCTGAAAACACCACCTGATGGTGTAAATCCGCCCAGGTCGGTAGCAAGGTTGATTGGAAGTACATTAATACATACATCTGCAGGATCATGACAATGCACTGTTGGTAATACAGGCACGCTTACTGTTGCCTGATCGCGATTGGAAGTATTCAACTTTTCGCAGATTGAATAAGTCAGGGTATAAGTGCCTGCAGGAGTGCCCGGGGCTACTACCACATCAGTGCCGCTTAATGAAACACCTGTATTGGTTGAACTTACAAAAGCAGTCGTAACCTGAGCCGGGTTTACCGCTGCACCATTTAACAAGTCATTTACCAGAACATTGGTAAAGCTGGTGCCTCCGGTTAAATCGCCCACAGGGCTGCCTGCATCAGCTACGGCATCTATAATTGCTGCCGATACCGTTACTGTGATCGTTGCAGGATCACAATTAGTCGGGTTCAGCTCATCGCAGATCTTATAACCTATTGTGTAAGTGCCTGCCGGGGTCTGCGCGGGTACGCTTACAATGCCTGTGGCAGGATCAAGTACCGGTACGTTTGCTCCCGCGTATGCAGGAGTTGCCGGGGTTAGAACCGTCATGTCAACATCATCCAGGCTCGCCGGAGTGCTGCCATTGTATGAGTCATTTACCAACGCATTGCCTGCATTAGTATTGCCTGTGTATCCGTTTACCGGGCCATAAGCATCATCAACTGCAATAATAAAGGCTGCTCTCACTGTAACCGTTATCAGTGCATTATCGCAATTAGTCGGGTTCAGTATCTCACAAATCTGGTAGGTAAGTGTGTAGGTGCCTGCCGGAGTTCCTGAAGCAACGGTTACGGCTCCCGTTGACGTATTCAGGGTTACCCCGTCAACAGGATCATTTAATGCCGTGAGTGTTACTTCTGATGGAATAACAGCAGAACCATTCAATAGGTCGTTACTTAAGACATTGCTTACGGCTGTCCCGCCCGTGTATCCGTTCACCGGGGTACTGCTGGCATCATCGTCGTTTGCAGCGATTGGTGCCGCCGAGACCCTCACTCTTACCAGGGCTGTATCGCAATTGGTTGGATTAATGATTTCACAGATACGGTATATCAAGGTATAGTTACCCGCCGGCGTGCCCGAAGCAACCAGCACAGATGTTCCGCTCAGGCTGATCTTCGGATCGCTGCTGCCAACAAAAGTTGTAAGTACATCTGCAGGGTTCAAAGGTGCACCATTCAGTAAATCGTTGACCAATACATCAGCCACTGAAGTGCCGCCCGTATAACCGTTGATCGTTGTACCGTAATCAACATTAGCTAAAAGCACATTTACAGGGCTTACACCACTGGAAGCAATATTATTAGCCATGTCAGGATCAGCTTCTCTGCCCAGAATGGTGGCAGTATTTGTGTAAGTACCTGTGGCCTTTACTGTTGCCGTTATTGTCAATGTAGCAGTTGCACCGCTAGCCATATCTCCGACTGCCCAGTCTGGTGCCAACCAGCTACCAACCGAATGAGTTTCACTGACAAATGTATAACCAGATGGAAGTACATCCCACACACCAACTATAGTGCCTGTGCTTGGTCCGTTGTTGGTGGCTGTGACAGTGAATGTTACATTGCTGCCCACAAATGGAGTAGCATTATCTACCCCCTTGGTTACCATAAGATCGGCCAACGGAGTAACTAAAATGTATAAGGTCGCGCTGGCATACGATACAGGTATCCCGCTGTCAACGATGGTGTAAACAAAGGAAACTGGTCCGCTGTAACCGGGATATGGAACAAACACATAACCGCCGTTGGCTGCTATGGTTACGGTTCCTTTTCCCGTAACGGTCATAGGTGACGTTGTCGTTACCGTCTGGCTTTCGTGTTCAGGGTCAGTATCGTTGAATAACACACCTGATGCGGCAGGCACTGTCAAAGTTACGCCCGCTGGCGTGGTGTTGTAGTCATCGGCTGCTTCGGTGGTACCACTCAACAGTACTGTAATATGCTGCAGGGCGGTGGCACATAAAGGCGGTACGCTGTTATCGCAAACCGTGTAGTTATACGTTAATACGCCGGCATAGGTTGGTACCGGGCTAAAGGTGATATCTCCGGTTACCGGATCTACACTAACGCTTCCCTCAGTAACAGGGTTAGGGATAGTAGAAGGTACAACAAATACGGTCGATGGGACAAGTGAGCCACCCAAATTTCCTGCATGATCGTTTGCCAGGGTTCTCAAGGTTACAGGCTCACCCAGCGAAAATGCGATATCCGTATTTACAACAGGCATATTGATATGATTCAAAACCGTTATGGTCAGCCTCTCATCCACGCAGGGGGGCGTTACCGAGGCAGGGGCGCATACCGGTACATTAAAATCATAGATACCTAACTTATCCGCAACAAACCAATAGGTACCATCCGTATTCATGGTTATAGAATAGGTTCCTCCGGCTGGCGCTGAAATCAATGTCGGTGTACCGTAGGTGGTATTTACAATAACATCGTCATTAGTATGCACATCACCGGGAACATATACATTTTCAAAGGTAGCATTAATGTCCGGGTCGGTATTAAACGAAGTAACTATAAAATAAAGCGTTGCAGTAGCGCAGGCTGAGGGTGAACCATCGTCGCATACCGTGTATGGGAAACCAACTCCGCCCCTGAACACCGGCACAGGAACAAAGGTATAGCTGCCATCAGCATTTATTGTTACGGTACCTTTCGCAGGGACTGTAATCGGTGAGGTGGTAGTTACCCAATGGTTATTCCCTTCGGGGTCAATATCATTCACCAATACACCTGCCGATGCCGGAACCGTGAGTGTTACGCCCTGGGGTGTAACATTGTAGTCGTCGGCAGCTTCGGTTACATTGCCGTCTATCGGTATAACGGTGACCTGTTGGATGGCCGAATCGCACAAACTTACAGGCAGGGAATTGTCGCAAACCATGTACATATAAGTGACTATACCCAGGAAAGAAGGAACAGGTGTAAAGGTAATATCGCCTGTTAGCGGATTAACACTTGCGGAACCTTGCGTGACCGGATCAGGGCCTTTGCCCGGAATGATGATCACACTTGTTGGGTCAATGAGTCCACCCGTATTACCTGCCACATCGTTGGCCACCGTTTTTAAGGTAACCGGCATACCCTGCAGTGTAGTTGCAATATCAGTTACTGCCACAGGAGGATATAAATACGGGGTTATAGTCTGAATTGTCAAAAACTGATGTGGGCAGGTTGGCGAACCCGGGGCATAGATCGGAACATCAAACAGGTACATTCCCGGCAGGTTGCCTATAAACATATAGGAACCGTCCGTACTCATGGTTATGCTATACGTACCTCCCAGAGGTATTTCAGTCACCACTGGGGTACCATAAGTTGTTCCAGCAGGAACCACATCGTTGGTATGTACATTTCCAGGAACCGAAACATTGATAAACGTGGCATTGAAATCCGGATCCGCATCGAACGGCAGCGTAGTTATTTTAACAATTGCAGTGTCACTCAGACCAGTTCCTGTTTCAGTAAGCTTGTAAACCATTGAACCGGGAGCTACCATCAGGCAGTCCTCCGGTGTAAATGTCAGGTTGCCGGTTGCCGGATTGTACACCCAGGTCCCATGCCCTAAAACTACCAGCGTTGACTGAACTCCGGGTGTTACCTGGTCTAAATCCACGGTAACGAATCCCGGGCTGGCGCCACTGCCGTCTCCAAGTTTATCATTGGTCAGGATATTCAGGGTTACGACTGCACCGGCGGGATTATTGAAACTATTATCATCATTGGCAATTGGTGGCTGTTCTGTATAAGTAATGGTAACGGTGGCGTTGTCGCTTAAACCCGTAGAGATCTCAGTTAGCGTATACACTATAGGTGTCGGATCGGTTGAGAAACCTGCCTGTGGATCGAAAGTCAGATCGCCTGTAAGTGGGTTATAGGTCCAGGTACCCTGGCCTGATACTATCAGGGTTGTTTGTTCGCCTGGGGTCGCCTGATTAATATCCACTGTAACTTTACCCGGCAAGGCTGGGCTGCCATCACCAATTATATCATTTACTAGGATGTTCAGCGTTGTGTTGGCGCCCGGAATATTGCCCGTACTGGCATCATCTATGGCAAGAGGGTAACAAATCAGATAATTTACAGATAAACTATCAATTGCTTTCGGACAAGGGCTTCCGGTTACAGGAAAAGCTTTGAGGTATAATTTAACTAAACCATGTTCTCCTGCTCCTGGTATGTAAGTGGGACTTATCGTCGTGGCATCGGTTATTGTACCTGTTCCATTAGTGGTCCATTGCAGGTTATTGTAATTATGAGCTTCGGCATCCGGTACCTTATAACTCAGATTGGCACAGATCGAGGCATCTGCACCTGCACTGGCAGTCGGCGGATCTGATATCGAAAGAGTCATTTCGTCATGATCACCGGGGCATGGTGTTCCGCAGCAACTTGCACAGTCTAAATAAAGCACCACTGAGCCATGCGCAAGATCAGATACTCCAGGTGTATAAGTAGGATGAACCAGTAAAGCATTATTAAATATGCCATCCCCATAGGTACCCCATTGCTTTGTTCCGCAATTGCTTATCGAAGAGCCGCTTAAAGTATAAGCTGATCCACGGCATACAGAGGCATCCGGTCCTGCATCCACATCGCACGGAGGATATAAAGTAAGATCAACCTGGTCACGATAGGGCTGACAATCACCATTTGAGATTTCCCATGCAAAAGTATAGGTGCCTGCTGCGAGCCCTGTAACAGTGATCGGATTTCCCGGAGGAATTGTAACCGTTGTTGGTCCCGTAACCTGCGACCAGGAACCGGTTCCATAAACAGGGTTATTACCTGTTAGTGTAGCCGTAGGCGATGTGGTGCATAGGTTCTGATTTTCACCAGCATACGCAGGAGTCGGGAAATGATTGTTTATAATGCTCATTGTGTCGGTGGTCGAGCAGGAGCCATAAACTATGGTATAAGAATAAACATAGGGAATGGTGCTGGCAATCATACCGTTGAGAATGGCAATATTTCCATTAGGCGGGTATATACTCGGTGTATTCGGTCCCGAAATTCGTGTCCAGTAGCTATTTCCAGGTGAAGGATCGTTACCAATCATGACGGTCGAACTGACATTGCAAAGGTTTTGGTCGGGTCCGGCATTAGCCATTATAGCCTGGTTTACGATAGTATTGATAGTAACACCCTTTACGGAAGTACAGGTTATGTCCGTTGTCCTTCTTAC
>JBAXBJ010000137.1:0-9944 GCA_037142075.1 Bacteroidota bacterium
GTGTAAAAGTTACAGTGAACAATCTTACCGCAGGAACTATTTCGGCCGATGTGACTATTTGTGAGAATCAGGCAGCTTCAATTAGCTGTACAGTTCCAACCCTTGCTGACGGTACAATCGGCTATCAATGGCAATCGAGCCCTGATGGTATCACTTTTACCGATATTCCCCTGGCAACCACACAGAACTATACAACCATGGCTCTAACCGCTGACAGATGGTTCAGGCGCATTGCAACATCTACGCTGAATTCTGTATCTTGTAACAGCGCAAGTGCTATCGTTAAAGTTACGGTAAATAATCTTAATGCAGGAACGATAGGATCGGACATTACCATTTGTGAAAATCAAACAACCACGCTCACAGGTTCAGTTCCAACTCTATTTGACGGCACAATCAGTTATCAATGGCAATCGAGCCCTGATGGAATCAGTTTTACTGATATTTTGCTGGCAACATCACAAAACTATACCACGACGCCTCTCGCTGCTGACACCTGGTACAGGCGTTTCGCTATTTCGAACCTCAATTTAGTCGCTTGCAGCAGCACCAGTAATACGGTGAAAGTCACTGTGAACAACTTAAATGCAGGTACGATTTCAGCCGATGTTACCATTTGTGAAAATCAGTCTGTTGCACTGTCAGGTACCATTCCATCCATTGCTGATGGTACAATCAGTTATCAATGGCAGTCAAGCCCCGATGGCATTGTTTTTACTGATATTTCACTGGCAACAGCACAAAACTATACTACGAGCCTGCTTATTTCCGACACCTGGTTCAGGCGTACTGCGACTTCTACACTGAATTCAGTTCTCTGTAGCAGCAACAGCAATACTGTTAAAGTTACAGTGAACAACCTGAATGCAGGAACGATTTTGGCCAATAGTACCATTTGTGAAAATCAGTCAGCCGTTTTATCAGGCTCTGTTCCAACAGTTGCTGATGGTATTGTCAGCTACCAATGGCAGTCAAGTTCAGATGGTATCACTTTTGCCGATATTCCGCTGGCAACTTTGCAAAATTATTCTACAACACCCCTTACTGCTGATACATGGTTCAGGCGTATCGCGACATCCTCATTAAACGCTGTGCTTTGCAGCATTATCAGCAACAGTGTGAAAGTTACGGTGAATAACCTTAATGCAGGAACAATCTCGTCGGATATTACCATTTGCGAAAATCAAACTGATGCTCTGACAGGAACAGTGCCAAGCCTTTCGGACGGCACAATCAGCTACCAGTGGCAATCGGGTCCCGATGGCATTACTTTTACCGATATTTCCCTGGCGACCACGCAGAATTATACAACAACACCTCTTTCTTCCGACACCTGGTTCAGGCGAATCGCAACGTCCACCCTGAATTCAGTGCTTTGCTCCGGCACCAGCAATAGTGTAAAAGTTACAGTGAACAATCTTACCGCAGGAACTATTTCGGCCGATGTGACCATTTGTGAGAATCAGGCAGCTTCACTTACCTGCACAGTTCCAACCCTTGCCGATGGTACAATCGGCTATCAATGGCAATCGAGCCCCGATGGCATCACTTTTACCGATATTCCCCTGGCAACCACCCAGAACTATACAACGGTGGCTCTTACTGCTGACAGATGGTTCAGGCGCATTGCAACATCTACACTGAATTCTGTGCCTTGCACCAGCGTTAGTGCAAGTGTTAAAGTTACGGTAAATAACCTGAACGCAGGAACGATTGCATCGGATATTACCATTTGTGAAAATCAGACTACCACGCTCACAGGTTCAGTTCCAACTATATATGACGGCACAATCAGCTATCAATGGCAATCGAGCCCTGATGGGATCATTTTTACCGATATTTTACTGGCAACATCACAAAACTATACCACGACGCCTCTCGCTGCTGACACATGGTACAGGCGTTTCGCTATTTCGAACCTCAATTTAGTCGCTTGCAGCAGCACCAGTAATACGGTGAAAGTCACAGTTAATAACCTTGCAGCCGGTACGATTTCGGCCGATGTTACTATTTGTGAAAATCAATCTGTTGCGCTATCAGGTACAGTCCCATCCATTGCTGACGGTACAATCAGTTACCAATGGCAGTCAAGCCCCGATGGTATTGTTTTTACCAATATTTCACTGGCAACTTTACAAAACTACAATACAACAGCCCTAATTGCTGATACATGGTACAGACGTATTGCAACGTCCACGCTAAACCTGGTGACATGCAGCAATACCAGCAATACTGTGAAAGTAACAGTGAACAACCTTACAGCGGGAACAATTGGTGCAGATATTACCATTTGTGAAAATCAGACCACTGCTTTATCAGGGTCAGCTCCACCCGTTATTGACGGATCGATAAGTTATCAATGGCAATCAAGTCCCGATGGTATACTATTTTCAGATATTTCTTTGGCGACCTCGCAGAACTATACCACAATACCCCTTTCTTCTGATACCTGGTTCAGGCGCATCGCGACTTCTTCACTGAATACAGTACTTTGCAGCAGCACCAGCAATATCGTTAAAGTTACAGTGAACAATCTTAATGCAGGTACGATTTCATCCGATATCACCGTTTGTGAGAATCAGGTTGCTGTGCTTACAGGCACTGTTCCAACTCTTTCGGACGGCACGATCAGCTATCAATGGCAGTCGAGTCCTGATGGTATTGCATTTACAAACATTGCCCTGGCAACTTTACAGAACTATACTTCAATGGCTCTCACTGCTGACACATGGTTCAGGCGTATTGCAACTTCAACTTTAAATTTAGTGCCTTGCTCCGGTTTCAGTAATACAGTGAAAGTAACGGTGAACAATCTTAATGCAGGAGTAATCTCATCCGATATTACCATTTGCGAAAATCAGTCTGCATCGCTCACATGCACTGTCCCATCGATTGCCGACGGCTCAATCAGCTATCAATGGCAATCAAGTTCTGATGGTATTATTTTCTCGGATATTTCTTTGGCAACTTTTCAAAACTATATTACAATACCTCTTGTTGCCGACAAATGGTTCAGACGAATCACGACTTCCACCCTGAATTATATTGTTTGTACTAGCATAAGTACTGTAGTGAAAGTTACAGTGAACAATCTGACGGCAGGGACTATTTCAGCCGATATGACCCTATGCGAAGATCAGATTGCAGCACTTACGGGTACAGTTCCAGGCATTGTTGATGGTACAATCAGCTATCAGTGGCAATCAAGTCCCGATGGCATACTTTTCACCAATATTTCGCTGGCAAACCTACAGAATTATACTTCAGCCCCTCTGACAGCCGATACATGGTACAGACGCATCGCGACTTCCAGCCTGAATGCTATACTGTGCAGCAGCACCAGCAATACGGTGAAAGTTACAGTAAACAATCTTACAGCAGGAACAATTTCGCCGGATATGACCATATGCGAGAATCAGACAGCTACACTCACGGGCTCTTTGCCAGCCATTCTCGATGGTACGATCAGTTACCAATGGCAATCAAGTCCCGATGGTATCGCTTTTACGGATATTTACCTGGCTACATCTCAGAACTACACCTCAACACCACTTTCTGTTAATACCTGGTTCAGGCGTATCGCGATTTCCACTCTGAATTCAGTACTTTGCAGCAGCACCAGTACCATTACGAAAGTTACAGTAAATCCTCTCCCTGTTCCGACCATACAATCCGGCCAAACCCCTGCTTGTATTAACACTCCGTTTATATACACCACGCAGGCCGGAATGAATAATTACGACTGGGTGATTTCGCCATCAGGCATGTATGCATTCAATTATCCTAACCCGGCAGATAAATCTGTTATTCAGATTACATGGACGGCAACCGGGTTAAAAACAGTCGCAGTCAATTATAAGAATCAATTTGGATGTCTTGCAGCTGCTCCATCACCCGCCTATAGCGTAGATGTTGTGCCGGCGCCGGTTTATCAGATCAACGGGCCTGCGCTTGTTTGTGAGAATGCTACTGTTACATACCAAACCACTGCTTTAATGACAAATTACCAATGGGAAGTAACCGGAGGGACAATTATTAGCGGAGGCACAACAGCAGATTATGAGGTTACAGTGCACTGGACTACCTTTGGAGCTAAAACGATAAGAGTTAATTATATAGGCTTAGCTGGATGTTTTGCATTGGAGCCAGCTATACTGAATGTTGTTGTGGTGCCTGCGCCAACACCCACAATAATAAACAATGCACCTACTTCAGTTTGCATTGGTGATGCCGGGGTTGTTTATACAACACAAAGCGGGATGACAGCTTATGCCTGGACTGCAACAGGAGGTACTATAACAGGTGGCCAGGGCTCAAACTCAGTATTAATAACCTGGAATACTGCAGGACCTGGATCGGTTACGGTAAGCTATAGTTACAGCAATACATTTGGCTGCGCGGCCGTAACTCCGACAGTATATCCTGTTACGGTTAATCCATTACCTGTTCCTTCGTTAACCGGCAATGCCGTGGTTTGTTCCGGTTCTGAATATATCTATACTTCTGATCTTGCTATGAATAACTACCTCTGGACCGTTTCTTCCGGAGGCACCATTACCGCCGGCGGAACCCCAACGAGTAATACGGCCACTGTTTTATGGAACTCACCCGGTGTCCGCTCAGTAACCGTTACTTATACGAATTCAAACGGGTGTATTGCAGCAATTCCTGCGGCATTGGCCGTGAATGTAAAAGCTTTGCCAATACCACACATTTACGGAAATTTAACTCCCTGCCCAACCGTGGAGTACGGGTATTCAACCGAACAAGGCATGACGCAATATACCTGGAGTATCTCGGCGGGAGGAACCATACAATATGGCACGAATCCTTTTGCAGTTACAGCAAACTGGTCAACACCGGGCGCAAATTCAATAAGCGTTGTTGTTAAAGATAATGACGGTTGTGTATCGGCTGCACCTCCACCAGAGACTCTTATTGTTGATGTGCTGCCATTGCCTGCTGAACCTGTAATTTCAGGCTCAAACACTGCCTGTGAAAATTCTTCCGGCAATGTATATACCACTGAAACAGGTAAATCAAATTACGTTTGGAGCATACCAGCCGGTGGTACAATAACCGGCGGGGCTGGAACCAGTAGTATATCAGTTTCGTGGGGCAGCCCTGGAATACGCACAGTTACTGTGCAATACATCAACAGTAACAGTTGTACCTCGGCTCCTATGACTGTTCCTTTTACCGTTACAGTCGCGCCAAGACCAGTGCCCACATTCCCGGTGGCAGCCGGGATAAACAATCCCGCACCTTGCTTAAATCAAACAGGTTTGGTTTATTCCACGCAAGCCGGTATGTCGAATTATATCTGGACTGTTACTTCGGGTGGAATAATAACTGCTGGTGGCAATACGGGTGATCCTTCTGTAACAGTTACCTGGAATTCGGTCGGACCTCAAAATGTAACCGTAAGTTACACCGATCCGGCAACTGGATGTTCAGCTGCAGGTTCAACTGTATTTCCGGTTGATGTGAAACCACTTCCTATTCCAACAATTACAAGCACGGCATCGATAGTATGTGTCAATGCAAGCGGCAATATTTACACAACCCAAACAGGAAAAACTGATTATAATTGGACTATTCCTGATGGCAGCGGTACTATTATTGCCGGGCAGGGAACTTACCTGGTCACAGTTTCTTGGACACTTCCCGGAATACATTCTATCTGCGTTACTTATAAAGATAATAACTTGTGTGAGGCTGCGGCTCCCGGCGGATGTTATACTGTAACTGTGAATGCATTACCGGTACCAACTATTTCAGGGGCCGGCACGTCATGCCGTAGTGAATCGAAAGTTTATACAACCGAGGGTGGAATGACTGGTTATCAATGGGTTGCTGCTCCAAATGGGGAAATAATCTCGGGAAACGGAACTAACTCAATCATCGTAAAATGGAAAATATCCGGTATCAATGCAGTAACAGTTAATTATTCGAATAGTTACGGTTGCACTGCGGTTACTGCTACTGCTTACAATGTCACTGTATACGAACAACCTGTTTCCAAGTTCGCGGCAAATTCTGTTTGTTTTGGCAATCTGACAAATTTCATAGATCAATCAGTTCCAAATTCAGGCACTATTAATTTATGGAATTGGGATTTTGGCGATCCAACCTCGGCTGGAAACAATACTTCTGCTAATCAAAACCCATCTCATCTGTTTACTTCGTGGGGATCGTATAACGTAAAACTTGTTGTTACCAATTCCAACGGATGTGTTCATGATACCACTATTTCGGTGACAGTCAACCCGAATCCCCTGGCAAACTTTGCTACAATTGCGGCAAATAACTGCCTGAATACTCCGACAAAATTCAACGACCTGTCTGCTTTGCCCCAGGGTCAGATCAACAAATGGAAATGGGATTTCGGTGTTGCAACACTGCTGAACGATACATCCATTTCACAAAATCCTTCCTATCAGTATAATTTGCCGGGAATTTATCATGTGAAATTGAAAGTTACAAGTGTATTTGGATGTTCCGATTCCATTGTATTGCCTGTTCAGATTTTTAAACCGCCAACTGCCAATTTCCGCTTCACATCAATCCCATGCGAAAACGGGAAAGTGTCTTTCCAGGATTCATCGTTTGCCTTTCAAACCTCTATAGTGGCATGGAATTGGGAGTTTGAACCCTACCAGAATTCCATTGCGCAAAATCCTGTTCACGTATTTTATGATATGGATTCATGTTATAATGTAAGCTTGATAGCAAAGGATTTCAGAGGTTGTTTCGATACGGTTGTGAAGCAGGTTTGTGTGCCTTCGGCCTTGAAAATCGGCTTTACTTCTTCCGAAACATGTTTGGGCGATTCAACCCGGTTTATTCCGCATCTCGTTGCTCCACTTAATGATTCACTTATTTTCTTTAACTGGAATTTTAATGACCAGGGGTCAGGCACAAATAATACTTCTACCAAAAAGTTCCCATCGCATTATTTTTCACTTCCGGGAACTTACCAGGTTAGTTTGAGTGCAACAGATAGGTACAATTGTACGGTTCCCAATCCAGTTTATATTAATGTTGTCGTAAAACCATTACCAACTGCAACTTTCGCTTATCACGAAGGTGTTTGCGACAGCCTGGTAACTTTTAACAAACCGGTTTCGGGCGGTGGAATTACAATCGTTTCATGGCTGTGGGCCTTTGGTGATGGCGATAGTATTCATTTCCAGAATACGCATCCCGCTACGTTAGTGCATAAATATCCCGGCGCAGGTTTTTACACGGTGAAATTGACAGTTAAAAATTCGGATAGCTGCTCAAATACCATCACCACTCCTAATGTTTGGGTGAAACCATGTTTGGTGGCATCTGTCAGCCTGAGCGATACGCTGACTTGCCAGAACCAGACTTTTGCTTTTGCTGATAACAGTGTGAGCGGCATACCTGTTTCGTTGTGGAAATGGAATTTTGGTGACGGTGATTCATTATTATATACAAGCTATCGCGATACCGTTTATCATACTTTCCAACTACCCGGTAACTACACGGTAAAAATGCGGATTTCAGGTTCTGTTTCCGGGAATCCGGTGGCCGATACTTCGCAGGTAACTGTGAAGGTAAGGCAGACACCGCTTGCTGATTTTGTTATCCCTGACAACAAATTTTGTTTTGGGGGTAAGGCTTCATTTAACAACACCAGTAATGGGAATGGCAGCGAAATCAATAGCTGGAAATGGGATTTCGGCGACAGCGCTTCCACATCGGATGTTTCCACATTGCGCGATCCTGATGATTACCAATATATTCATTATGGTAGTTTTAGCGTTCGGCTGATAACTAAAAACACTTTTGGGTGCGCCGATACTAATTTTAAACCTGTGACTGTTTTCCAACTTCCTGAATCAGGTTTTGAGAGCATGAATGCCTGTGTTAGTCAGCTTACGGTTTTCAATGATCAGACTATTGGTTACGATACCACCATTGCCACCTGGAACTGGTCTATCTCGGATTCTGTCAACGGTTTTGTCAATTATCAAACAACTCAGAATGCGACCTATACTTTCGATAAGTTGGGGATATACCTTGTGAGTTTAAAAACGGTAGATGCAAACGGTTGCCGTGATTCGTTAGAACAAAGGGTTACCATATATAACAAGCCGTTCAGTGCATTTACTTTTACCGAGAATATTGACAATGTTCAGGGGCAGGTTCAATTTAACAATGGTTCGAGTGGAGCGACAGCTTATTTGTGGGACTTTGGGAATGGACAGAAAAATACGCACGAAACTCCCCCGGTTATAACGTATTCTCAGAACGGGGAATATCACATCAGGCTGATAGCCAGCGAAAACTCGACAACTTGTGCCGATACCGCTTATTTTACCTATAATTTTGTCCTTAAAGGATTGTATATTCCAAATGCATTTTCACCCAACAACCCCAAGGAAGGAGTCCGGCTCTTAAAACCGGTTGGTATGGGCATCAGCGAATATCTTTTCGAAGTTTTCGACCGTTGGGGGAATCCGGTTTACCGAAGCGATTCGCTCGATGCGGAAGGTCGCCCGGTTGGCGGATGGGACGGAACTCTTAATGGTGTCGAAATGCCGATAGGAGCTTATGTATGGAAGGCGAGTGCCGTTTTCCTGGATGGCACAATATGGAATGCCGATGATGTCGGAGTACAGGAAGACAGGTTCAAGTACAAATTTGGTACAGCAACGCTTATCAGGTAGCTGGAGCACCGCTAAATTTTCACAAAAGAGCACCTGGTAGAGGTGCTCTTTTTGTGTTAATGAATGAATAGGGGAGATTTTGTATAACAGCTTACCGAACGGTTTTTGCTTTTTCGAGTGTAAATGAAAAAGTAGATCCCACACCCGGGGCACTGCGGACATTGATGGTCTGGTTATGCGCTTCGATGATATGCTTTACGATGGCAAGCCCCAATCCCGAACCGCCCTGCGCCCTTGAGCGGTGCTTATCGACACGGTAAAAACGTTCGAACAGGCGCGGTATATGTTTTTCTTCGATACCTACGCCGTTATCCGAAATTTCGATAAGGTAGTTTTCGTCCATATCGTAAAAACTGATTTTCGTGCGCCCGCCCCCGCTTCCGTATTTTATTGAATTTAGAACCAGGTTGGTAAGGACAGTGCGAATCTTTTCCTTATCGGCACGAACCATCATAGTGTCATTGTATTCGGCAGCAAACATGAGCTTTATACCACGTGCATATGCCTTTGGTTCAAGAAATTCCATTACTTCCCTGGCAAGCGAGGTAATGGAAAAATTGGCCAACAGGGGAGTCGCTTCACCGGTTTCGAGCCGTGAAATTACTTCCAGGTCTTCGACTATAGTGATCATCCGTTCGATGTTCTTCTGCGATTTCTCCAGGTAATCCAGGTTTATTATGGGGTCGTGAATGCCGCCATCCATGAGGGTAAGCACAAATCCCTGCAGGTTAAAAAGCGGTGTTTTCAGTTCGTGCGATACATTTCCGAGGAACTCCCTCCGGTAGACTTCCATTTTTTTAAGCTCATCAATTTCTTCTTTCCTGTCGTCGGCCCAACTCTGAACTTCTTCGTTCACTTTATGGATTATATCGCCGTGGATACTTGTGGGATATTCCTTTTTATCGTCCTTGCCGAGTTTTTGCTTGTGTATGGTTTTGTAAACCAGTTTTATTCGGTTATAGATAAACCTCTCGAGGGAATATCGCAGAATAAGGTATTGAATGCCAATAAGAACCACAAAAGAGACAGGTACTAACAACCAATCATTCTGCTTTACATTAATCCCTTCGAATACAAAAAACAGCATTGCCGCCATGAGCGACATCAAGACTGCAAGTAAAAAAGCAAGCCGTTTTGGGGTTATTTCGGACATGGTTTAATGTGATAATGTGATAATGAGCTAATGTGCTAATGGGTTGATGGGTTGATGGGTTGATGGGTTGATGGGTTGATGGGTTGATGGGT
>JBAXBJ010000138.1:0-9685 GCA_037142075.1 Bacteroidota bacterium
TGGCTGCTGTTATGGCCCCGATGATGTTGTTCTGTATGGTCGTGTTCCCGGTCGAGGAAATACTTATCCCTGAGAAAGATGAACCTGTATCGCCCCCGGTGAACAGAATACTATTTGTTCCCGTTGCCGACCCGATTGTATTGCCCGCAATGGTGCCGATATTGGCAATGGTTAAAGAGGCACATACGATGCCTTTCCATGAAAGGCTTGCAGCATTGGCATAGGAGAAATTCTGAATGGTGTTTCCCTGAACACTGCTTGCCGTACCCGTAGCCGTAGAAAGAGAAATGGCGATAAAACTATTGTCGAACGCATTGGTCTTTGTCCATGCTGTACCCCCGCAACTGGTCGCCGAGCCGCCAATGTAGTTATTGGTCACGGTAAAATTGTTTCCGGTTGTTGTGCTGATATTGATCACGATGTATGCAACATGCGCTGTCGGCACAAATGAAGCAGTTTCATAAAAACTGTTTCCTGTGATGGTCCACTCTGTAGAAGAGACGCCGATATTAATCCCGCAGGAGACAATTCCCCGGTTAAAAAAATCATACACATTGTTGTTGCTGATGGTATTGCCGCTGTTTTGGAAAGTTCCGTTTCCCAGGGAATATATCGCATTTAACGGCCTGTTTGCATCAGCGGCATTGGTGATGTTGTTGTTGTCGAGGGTGTTATTACTGTTCCCGCTCACCGATGATGCCGTTCCGAACAATACAATTGCGGCGGCGGTTCCCAGCGACGCACCTTTGAGGGTACAGTATTTCACGGTATTGTTCGAGGCACCGTAGTTAAAACGGATGGCCGAAGTCCCGGGATTATTTCCGGTACTGGTGTTGGTAATGATGAGGCTCTTCACAGCGCCGGTTGCATTTACCCTGCCATCGATGATAACATTTTCTGCCCCGTTGAGGTCGATCAGGGGTGCATTGAGGTTGCCGCTTACAGTAATCCCTGCTAATGTGGGGTAAATGGTTATATCGTTATAACTGGCGCTTCCCATGCCGCTATTGTTCAGTACCGCAGAGGTGTTCAGCAAATGCGAGGCTGTGATCTTTAAAACGAGGCTCCCGGTGTGCGTCCCGTCGTTTATTTTATCGAAGGCATTTTCTAAATTGGGGTAGGATGCCTGTAAAACATTTGCTTTCAATACACTCACGGTATTGGGAGGGGCTGATGCTGATTCGATGGCGCCCATTTTTGGGGTTGTTGCACTCCTGGTGTAAGCGTTAAAATCGGTTGCAATGCCTGTACCCGTTGCGCCATTCAGCGTGGCCGAAGGATAGTAGTTGAGCGGGGCAATGCCCCCCGGGGAAGCAAAATCCGGGTCGATCTTCTGGCTGTTTGCATCTAATCCTGTAATCAATGGCAAATTGGTTACAGGCAGATTGTTGTAAAACCCCAGAACTCCTCCGGTACCCGAAACAAAGTAATCGTTGTAATCCAGGGTGAGACTTGTACTCGTCGCATATCCAAAATAGGCGGCATAGTGCAGGTTTGCGCCACCCGGTGTGGAACGTGTATTGACAAAAATATTATTTCTGAAATCGCGGACGGGGATGGTTGATATCGTTTTAAAAGCATAAGATTTATTGGTGCTGCCCATAGGCGGCTGTCCGCCTATATACACGGTGTTGTGGAATAAACTTATATTATGGTTTAAAGCATTCGAAGCATCACTTATTCCGATAAATTCTGTCTTGCTATTCCCTCCAAGGCTGACAAGGTTGTTCGAAAAAACAGATGCCCCGGAAAAATTAGCAATGCCAATGACAGATGCCAGCGTGGTGGATGCGTTTACCGACAATCCATAGATGAAATTTTCAGACACTTTGCTAGCAAGGCCTTCACCGCCTTTAAAATAAATACCCATTACGAATCCTGCATACGTGGGATATGTATTGGAAATATTATAAATGGTGTTGCCTGAAACCGTTTGAAGCGTGTTTTTTGCAGTCACATTGAAATAAATACCGCACGCTGAAGGGGCCGTAGATAACGAACTGGCACTTCCAATTGTTAGATCGTGAATAATATTGTCTGTGATCAGATGTATCCCAGAAGAACAGTATATCCCAATAATCTGGTTTGCAAAAGTCGACAAAGTTTGTCTGGAGCCATTGGTGAGGTTTGCAATCAGGTTTTTTGATATAACACACGTCCCCCCGTAAAGCATATTATATATCCCCGTCACACTCTGGGTTCCGGGAGCTCCCTCGCCAATAGAAGCTGCATTTATACTGTTGGACGTGGTTGAACTTCCAATGGTATTGTTCACAATGTTAGCCGCTCCAGATCCGCTAGTTCTGATACCGATAATCGTCGTATGCCATGAGGGGTTATTGGCTGTTGTAATGGATCCGATACTGTTATTGTAAATATTGATAATCTGTCCGTTGCTGGTACCGGTAGTAAAGATTCCATAAAAATAACCGGCGGAGGTCGAGTTGGTCAGAACAATGGATCCGGTTCCTGTGGATGCCCCTATCGTATTTCCTGTAATAGTGCCGATATTTACACTGCCATAATGAATGCCAATGCCAACAAAAGAGCCGTTCCCGGTGTTTGAAAAAGAGAAGTTTCTGATGGTGTTGCCCTGAACATCAGATTCCACAACCTCTCCTACAAATAGTTTGATGGCGTTAAAACCAATAGAAAATGCGTTTGTTTTGGTCCATGCCGGACCCCCGCAGCTTGCCGCACTGCCTCCGATATAGTTGTTGCAAACGGTGAAACTGTTGCCGGAAGTGTTGTTAATATAGATCACGATGTAGTTTAAGCCACTTGCAGTCGGGGTAAAAGATTGGGTTTCGTAGAAACTATTTCCTGAAATCGTGCTTGATGTAGTATAGGAACTCAGGTGTATTCCCTGAGAGGCCACTCCACGGTTCAAAAAATCATAAATATTGTTGTTGCTCATGGTGTTCCCGCTGTTTTCACTGCCGGATGTTCCCAATGATAATATGGCATTTACAGGCCTGTTTGCATCGGCGGCATTGGTAATATCGTTATGGTCGATGGTATTGCCATCGTTCCCGGTCGTACCGGTGGTAGTGCTTAAATGGAGGATTCCTCCGCTGGTTGCCGTTGATGATCCCTTTAGTGTGCAGTATTTTACCGTATTCGAAGAGGCATCGTTGATGAAACGGATGGTGGACGTCCCGGCTGTGTTCGATGTACTGGTGTTGCTGATCATGAGACTCTTCAAGGCCCCGCTTGCATTCAACCTGCCATCTATCGTTACATTATCGGCCCCGTTGAGGTCGATAAGTGGCGCAGCAAGGTCGCCGGTCACGGATATTCCCGATGCTGTCGGATAAACAGTGACGGAAGTGTACAAAGCGCTGCCGGTGCCGCTGGCATTAATAACGGCTGTGGCCGTTTCGGTGGTGCTGGTATTGATTTTTACGGTAATTACACCCTGGTGGGTTCCTGCATTGATGGCATCGAAGGCGGCTTTCAGGGTTTGGTAACTGGCCGAAAGTGTTCCCAAAGTCGCGGTCACCGTCACCGGTAAATTGTATTCATACGCCCCCATCGTTGGCCCCTTGAGGCTTCTTGTTGCGCCGGCATAGTCAGTAAGTGTGCCCGTTCCCGCCACTCCGCTTAAAGCGCTGATTGCAGGCCGGTAATTTTCAGGCAAGGTACCTTCGGGCAACGCGAACGAGGGATCTGTGTTCAGACTGTGCGCATCCTGGCGTGTGTATCCCTGCCACAGGGCTAGGGTGGAATGAACAGTAACGGGGCTTCCTTGTCTTCCAATGGCTCCGCCCGAATTAGGGGCATAATAGTCGTTGTAATCTATGGTCAGGTTGGTCAGTGAGCTGAGGCCGATGGCAAAATTGGTGTTGGCACTGCCGGTTGTCCTTGCATTGTAAAGAATGTTGTTTCTGATATCACGCGTCATGCTGCTGGTGCTGTATAAACCGTATGTCAGCAAGGAACCCGTTGATAAAGTCCCGCCGATGTAAACCGTATTAAAGTAAAAAGAAGGACTGCCCTGGCTACACTCCTCATAAATTCCGGCGATGTTGCAATCCTTGGTTCCCCCGATGGAGATAATGTTGTTTGCAACCGTCAGGGTGCCCTTTGCTATCCGTATCCCGTTAATATTTGAGAAGGGCCTGGGCGATGTTTGGGTGAGGCTGTGAATGAAATTCTCTGAAACGGTGTTGGTTCCGCTTGTGCCGCTGGAATAAAATATACCAGCTACAGTGGCTGAAACGTTGTATGTATTTGAAAGGTTATAGATGGTATTGCCCGTAATGGTTTGTCCTGCGGTTGTGCTGTACATGCAAATGCCTGTAACGGCTGCCCGGTAGTCAGAATAATCATTTTTACTATTGGCAGTGAGTTCACAAATGGTATTGCCTGTAACGGTGTTGGATCCGGAGGTCAGGAATATCCCCCTCACAGGTCCGGGAGGGGCGGAACTCGCGGGACCATTTTTTAACCTGGAGATGGTATTTTCTGAAATGACCACATTGCCGTTTCCTCCGTTGGAAATCCCGCACACCTGTTGTCCGTAAAGGATGGCACCTGAGCTCGCGTACATACTCAGGGAAGAGCCCGGGTCCGTGCTTCCGACTAGGTTGTTGCTGATGGTCCTGTTGCCGGTTCCGGAGACTGCAATTCCATACAGGTCGGTCCCACCGTCCGGGTTGTTGTTGGCTGTTTTGATGGCACCAACGACATTGTTTTTAATGATGACTGTCCCGGATGATGTTGCCCGAAACCCAAAAACAGCCCCTGTATATTCGATCGTGTTTTGAGTTACAATGACGGAATTGATACCCGGTGCAGATCCGATCACATTCCCGGCCGTTGTACCGATGTTTGCCACCGTTGCACCGGCAATTTCCACTCCCGTCCAGGTGGCGGTCGACACGGTCCAGCTGAAGTTTTTAATCGTATTGCCCTGTATCTCTGATGCTGTTCCGGCAGAACCTGAAATATAGATGGCTTTGAAATGATTGGCAAATGAGCCGGTTTTTACCCAGGTACCGGTGCAACCCGGCCCGCTCCCGCCAATAAAATTGGATGAGATCGTAAATCCAGTTCCATTCTGAATGTAAATGGCGTAATAGCTTGTATTTGCGGTCGAGGCGAAGGAGGCAGTTTCATAGAAACTGTTTCCCAAGATGGTGCAGGTGGCTGAAGTGCCAAGATATATCCCGTATGAGGTGTAGGCTTTGTTTAGAAAATCGAAGATATTATTGTTGCTGAAAATGTTCTCACTGTTCTCTTTCAATGATGTTCCGTATGAAAATATCGCACAATATGGTCTGTTTGCAGTGGCTGAACAGGTAATATCGTTGTTATCGATGGTATTGCCATCGTTCCCGGTGGTTCCCGTGGTCGTGCTTAAATACGCGATTCCCCCGTAGGTTGCAGTTGAAGATCCTTTGAGAATGCAAAATTTCACCGTGTTGCTACAGGCATCGTTAATGAAGCGGATAGTAGAGGTTTCTGCCGTGGCCGATGTGCTGTTGTTGCTGATGGTCAGGCTTTTGGTAATCCCAATACCATTTTCCCTGCCATCGATGGTCACATTGTCGGCACCGTTAAGGTCGATGAGCGGCTTCGCCGCCGACCCGGAGATGATCCGGGTTCCCACCGGTGTAATGGTAAGGCTTGTCCACATGCCGGCCGCCCCGGTCAGGGCGTTCGTGCCGTCTTCAATGGTAACATCCGCAGTAATGGTGATGACAATGGTTTTTCCTGCCTGGCTGGTGCCGTTCAGCGCGGCAAAGGCCCCGGCGGCTTGTGTCAGCGAGGTGTACGTGCCGTCTTTGGTGATGGAGCCGGAGACGGTGATCTGGGCGTTGGCAGTCTGCATCCAAATCCCTGCTGTCAGTGCAAGGACGAAAAACATAGTAAACGATCTTTTCATGGTAGTGAGGTTTAAAATTGCTTCAACAAAAACATCATGGCCGATTACCTGAGCAGAATGATATGTTTGTGCAATTTGTTCATGTTGCTTTTTTTACTTTTTGTCGATTTTCTTTGATTTTCTTTGATTTTTCGTGGTGTTTTCATCCTCCTCCCGGGTTTCAGATAAGTGACCCAGGTAATATTCGTTTAATGCTTCGGCCAGTTTTTTATAGGCATTTGATTTTTCTTTGAGTATGTGGTTGTGTTCCTTTATTTCCTGGGAGCTGTTTTCAATGATTTTTTTATTCATGGCTGTTGCATTTAGCAAGCAGCAAAAAAATATCAATATTTATAATTCCCCAAATAAAACATCTGTCATTAATCTCCCGTTGGCATAAAACCATCTGTCATTTATCTGTTGCCCGTATGCTAATGATAAGCATACCAGGTACATATAGCTTTGCTCAACGCAGTGGCTTTGATGGTACAATATTTCACCTTGTTGTTTTCGGCCGAATTGATAAACCTGATGACCGAAATAGGCAATGCATTATTTGCTGTAACTGAAGTGTTAACAATGGCGAGATCCTTGCTTCCCAGTTGAATTACCCTTCAATCAATGGTTGCCTTATCCGCACCGTTCAAATCGACCAGCGGCCCGTTAATGGCCCCGCTTATGGTAAGACCTGTTGTTGTGGAATACACGATGACAGAGGTGTACCTTGAAACTGTTGGGCTTTTACCCGGCGCAAACCCGATTTGATATAAAAACAGCGCTGGCTGTTTCGGTGATGCTGGCATTGATCTTTACGATGATGTCTCCCTGTTGGGTGCCCGGGGTAATGGCATTGAAAGCCTCTTTCAGCGTAGTGTAATAGCTTGGGATAACGGGTCCGCCTGTTGAACTTACTTCAACATTATTTATCGGTGGTTGTGAAGAGGGGAAAATCAATCTGGTAAAGTTTCCGGAAATGGCCGCACAATAAACAAACATCAATGCTAAAATCGTAAAAATAATTTTCATATGCGGTGTAGTTTAAGGGTGAGTACACGAGTAGGCATTGGAGTATTTACATCAAATTTTTAGTCAAAAAGTCATGTGCAATAAAAGTATGCAGTCAAGGGATTCTTAAAGATTGCATGTATTTTTCATCTTAATAAGAGCTTGATCCAGCCAGGGCAATATTCCTGATGATTAGAGTGTTATCTTTTAATTTGATGTTTTTTCTGGCATATTATTCGGTAAGGAATTAAAAACATTAAACACAGAACACAAAATGTGAAAGTATTGCAAGCCCCTGACTTTTTTATTTTTAATTTAAGGTTATGTGTTTTGCGTTCTTTTTGGGTTCTGGCTTGTCCAGGTTAAGTTTTATAGGTATTAATGGCTTCCAATATAAGAAGTAATATAAAAAATATAACTTATTTCCACTTTACCAGATTAAAAGAAAACCACAAAAGTCACAATAGTACACAATAGAAAAACACATAGGTAAGTTGTTATTTCTACTGGTAGTTGCTATATTTCGAGAATTTTATATTATCCTGAACGCCTATATGTCCTTATCTATGTGCTCTGCTGTGACTATGTGGTTCAAAATATTTGTAAGGTTTATTTTAGTAATTCCTTGAACTCCCCTATTTCACTTCTCCGGGAACATATTTCACTTAATTTATTAGCGAAACTCTGTGAAAAACCTCTGCGTTTAAGAGACTGTTTAATGGAGGAAAGGGGGGCTGGACAGCAAAAAATACCTATCTTGGGCTATTCTAATCGGATGTGATATTGAGAACCTACAGAGAAAGCAGGCAGGAGGTCAGGTTGGCTTCGTTGTCAAGGTTCATCTTCCGGCGTATCGAACTCCGGGCGTGATCAATGGTGCCGATGGTGCGATTAGTCAGCAGTGCTATGTCCTTGGTAGTGAGGTTGAGCCGGAGGAACCCGCAAACTTTCAGTTCAGCGGGGGTCAGATCGGGATACAGGGTTAACATATTGTCATAAAATCCTGAATGGACTTGCTCAAAGCGGGTTTCAAATTCCTTCCATGCCTCCGAGGGAAGGCTGTTCTCCAGGTTTCGGAGTATTTGTTGCAATGAATCGGTTTTTTCTTTTGTCAGGCCTGGCAAGACCAGTTTCATCTTATCACTGACTTCAAGGACCATTTCATTTATTTTAGCCATGTTCATGGCTTTACTTGCCAGTTCCTGATCCTTGATGTTCATGCTCAACCGCAGTTTTTTATTTTCTTCGCTGGCCAGCCGTTGCTTATATAGCTGGGTTCGCTTGTAAAAAATCAGTAAAGCCCCCAGCAGTAAAATGATGACAACCGACATTCCGAGGCCCAGTAGAAAAAAATTATTACGGTTTTTTTGTTTCCCAATCTTTTCCTGCAGCAGGTCAATCTGCCGGGCTGATCGTTCGTTTTCATAACGGGTCTGCAGTTCAAATACTTGTCGCTTTGTCTCGCTTCCGGCGATACTGTCCTTTAATGCAATGGATTTCTTATAATAATCCAGTGCAGGCCGGTATTGTTTGTCCTTTTCGTAACCGTAGGAAATAATTGACCAGAGTTCACACAGTATCCCGGGCATTTTGTAGCCAGCCATAGTATTTTCAGTCTCAAGGAGCAATTCGAGACCCTTGCTGACCCTCCCCGTTTCCAGCATCAATTGTCCCTGGTTTATGCTATTCAGAATCAAACCCACCCGGATGTTATATTTCTCGCAAAGAAACATACTGCTGTCAATGTAATCCTCCGCTTCCCTGTACTTCTTTTCACTAAAGTAAGCTGTGGCAAGATTCATAAATGCTCTGGCTAGTTGGAAATCGTTATGTAATTTTTTTGAAAGACTGATCGACTTGAAATAATACCTGACAGACTCCTGCAAATTTCCCTGTCCTTTATAGGCAACTGCCAGGTTAGTGTAAGTGTCGTTTAGTGCCGCTTTATTATCCTGGCGTTCGTTGTATGTTTCTGATTCACAGAGGTATTTCAGAGCTTCAACGTAATTATTAAGATTGATTTGCACCGCTCCGATGCTGCCCAGTATAACTCCAAGACTGGCAGTGTCCTTTTTCTCCCTCATGAAATCAGCGGCCTTCAGGTACCAGTTTACGGCATCTAACCGCTGACCAACCAGGTCGGCAATACGGGCCTTGTTGTTGTAGATTTCACCATCGTACCGGTGTATCATTTTCTGCTTTGCAGTGCCATAGGCCAGATTGGTATAAAAACCGGCGGAATCGGCTTTCGACGCTTTGTAGAAAACATTTGCAATGGCAAGTGCACAGGAGATATATGCCTCTGGATTTTTGCTTTCACTGATCAGAGGAAATGCCGCCCTGAAGCACTTTAGCGCTGCATCATTGAAATTGTTTTTGTAAAGCAAATTTCCTGTAGAGCACAGAATTTCTTCCGCTTTCCCGGGGTAATCCGCCCTAACCTTGTGAATCATCCGGTCAACCGTCTGATTCATTGTATCCATATTACCGGAAAGATGTTTTCCAAACTTACGGACAAAATCTGCTGCAAGTGTTTCAGAATTAATAGTTTGAGAAATGACAATCCCGAAAGGAAAACATAGCAATATCAAAAGAAGGTAGATTCTACAAGTCTTCATCAGTAATTCGGGTATTTTCAGAATTGAATTGCTAAAGTAAAAAAATGATTTGTATTTTTTTAATTAATTATACCATTTGCTATCTTGATCCTAAAAATAACCCCGGGAATGTAAATTAAGTACAGATGTCAAAATAAATTCCCCAATTCATATTACAAATGCGAACGTAACTAACTCATTACATGCTAATTTC
>JBAXBJ010000139.1:0-9252 GCA_037142075.1 Bacteroidota bacterium
CCTGGTCGAAGAGGATTTTTGTTATCTCCTTCTTGAGATTAGATGCAGGAATTTCAACAACCCTGTGGTTGGCCATCACGGCATTCCTTATTCTAGTAAGATAATCTGCAATCGGATCTGTGATCATTTTGTATCTTGTATGTTAATGTTTCAGTAATATTTTTACCAGCTGGCTTTTTTAATTCCAGGTATCAAACCGTCGAGTGCCATGAAACGGAAGTTGATACGCGAAACTCCAAATTGCCTCATATATCCTTTAGGTCTTCCGGTTATCTGACAACGGTTGTGCAAACGGATCGGGTTGGAATTTTTAGGTAATTTTTGCAATCCGACATTGTCTCCGGCAGCTTTAAGCGCAGCACGCCTTACAGCATACTTATCAACCAGTTTCTGTCTTTTTACTTCTCTGGCTTTGAGTGATTCTTTTGCCATATTATTATAGTTATTTCTTAAACGGTAAACCAAATTCTTTTAACAGTGCCATACACTCTTTATCAGTTTTTGCTGTAGTAACAAAAGTGATATCCATACCGTTAATTTTCAATACTTTATCGATTACTACTTCGGGGAAAATGATCTGTTCGGTGATTCCCATAGTATAGTTACCGCGACCATCAAAACCTTTTACGTTAATTCCGCGGAAATCGCGAACACGTGGGATAGCAATAGATACCAACCTGTCAAGGAATTCGTACATCTGCTGACCGCGAAGAGTCACGCGAACGCCTACCGGCATATTTTTACGTAACTTGAAGTTGGAGATATCCTTTTTTGATTTGGTTGAAACTGCTTTCTGACCAGCTATAGCCGACATTTCAGCAACTCCGACGTCAATGATTTTCTTATCCGATATTGCGGTTCCAAGTCCCTGGTTTAAACAAATCTTTACCAGTTTAGGCACCTGCATCGTGTTTTTGTACTGGAATTGTTCCGTCAAAGCGGGAACTACTTCCACATGGTACTTTTCCTTAAGGCGAGCTGAATATTCCATTATTTAATTACCTCCCCAGTTTTTTTTGAAACTCTTACCGTTTTATTTGTTTTTTCATCTTTCTTAAGTCCGATTCGTGTAGCTTTTCCACTTGCATCCACTAGCATCAGATTTGAAAGGTGAATAGGCATTTCCTGTTTCAGGAGACCCCCTTTTGGGTTTTTTGCATTGGGTTTGGAATGTTTGGTAGCCATGTTAACATTTTCAACAATAGCTTTATACTTTTCCAACACAACTTCCAACACTTTACCAGTTTTCCCTTTCGAGTCGCCGGCAAGTATTTTTACATTATCCCCTTTTTTTATATGAACTTTAATACTCATAGCTTTTATTTATTAAAGCACTTCCGGTGCAAGTGAAACAATCTTCATATACTGTTTTTCCCTGAGTTCTCTCGAAACTGGCCCGAATATGCGGGTTCCGATCATCTCACCGGCAGTGTTGAGAAGCACTACTGCATTGTCGTCGAACCTGATGTAGGAACCGTCGGCGCGACGAATTTCCTTGCTGGTGCGAACTACAACAGCTTTAGCCACAGTTCCTTTTTTAACGTTCCCTGAAGGGATGGCTTTTTTTATCGAGACGATAATTTTATCGCCGACTGAGGCATACTTCCTGCCGGTACCCCCAAGCACCCTTATACAGAGTACCTCTTTAGCACCGCTATTATCGGCTACCATGAGTCTTGATTCCTGCTGTATCATAATTATTTGGCTCTTTCAATTATTTCAACTAATCTCCAACATTTTGTCTTGCTCAGAGGTCGGGTTTCTGATATGCGCACAGTATCACCTATACCGCATTCATTGTTTTCGTCGTGGGCAGCAAACGTTGAAGTCTTTTTTACAAACTTGTGGTATTTTGGGTGCTTTACGCGCCTCTCAACCTGAACAACAATGGATTTCTCCATTTTATTGCTAACAACAAGACCGACTTTTTCTTTCCTGAGATTTCTTTCTTCCATTGCAGTGAAAATTATTATTTTTTAGCCTTGTCAGCTACTACCGATGATAAATTACGCATGTGCAATTCAGTTACCAAACGGGCTACAGTTCTGCGGTATGCTTTTATTTTGTTTGGGTTTTCCAGAGGAGAAACAGCGTGGTTCATTTTCAACTTATTAAGTTGCAAGCGTTCATCTTCCAGTCTTTCAATCAACTCGGGAGTTGATAGTTCACGAATAACTTCTTGTTTCATTTTGCTTCTATTATACTATTGGCAACTTTTAAATACCGGTTAACCAGGTTAAGCTAAATTTTCTTCATAATCTCTGCGAACAACGTATTTCACGGCGATTGGCAGTTTTTGTGAACCTAAGCGGCAGGCTTCTTTTGCAATTTCCTGAGGCACGCCTTCGAGTTCGAAAAGTAAACGCCCTGGTGTAACACGTGCTACGAAATATTCGGGAGCACCTTTACCTTTACCCATACGTACTTCGGCAGGTTTTTTGGTAACGGGTTTGTCAGGGAAAATACGGATCCATAACTGGCCTTCACGTTTCATATAACGTGTGATTGCCTGGCGGGCAGCTTCAATCTGACGACCTGTAAGCCACACTTCTTCGAGTGCTTTAATACCAAATGATCCGAATGATAATTCATAACCACGTTTGGCATTTCCTTTCATTTTGCCTTTCTGCTGCTTCCTGTATTTTGTTCTTTTAGGCTGTAACATCGCTAAAACTATATGTTGATGAGTACTTTATTCCTTACTTATTTTTTGTTCCTTGGACGACGATCACCGCCACGGTCTCCCCCACGGTCGCCTCCACGTTCACGATCTCCACGTGGACCTTTTCCTGAAGGCCGGCCACCTGTTCCATGTGATAATTTATCTTTCACTATATTGTCAGTGCCTGGTACAAGATCAACTTTACCGTAAATCTCACCTTTCATGATCCAGGTTTTGATTCCTAATTTACCATAGGTTGTCTGAGCTTCAGCAAGAGCGTAATCAATATCGGCACGTAATGTGTGCAAAGGGATACGACCTTCTTTGAACTGTTCGCGTCGAGCCATTTCAGCTCCACCCAGGCGGCCTGAAATCTGCACTTTCATTCCTTCGGCACCTACACGCATTGCTGCAGTGATAGCGGTTTTTATTGCCCTGCGGTATGAAATACGTCCTTCGAGCTGACGAGCTATTGTATTCCCTACGATTACAGCATCTAATTCGGGACGTTTAATTTCCGAAATGTTTATCTGTACTTCCTTCCCGGTAAGTTTTTTCAACTCTTCCTTGAGTTTGTCAACTTCCTGTCCGGCTTTTCCTATGATAATTCCTGGGCGGGCAGTATTAATTGTGACAGTTACCAGCTTCAGAGTACGTTCAATAATAATGTGAGAAATACCTGCTTTTGATAGACGTGCATTAAGATACTTCCGGATTTTATCGTCTTCAACCAGTTTGTCTGCAAACTTTTTACCACCGTACCAGTTAGAATCCCATCCTTTTACGATACCTAACCTGTTGCCGATCGGATTACATTTTTGTCCCATTAGGCTGCTTGATTATTTAGTTACTATTTCAGTTTTTTCTATCTTCACTCTGCTATCTAAAATAACAGTTACATGGTTTGAGCGCTTTTTGATACGATGCGCACGACCCTGAGGAGCCGGCTGTACACGTTTCAGGCTGCGACCGCCGTCAGCTTTTACCTCTTTGATGTAAAGGTTGCTGTCTTCCATGCGAACTCCTTCATTCTTCTGCTGCCAGTTAGCCAGGGCTGATTTGATCAGCTTGCTGAGTTTTTCGGCTGCGTAGTTAGGAGTATGTTGTAAAATATTCAATGCAGTTTCTACATTTTTTCCACTAACCAGTAAGGCTACAAGCCTCATTTTCCTGGGCGAGGAAGGGCAGTTATTCAATTTGGCAAAAAACAATGTTTTGTTTGCCTCTTTTCGCTGCTCAGCTGAATTATGTTTTCTTGATCCCATTGTTGCTAAGTCTTATTACTTCTTACCTTTATTACCGGCGTGTCCCCTGAAAATGCGGGTGGGGCTGAATTCTCCTAGTTTATGACCAACCATATTTTCGGTTACATATACAGGTATAAATTTATTCCCGTTATGAACAGCTATAGTCTGGCCAACAAAATCAGGTGTTATTGTTGAGGATCTCGACCAAGTTTTGATTACAACTTTCTTTTTGCTGTCAATCAGGTCTAAAACCTTCTTTTCCAGTTTATAATCTATGAAAGGGCCTTTTTTTAGCGAACGGCTCATGATGCTTTATTTATAAGATTACTTCTTCCTTCTTTCAATGATATATTTATTCGAAGCACTTGTCTTCGAGCGGGTTTTGAAGCCCTTAGCTGGTGTACCCTTACGTGTACGTGGGTGTCCACCGGTAGCTCTTCCTTCGCCTCCTCCCATCGGGTGATCAACAGGATTCATAACAACAGGACGTGTACGTGGTCTGCGACCCAGCCACCTGGAGCGACCGGCTTTACCGGAAACTTCAAGCTGGTGATCACCATTCGAAACCATACCGACTGTAGCTTTGCAGGTTTGCAGGATTAAGCGGGCTTCACCTGATGGCATCCTGACCACGGCAAACTTTCCGTCACGTGACATTAATTGAGCTGATGCACCGGCACTGCGTACCATTTTTGCACCTTGTCCCGGGCGGAGTTCAATGTTGTGAATCATCGTACCGAAAGGAATCTCGCTCATGAAAAGAGCATTCCCAACTTCCGGAGCTACACCTACGCCTGACATGATAACCTGACCCACTTTTAGTCCTTGAGGAGCAAGTATATAACGTTTTTCGCCGTCGGCATAAAACAGAAGGGCTATTCGTCCTGTACGGTTTGGGTCATATTCTATCGTTTTTACAACGGCAGGAATATTATCCTTTTCGCGTTTGAAATCTATGATACGGTAGTGTTGTTTATTACCACCACCCATGTACCGCATAGTCATTTTGCCATCGTGGTTACGACCACCAGACTTATGCTGAGGTTCAAGCAAACTTTTCTCGGGCACCGAAGTGGTGATTTCGTCGAAGGTGCTGATAACCTTGAAACGCTGACCAGGTGTGGTTGGTTTAAATTTCTTTAGAGCCATTATTCCTTAGATATTGCTGTAAAAATCTATTGATTCGCCTTTAGCTAATGTGATGATAGCCTTTTTAAAAGAATTGGTTTTCCCGGAAAGAACACCGCTTTTGGTAAAGCGTGATTTACTTTTGCCGGCGTATGTCATGGTATTTACATCTTCCACTTCAACACCATACAATTCTTTGACAGCTTTCTTAATCTGCAATTTGTTGGCACGCTTGTCAACTACAAAGCCATAACGTCCCAGCTTATCGCCCAGGGCTGTCATTTTTTCAGTAATGATCGGCTTTATGATAATACCCATCGCTAATTTTATTTAAATTGTTACTGCTAACAGTATTTATTAATTTTCGAATGATTTTTCAATCTCAGTAACTGAACTTACAAGAAGGATCAGGTTTTGAGCATTTAGAATATCGAATGTATTCAGGTCACACGCACGTGTTACTTTTGCCCTTTGAATATTGCGCGATGAAAGCACAATATTTTGAATATTTTCCGGCAACACCATAAGAGTTTTGCGTCCGCTCATTTTGAGTGCTGAAAGAACTGAGGCATAAGAACTGGTTTTAGGTGATGAGAAATTGAAATCCTCAATAACCATTATATTGTTCTCTTTTACTTTATAAGCCAGTGCCGACAAACGCGCCAGCTTTTTCAGTTTTTTGTTCAGTTTGAAACTGTAATCGCGTGGTTGTGGACCAAAAGCGCGGGCTCCTCCCCTGAACAAGGGTGATTTACGGCTACCTGCACGGGCTCCACCTGTTCCTTTTTGCTTTTTCAATTTCTTGGTACTTCCGCTAACCATTGATTTCTCAAGTGAAGCATGGGTTCCCTGACGTTGATTGGCAAGATACTGTTTGGTATCAAGATATATGGCGTGATCGTTAGGAACTACATCGAAAATACTATCGTTGAGTGTAACTGTTTTATCAGTTTTTTCGCCCTTTATGTTATATACTACTAGCTCCATCTTTCAACAATTACATATGAACCATTTGCTCCGGGTACGGAACCTTTAATTACAAGAAGATTTTTTTCAAGAACGATTTTCATAATCTGGAGATTAATCATTTTTACCCGATCAACACCCATATGGCCAGCCATACGCATTCCTTTGAAAACTTTACTTGGATAGGATGAAGCGCCTACTGATCCAGGAGCTCTCAGGCGGTTATGCTGCCCGTGAGTTGCACCACCAACACCGGCAAAACCGTGACGGCGAACAACACCCTGGAAACCTTTACCTTTTGTAGTTCCTACTACATCAATAAATTCACCTTCCTCAAAAATATCCACATTCAGAATATCTCCAAATCCTTTTTGATGATCCGCTTCAAAACGGGTAAACTCGACTACAACACGTTTAGGTGTAATACCAGCTTTCTTAAAATGTCCCATTTCAGCTTTGGTCGAATGCTTCTCCTTTTTATCCTCATAGGCGAGTTGGATAGCTTCGTAACCGTCATTTTCCATTGTCCTGACCTGAGTTACAAAGCAAGGACCAGCTTCGATAACTGTACAAGCAACATTTTTGCCATTGGCATCAAATATGCTGGTCATTCCTATTTTTTTTCCGATAATTCCTGACATTATATCGAGATATTAATGTTTCTTTTCTAATTTTTTCAACTACAAACCTGAACTTATCAGATTTTGATCTCTACTTCAACGCCGCTGGGTAATTCCAGTTTCATCAGAGCATCAATAGTTTTTGCTGTTGAGCTGTAGATATCCAACAATCTTTTGTAAGAACTCAATTCGAATTGTTCGCGTGACTTTTTATTTACAAAAGTCGATTTAAGAACAGTGTAGATCTTTTTATCGGTTGGAAGAGGGATCGGCCCGTTCACAATTGCCCCGGTCAATTTCACCGTCTTCACAATCTTTTCGGCAGACTTATCTACCAGGTTATGATCGTACGATTTCAGCTTTATTCTAATCCTCTGGTTCACGTTGTAATCTTTTATTACGTTATTATGACTGAATTGTTATCCTTTGATCTTTGCTATCACATCCTCAGCGATAAACTTTGGAACTTCCTGGTAATGTGAGAATTCCATACTTGAGTTTCCACGTCCCGATGTTACTGTGCGTAAGCTTGTAACATAACCAAACATTTCCGACAAGGGCACTTTAGCTTTTACAATCTGATATTTGATCTTGGCGTCGATATTCTCAACTACTGCACGACGTTTGTTAAGGTCGCCGGTAACATCACCAACATAATTATCAGGGCAAACAACTTCTATTTTCATGATAGGCTCGAGCAATACACTCTTCGCTTTGCGGGCAGCTTCCTTGAATCCGATTTTTGCACAGATTTCGAAAGCTAAGGCATCGCTGTCAACCGCGTGGAACGAACCATCAATCAATCTTACTTTCATACTTTCAAGAGCAAAGCCTGCCATTACGCCATTCGACATTGCTGCTTTAAAGCCTTTTTCGATAGGTGAAATAAATTCCTTAGGGATATTACCGCCTTTAACTTCGTTGACAAACTGCAGTCCTTTAAATTCCGCATCGTCAGCCGGGCCAAGATCAAAAATAATATCGGCAAATTTACCTTTACCACCGGTTTGTTTCTTATATACTTCGCGATGATGTACAGTTGCTGTAACAGCTTCACGATATGCTACCTGGGGAGGACCCTGGTTAACTTCAAGTTTAAATTCCCTGCGCAAACGATCCGTCAAAATATCGAGATGCAATTCACCCATTCCTGAGATAACAGTCTGACCAGTTTCCTGATCGGTACGGATCTTGAAAGTAGGATCTTCTTCTGCAAGTTTCAATAATGCCAGGTCAAGTTTATCAACATCATCCTGGGTACGTGGCTCAATAGCAACACTGATAACTGGTTCAGGGAATGTCATTGATTCAAGGATAATAGGATGCTTTTCGTCGCAAAGAGTGTCGCCGGTGCGGATTTGTTTAAATCCGACTGCTGCACCTATATCACCAGCTTCAATAGAGTCTAAAGGGATTTGCTTGTTGGCATGCATCTGCATGATACGCGAGATACGTTCCTTTTTTCCTGTAGAAGCATTCAATACATAACTTCCTGATTGAAGTGTTCCTGAATATACCCTGAAGAAAGCTATACGTCCAACAAAAGGATCGGTTGCAATTTTGAAAGCCAATGCTGCAAATGGTTCTTCTGAATCGATATGACGGATTTCTTCAGCATCCGTATCAGGGTTAATACCTGAAACAGCCGGTACATCATAAGGATTAGGAAGGTACAGGCAAATCGAATCCAACAGGTTTTGAACACCTTTATTTTTGAATGCCGAACCACAGATAACCGGGGTTATTTTCATTGAAAGTACTGACTGACGAATGATGCGTCGCATTTCTTCTTCAGTAATCGAATTATGATCGTTAAAGAATTTCTCCAATAATTCATCATCCTCTTCTGCACAACCTTCAACAAGGCGGGTGCGGTATTGATCAACAATTTCTACTAAATCTTCAGGAACCGGTCCTTCGGAATATTGCATTCCTTTTGACGCATCATCCCAAATAATTGCCTTGTTACTTATAAGATCAACGACGCCTTTAAAGGTATCTTCTGATCCGATCGGTATTTGCAAAGGAACTGCGTTTGCTCCTAATTTTTCTTTCAGTTCTTCAACAACAGAGAAAAAATCTGCACCAGCGCGATCCATCTTATTGATGAAGCATATACGCGGAACATTATATTTATCTGCTTGTTTCCAAACCGTTTCACTTTGAGGCTCAACTCCACCAACTGCACAAAAAACGGCAACGGCTCCGTCGAGCACACGTAATGATCTTTCTACTTCAACTGTAAAATCAACGTGCCCCGGGGTATCAATAATATTCAGACGATAGTCTTGTGATTCGAACTCCCAGTTTACCGTTGTAGCAGCCGAAGTTATGGTAATACCGCGTTCCTGTTCCTGGATCATCCAGTCCATAGTAGCAGTACCATCATGTACTTCACCAAGCTTGTAATTACGGCCGGTGTAATACAATATACGCTCCGTCGTCGTCGTTTTACCGGCGTCGATGTGGGCCATTATGCCTATGTTGCGCGTATATTTCAGTTTATCTGATGACATGTATTAACCTTCCTGTTTGATTTTTAATTAGAACCTGAAATGGGAGAAAGCTTTATTAGCTTCGGCCATACGGTGAGTATCTTCTTTCTTTTTGAATGCTGAACCTTCTTCTT